>CAJTUE010000003.1 GCA_910579775.1 uncultured Oscillospiraceae bacterium | reverse complement strand
CCGGAACCCTTGATTTACAGGGGCTCCGGGGCGTTTTAATACTTATTCCCACTCTTTAGTCGAAGCTCTTTGACGCGCACACCATACTCTTCAACTGATAGCGGGTAACCCAATCCGTTATCAGGAACTTTATGGAGAAATTTTTCAGCTTCAGGCCAAATAGTTTTGTTTTCCGGAACTTTCATAGCAACCTCTCATTTCAACTGGAATAAACGTTCTGATTAAAAAACCGGCTCTTTTACGACTTGTCACACAAATTTTGTGCTGGTATGCTGGAGCGGTGCTGCAGCGCAAAACTGCCTTGAAAGGAGCCGGACAATGGAATTTTTTGAACCTGTAATATTTGACATGCCTCCGTCTGCTGACGGAATTACGCCTGCCTGCTGCCACGCAGCAGATGGGCTCCCCTCTACACCCGCCACCGGCGCGCCTACGGCGAAACCGTCAGCACCGCCGACCGTACCGCCGGTGCCGCAACCTCTGCAGCCGCCTTTTGCGCCGCCCGTGCCGCAGCCAATGGCGCAGGTGCTGAACCCCACCATTGTAACCAATCCGGCCACAGGACGAATCAGACCCTACGACGTGGCCCAGGAGCTGATGGCTCAGCTGCCGATTCGACAGTGCGGAGAGACCTTTTACGTCCACAATGGCCGCGCCTATGCGCCGGTGACCGTGGATCAGCTGAAACGCTATGTTATGGAGATATGCCGCAGCTCAGTGCAAAAGGAAGGTTCCCCTAAGCTCATCGATCAGGTGATCGCCTTCCTCAAAGACGAAGGGCGCATCGAAATGTCGGAGGTGGATCGGGGTTTCGTATCCTTCTGCAACGGCCTATTACGCCTGGCTGATGGGAAACTTCTGCCCCACACGGCGGGGATATTCTCCACCGCGCGGGTGGAGGCGAACTATGCGCCACAGTTGGCAGGTCAGCACCCCCTTTTCAGCCGGTTTTTATCCCAGGTCAGCGGTGGCGATGCCACCTTGGAGCAACGTATCTGGCAGATGATAGGCTACGCTCTTGTGCCGGACACCAACGCCAAGGCGTTCTTCCTTCTGCAAGGCGTGCCCAACAGCGGCAAGAGCCTGCTGGGAGAGTTTCTGACCCGTCTTATGCCGCTGGACGCGGTGACCTCCTTGAGTCTGAACGACCTTGGCCGCAACTTTGGCCCGTCAGAGCTGGTGGGCAAACTTCTGTGCCTTTCCATGGACCTTCCGGCTATGCCGTGGGACAGCAAGGCAGTGGGAATGCTCAAGGCACTGACTGGAAACGACCTGGTGACGGCGGATGTGAAATATCAGCCACGGGCAAAATTCCGCAACAGTGCGACGTTCCTGTTCGGGACGAATCACGCCGTCACCCTGACCCAGAGCGACCCCGCTTTTCTCCAGCGGTTGGTCGTGATCCCCTTCCGCCACACTGTGCCGAGGGAGCAGCAAGACCGTCAGTTGCTAGAGAAGCTGCTCACCGAGCGGGACGCTATTGTGGTGACGGCGATCCGGGCCTATTGGGGCTTGCGGCAGGCAAATTATGTGTTCGCGGGAGACTTCCGGCTGAATGAGGTGATTGCCCGAGATGATCAAGCTGCGGTCCCACTGTCCCAGGCGGTGGCGGAGTTTGTTTGTGCCGACTGCGTGCTGGAGCCGAATGCGGAGACCTTTACCGCCGACCTGCACCGTGCGTTTTCGGTCCGCTATCCAGGGACAAGCTACACGGCATTTGCGGCGCAGTTAGTGACCTATCTGGACAATACGTTCCCAGGGAAGGTCGCCAAACACAGAAGCCGCAGGCCGGGGGAGGTCAACCCGATCAGTCTTTTGAAAGGCATCCGCCTGCGGGACGAGCCAGGCATTTTGTCCACCACCAACTGCATATTATGAGGATAAGAACACGTTGGAAAGGAGGATTTTCATGGAAATTACACATTCTCATCCGACCGTGGACAACAGGCCTGACCTGCTCTCCGCCCTCTACCGGGCCTGCTTGCGGGGCTTGAAGGCAGCGAAGTAAACCGAAAGCTACCAAAGAAAGGGGGTGTCCCGCTTGGACGCCATCTATGCCCGGCAGTCGGTGGACAAGCGGGACAGCCTGTCCATCCAAGGGCAGATCGACCTCTGCTGCAGGGAAGCCCAAGGAGAAATCGCCGTTTATCAGGACAAGGGCTTCTCCGGCAAGAACACCAACCGACCCGACTTCCGGCGCATGATGGCAGACGTGGAGAAGGGGCTGATCCAGCGGGTGATCGTCTACCGTCTGGATCGCTTCTCCCGCTCTCTAGCGGACTTTTCTCAGCTCTGGGAGGTGCTGGGTCGGCACGGGGTGGAGTTTGTCTCGGTGAACGAGAAATTCGACACCTCCACGCCTGTGGGCCGAGCCATGCTCAGCATTATTATGGTCTTTGCTCAGCTGGAGCGGGAGACCACCGCCGAGCGGGTGCGGGACAACTACTACCAACGAGCCAGGTTGGGCTCGTGGCCCGGCGGGCCTGCGCCCTACGGGTTTTCTCTGGGACGGCTGCCCGACGCGGCGGGAAAGCTGTCGCCGGGGCTGATCCCCAACGGCCACATGGAGACAGTGGAGGAGATTTTTTGCCGCTACGCCCAGGATGGAGAGTCCCTGGGCAGCATCGCCAAGGCGTTGAACGCCAAGAGCATCGCCGCGCCCAAGCGGGCGGCGTGGGACAACGTGACCCTGTCGCGCATCCTGCACAGTCCCTTATACGTCATGGCAGACGAGGACGTGTACTTATACTACCAGGGGAAGGGGCTGCAGTTCGGGAACGGCCTGGACGCCTTTGACGGGAGCCATGCCGGGATGATCGTAGGCAAGAGGGATAAGAATGCGGGAAAGTACCGGGACTTGTCGGGCCAGCACTTCTCCCTGGCAACCCACGCGGGGGTGATCCCTTCCGACCTGTGGCTGCGGTGCCAGTATAAGCTGGACGCTAACCGCCAACTAGGCGGCAACGGCAGGGGAAAGCACACTTGGCTCTCCGGACTGCTGAAATGCGGCCAGTGCGGGTACAGCGTGAAGGTGATGAAGGACGGGGACAAGTATTATCTGGTGTGCAGCGGGCGGTCCAACCTGGGAGTGTGCGACCAGTCCATTCGGGTGGACTTGCCGACCTTGGAGCAAGAGATCCAGCGGGAACTGGAGCGGCTGCTGGACGAGTGCCCGGAGGTGGACGCCAAGGAACTGGAGGATCAGGAGGCGGCCCGGCAGCTGGCGGCCATCGAGCAAAAAATAGACCGCCTCATGGCGGCCCTGGCAGAGAGCGACGAGGTGACCATGCCCTACGTCAACCGCACCATTCGGCGGCTGGAGCAGGAGCGGCAGGAGCTGCTGCAGGCCCAGGCAAAGGAGCGCACCAGACCAAAACTGCCCCCTCGGCGCATCGACTTCACCGCGCTGGACTTCGAGCAGAAAAAGCTGGTGGCCGGGCAATTCATCCAAACCGTCCAGCTGTTTCGGGAAAAAGCCGAGGTGGCGTGGAGGGTGTGAAAAGAGGGGGTTGCTAGCATCGGCAACTCCCTCTTCCACAACATACTGCTGTATTTGCATTGAGAAAGCAAAATTTGCTCTTGCATTTCAAGAACAGATGTTCTATAATAGCTATATACTCAATCATAGGCCACTAGTTATCAAGTTCTCGCCGAATTTCGCAAATGTTTTCCGCCATTCCTGATATAAAATCTAATTATACTTTTGCACCGCGCAGAGTGCGGAGAGCAAATTAGAGTGAAACCCCTGCAGTAATGCTTGGTTCGGAATCGGATTAGTCCCAGTTAAAACATAAAATGCTAGCATTCCAATACTATAAACATCAACGGCTGTATTTCGAGAAAGAGATCTATCAACTGATGTGTCTACCTGCTCAGGGGCCATAAATCCTTGCGACACCGCACCAGCTATCACAGTTTTTTCGGTTGCACCTCTGTGCCAAGACAAATCGAAGTCTAGTACCTTAACTTTTGGAGGGGTATCCGAATTGTCAAAATCTACAGCACTGTAACATTCTTCGAGCATAACATTTTCGGGTTTCAAATCCCTGTGCAAAATACGTTCCTCTAATTGATGTGCAGAATGAATAATGCTTGCAATCTGCTCTAAAATGGAAAGCTTCACCTCTAAAGCAGATATGTATCTATTATTAATAGCTGTACGCAAGGTGATTCCATCAACTAAGTCCATGACAATACACGCCGGGATTTCATAAGAATCGTGTATTTTAACCATTCCAGCAATGTTTTTGTCTCGCAAAATCTTCATTGAACGGATTCCGCGCCGAAAGCAACTCAGATATGACATTTTATCTTTTACATCAGGCAAAAGGACTTTTAATGCGCAACGATTTCCATCTAAATCTTCGGCTTCAAACACAGAACCAAAGGCACCATTGCCGATGTACCGAAGCGTTTTGTATCCATATACCGAACAGGTATTGTCACTCCGTGGATCTACTAACCAAGCTCTGTGCAGTTGAGTAATATGAGGCTCCCTAGCTGAGGCGAAATCAACGGCAGTTTTATTTACCGCGCTATACGCGTTAATAGCAAATTTATCAAGGTTAAAGTCAATTATACCAGAAATGTTCAATTTCCATAACTGCTTATACAGGGGTGGTATATCTTTCTCTGTAATATCCAATGCGCCACGAATCGTTTTTTCGTACTTGAAGGGGCCCAACGATGTTCTTAAACGCGAGAAAGAGTGCCACAAATCGGTAGCTGCCTTTGCTGTGTCAACAGCACGCTGTGCATCGTCCTCATCGATGATGACATCGGGTATTGCATCGCAAAGTATATCACGCAGTCCGCTCCATGAGGGCAAGCCTGCAGGAATTGATACTCCTGCGCCCAAAATTGCCACAAAACTTTGAGGATCTTCGGACAATTTTGCTTTGAGTTCCTCAAACTCACGCATATTAAGCACCACCTTATTTCTTTAATCAAACGCTGAGGAGGATGCAACACATGAAACAAAAAAGTGAATTTATCAAAATGGTACGCATTATTTGCAGACAACTGGACGAACTTGACAACAGCATCAAATATCTTGAAGAATTAGTAGATTCACCATGTGCCCAGCAAGTATTGGTTGAATATAAAAATGTCCGATTAAAGAAAATCAATCAACTAGTCAACTCGTTTGCACAGAAGTAATTATTATTATAGCACTTTGATGGAGATAGCGCAACAAGAATCAAATATTTACTGTGTCGTTTTGGCATTAATGCTTGCCTTTAAATATTTTTAGTGGTGTAACAAGCTTAGGTGATATGAAAACTTGGAAACTGTTGCGCTGCAACCGATTGAAACTATGTGGGATGTGGATTCGCTGGACTGGAAGGACTTGTCCGCCGGGGACATCACCAAGCGGGTGACCTCCAAAGTCCAGCCGGGGTCTATTGTTCTTTTCCACAACGCCGCCAAGCACACCCCCGAGGCCCTGCCCGGCATCTTGGAAAACCTCATCGGCCAGGGGTACACCTTGGTGCCCATATCTGAGCTGATCCTGCCGGGAAATTACACCATAGACCACACCGGCCGCCAGTGTCCGGCGTGAGGAAAGGCGCCATCAGAGCATGTCTGATGGCGCCTCGTCGAGCCTGCCCTGCTAACAGCAAAAGGAAAGAAGTATGCTTGCGCATACTTCTTTCCTTTTGGAGCGGGTGACGAGGCTCGAACTCGCTACCTCCACCTTGGCAAGGTGGCGCTCTACCAGATGAGCTACACCCGCGACAACGATGGTATTATACCTTGCCCAACGTCATCTGTCAAGGGGTAATTCCAAATTTACACGATCCATCCCGAGCACACCACCGCGTCCCCGTCGTAAAACACGGCCAGCTGTCCCGGGGTGGGGGCGCGGACGGGGGTCTGCGCCTTGGCCAGAAGGGAGCCGTCGTCTTGGAGAGAGAGGATGACGGCGGTCTCGTCCTTGGAGTGGCGAAAGCGGGCGGTAACCGCTGCGGGAGCGTTTGGGGGAGAGGTAAGCCAATTGACGTCCCGGCAGAGGACGCTTTGGGCAAACAGGTCGCTGCCGTCGGAGAGGACCACCTGATCAACGTCAGGACAAATGGACGAGACGTAATACTTGTGCGGCCCGGATACCCCCAGCCCACGGCCCTGACCGAGGGTGTAATGGTGAATGCCTTTATGGCGTCCTAAAACGCGGCCCGCGCCGTCCACAAAATCCCCGGGGGGCGGGGTGGGGCCGTAGGACTCCAGCCAAGCGGCGTAATCGTCGTCCGGGATAAAGCAGATCTCCATGCTGTCCGGCCTTTTGGCCACGGACAGTCCTGCCGCCTCTGCCAGAGCGCGGACCTCGGTCTTTTCGTACCCGCCCAGAGGGAAGACGATCCGCTCCAGCTGGGCGGCAGTCAGCCGCGCCAGCAGATAGGACTGGTCGTTGGCAGGCCGTCCCCGCAGGAGGCGGCCGTCCTCCGCGCGGGCATAGTGCCCGGTAGCCACGTGTGCGGCTCCCAGCTCATCGGCTACAGCCAGCAAGACCGGAAACTTTACAGAAGGGTTGCAAAGCGCGCAGGGAGAGGGGGTTTCCCCGCGCAGATAGCTCTCGTAAAAGGGACGGCAGACCTTGGCGTTCAGGGCGTTGCGGATATCGAAAACGCGAAAGGGCAGGCCCAGGGCGGCGGCGGTCTCCCGGGCGGGGGCAGGATCACCCACGCCGTTATCCAGATAGACGCTGTGGACCTCATAGCCCCGGTCCCTCAAAAGCCGCGCCGCCACAGCGGAATCCACACCGCCGGAGAGGCCCAGAACGATCTTACTTTTCATGGCCTGCCTCCACTGTCACGCTCGGATTGGACACGCTTTCGCCTGTTTTTAGGGTGCGGGCGGCTCCAAGCCCGGCGGCGTGTCTATCCTCGCGCTTCTCCAGATAAAACATAAGAGCGGTGAGGTCGGCGGGGGACACCCCGGAGATGCGTCCCGCCTGCCCCAGATTTCGGGGCCTGATGGCCGCTAGCTTCTGCCGGGCTTCCAGACGAAGGCCGTCGATGGAGGAATAGTCCATGTCCTCGGGCAAGATATGGGCCTCCATGCGCTTGAGCTCCGCCATCTGCCGCTCCTGCCGCTGGATGTAGCCCTCATATTTAATGGAGATCTCCACCTGCTCCACCACCTCGGACGGCAAGCCGGGCCGCCCGGGGTCGTTGAGGTCAAGGTAGCCTACCTCCGGGCGGCGGAGGACCGCCGCCAACCCCTTTTTCTCCAGCCGCTTGATCTCCGCGGCGACGGAGGCGTACTTTTCCTCCACCGCCCTAAGCCGTTCCCCGGACACCAGTCCGATCTCGTGCCCCAGCTTTGTGAGCCGCAGGTCGGCGTTGTCCTCCCGGCAGGTGAGGCGGTATTCCGTCCGGGAGGTCATCATGCGGTAGGGCTCTGGAGTGCCCTTGGTCACCAAGTCGTCGATGAGCACCCCCATATAGCCGTCCCAGCGGTTCAGCACTACCGGCTCTTGGCCCGAAAGCCCCCGGGCGGCGTTGACTCCCGCCAAAAACCCTTGGACTGCCGCTTCCTCGTAGCCCGAGGTGCCGTTAAATTGCCCCGCGCCGTAGAGGCCGGGGACGGCCTTGCACTCCAGACTGGGCTTCAGCGCTGTGGGATCGACACAGTCGTATTCGATGGCGTAGGCCCGCCTGGTGATGTGAGCCCCCTCCAGACCGGGGATAGAGTGGACGATCCGCTGCTGTACTTCCTCGGGCAGGGAGCTGGACAAGCCTTGAATATACCACTCGTCGGTATCCGATCCCATAGGCTCCAAAAACAACTGATGACGTTCTTTGTCGGCAAAGCGGACGATCTTATCCTCAATAGACGGACAATACCGGGGGCCCACCCCCTCGATCACCCCAGAAAATAAGGGAGAGCGGTGGAGATTCGAGCGGATGATCGCGTGGGTCTCTGCCGTGGTGTAGGTGAGGTAGCACCGTGCTTGTGCTTCAACGGGGTGCGACGCGGCGGAGAAGGGGCGAAAATCTCCGTCCCCCTCCTGGACCTCCATTTTAGAAAAGTCGATGGTCCGGCCCAGCACCCGGGGCGGAGTGCCCGTCTTGAACCGACGAAGAGGCAGGCCCAGGGCCGCCAGCGAGGCGGTGAGCCTCGTCGCCGCCGCCAGACCGTCCGGGCCGCTCTCCCGAACGACCTCCCCGCAGATGGTCCGTCCCCCCAGGAAGGTCCCTGTGGCGATCACGCACGCCCTTACCTTATATATGGCGCCGCTGTCGCTGACCACCGCGCACACCGCGCCCGTCTCGTCCACGCGAATTTCAACGATCTCCGCCTGCACGAGGTGCAAACGCTCCTGCCCCTCCAGGACCTCCTTCATCCGCTTGCGGTATTCCATTCGGTCCGCCTGGGCACGGCTGGAGCGCACCGCCGGGCCCTTGCCACGGCCCAGCACACGGTATTGGATCGCCGCTGCGTCCGCAATGCGGCCCATCTCGCCCCCCAGAACGTCCAGCTCCCGTACCAGCTGGCCCTTGCCCGCGCCGCCGATGGCCGGGTTGCAGGGCATGTTGCCCACGCTGTCCAGATTGACGGCAAAGCACACCGTCCTTGCACCCAGGCGCGCCGCGGCCAGCGCGGCCTCGCATCCCGCGTGCCCCGCACCGATGACGGCAATATCAAATTCCCCGGCCTGAAAATCCATAGTATCACCTCGCATGTATAACAAAACCGCCACCCGCAGCGGTGACGGTTGCTTTGAGCTGAGCTCAAGATCCAAATAGACCAAACGGGCTGAACCGCTTGTCGCAATGCCCTTCCTCTGCTATTATACACATCCCCATTGCTTTGTCAACCTCTCTGAATTTTGCGTTGTCACGCTCCCGTTGGGCGCATGGCCGCTCCCGCTTCCCTCCGGCTCGGCCTGGTCTGCGCCGGGCACGCCCGCCTCCGCTCGGCCTCGCTCCGGTCCATCGGTCGCTATGCGCCTACGGGTCGCGCTTCGCCCTTGTCACGCTCCCGTTGGGCGCATGGCCGCTCCCGCTTCCCTCCGGCTCGGCCTGGTCTGCGCCGGGCACGCCCGCCTCCGCTCGGCCTCGCTCCGGTCCATCGGTCGCTATGCGCCTACGGGTCGCGCTTCGACGTAATATTTCATTTATGTTACAGATAGGGAAAAAGTATTGACGGAGGGAGCAGGAGGTGATAAGATGCGGGATGTAAGACGGAGGTGCTCCCTGAGGGCGCCGGAAGTCAAATTTGAAAAGGAGGAATTTCCTATGAAGAACCTGAAGAAGGTTTTGGCGCTGGGCCTGGCCCTGGTGATGATCCTCGGGATGTTCACCATCGCTTCCGCCGCCGAGACCAAGAAGAGTGCTGCTGACTTTACCGACTGGGATAAGGTCGAGCACAAGGACGCTGTTGCCCTGGCTGTTGACCTGGGCATCATTAACGGTCTGCCCGACGGCTCCTTTGGCCCCGACCAGACCATCGACCGCGCTTCCTGGGCGAAGCTGGTGTACTTCACCGCTACCGGTGATGACAACGCCGATGCTTACCTGGGCACCGCTACCGGCCTGAAGGACATTGCCGGCAACTGGGCGGAGAGCTACATCAACTACCTGTTTGCCAATAAGTATATCGCTGGCGACGGCCTGGGCAACTATATGCCCACCGGCACTGTCACCGTGGCTGCCGGTCTGAAGACCATGCTGACTGTCCTCGGTTATGACGCCGACGACCGCGGCTATCAGAACGACGCCGCTTGGGCCGGCAACATCATGACCGACGCTAAGCGTAACGGCCTGATGGACGAGATCGACCGCAGCCAGACCGCTATGGTCAACCTGACCCGCGACAACGCCGCTCAGATCGTGTACAACGCTCTGCAGGCTCAGACCGTTACCCCCGAGTACCGCCGCGATCAGGGCGTTTCCTACGTCGTGAGCTATGAGAAGGGCGCTACCCTGGGCCGTGACGTGTTCAGCATTCTCCCTGTCACCGCTAAGGTTGCTTCCGTGAACGACAAGGGCGTGGCTACCTTTACCGAGATGGACCCCAGCAAGTACACTGCCAGCCAGCTCTCTGACGTGAAGGCTTCTTCCGCTCTGGTGGGCGAGACTGTCACCGTGTTCATTAAGGTCAAGGGTTCTACCAACGAGTTTGATAGCGTTGTGTCCACCTCCGTGGCTAAGGCTGCCAGCTCCGCTGCCAAGGTCTTCACCAAGGGCGTGGCTCTGTCTGACATCACCACCGAGAAGAAGGACGACTATGTTGGTGGCGCTGCCGACACCATTACCTACTACCTGAACGGCGCTAGCAGCACTGAGACAGCTGTTACGGAACATGCCGCTAAGGCCGGCAACAAGGTTGAGGTCTTCACTGCTGACGGCAAGGTCAACATGATCAAGGTTACCACCTACACCGTGAAGAAGGTGGGCGCTGATCCCGAGACCCGTACCCGCAACGACGAGCTGCAGGTTCGCGTCAATGGCATCATTGCTTGGACTGCCGCTGACAAGGTGGAGGGCTATCAGGGCCTGGCCGAGGACGATATCGTTCTGGTCAACACCGACAACAATGGCAACGTGGTCTTTGAGAAGGCTGAGAAGGTCACTGGTAAGGTCACCAGCAAGCGTGGTGGCAAGCTGACCGTTGCTGGCACTCAGTATGAGGAGTCCGGTATCGCTGTGACTGGTGACAACGCTCCCGGTTTTGCTTCCTGGGACGTGAGCGGCAACAAGGACAACGAGTACGATTTCTATCTGGATATCAACGGCACCGTGTGCTACCTGGTCAAGGTCAGCGGTGAGGCTGATAAGGAGGTCGCTTATGTCCTCCAGACCGGCTTCAATCCCGCCGGCACCGGCATCAATGCCGCCAGCGCCAGCGTTGAGCTGGAGCTCCTGTTCACCGACGGCAGCACCGAGATCGTCAAGGTTGCGAAGATCGGCGACAAGGACGAGGACTTTGTGGAGTCTGATGCTACCGGCCTGAACGGCAAGCTGATCGACTTCTCCGTCAACAGCAAGGGTAACTATGAGGTTACTGCGAAGACGACCACCAACATTACCGATGCGAAGATCACTGCTGAGCCCAAGTTCGACACCACCAACACTGCCAACAACAAGACTGTGTTCCTGGTTGAGAAGACCAACGGCGATGACGACAGCGAGTTCTTCGTCTACACCGGCTACAAGAACGTGCCCAAGATGGACAGCGCCAGCGGCGTTGCTTTCCTGGATGACGGCGTGGTCACCTACGCTTTCCTCAAGACCGACAAGTTTGCCGGCGACGGCTCCGACGGCCTGATCTACATCAAGGACAAGGAAGCCTATGACCTGAACACCGACGGCAAGTATGTCTACGAGATCGTGGACGCTGAGGGTTCCGAGACCACCCTGGCCATTGACACCGACAAGGAGCTGGAGGTTGGCTTCTACCAGATCACCAGCGTGAGCGACAATGTGGCTACTGTTACCGCGACTACCGAGACCGCTGCAGAGACCCTGAAGATCGGCAACGGCGTTGTGGCCGCCGGCAGCAACACCTACTCCTACGACAATGCCACCGTGGCTGTGGTCATCGACATTGACGAGGAAGGGGCGTTTGACTCCGCCAGCGTGTTCTCCCCCGACAACTTCGAGGTGGACGACGGCACCAGCTACACCTATAGTGTGATCGTGATGGCCAGCGACGGCAATGCTGAGTACATCTACGTGGTGCGCACCGCTGTGGCTGCTTAGTGGTGTGGCCTAATCCAGTCCGACACACAGCACAAACCTAAGCACAACGAAGGACCTCCGGGAAACCGGAGGTCCTTTTTTCTTTGCTTGTCAACCAAGGCCTTTTGTGCTATAATCACGGCAAACCCAGACAGAGAAGGGAGCTTTGCCATGAAACGCCTTTTGATCGACCGCCAGGCGGTGGTCAACAATTTGGAGACCATTCGTCAAAAGGCCGGAAAAGCGAAGATATACGCCGTTTTGACCGGAGACGCCTGCGGCGCGGGCCTGCTGGAGATGGCGGGGCTGCTGCACCAGCACGGGGTGACCCGCTTTGCCGTCTCCGAACCGTCCGACGCCGCCAAGCTGCGCAAGTCCGGGCTGGTGGAGGAGGAGATCCTCATGCTCCGCTCCACGGTGAACCGACAGGAGCTGGAGCAGCTGCTGGACCTGAACGTGATCTGCTCCATCGGCTCCTCCGAGGCGGGCATGGCCCTCAACTCCCTGGCGGAGAGCCGTTCCACCGTGGCCGAGGCCCACATCCAGGTGGACAGCGGCATGGGCTACGGCGGCTTTGTTATCTCCGAGCCGGACAAGATCCTGGCGGCGTTCCAGAACCTTCAGAACGTGGCCATCTCCGGGATCTATACCCAGTTTCAGTCCAGCTCCACCAACGAGAAGGCCATTGCCGCCCAGCTGGACGAGTTTACCCAGGTGGTCCGCCAGGTCCACCGCGCCGGGTTTGAGACGGGCACGGTCCACGCCGCGGGCAGCTTTTCCACCCTGCGCTATGACTTTGCCCGCTTTGACGCCGTGCGGGTGGGCTCCGCCCTTCTGGGCCGGTGCAAGCGCACCAAGAACGACGGGCTCCAGCGGGTGGGCTACTGCGAGGCCACCATCGAGGACATCCGCTGGCTCCCCGCGGGCCACACCGTGGGCTATGAGAGCCCGGTGAAGATGAAAAAGCCTACCCGGGTGGCCACTCTGGCGGTGGGCTACCAGAACGGACTGTCGGTGAGCCGCCCCCGGCGCAAGGGCCTGCTGGCCCGGCTGTTCCCGCCGAAGAGCGACGATCTGGCCGTCCGGGTGGGCAGCCAGAGGGCCAAGGTCATCGGCCGGGTGGGGGCCATTGAGACTCTGATCGACGTGACCAGCCTGAAGTGCACCGGCGGAGACTGGGTGCAGATCGAACTGGACCCCATGTACGCCCAGGACATGCCAAAGGAGTACCGCTGATGAGGGCGGTGGTGACCCGTGTGTCCTCCGCCAGGGTGACGGTGGAGGGACAGGTGACGGGAGAGATCGGGCGGGGCTATCTGGTCCTGCTGGGGGTCGGCCCGGAGGACACCCCCGAGACCGCCAAAAAGCTGGCGGATAAGATCTGCAATCTGCGGGTGTTTGAGGACGAGAACGGCAAGATGAATTTGAACCTGGCTCAGGTGGAGGGGAAACTGCTGGTGGTCTCACAATTCACCCTCTATGCCGACGTGAGCTCCCGCCGCCCCAGCTTCATCGGCGCAGCCGGGGCAGAGCTGGCGAACACACTTTACAAGCAGTTTATGGAATACTGCAGGGAGAATGGGTTTGAGGTTCAACACGGCGTATTTGGCGCGCATATGGACGTGGAGTCGGTAAACGACGGTCCGGTGACCATTTTATTTGAGGTGTAGGGCGCGACGACTCGGCGCGCCGCCCATAACAGATAAAGGAGAAATCAACATGAGACAAACCATTTCCGCGCAAAACGCCCCGGCCGCCATCGGGCCGTATTGCCACGCCAAGCTGGCGGGGGGGCTGCTGTTTACCTCGGGCCAGCTGGGGCTGGACCCCGCCACGGGGGAGCTTCGGGAGGGCGTGGAGGCTCAGGCGCGCCAGAGCCTGGAGAACCTGGGCGCGGTGCTGTCCGCCGCCGGGATGAGCTATGGCGATGTGGTCAAGACCACGGTTTTTCTGGCCAACATGGAGGATTTTGGGGCGGTGAACGCCGTCTATGCCGGGTATTTCCCCGATGATCCCCCAGCCCGCTCCTGCGTGGCGGTCAAGACCCTACCCAAGGGCGGCCTGGTGGAGATCGAAATCGTGGCAGCCCAGGGTTAAGGTACAATAGAAAGCGCCGTGGACGTTGTCCACGGCGCTTTTTTGTCGCAGAATTAAGCAAACAGCTTGGCGGCTACATCCGCCAAGGGGTTGGGGTCCAGGGTCTCCAGGGTGCCGTTGTCGGCGGCGGCGGCAAAGGCGGGGTCCATGGGCAGACGGGCCAGAACATTCAGGTTCGTGGCTTTGGCTACCTCGTCCAGGTGGCTCTCGCCAAAGATTTTGTGCTCCTTGCCGCAGTCGGGGCACTTAAAATAGCTGTAGTTTTCAATGACGCCCAGCACGGGCACCGACATCATATGGGCCATCTTTACCGCCTTGGTGACGATCATAGACACCAGGTCCTGGGGGCTGGTGACCATAATGATGCCGTCCACGGGGAGGGACTGGAACACTGTCAGGGGTACGTCCCCCGTGCCGGGAGGCATGTCCACAAAGAGGTAGTCCAGCTCGCCCCAGACCACGTCGGTCCAGAACTGCTTCACCGCTCCGGCGATCACCGGGCCGCGCCATACCACGGGGTCTGTCTCGTCGGGAGTGAGGAGGTTGAGGCTCATGACCTTGATGCCGCCGGGGGTGGGGACAGGGTAGATGCCTGCGTCGTCTCCCACCGCCCGGTCGTGAAGTCCGAAGGCCTTGGGGATGGAGGGACCGGTGATGTCGGCGTCCAGGATGCCTACCTTCTTTCCCAGCTTGGCGGCGGCGGAGGCAAGGGTGGAGGTGACCAGGCTCTTGCCCACGCCGCCCTTGCCCGACATCACGGCGATGACCCGCTGGATGTGGGAGCTGGGATTCAGGGGCGCGGTGAGGTCCTGCCGCTCCGAGCAGTTTTCACCGCAGGTGGAACAGTTGTGACTACAATCAGACATATTATGACCTTCTTTCACAAAATGGAATTACAAAGGAAGGGTTTCCTTTTCCGCTAGGATGTGGTCGAGGCGCTCCAGGTATTCCTTGGGATATTTGGGGTTGGCGTAGCGGGTGAGCTTGCCGTCGCCGTCGATGATCTTAGTGACGCCGCCGCCACCCAGAGCCAGGACGGAGTGCAGCTCCTCCATCATGATGATGTTGTAGAGGCTTTCCGTTCCCGGCTTGGCCCAGCCCACGTTCTCAAAGGAGCCGGACATATATTTTTGGCGGTAGAGGTAATAGGGAACGCAGCCAGCCTCGCGCAACGCGGCCCACGCACTGTTTAGCATGGCCTCCACCGCACCGTCGGTGGGCAGCTCCTCTGGGTGCTCCATGAGGCGTGAGCCCTTCTTTAGCGCCAGAGTGTGGACGGTGATGTTCTCCGGGGACATAGACAGCACCTCGTTCAGGGAGCGGGCAAAGCCCTCGGGAGAGTCGCCGGGAAGCCCGGCAATCAGGTCCATGTTGACGGTAAAGTCTCCGGCGGCGCGGACCTGAGCATAGGCCCGGTGAATGTCAGCGGCGGTGTGGGGACGGCCCATACGGCGGAGGACTTCATCCTCCATGGACTGGGGGTTTACCGACACCCGGCCCACGCCGTGGTCGGCCAGGACCGCCAGCTTCTCCGGGGTAATGGTGTCGGGACGGCCCGCCTCTACGGTAAGCTCCGTACACCGGGAGAGGCCGAGGTGGGCCTCCAGCGCGGAAAGGATCCGGTCCAGTTGGGCCGGGGACAGTGTGGTGGGGGTGCCGCCGCCCATGTAAATGGTGCGGACCCGCTTGCCCCGCCTTTGGAGAAGCGCGCCCGCGGCCTTGATCTCCCGGACAAGGGCGTCTGCAAAGGGCTCCACCAGGGGCAGACACTGGTCCACCGCCGCGGAGATAAAGGAGCAGTAGAGGCACCGGCTGGGGCAGAAGGGGATGCCGATATAGAGGGAAACCTCGTCAGGGGCCAGGCTTTGAATGGCTTTCACGCTTTGGAGGGCGCAGTCCATAGCCAGGGCGCGCCGGGGCGCGGAGACGCGGTAGACCTCTGCCAGTTCCTTTTCCGCCTGGGCGGGGGCAGCCCCCTCCAGCAGGGCCTTGGTGGGGAGCTTGACCGGCCGGACCCCGGTGAGGGAGCCCCAGGGGAGGTCGTGACCCAGGAGCATGGTCCCCGCCTTGTAAAAGGAATGCTTCAGGGCATGGGAAACGGTGTGGTACACACGCTCCGGCGGCTCGTCCAGCTGTTCGCTGGGGAAGCGCACCACGCCGTTGTTCCACCGCCCGTCCCGCAGGAGCAGGGCGCTCATATTGGTGAGCTTTTTGCCCCGGTGGAGGGTAAAAATCACGGCGTTGTCCTCGGCGGCCAGAGAGGTGGGGGAGGGGCCGTCGGGGTACTCGGGCCGCTCTGTGGGAAAGAGGGTAAGCAGCATCTGCTCCGCGGCGTAGTGGTAGCGCGACCTGTCCCAGTCCACGTTGTCCGAGGTGAGCCACAGCTTCATCGCGCCATCGCCTCCCGCAGGTAGGGGTTGCTCCGCCGCTCCGCCTCCAGCGTGGTGGGACGGTCGTGACCGGGGTAGACGGTGAAGTCTCCCGTCAGCTCACCCAGCCGCCGGAGAGAGTCGAGCATTTCCGTCACGTCTCCGCCAGGGAAGTCGGTGCGGCCCATGGAGCCGCAAAAGAGGGTGTCCCCAGTGAACAGGCAGTCCTCACAGAGGAAGACCACCGAGCCCTTAGAGTGCCCGTGCGTGTGGAGCACTTGAAGTTGAATTCCGGCAAGAGATAACGTTTCGTTATCGTGAAGCTCTTGCCAGGAGGAAAGGGTGGCAAGATCGAGGGGGAACAGCTCGGAGGGGGCAAAGGGGCGGGAAAGGTCCCCGGAGTGGGCGTAGACGGGCAGGCCGGGCCAGACCTCCAACAGGCCGTTCAAAGCGCCTACGTGGTCAAAGTGGCTGTGGGTCAAGAGAATGGCGGCGGGAGTCATGTTCAACTCCCCGCAGGCGTGGACCACCGCCTCCGGCGCGCCGCCGGGGTCAATGACCAGGCCGTCCAGGCGGTCTCGCAGCTTGAGCAGATAACAGTTGGCCCCCAGCGGGGGCAGGGACAGGCAGTGAAGCTCCATAAGGGCCTCCTTTTCAGATTACAGGCTATTGACCAGATCTGCTATGGTGTCCAGGAACGCTTCTTCGCCAAAGGTGTTGAGCTTAAAAAACATGGCCTGGCTGCCGCCGGCGGTGATCGCGGTGAGATGGAGCCAGCCGTCGTCGCCGGTAAGGGTAACGCACATCGCGACACGGTTGCCGCCGATGTAGCTATATCGCTCGAACATCCGAATGGCCACGCGGACGGTGCCAATGGTGTAGTCGGCGCTGTCCTCCAGCGAGGAGGAAACACTGCCCTCCAGCACAGCGGATTCCAACCGGGAGAGAACGGTGTCAAAATCGCCGGCAAAGGTTTGATCCAGTTTGGCCATAAGAATACATCTCCTTTTATTCCGCCTCTTTGTCCCGGAGGTACACGTGCTTGGTGTGGGGGTTGGAGGTGGGGCGGGCGTCGATCTCAAAGCGGTCCAGGCTTTTGACCAGCTGGGTCAGCTTCTGGAAGCCGTAGTTGCGGGGGTCAAAGTCGGGGTGCTTACGGAGGATGAGGTTGCCCAGCTCTCCCATAAAGGCAAAGCCGTCTTCGTCGGCAATCATGGAGAGGGAGTCGGCGATCAAGTCCACCACCGATTGGGGCACGCCCTGGGCGGTAACGGCACCGTCCCGGCGGCGGGGTTTCAGGCTGGGCCTGGAGGCATCCCACGCCTCGTCCGCCGGGGCGCCGGTGGCGGCGGCGTTGCGGATGACCTCAATATAGATAAATTTATCGCAGGCCACGATGAAGGGCTCGGGGGTCTTGCGCTCCCCCATGCCGATGACCTTCTTGCCCGCCTCCCGAAGGCGGGTGGCCAGGCGGGTAAAGTCGCTGTCCGAGCTGACCAGGACAAAACCTTCACAGTCGTTATTGTAAAGAAGGTCCATCGCGTCGATGATCATGGCGGAGTCGGTGGCGTTTTTTCCGGTGGTGTAGCTGTACTGCTGGATGGGGGTGATGGCGTTTTCCAGCAGGATGGGCTTCCAGGTGCCCATGTTGGGGGTGGTCCAGTCGCCGTAGATGCGTTTGACGGTGGGGGTACCATAGACGGCGATCTCCGCCATCACCGCCTTCATAGCGGTGCGGGGGGCGTTGTCCGCGTCAATGAGAACGGCGAGGCGCAGGGTGTTTTCGGGCATGGCAAAAGCCTCCTTTCAGGCAGGCACGTCAAACGGGGGAAGGGTCACGCGTCACTCAGGACAAAGTGGTAGAAGCGGAGCATCTCGAACCAATCGTCGCTGCGGAAGCGGACGGCCTTGCCCTCCTCCAGTTCCGCGCCGGGGTAGAAGGACTTGGAGTAGGCGTGCTTATGCTCCTTGAAGCGCACCAGGGTGTCAAAGTCGGCGGGGAGGGCGGGCTTGCATTTTTTGCCGGCCTTAGCGGCGGCCTTGGCCCCATCGCCAATGAGCTGGACGGCTTTGTCGGGGTGGATGGACACCACGCCGCCGCCGAAGCCCTGGTTGACGGGGACGGTGGTGATGCCGGGGATGAGCTCCCGGGCAAAGTCGCACAGGTCCTTGTCACCGGATAGGAAGGTGACGGGGACGCCGTAGTACCAGGCGGTGTAGGTATTCATCAAAAACTCGCTCATGCGCACGCCGTTGAGCTCCACATACTCGTTGCGCAGGTTCATGGTGTGGCTTAGGGGGTTGCCGGGGCAGGAGGCCCAAGCGTGGTAGCCGGTGAAGAAGACGGCGTCGAAGTCGTCGCTGTCCACCCCGCTCATCATGGTAAGGGGGTCGCCGGTCCAGCCGCGGAGGATGCGGATCTGCTGGGGCAGGGAGGGGACATCCAGGTTGCGGGCAGAGTCGTGGGCGTCCTTGATGAAGACCTCCTTGGCGCCCGCGGCGATGGCTCCTTCGCAGGCGGCGCAGACCTCCCGGGTCATCTGACGCTGGAAGGGGTTGTAGTCCTTGGGGGTGGAGCGTTCTGTTTCGCTCCAGTCGGTGATGCCGCAGGTGCCTTCAATGTCGGCGGAGAGAAAGATTTTCATGGGTAGATACTCCCTTTCTAAAACGGTAGTTTTCCTTTTGTACCGGTCTATTCCATACATAGCACATTATAGCATACGGGAAGGGAAAAGGAAAGTTGATTTTTAGGGGGTGGTATGGTACAATGCGATATATTAGAAGATAATGTGGACATTTTTGGGAAGGGAGGCGTCGGCATGGACCGGAGGCCCTGGGGCAAGGGCGATGAGCGGTGGTTCTGGGTGTGGCTGTGCGCGGCGCCCTTGCTGCTGATCCTGTCCATCGAGTTCATCACCCGGGTGTCTCCCCTAAGTGTGTTTTCCTGGCTGGGCCGTGAGCCTGCGGCGTTCCTGCTCACCTACCTGGCTGTGGCCTGCCTTATGCTGTTGGCCGCGCTGGCGGTGAAGCGGCTGTGGATCGGGATCCTGATCCCCGCGGTCCCCGCGCTGATCCTGTGCGTGGTGAATTATCTGAAGCTGTCGGTGAACGGCATCGGCCTGGTGGTCAGCGACATGGCCCTGGCGGGGAACGCCGGGACGCTGATGGAATTTATGCCCCCCAAGCTGCGCTTTCCAGGCTGGGGCATTTTGGCGACGGTCCTGCTGGTGGGCGCGGTGGCGGCGGCGAAGGTGCTGGCTCCGGCACTGCCTAAGGATCTGCAGGGGAAGTGCCGCCGGGGGATCGCCGCGCTGATCGCCGTGGCGGTGGCGGCGGCGGTTCTGCTGGCGCCGTGGTTTTACTATACCGGACCCAAGACGGAGAACCAGGCCGAGCGGGACGACCGTCTGGGCCTGCTTGCGGGGTTGTACGGCGGCGTGCTGCGGGTGGTCAGCCGGTCTATGAACGCGCCGCCCCCTGATCTGGACCCGGCGGACCCCAGCGACCTTATCGAAGCGTTGGCCCCCGTCTCTCCCTCTCCCTCTCAGGGGCTGTTTCCTGACCTGACGGCCAAGAGAGGAAAGCTCCCCACGGTCATCATGCTCATGTCGGAGAGCTTCTGCGACCCGGCGGTGGTACTGCCCGGAGTGGAGTTTGAGACCGACCCGGTGGCCAATTTTCACGCTATCTGCAAAAGCACGCCCTCCGGAGTGTTTTTGACCAACAGCTATGCCGGAGGCACGGGCAACGTGGAGATGGAGGTGTTCACCGGCATTCCTGCGGGGCTGGTGCCCGAGCGGGACACCCTCACCACCCTGTCAGCGGTCGGCGCGTATGCCAACGCGCCCTCCATCGTGAAGGCCTTTGGGGAGGCGGGCTACCACACCGCCATGATACATACCTATAACGACCAGCTCTACAACCGCCGAAACAACCTGGCAGACATCGGGTTTGACGACATGACCTTTGAGGCGGACTTTCCGTCAGATACCCCTCGGCAGGGGCCCTATCTCAGCGACATGGCCCTCACCGACGCGGTCATTGAGAAGCTGGAGGAGAAGGCGGACGGGGAGCCGCTGTTCCTTTACGCCCTGTCCATGGGCAACCATCAGCCTATCTTTGAAGGGAAATATACCCAGCCCTCCGGGCTGGGTACGTCCAGCACCCTGCTGGACGAGGAGGATCTGGGCAGCGTGGACGCCCTGGCCCAGGGACTTCACAACGCCGACGTGGCCCTGGGCGCGCTGGTGGATTATCTGGAGGACTATGACGAGCCGGTGATCCTGGTGTTCTGGGGGGATCATCTGCCCGGGATGTACGTGACCCCCGACCACTCCATCTTCTCCGCCTTGGGCTATGTGCCCACGGCGGACATTGCCCAGTGGAGCGCGGAGACGGTGAAGCAGATGTATTCCACCAATTATTTCGTCTGGAACAACTACGGCGCCCGGCTCAAGGCGCCAAAGGAGGTCGGGGCCATGCAGCTGGGCAGTCTGACCCTGGGCTGGGCGGGGGTAGAGAAGCCAGCCTACTTCCAGTGGGTGGACATGTCCAAGGAGAACCTGCGGGAGTATCATGGCAGCCTGTATGTGGACGGCGCTGGGACGCCCACCCTGCAGGTCCCTCAGGAGGACGAGGGACTGTTGAATACCTACCGGCAGTTTTTGTACGACGTGCTCTATCCCAAGGAGACCCAGGCGTGGTCGTCGGGATTGACAGATTATGCGGCTTTAGGCTGGTGAGCGGGGTTATAATAAGGAGGAGGTGAGGAAAATGTGGCGCAGGCTATGGGAGAACTCCAAGGTGAAATTCGTGCGGGAGATGGCGGAGATCTATTTCGGCAAGAATGTGGGGCGCAGCTCTGCCGAGCTGGCCTATTTCCTCATTCTGACCTTCTTTCCCATCCTCATCTGCATCAACGCCTTCATCGGCGTGCTCAACGTGGACCCGGAAAGCGTCCTGCGGGGACTGGAGCCCTTTCTTCCCCCCAGCCTGCTGGGGGTGATGGCGGAATATCTGAATTACATCACTGTCAACGAGTCCGCCGGACTGCTGGCGGCGGGCATCTTTATGACCCTGTTCTTTGCCTCGGGGGCGGTGCGTTCCCTGATGAACATCATGGACGATATCTATGGCCGCAAGGGCTACGGCGGCATCCTCCAGGTGGTGGTGAGCGTGCTGTTCTCTATTTTGCTGCTCATTACCATTTATGTATCCATCGTCGTGGTGATGACGGGGAACTGGTTCTTCCATCTGATCGAGCGGTATCTGCCGCTGCAGTTCTGGGACGTGACCTGGGACTGGCAGTGGATCCGGTTCCTTTTGTTGTTCGGCATGGTATTTTTGCTGGTGCTGGTGGTCTACCTCATGGCCGCACCGCCGGGAAAGCCCCGGGCTCCTGTGTTTCTGGGCGCGCTACTGGCCTCCGTTGCCCTGGTGGGCGCGTCCATCGTGTTCTCCTTCTTCATCGGGATGTCCAGCCGCTACTCCCTCATCTACGGGTCTCTGGCCTCGGTGATCATCCTGCTGCTGTGGCTCTACCTGTGCGGAAATGTGCTTATCTTGGGGAATGTGTTCAACTGCGTGCGCTATCGGAGAAAAAAAGCAAAAAAAGTTCAGGAAACCCTTGACAAGGGGAAGGCAGACTGATATAATAGCCGAGCGCCTGTAAAGGGCGCACTGCGTTGATGCGGGAGATTGCGGTGAAAGCCGGTAACTTCCGCGGAGTATGTCCGACTGGATTCGGGCGGCTGAGGGAACCTGGCTCACGGCGTATATCGTCGTGGCATGGTGACAGCCGGCTTGTTATGCCGGCTTTCTTCATGTCAAGGAGTGATACGCACGGAAACGTGGACAGGAAAATCTCTCACCGATACGAAGAGTGGACAAAGAAAACACTTCGTATTCATTGTAAGGAGGAACAACCACATGGCAGCACAGAAGGAAATGATCCGTATTCGCCTGAAGGCATACGATCACCAGCTCATCGACCAGAGCGCGGAGAAGATCGTGGAGACCGCCAAGCGCACCGGCGCCAGTGTCTCCGGCCCCATCCCCCTGCCCACCAAGAAGGAGGTCGTCACCATCCTTCGGGCCGTTCATAAGTATAAGGACTCCCGGGAGCAGTTCGAGCGCCGCACCCACAAGCGGCTTATCGACATCCTCAAGCCCTCGCCCAAGACGGTGGAGGCGTTGATGGCTCTTGAGCTCCCCGCCGGCGTGGAGATCGAGATCAAGCTGTAATTTCAGCTTCACCTAAATTTTGTTGTACTGCGCCCGGCTAATACTGGGCGGGTCAAGTTGGAGGAGACACGGGCTGTCACGCTGCGCCTGTTCGCGACGCGCTCCTTCAACCAATAACCTTATATAAGGAGGAAGTACCAGATGGAAAAGGCCATTATCGGCAAGAAGGTCGGCATGAGCCAGATCTTCGACGAAGCCGGCAAGGTCGTTCCGGTCACCGTCATCCAGGCGGGGCCCTGCACCGTGGTGCAGAAGAAGACCGAGGAAGTGGATGGCTACACCGCCGTCCAGCTCGGCTTCGAGGACGTGCCGGAGCGCAAGCTCAACAAGCCGGAGCTCGGGCACCTCAAAAAGGCGGGCGACGCCCGGCTGAAGGTGCTCAAGGAGTTTAAGCTGGACAACGCCGCGGAGATGAACGTGGGCGACGTGATCACCTGCGAGACCTTTGCTGCGGGCGACCGCGTGGACGTCACCGGCATCAGCAAGGGCAAGGGCTTTGCGGGCGTGGTCAAGCGCTACGGCGCTGGCCGTACCCCCATGACCCACGGCGGCGGCCCTGTTCACCGCCATGCGGGCTCCATGGGCCCTGCCACCGACCCCAGCCGCATTTTCAAGGGCAAGATCGGCGCGGGCCACATGGGCGCCGAGCAGGTCACCGTGATGAACCTGGACATCGTTCAGGTGGACGCGGAGCTGGGCCTCATCGCCGTGTGCGGCGCCATTCCCGGCCCCAAGGGCGGCGTGGTGTCCATCCGCTCCAGCGTCAAGAAAGTCCAGGAGAAGAAGGGCGAGGCTGGCGTGTCCAACAACCCGCAGAAGGCTTCCGCCCGTGTCAACCCGCAGAAGGCCTCTGCGCGTAACAAGTAAGAGAAAGGAGAGTGTCAATCATGCCTAAGGCGAATCTTTACAACATGTCCGGCAAGAAAGTGGGCGACGTGGACCTCTCCGAGGCCGTGTTCGGCATTGAGCCCAACACCTTCGTTGTTCACGATGTGGTGAAGAACCACCTGGCCAACTGCCGTCAGGGCACCCAGAGCGCCCTGACCCGCGCCGAGGTTTCCGGCGGCGGCAAGAAGCCCTGGCGCCAGAAGGGCACCGGCCGTGCCCGTCAGGGCAGCACCCGCGCCCCCCAGTGGACCCACGGCGGTATCGTCTTTGCCCCCAAGCCCCGGGATTACAGCTACACCCTCAACAAGAAGGTGAAGCGCCTGGCGCTCAAGTCCGCGCTCTCCGCCAAAGCGGCGGAGGGGAACATACTGGTGGTGGACGAGCTGAACCTCGACGCCGTCAAGACCAAGGAGATGCAGAAGTTCCTGGACGCGGTGGAGGCCAGGAAGGCCGTGCTCATCACCCCGGAGGTCCGCGAGACGGTCTACAAGTCCGCCCGCAACATCCCCGGCGTGAGCACCACCACAGCCACCATCCTGAGCGTTTACGACATCGTCAACGCCAACCAGATCATCGTGGATAAGGCCGCGCTGGCCGTGATCGAGGAGGTGTTCGCGTAATGAAGACCGCGTATGACATTATCAAGCGTCCCATCATCACCGAGCAGTCCATGTCCTTTACCGGTGACAAGCGCTACACCTTCGAGGTGGCCAAGGACGCCAACAAGATCGAGATCGCCAAGGCGGTCGAGGAGGCCTTCGGCGTGAAGGTGGCCAAGGTGAACACCATGCATGTGCTGGGCAAGATGAAGCGCATGGGCGCTCAGCCCGCCGGCCGCCGTCCCAGCTGGAAAAAGGCGATGGTCACCCTCACCGCCGATTCCAAGCCCATCGAGCTCTTCGAGGGTATGGTGTAAGGGAGGAAATGAGAAATGGCTATTAAAACCTATAAGCCCACAACGCCCTCCCGCCGCCACATGACCGTGAGCGCCTTCGAGGGCATCGACAAGAAGGCCAAGCCCGAGCGCAGCCTGTTGGAGAATCTCCACAAGAACGCCGGCCGCAACAGCTATGGCCGCATCACCGTCCGCCACCGCGGCGGCGGCAACAAGCGCAAGTACCGCATCATTGACTTCAAGCGCGACAAGGAAGGGACCGCCAAGGTCATCAACCTTCAGTACGACCCCAACCGCTCCGCCAACATTGCCCTCATCGAGTATGAGGATGGCGAGCGCCGGTATATCCTGGCTCCCGTGGGTCTCAAGTCCGGCCACATCATCATGACCGGCGAGCACGCCGACATCCTGCCCGGAAACTGTCTGCCCATCAGCAAGATCCCCGTGGGCGAGATGATCCACTGCGTGGAGATCTACCCGGGCAAGGGAGCCCAGCTGGTGCGCTCCGCCGGTGTGGCCGCCCAGCTGATGGCCAAGGAGAACGGCATGGCCCAGGTGCGCCTCCCTTCCGGCGAGGTGCGCTATATCCGCGAGGAGTGCAAGGCCACCATCGGTCAGGTAGGCAATGCCGACTGGGCCAACATCCAGATCGGTAAGGCTGGCCGCAAGCGCCACATGGGTTGGCGTCCCACCGTCCGCGGCTCGGTCATGAACCCCTGCGACCACCCCCACGGCGGCGGCGAGGGCAAAAGCCCCGTGGGCCGTCCCGGCCCCGTTACTCCCTGGGGTAAGCCGGCCATGGGCTACAAGACCCGCAAGAAGAAGAACCGCACCGAGCAGTTCATCGTCAAGCACCGCAACGCGAAGTAAAGGAGAGTGTGAAATATGTCTAGAAGCGTTAAGAAAGGCCCGTTTTGCGCTCCCGAGCTGCTGAAGCGTGTGGATGAGCTGAACAAGGCCAACGACAAGAAGGTCCTCAAGACTTGGAGCCGGGCTTCCACCATCTTCCCCTCCTTCGTGGGCCATACCTTTGCCGTCCACGATGGCCGCAAGCACGTTCCCGTGTATGTGACCGAGGATATGGTGGGCCACAAGCTGGGCGAATTTGCCCCCACCCGCACCTTTAAGGGTCATTCGGGCACCAAGACCGGTCAGTAAGGGGGTAAATGACAATGGAAGCGAAAGCGTTTGTAAAATACGTTCGCATCTCCCCTCGTAAGGTGGGCATCGTGTGCGACCTGATCCGGGGCAAGAACGTGAAGGAGGCCGCCGCCATTCTGGCCAACGTGCCCAAGGCGGCGTGCGAGCCTCTGTCCAAGCTCCTCAAGAGCGCGGCGGCCAACGCCGAGAACAACCACCACATGGATCCCGAGAAGCTGTATGTGAGCGAGACCTTTGCCACCCCCGGCCCCATCATCAAGCGGATGAGACCCCGGGCCCAGGGCCGTGGCTTCCGCATCAACAAGCGGACCTCTCACATCACCCTCGTGGTGAAAGAGCGCTAAAGGGAGGAGAGAAGATATGGGACAGAAAGTTAATCCCCACGGCTTGCGCGTGGGCGTGATCAAGGATTGGGACTCCCGCTGGTTCGTCTCCAACGAGAAGGTTGGCGACCTGCTGGTGGAGGACTACAATCTCCGCAAGGACCTGAAGAAGCAGCTCTACGCCGCGGGCGTGCCTAAGATCGAGATCGAGCGTGACAACAACAAGGTTCGCATCTATCTCCACTGCGCTCGTCCGGGCGTGATCATCGGCAAGGGCGGCGAGGACATCGAGAAACTTCGTCTGGCTCTGGAGAAGAAGCTGGGCAAGAGCGTGGCGCTCAACATTGTCGAGGTCAAGAGCCCCGACACCAACGCTCAGCTGGTGGCGGAGAACATCGCCCAGCAGCTGGAGAAGCGCATTGGCCACCGCCGCGCCATGAAAAACGCCATGGGCCGCGCCATGCGCGCCGGCGCCCTGGGTATCAAGACCTGCTGCTCCGGCCGTCTGGGCGGCCGTGAGATCGCCGGTGTGGAGCACTACCACGACGGCACCATCCCCCTGCAGACCCTGCGCGCCGACATCGACTACGGCTTTGCCGAGGCTGCCACTACCTATGGCCGCATCGGCGTGAAGGTGTGGATCTACAAGGGCGAGGTGCTCAGCCAGACCCTCCGCACCACCCCCCGCACCATGGACACCACCAAGCCGCTGCGTGAGCGGGGCGACCGGCCCCGTCGTGACCGTCGGGACGGTGACCGCCGCGGCCCCGGTGGGGACCGCCGTGGTCCTGGCGGTGATCGCCGCGGCCCTGGTGGCGGACGCTTTGGCGACCGTGACCGCAAGCCCGGGCCCGTTTACCAGGCCCGTCCCCAGGTGAGCATTCCCAAGCCCGCCGCCGCGCCCGCGGAGGAGGTCGTGGAGGCTCCTGTTGAAGCTCCTGTGGAAGGAGGGCAAGAGTAATGCTGCTGCCCAAGAGAGTAAAATACCGCCGCGTTCACCGCGGACGGATGAAGGGCAAGGCCACCCGAGGCAATACCGTTACCTACGGTGAGTTTGGCCTCCAGGCCACCGAGCCCGCCTGGATCACCAGCAACCAGATTGAGGCCGCCCGTATCGCCATGACCCGTTACACCAAGCGTGGCGGTAAGGTGTGGATCAAGATTTTCCCCGATAAGCCCATTACCGAGAAGCCTGCCGAGACCCGTATGGGCTCCGGTAAGGGCTCCCCCGAGTATTGGGTGGCCGTGGTCAAGCCCGGCCGCGTCATGTTTGAGATCGCCGGAGTCAGCGAGGAGGTCGCGCGCGAGGCTCTGCGTCTGGCCTCCCACAAGCTGCCCATCAAGTGCAAGATCGTGGCCAAGGCTGACACTGAGGAGAAGGGTGGTGAATGAAGATGAAAGCCAGTGAGGTTCGTAAGATGAGCTCCGCCGAGTTGGAGAGCAAGCTGATGGATCTGAAAAAGGACTTGTTCCAGCTTCGTCTTCAGCACGCCACCAACCAGCTGGACAACCCCGTCCGCATCGCTCAGGTGAAGCGCGATATCGCCCGGGTGAAGACCATCATCCGCCAGCAAGAGCTGGCAGGCCGATAAAGGAGGAAAAGGAACATGGAAAACAGAACTTCTTCCAGAAAAACCAGAGTCGGCCTGGTGGTTTCCGATAAGATGGACAAGACCGTGGTGGTGGCCATCGCCGACCGTGTGGCCCACCCTCTGTACAAGAAGATCGTCAAGCGCACCTATAAGCTTAAGGCGCATGACGAGCAGAATTCCTGCGGCGTGGGTGACCGCGTCCGGGTGATGGAGACCCGCCCCCTCAGCAAGGACAAGCGGTGGCGCGTGGTCGAGATCATCGAGAAAGCGAAGTAAGGAGGTGCCAGTATGATCCAACAGGAAAGCTATTTGAAGGTTGCCGATAATACCGGCGCCAAGGAGATCAAGACCATCCGAGTGCTGGGCGGCTCCAAGCGGAAGTTCGGCAACATCGGCGATGTGATCGTCGCCTCTGTGCGCAAGGCACAGCCCGGCGGCCAGGTGAAGAAGGGCGAGGTCGTCCGCGCGGTGATCGTCCGCTCCAGCCGGGGCGTGCGCCGTGCCGACGGCAGCTATGTCCGCTTCGACGACAACGCCGCCGTGCTCATCCGCGACGACAAGAACCCCAGAGGCACCCGTATTTTTGGGCCGGTGGCCCGGGAGCTGCGCGACAAGGATTACATGAAGATCCTGTCCCTGGCCCCCGAAGTGCTGTAAGGGGGTACGAGAGATGAACAAAATGAGCATTAAGAAGGACGATACCGTCATCGTTCTGTCCGGCAAGGACAAGGGCAAGAAGGGCAAGGTCCTGGAGGTCATGCCCCGGGACCGCAAGGTCATCGTGGAGAAGATCAACGTCGTCTCCCGTCACACCAAGCCCCGCCGTGAGGGCGAGGAGGGCGGCATCATCAAGAAGGAAGCCCCCATCTACGCCTGCAAGGTCATGCGGGTGTGCCCCAAGTGCAACAAGCCCACCCGTCCGGCCAGCAAGCTCCAGGCCGACGGCAAGAAGGTCCGCGTTTGCAAGAAGTGCGGCGCCGAAATCTGAGAAAGGAGGAGTAGACAATGGCTGACGAGAAGAAGACCGAGCAGGTCGAAGAGGTCGTTGAGGCCGTCAAGGCCAAGGCTGAGAAGGCCGCCGACGATGTGAAGGCGAAGGCTGAGGAAGTGGTCGAGGATGTCAAGGCCAAGGCCGCGGAGAAGAAGACCGCCGCCAAGAAGCCGGCCGCCAAGAAGACCGAGAAGAAGTCCGCCAAGGCTGTGGATACCGAGGGTATGCCCAACCTGAAGGCGAAGTACGTGACCGAAGTCGCTCCTGCTCTCATGGAGAAGTTCGGCTACAAGTCTGTGATGCAGATCCCCAAGCTGGAGAAGATCGTGGTCAACTGCGCCTGCGGCGAGGCCCGTGACAACTCCAAGGTGCTGGAGGCCGTCGTGTCCGATCTGGCCGCCATCACCGGCCAGAAGCCCATCATCACCAAGGCCAAGAAGTCGGTGGCGAACTTCAAGCTCCGCGAGGGCATGCCCATCGGCGCCAAGGTGACCCTGCGCAGCGACAAAATGTGGGAGTTCCTGGACCGCCTGTTCGGCGTGGCCCTCCCCCGCGTGCGTGACTTCCGGGGCATCAACCCCAACTCCTTTGATGGCCGCGGCAACTACGCCCTGGGCCTCAAGGAGCAGCTGATCTTCCCCGAGATCGACTACGATAAGATCGACAAGATCCGGGGCATGGACGTCATCATTTGTACCACCGCCAACACCGACGAGGAAGGCCGCGCTTTGCTTGAGCTGATCGGCGCTCCCTTTGTCCGCTGAGAAAGGAGAAGGGAAACATGGCGAAGAAATCAATGATCCTCAAGCAGCAGGCGAAGCCCAAGTTTTCCAGCCGCCGCTACAACCGCTGCAAGATCTGCGGCCGTCCCCACGCCTATCTCCGCGACTACGGCATCTGCCGTATCTGCTTCCGGGAACTGGCGTATAAGGGACAAATTCCGGGAGTTAAAAAGGCGTCCTGGTAAATCTCGCTCCGCAGGGCGGTTTGAAAAAACCGCTCTGCGGATGACCCATGTCATGGACCAAGTTTACTTGGTTTGTGGATAGCTGGACGGCGGCAACAGGTCAGGACGGTGCCTAAGCCTTGATACCTTGCCGCTGGACCTCTGGAAACAGGGGTAATCTTAATAGGAGGTATTCTCATGCAGATCACAGACCCCATCGCGGATATGCTGACGCGCATCCGCAACGCATCCAACGCCGGGCATGAAACGGTGGACGTGCCCGCCAGCAACATGAAGAGATCCATCGCGCAGATCCTCCTGGACGAGGGGTATATCAAGAACTACCAGCTCGTCGAGGACGGCACCCAGGGTGTGATCCACATCACCCTGAAGTACACCGCAAACAAGGAAAAGGTGATCACCAACCTTCGCCGCGTGAGCAAGCCCGGTCTGCGGGTCTATGCCGGCGCCGACGAGCTGCCCCGTGTCATCAAGGGGCTTGGTATCGCCATCATTTCCACGTCCAAGGGCGTCATGACCGACAAAGCCGCGCGCGCGGCCCACGTCGGCGGCGAAGTCCTGGCGTTCGTGTGGTAAGGAGGGCAGAGAGCTATGTCGAGAATCGGAAGAATGCCCATCGACGTCCCCGCCGGGGTGGAGATCACCATCGGTGAGGGCAACCACGTGACCGTCAAGGGTCCCAAGGGCACCCTGGAGCAGGACCTGGCGCCTGCTATGCTCATCAAGAAGGACGGCGCTCAGCTCATCGTGGAGCGCCCCAACGATCTGAAGGAGAACCGCTCTCTCCACGGTCTCACCCGCACCCTGCTCCACAACATGGTCGTAGGCGTTACCGACGGCTTCACCAAGGAGCTGGACGTGAACGGCGTGGGTTACCGCGTGGCCATGGAGGGCGGCAAGCTGGTGATGAACCTGGGCTTTTCCCATCAGGTCACCATGGAGGCTCCCGAGGGCATCAAGCTGGAGACTCCCAACCCCAACAAGATCGTTGTCTCCGGTGCGGACAAGCAGCGCGTGGGCCAGTTCGCCGCCGAGATCAGAGAGAAACGTCCGCCCGAGCCTTATAAGGGCAAGGGGATCAAATATGTTGACGAGGTCATCCGCCGTAAGGAAGGCAAGACCGGCGTGAAGAAGAAGTAAGGAGGTGTGCCAACATGATCAAGAAAATCGATAGCAATGCCCAGCGGCTCCGCCGCCACAAGAGAGTGCGCGCCAAGATCAGCGGCACCCCCGAGCGGCCCCGTCTGAACGTGTTCCGTAGCGACAGCAACATCTATGCGCAGGTCATCGACGACGTTGCCGGTGTCACCCTGTGCTCCGCTTCCTCCTTGGAGAAGGGCTTCGGCGCCGGCTCCAACTGCGAGGCGGCCAAGAAGGTCGGCCAGACGGTGGCCGAGCGCGCCAAGGCCAAGGGGATCACCGCGGTGGTCTTCGACCGGGGCGGCTATGTCTACCACGGCCGTGTCCAGGCTTTGGCCGAGGGCGCCCGCGAGGGCGGCCTGCAGTTTTAAGGGAGGAGGAAGCGAGTTATGCCTAGATTTGAAAAAGAGCAGAGCGAGTATACCGAGAAGCTGGTTGCCCTCAACCGTGTCAGCAAGACCGTGAAGGGCGGACGTGTGATGAAGTTTGCCGCTCTGATGGTCGTGGGCGACGAGAAGGGCCGTGTGGGCTTTGGCACCGGGAAGGCCGCTGAGGTCCCCGAGGCTATCCGCAAGGGCATCGAGGACGCCAAGAAGAACATGACCAACATCACCCTGTCCGGCACCACCATTCCCCACGAGGTCATCGGTGAGTTCGGCGCGGGCCGCGTGCTTCTGAAGCCCGCCGCCCCCGGTACCGGTATCATCGCCGGCGGCCCCGTGCGCGCCGTGATGGAGGCCGCGGGCATCCGCGACATCCGCGCCAAGTGCCTGCGCTCCAACAACCCCCAGAACGTCGTCTCCGCCACCTTCCAGGGTCTGAGAAGCCTGCGTGGGCCGGAGGAGGTCGCCCGGGTGCGCGGTAAGAGCGTGGAAGAGCTTTTAGGTTAAGGAGGCTTTGAGCAATGGCTAACGTAAAAATCACTCTGGCCAAGAGTCTGAACGGCCGCCTTGCCAAGCACAAGGCCACCGCCGAGGCCCTGGGCCTCAAGAAAATCGGCGACGTCACCGTGCAGCCCGACAACGAGGCCACCCGCGGCAAAATCGCCCTGATCGGTTACCTCCTCAACGTAACCGAGGAAAAGTAAGGAGGCGCCAGAAATGAATTTGCATGATCTTTCCCCCGCGCCCGGTTCCACCCAGGTGGGCAAGCGCAAGGGCCGCGGCCCCGGCACCGGCAACGGCAAGACCGCCGGCCGTGGGCACAAGGGCCAGTGGGCCCGCTCCGGCGGCGGCGTGCGCGTGGGCTTTGAGGGCGGCCAGATGCCTCTGGCCCGCCGCGTGCCCAAGCGGGGCTTCAACAACATCTTTGCCAAGCCCTTGGAAGCCATTAACGTGGCTTCCCTCAACAAGTTTGAAGACGGCGACACCGTGAATGTTTGCGACCTGCTGGATAAGGGCATCCTTTCCAAGTGCGAGTACGGCGTGAAGGTGCTGGGCAACGGGACGCTTTCCAAGAAGCTGACCGTTCGCGCGTCCGCCTTTTCCGCCTCCGCCAAGGAGAAGATCGAGCAGGCCGGCGGAAAGGCCGAGGTGATTTGATTTGATCTCCACCATTCGCAACGCATGGAAGATCGAAGAGTTGCGCAAGAAGATCCTCTTCACCCTGCTGGCTCTGCTGATCTTCCGTCTTGGCTCCGTCATTCCCGCTCCCTTTGTGGACGGCAATGTGCTCAAGGAGTATCTGAAGGGCCAGTCCGGCACCATCTTCACCCTTCTGAACGCCATGAGCGGCGACGCCTTCGCCCAAGCGACGGTCTTTGCCCTCAGCATCCAGCCCTATATCAACAGCTCCATCATCATTGAGCTGCTGTGCATCGCCATTCCGGCGCTGGAGCGGCTGAAGACCGACGGCGGCGAGGAAGGCCGCAAGAAGATCGCCGCCATCACCCGCTATACCACCGTGGCCATCGCGGTGCTCCAGGGCTTCGGGTATTTCACCCTGCTCAACTCCTGGTCCAAGCAGCAGACGGCTCTGGGTGGCAGCCCCATCCTCAACATGGGCACCGGCGTGCCCGTCTGGCTGATGGGTATTATCATCGTCCTGGCCTTTACCGCCGGCTCCGCCTTCCTGATGTGGCTGGGTGAGCAGATCACCGAGTTCGGCATCGGAAACGGCATCTCCATCATCCTGTTCGGCGGTATCGTCTCCCGGGTGCCCAGCATGGTCATGGGCATGATCACCGGGGTGCAGAACTGGAGCCACAACAACAAGGCGGCGGCCGAGGCCGCGGCGGCGGGCACGGAGGCCTCCCTCCGGGACGGGGCCATGCACCCCGCCCTTATCCCGCTGTTCCTGGTGGGGATGCTCCTGCTGGTCATCTTCATCGTGTTTATCACCAACGCCGAGCGCCGCATTCCTGTGCAGTACGCCAAGCGGGTGGTGGGCCGGAAGATGTACGGCGGCCAGTCCACCCACCTGCCCATGAAGGTGAATATGTCCGGCGTTATGCCCATCATCTTTGCCCAGGCTATCGCCTCGCTCCCCGCCACCATCGCGGCCTTTGCCGGGGTGACCAAGGAGTCCAAGGGCTTCGGCGGCGGGTTCATGCGGGTGTTTGACTCCAGCGGCGTGCTGTACGCCGTCGTCTACTTCCTGCTGATCCTGGGCTTCAGCTACTTCTACTCCTCCATCCAGTTCAACCCCGTAGAGGTGGCCAACAACCTGAAGAAGAACGGCGGCTTCGTTCCTGGCTTCCGTCCGGGCAAGCCCACCGCCGACTTCATTCACAAGGTCCTCAATAAGATTACCCTGTTTGGCGCTTTGTATCTGTCGGTGATCGCCATCCTGCCCATCATCACCGGCAACATCATCGGCATCCAGTCTCTCGCCATCGGCGGTACCTCCATCATCATCGTGGTGGGCGTCGCGCTGGAGACGGTAAAGGCCATGGAGGCCCAGATGCTCATGCGCCACTACAAGGGCTTCCTGGAGTAAGGGGTGGCCCATGAAGATCATCTTCTTGGGCGCGCCCGGCGCGGGAAAGGGAACACAGGCTGAGATCTTCTCTGCGCGTCTGGGCATCCCCACCATCTCCACCGGCAACATCCTCCGCGCCGCCATCCAAGCGGGCACAGAGGTAGGGCTCCAGGCCAAGGCCCTCATCGACGCGGGCCAGCTGGTCCCCGACCAGGTGATCCTCGCCATCGTGAAGGAGCGGCTGAGTCATGACGACTGCGCCAAGGGCTTTATCCTGGACGGCGTGCCCCGCACGCTGGCCCAGGCCCAGGCCATGGAGGATATGGGAATCGTCATCGACCGGGTGGTAGACCTGGAGGTTCCCGACGAGGCCATTATCCAGCGCATGAGCGGACGGAGGGTCTGCGAGAGCTGCGGCGCTCCCTACCACGTGGAGGCCAACCCCTCCAAGACCGAGGGGATCTGCGACCACTGCGGCGGTAAGCTGGTCACCCGCAAGGATGACCGGGCCGAAACGGTGAAGGAGCGTCTGGAGGTCTACCACAGCGTGACCGAGCCCCTGAAGGACTTTTACGGGGAGCGGGGCCTGCTGTGCACGGTCCCCGGTGACAAGGGCAGCTTGGAGGACGTCTCTGCCGCCATTGCCAAGACTCTGGGAGTGTAAGCATGGAGCTTATCACCATCAAGACCCCTGAAGAGATTGAAAAAATGCGTGCCGCCGGGCGGCTCACTGCCCGGGCAAGAGCTCTGGCGGGCAGCATGATCCGCCCCGGTGTTACCACCGGGGAGATCGACCGGGAGGTCCACAAGTTTATCCGCGGTCACGGCGCCAAGCCTTCCTTCTTAGGCTACGGCGGCTTTCCCGGCTCCATCTGCGCGTCGGTGAATGAGGTGGTCATCCACGGCATTCCCGGTAGCCGCAGACTGGAAGAGGGGGACATCGTGTCCATTGACGTGGGGGCCTATCTCCACGGCTTCCACGGCGACTGCGCCGCCACCTTTCCCTGCGGAAAGGTTTCGGCCGAGGCGCGGCAGCTAATGGAGGTGACCCGGGAGAGCTTTTGGAAGGGCATCGCCCAGGCCAAGGCAGGCAACCGGGTCCGGGACATCGGCCACGCGGTACAGCAGTATGTGGAAAGCTTCGGCTACGGCGTTGTGCGAGACTTCGTCGGCCACGGTGTGGGCCGGCAGATGCATGAGCCGCCCGAGGTCCCCAACTACGGCCCCGGCGGACACGGGCCCCGGCTGATGCCAGGAATGGTCATCGCCCTGGAACCCATGGTATGCGCCGGGGATTGGCGGGTGAAGGTGCTGGAGGACAACTGGACCACCGTGTCTGTTGACGGCAGCCTCACCGCCCATTATGAAAACACCATCCTCATTACCGAAGGAGAGCCGGAGATCCTCACCGACCCAGGAGAAGGCTATGAGCTATGAGACAGGCGGTCTGGTCCGGGCGACAGCCGGGCGGGACCGGGACAAACTCTTCTGGGTGGTGGGACGGGAGGAGGAAACGGGCCGGCTGCTGCTGGCCGACGGCAAACGCCGCAAGGGCGGTCGGCCGAAGGTCAAAAGCCCCAAGCACGTAGAAGCCGTCACCATGTCGGCGCCAAAGCCTCCGCCCCCGGTCACCCAAGCCTTACAGCAAGGAAAAACGGTCTCTGACCGAGCGCTGAGACGGGCCCTCGCGGCCTTTAAGGAGGAAATGAGCCTTGGCAAAGGATGATATGATCGAAGTGGAGGGCGTTGTGACAGAAGCTTTGCCCAACACCACCTTCCACGTGGACATCGGGAATGGACACATCATTCTCGCCCACATCTCCGGCAAGCTACGCATGAATTTCATCCGCATCCTGCCCGGAGACAAGGTGACCGTCCAAATGTCGCCCTATGATGTGACAAGAGGACGCATTACCTGGAGAACAAAATAAGAAAACAACAACGACCCTGCCGTGGCACGGCCTTGCCTGAACCGCGGCGGGGGGCCATTCAGGCATTCACATGAAGGAGGTTTCTCAATGAAAGTCAGACCGTCTGTGAAGCCCATGTGCGAGAAGTGCAAGATCATCAAGCGCAAGGGCAAAGTTATGGTCATTTGCGAAAACCCCAAGCACAAGCAGAGACAAGGTTAAAGGGAGGTGCAGTAGAAAATGGCACGTATTGCCGGTATTGACTTGCCGAAGGACAAGCGGGTAGAGATCGGTCTCACCTACATTTTCGGCATTGGGCGCACCAGCGCCAACAAGATCCTCGCCGCCACGGGCATTGACCCCGACACGCGGGTGAAGGACCTGACCGAGGAGCAGGAAGCGGCTCTGCGCGAAGAGATCGCCCGGGATTACACCGTGGAGGGTGACCTGCGCCGCAACGTGGCGCTGGATATCAAGCGGCTGACCGAGATCGGCTGCTACCGTGGCATTCGCCATCGTAAGGGCCTCCCTGTGCGCGGCCAGCGGTCGAAGACCAATGCCCGCACCCGCAAGGGTCCGAAGCGCACCGTGGCCAACAAGAAGAAGTAAGGAGGGAAGAGAATAATGGCTGCTACTACCAAAGGCAAGAAGACGACCACTCGTCGCCGCCGCGAACGCAAGAACATTGAGAAGGGCGCCGTGCATATCCGCTCTTCCTTCAACAACACCATGGTCACCGTGACCGACACCCAGGGCAACGCCATCTCCTGGGCCTCATCCGGCGAGATGGGCTTCCGGGGTTCCCGGAAGTCCACCCCCTTTGCGGCCCAGACCGCCGCGGAGACCGCCGCCAAGGCCGCCATGGAGCATGGGCTCAAGAGCGTCGAGGTCTTCGTCAAGGGGCCCGGCCAGGGCCGCGAGGCCGCCATCCGCGCCCTGCAGGCCGTGGGCCTGGAGGTCACCCTCATCAAGGACGTGACCCCCATCCCCCACAACGGCTGCCGCCCCCCGAAGCGGCGCCGGGTGTAATTTGGAAGGAGGAAGAGGAAAATGGCTAAGAATATGCAACCGGTGGCCAAGCGCTGCAAGGCGCTGAACGTCTCTCCCGCCGCCATGGGTTACGCCAAGAAGCAGACCAACCGCAATCCCAAGGGCCAGATGCGCCGTAAGCAGAGCGAGTACGCTATGCAGATGAACGAGAAGCAGAAGGTCAAGTTCGTCTACGGCATCATGGAGAAGCAGTTCCGTATGTACTACGAGAAGGCCGCCCGGATGGAGGGCAAGACCGGCGAGCTGCTGCTCACCACCATCGAGCGCCGTCTGGACAACGTGGTGTACCGTCTGGGCTTCGCCATGACCCGCCGCGAGGCCCGTCAGAGCGTCAACCACGCCCACTTCACCGTCAATGGCCGTAAGGTGAACATCCCCTCCTACCTGGTGAAGCCCGGAGATGTGATCGAGGTCCGGGAGAAGAGCCGCGACAGCATCCGCTTCAAGCGATTCACCGGTGAGGACGCCCCCATCTTTGCCACTCCCAAGTGGCTCAGCCGCGAGAAGAACGCCCTGAAGGGCACCGTTCTTCAGATGCCCGAGCGTGAGGATATTGATATGCCTGTTGAGGAGCACCTGATCGTCGAGCTCTACTCCAAGTAATCGGCTCCCCTCATTTCAGTCATCCAACAACGGAAAAAGGAGGGTCAATACCATATGGTAGAAATCGAAAAGCCCCGCATCGAGTGTATCGAAAACCCCGGCGAGGAATTTCACGGCAAGTATGTGGTCGAACCCCTGGAGCGCGGCTACGGCACCACCTTGGGAAATTCCATGCGGCGCATCCTCTTGTCCTCTCTGCCCGGTACGGCGGTGACCTCCATCAAGATCGCCGGCGTCCAGCATGAGTTTTCCACCATTCCCGGTGTGAAGGAGGACGTGACCGAGATTGTCCTGAACGTGAAGGGCATTATTGCCAAGCTGTACAGCGAGGGCGCCAAGACCGTCTATATCGAGGCCAGTGGCGAGGGCGAGGTCACCGCCGGTGACATCAAGGCCGACGGCGAGGTGGAGATCCTGAATCCGGAGCTCCACATTGCCACCCTGGGTCCTGACGCCAGCCTCAACATGGAGCTCATGCTGTCCCACGGCCGGGGCTATGTCCCCGCCGACCGCAACAAGCCCCAGCAGGCCATTATCGGGGTCATCCCGGTGGACTCGGTGTATACGCCGGTGAAAAAGGTGAACTACACCGTGGAAAACACCCGCGTGGGCGACGCCACCGACTTCGACAAGCTCACCCTGGAGGTCTGGACCAACGGCGTCATCTCCGCCCGGGACGCCGTCAGCCTAGGGGCGCGCATCCTCTGCGACCACTTTATGCTCTTCACCGACCTGAGCGAGACCATGGGCAGCCGTTCCACCGTGGTGGAAAAGTCTGAGGCCCAGCGGGACAAGGTGCTGGAGCTGACCATTGAGGAGCTGGATCTCAGCGTCCGCAGCTTCAACTGCCTGAAGCGTGCCAACATCAACACGGTGGAGGATCTGATCTCTAAGACCGAGGACGAGATGATGAAGGTGCGCAACCTGGGCCGCAAGTCCCTGGAAGAGGTCATGAACAAGCTGGCCATGATGGGACTGTCCCTGGCCAGCGAAGAGAACTGATTTTTCCCCAACATTGGAGGTGTAAAAAATGCCTATGCGTAAACTCGGCAAGCCCACCGACCAGAGAATGGCCATGCTGCGTCAGCTGACCACCGACCTGCTGGACAAGGGCCGCCTGGAGACCACCGTCACCCGCGCCAAGGAAGTGGCGCCCATGGCGGAGAAGATGATCACCCTGGCCAAGAAGAACGACCTGGCCAATTACCGCCAGGCGCTGTCCTTCCTCACCAAGGAGGATGTGGCCAAGAAGCTCTTTGGCGAGCTGGCTCAGAAGTACTCCACCCGGGACGGCGGCTACACCCGCCTGGTCCGCACCGGCCCCCGCCGCGGCGACGCTGCGGAGATGGCAATCGTAGAGCTCATTTAAAAGGCAAAAAAATTCCCACCCGGAAGGGTGGGAATTTTTTTGCCTTTTTTCTTTCCTTACCGCCCAATCACGGGAGAGATAGGCCCGTGGAAGGAGACCAGGGTATCGGAGTCCAGATAGAAGGTTCGGAATTCCACAATGGTGGGATCCTGGAAGTCAAAACGTCCGGCGCAGTTGTTGTATTGGCTCTGGGTGAGGGTGAACTGGCGGCTGTGGCTTTCTACCAGGTGGCCCTTTTCATTGTAGCCGCCTACCATGGCGATCAGCTCGTCCCGGGGGTCGTCCTTGGCGGGGTGAAAGCCTGCGTAGACCGAGAAGCCGTCCTCGGTGGGCCAGGCGGAGCAGCCCAGGTAGCCGACGCCGTCCAGCAGAGCCTGGATGTTCAGCCGTCCCGCCCCTGAGTAGTTGGAGGCGGAGGTGTTTCCCTTGTCGTCCACGGTGACCTTGTCGGGGGTGTTGTTCTTCAGAAGGGTCAAGAAGTCGCCCTGGGTCATGGTGGGGTCTGCCTCCAGCAGGAGCGCGGCGGCGGCGGCCACCTGGGGAGTGGAGAAGGAGGTGCCGATCTTGGCCTGGTAGCCGGTGTTGGTCTTATAGTCCAGAGAGACGATGGGGGAGCGGCTGACCCCGCCGGGGGCGCAGATGTCCACGCTGGTGACCCGCTGGGAGTAGTAGGTGAGGCGGCCTTCATTGTCGGTGGCGCCTACGCTGATGACATTGTCCCAGGCGGCGGGATATTGCTCCAGGACCGTGCCGTCGTTGCCGGCGGCGGCAACGAGGATGCAGCCCGCCTGATAGGCGGCATTGACCGCCGTTTGCAGGGAGGAGGACTTCTTCTTGACGCCCCAGCTCATGTTGATGATGTCAGCTCCGTTTTCCACGGCGTAGTTGAGGCCGCTGATCAGGTTGGAGGTGTAGCCGCCTAGGTGTCCCGGGGTGTTGGTAAAGCAGCGGATGGGGAGAATGGTCACGTCAGGGGCGATGGAGGCGATGCCCTCGCCGTTGTTAGTGTTGGCGGCGATCACGCCGCAGACCATGGAGCCGTGGCCTACATCATCGGCCCAGTTGCCGCTGCTGTAATAGCCGTAGTGCTTGCCGTCCAGATCGTAGCGGCCATCCTCCTCCTCCCGGTAGAAGAAGTAACGCCCGCGGCCTATCTTTGTGGGGGCGTCGATGTGGTAGTCGTTCAGACCGGAGTCGATCACCGCCACGGTGACCCCCCGGCCGGTGAGCCCGGATTCCCAGGCGGAGCGCACATTAATGCCGTACACCCCTGTGAGGTTCTGTTGTTGCCCGAGCTTGGGGTCGTTGGGGTCCACGGGAACCACGTCAAAGAGCTCCGCCTTGTAGTCGGGCTCCGCCACCGTCACCTGGCCGGCGTAGACCAGGCTCTGAATCTCGTCCAGAGAGGCGGCCTTGTAAATATTCCAGTCCTCCGAGAGGGGCAGCAGCTCCTCACGCTCGTCGGCGGCGGCCAACAGGGTGGCGGCAGCCAGTGGATCGGCGGAGAAGGGGAGGGGCCGGGCCTGGTCCAGGACGATCAGGTATCCGGCGGACTCCACATCAAAAGAGGCTTCAGAGACGTTTTCAGCCGCACTGACGGGCACGGCGGCCAGGGTGAGGGTAATGACCAGGGAGAGCGCAAAGGCGCTCAGAGCCTTTAAAATTCGTTTCACAGCGTATCACTCCTTTCGCTTGCTTAGTCCTGGGGGAGCAGGTTGGTGATCAACCGCTCCAGCATGGTGGCTACCTCTGCCCGGCTGGCCTTGCCACCGGGGTCCAGAACGCCGCCGCTCTTGCCGTTGATCAGGCCGGTGGCGACAGCCCACTGCATGGCGTCTGCCGCCCAGGGGGAGACCCTGGAGCTGTCGGAGAAGGCGGCGAGGGAGGAGCGCTTGGAGACGTCCAGCCCCTGGTCCTTCATGTAACGGTAGAGGATGGTGGCCAGCTGCTCCCGGGTGACAGGGTCGTTGGGGAGGAAGCCGTCGCCGTTGCCCTGGACGATGCCGTGGGAGTTGGCCCACACCACCGCGTCGGTGAACCACACGCCGTTGGGCACGTCCCGGAAGACGTTGGAGGCGCTGACGGCGGGTGTGCTCTCCAGGCGGTAGAGGACGGTGACCACCATGCCACGGGTCATGTCGCCGTTGGGGGAGAAGGTGGTTTCGGAGGTGCCCTGGAAGAGGCCGCGCCCGGCGACAAAGGAGATAGCGTCCTTGGCCCAGTGGTTGGACGTGTCGGAGAATACCTTGCTCACCACCTCGGGCTGGGCGGCGCCTACGGTCAGTTCGGCGGAGCCGGTGAGGGCGACGGTGAGAGTGCCGTTGGTGATGACGGATTTCTTCAGCACGTCCTCGGAGACGCCGCCCTTGACGGCGGTGACGATCGCGGCATTCACCGGGGCGGAGAAGGTGGCGGAGCCTCCGGTGAGGGAGGTGAGCTGCCGACCGTTGCTGGTGAAGGTGACGGCCAGGGTGTTGTCCTGGTTACGGATGGTGATCGAGACGTTTCCGCTGTTGGAAAAGCTGGCCAGGACGGCCTTGGGAATGGTCACCGTACCGATGGCGGTCTGGATACGCAGGGAGTTGTTCTGGGTCTTGGCCCGCAGGGTCTTCACCAGAGAGCCGGGGAAGGTGACGGTGATGGAAGTGAGCCCACTGGTATTCTTGGGCGCGATGGTGAGGACTCCGGTGGCGGTGGTCTGGGAGAGGGTGTCCACATCTGTGGTGCTCAGAGTGGAGGTGCCGGTGGTACCCGTTTTGCTGGTGGAGGGGGTGACAGTGGAGTCGGTGACCTCCGGTTCAAGAATGTCGCCTCCACCAAGGCTGCCTCCGCCGGAGGGCGGATTGCCCACGGTGATGGTGATGGGGAGGTTTTTAAAGACGACCGCCTTGCCGGAGGTGGTGGAGGCCTCGGGGAAGGTGATCTGGGCGGTGAGGGTGACGGTGGTACGGAGGTCTGTCTTGGGATTCTGGACTTTGAGGACCACATAGCGGTGGCCTTTGGCGTCCGTCTCCTTTTCAATGGTGACATAGCTGGGCACTTTCTTTGCGTCCCAGCTCCAATCCACCGACTGGGCGTCCCGTTCGGAGACCGGGTCGTTATACTGGTTCACCAGCTCAAAGGTATAGGTCTCGGAGGCGTTTTGGTAAACAGGCTTGGCGTCCGGCTTGTTGGGGTCGGCCTTGGGGAGGTCCAGCTTAATGGAGGTGGGACCTTTGATGGTCATCAGGGTAGGGACCAGGCTGCCTTGGGTCAGCGTCAGAGGCGCGGAGGAGTCCAGGGGCTCGCCGTCGCCCTTGGGGGTGGCGGTCACGGTGACCTGGAGGGGGTTTTTCGTGGTGGGCTCGGCGTTGCGGTCGATGGTAACGGTGGCGGAGGCGGCGTTGTCCTTATTGGACTTGATACTCACGCCCTTCACCGTCTTTCCGGCCTCGTCGGTCACCGCCCAGGCAAACTCGCACAGAGAGGAGTCGATCTCGTGGCCGTTGGGGTCCTGGGCTACGGCCACGTAGGATAGGGTCCGCGTCTCATTATTGGTTTCGGAGGAGTTGTATTTCACAAACCACTTGGGGATGACGGCCGCGTCAGGTCCGGTGAGGGTGACGGCGTCCAGAGTCTGCTGACCGGAGACGTTCATCGTAACGGCAATGGAGCGGGTAAAGCCTTCCGCGGAGGCAGAGAGGGTGAGGTGGTAGACCCCCTCGGGAGTCTCCGGGGCGATGCGCAGACGGCGGATGCTTTGATAGCGGGGATAGCTACCGGTGACCGCGCTGCCCGGGTCTATGATGGTCACCAGGTTGGTGGACCCGCTCTGGGGAGAACCCTCCAGCTTCCAGGTGACAGACTTGCTGGTCACAGGGCTGCCGTACTGGTCCAGCAGCTCCAGAGCAAAGCAGTCGGAGAGGACGCCGGGGGCGGTGTCCAGGGTGGTCTCTTCCTGGGCGGTCTCAAAGACAAAGTTGGGGCTCAGGCCGCTGCCCTGACGCAGAACGGCGGAGGACACTACGGAGTCTTCCTTGGTGAGGAAAAAGAACTTGGTCTTCTCCAGAGGATCTTCGTTGGGGTAATAACCGAAGTCAATGCCGATGTAACGGATGGTGGCGTCGTTTTCACCGGGGTCCTTCATGGAGTTGGAGTTGGCAATGGGCTCGATGGTGAGGGCCACGCGCCCGGTGGAACGGTCATAGGCCAAGTAGACGCCGGTGAGGGGGGTGTAGACGTCGATGTCATATTCGGTCAGTCCCAGGTCCAGGAGCGGACGGTTCACCGTCTTGCCGCCCCGGGTGATCTGGGCCATCATGGTGCCGTGATAGGTCTTGGGAGCCAGCGTGGGGACGGGGAAGGAATAACGGTCGGCAATGGGGTCGCTGTCCCCCTCGTCAAAGAGAATGAACAGGTCCTTAATGTTGGGATAGACGGTGATCTGGGCGGTGAGGGAGACCGACTGTCCATCGTAGACCGCGGTGATGGGGGTGGTGTAGAGCCCGGGCTCCGTGTTGCTGTTCAGGGTGAAGGAACCGGAGGCGCCCAGCCAGGAGACTCCCTGGGTCAGCTCGGTGACCGCGCCGGTGGCCCGGTCCAGAAGGACGGGGGTGTAGGTCAGGGAGAGCTGGGAGCCCTCCTTGCCATAGATGGCGTCTACCCCGCCGGAGAGGAGCTCTCCGCCCCGGCGGAGGGTCAGGACCTTTTCTGTGTCGGTGGGCTCCAGAGTGAACTCCTTTGTGGACAAGCAGTCTTTGGCGCCGTCCGCCTTGGGCAGCCAGACCGAGAGGGTGAGCTTGCCCGGCTTGGCCGACGGGGAGACGGTGAGCACCCCGCTTTTCAGGGTGACTCCCGCGGGGGCTTTTTCATTCTCGTCGGTCACCGACCAGCGAAGGCTGTCGGGCAGGGCCACAGAGGCCCCGTCGGCGTCCAGGGCGGTCACACCCACAGGATACTCCAGGGAGCCGGAGGTGGGGATGGAAAGACGGTCCGGGGCGCTGAGAGTCAGGGCGGTCACCTTGGGGAGGATGGTGATGTGTACGGGAATGGCGGCGGAGAGCCGGGAGGCGGTCTCGGTGACGGTGACAGTGCAGAAATACTCGCCTGGCCTGGCCTGGTCCAGCTTCCACTCCAGGCCGCCGTCGGCGGTAGTGTAGGTGGGAGCGCCGGTCTCTTCTCCGGCAGGAAGGCCGGAGACCGCCCAGGTCCAGGTCAGCCCGTCAGCGCTGAGCTGCGCGCCGTCCGCTGAAAGAAGAACGGGGGAGAGCTTGGCGGCGTTGGCTTCGCCGTGGGTGGTGGTGAGGGCAAGAGACTCTGCCACCGTGCCCTTGTGGAGCAAAGCGGCGCGGACGGGGACGCTGGAGCCCTCCTCCGGGGGAAGCAGGGTGAGGGTCAACTCACCGTAGACGTTGCCCGACGTTGCCCGGAGACGGTAGTTGCCGCTCTGGGCGCCGTTGTCCACAGTGACGGTGAGGTTGCCGTTGAAGTCGATATCACTGGTCACGCCGGTGGTCTCCGCCGGCTCATCCTCTCCCCGGACGACGGTGAAGCCGCCCGCCTCCAGGGCGGGGGCGGGGATGGCGTTGCCTTGGGCGTCCAGAGCGGAGAGGGTATAGCGCAGGGTAAGTGGGTCGCTGGAGGGGATCTGGACGGAGGCGGGGCCGGAGAGGACCAGCCGGTGCAGCTGTGTCTCCAGCTCAAGGGTGACATTGGCCGCCGCGCGCAGGGGGCCCAGGCTGGCGTGGAGCGCGAAGGAATAGGTCCCGCCGGGCAGGGAGGATGCGGCGGTGAGCCGCCCATCCTGTGCGACCTCGATCCCCGCGGGCGCGCCAGACAGAGACCAGACGACCGTCTGGTCGTCCATGATGTTGCCGTATTGATCCTCCACCCGCACGGCATAAGGGAAGGAGAGCTCTTCGCCAGCAACGCCGGTGATGGTGTGGTCGCCTGCCTCGGCGCCGCTTCGTAGGATACGGAGCTGCCGGGCGACCGGGTCGGCGTTTTTCAGGGTGATGGTCACGGGAGCGGAGGTGAGGGGGTGATCGCCGTTGTCCCGGGAGGCGGTGAGGGTAAAGGCGCCGGGGATGGCGTCGGAGCTGATGAGCAGCAGGCTGTCGGAAACAGAAACGCCGTCCGTCTGTCCGTTTAGGGTCCAGGTAAGGCCGGTGAGGCCGGGCTGGAGCTCCTCGCCCTTGCGTCCGGTGGCGGAGAGCGCCAGCGTCACGGTGTGGCCGGTGGAGGGGATGGTCACCTCGTCAGGCAGGGTATCGATGGTGATGGCATCCAGCTCCACGGGGGTGGAGTTGGGGTATTCCAGCGCGCAACCGGTGACCACGCTTTCGCTGCCCACCTGGGCGGCGGCGTGGTCCACGGTAAAGACGCCTTGGAAAAACTGGTCCAGGGTCTTGCCCGCGGCGGGGCGGTAGTGGAAGGAGACCAGGTCGGTAAGGGCGGCGGGCTTGGCGCAGGAGAGGGAGAAGGTAAGGGTGGCCAGGTCCCCGTTGACGCTCCAGGCGGCGTCCTCTACCGTGACGCCCGTCTTGGCGGTCAGGCAGTTGGCGGCATTGCCCGTGACACCGGGGGCGACCATGCCGCCGCTTTGGTTGAGGGGCTGGACATAATCGGTGCGGAAGGTGAGGGAGACATGGGCGGCGGTGAAGGTAAGACCCTTTGTGCCGCCGTTATTCAGAGAGAGGGTAAGGGCGCGATTGACGTCCTTGACCGGGGCGGCGTCCCGGGCGGTGAGAGAGGCGGCGCTCCCGTCGCCAACGCCCCGGGTCAGGTCATTGCCGTTCGCGGCGGCGGTGAGGAAGAGGGAGACGTCCTCGGCGTCTACCGCACTGTCGCCGTTCAGGTCGGGGGTAAGGCCCCCGGGGGCGGCGGAGAGGGGCAGGCCATAGCGGGAGAGCAGATCGGTGAGGTCGCTCACGTTCCGCTGGCCGTCGTTGTTCACGTCGCCCAGGAAGGAGGAAATGTCCAGATCGACAAAATATTCGGTGTCATCGGTGATGATCGTGGCATTTTTGTTCCGGGCAGGCAGATACCCCGCCCGTTTGACCAGAAGGTAGTAGGAGCCCGGGGAGATACCGTCCAGGGTGTAGGAGCCGTCGTTCCTGGTGGCAACGGTGTTGGCGTAGGCGTAGCCGGTGGTGGTGTCTACCAGGCTGACAGCGGCGTCCGCCACAGGGGCGTCTTCCGCGCCGGTCACCTCTCCGTGGATGGACACGGAAAAGCCGGTGGCCTCTGTCAGGGGCGCCCCCTCCAGGCCGGGTCCTGTGACATAGTAGACAGCGGCCTCTGCGGTGCGCAGACGGATGTTGGTAAAGGTGACCTTGCCGTCCGCCTCGGCCACGGCGGAGCCGATGAACAGCGGCTCCGAAGCCAAAAGCAGCTGGGCGGTCAGTGCCGGAGGTGTGCCGGAGACGGCCCGGGGGAGAACGATCAGGGTGTAGAGCTCACCCTTTTTGACCTTGGACACATCGCCGGCCTGCAGACCTGTGCCGGGGGTGTAGTTAGGAACGGTGATCGCCAGAAGATCGGCGCTTTCCTCGGCGGCGGGGTGCGGCTCGGCCTCGGCGGCAAGGGCGGCCAGAGGAGAGCCCAGCGCCAAGAAACCGGCCAGGGCGGCGGAGAGGAGGCGGGAGCGGACAGAGGTCATATGGATCACCCTTTAAGCAAGATTTTTGGGGCAAAAAAGCAAAGGCCTATACATATTAAATATAACATATCCGTCGAAAAAGGTCAAGGGACAGGCGGGGGCCTCGGGGAGGAAAAAGCTGGCGGCAAAAGGGGATATAGCCGGAAAACGGAAGGTATATGCTTAGACGAAAAAAGGACCGGTGGAGCTCCACCGGTCCTTGTGAAAATTTTAGTTGAAGGTGAGCGCGTTTTGAGCAAAAAGGCGGCGCAGACGGTTTTTCAAGGGCGTGTGCGCCGGGCTTTGAAGCCCGGGGTCCTGGGCCAAAAGCGTCTGGGCGGCGGCCTGTGCCTGCTCCAGAAGCCGCACATCCACCCCCAGGTCAGCTATGTGGAGCTGGGGCAGGCCGTGCTGGCGCTCGCCAAAGAAATCGCCGGGGCCTCTCTGCTCCAGGTCGGCCTGGGCAATGCGGAAGCCGTCGGTGGTGGCGCAGAGGGTTTTGAGCCGCGCCCTGGTGTCGGGGCTTTTATTGTTGGAAACCAAAACGCAGTAGGACTGCCACTGCCCCCGGCCCACCCGCCCCCGAAGCTGGTGGAGCTGGGAGAGGCCGAAGCGGTCGGCGTTTTCAATGACCATGAGCGCGGCGTTGGGAACATCCACCCCCACCTCGATGACGGTGGTGGAGACCAGGATATCGGTCTTGCCCTCCGCAAAGGAGGCCATGGCCGCCTCCTTTTCCTTGGGCCGCAGCTTGCCGTGGACCAGGGCCACGCTCCGGTGGGGAAAGACCTTGTTCGCCAAATGGTCCGCGTAGGTTTTGACCGACTTGAGGGTGGGGTCTCCCTCCTGGGCCTCTGACTCCTCCACGGCGGGGCAGACGATATAGACCTGCCTGCCCTCAGCAATCTGCTTATCAATAAAACTGTAAAGGCGTTGACGTTTACTTTCACCGACCAGGAAGGTGTCCACCGGCTTTCGGCCGGGGGGCAGCTCGTCCAGAACGGACACGTCCAGATCCCCATAGACGATGAGGGCCAGGGTGCGGGGGATGGGGGTGGCGGAGAGGACCAGGATATGGGGGTGCCCCCCCTTAGCGGCCAGGGCGGAGCGCTGGTTCACTCCAAAGCGGTGCTGCTCGTCCACCACGGCCAAAGCCAAATTTTGAAACTCCACCCCCTCAGTCAAAAGGGCGTGGGTGCCCACCGCCACCTGGGCCTCCCCGCTGGCCAGCTGCGCTCGGATGGCGCGTTTCTCGGCGGCGGTCTGAGAGCCGGTTAAGAGCACTACCGTTACACCGGCCGGCGCCAGCAGGGCGGAGAGGGTGCGGTAGTGCTGCTGGGCCAGCAGCTCGGTGGGGGCCATCATAGCCCCCTGGGCGCCGCTTTGGGCGCACCGCCACAGGCAGAAGGCGGCGATGGCGGTTTTTCCCGAGCCAACGTCCCCTTGGACCAGACGGTTCATGGGGACGGCTTTGGAGAGGTCGGCGGCGCATTGGCCGATGACCTTTTTCTGCGCCCCGGTGAGGGAGAAGGGGAGCAAGGACGCGAAGGCCGCCGCCTCGCCGTCGGGGAGAGGCAGACCGGTAAAGCGTTCCCGGTCCCGGCGCAGCAGGGAGAGACCTAGGGTCAACTGGAACAGCTCCTCAAAGGCCAGCCGGTCCCGGGCCAGACGCAGCTCATCCCAGCCGGTGGGCCGGTGGATCTGGCGGCAGCACCAGTCAGCGGGCATGAGCTTGTGCCGGGCCAGCACGCCGGCGGGGAGAAATTCCATCTCGGGACAGGCCAGAGCGTCTACGGCGGCCTGGGCCCAGGCCGCCACCTGAGGGTTGGTCAGTCCGGCGGAGAGGGGGTACCAGGGCACCAGAGAGCCGAAGAGCTTGGGGGCGTCGGCACGCTCGATCTGGGGGTTGACCATGGTGCGTCGGCCCCCCAGCAGGTCCAGCTTGCCAAAAAAGATGTAGGACTGCCCAAAGTCCAGGGAGCCGCGGACATAGGGGCGGTTAAAGAAGGTGAGGTCGATGGCGGCGGTGTCGTCGGCGACGGTACAGCGCACCACCTGCCGCCCGCCGGAAATGCGCGAGAGGGTGGCGGGCTTGGTAAGGTAAGCCTTGACGCACACGTTGACCCCGATGGGGGCGGAGGAGATGGGGTAGAGGACGGTGCGGTCCTCGTAGCGGCGGGGATAAAAGGTCAAAAAATCCCCCAGGCAGGTGAGACCCAGCTTGTGGAGAGCCTTCTCCTTCACCGGCCCTACGCCGGGAAGGGCGGAAAGGGGAGTGTCGTACGCCAGCGGCATGGATCGGCCCTACTTTTCCGCCTTGGCCGCCTTGGAGGCAGGCTTTTTTGCAGTGGCCTTCTTGGCGGTGGCCTTCTTGGCCGCTGCCTTTTTCGCGGGCGCGGGCTTGGCCTCCGCCAGGGCGTCCCGGTAGAAGGCCTCCAGTTTGGCTAGCGTGGGGAACACCGCCACATACATCCGGTTGCCCATGGCGTCGGCCAGGGCGTCGGGAATGCGCTCCACCAGCCGTATGGCGGGGTAGTATTTCTCCAGCAGCTGGGCGTCGGACAAAGCGAAATTCTTGCCGTCCCGCCTGCCGGCAAAGGCGCAGAAGACGTGGTCGCCTACGGTGGTCTCGCTGTGGTCAAAGGCGATCATATCCGCCCAGATCTTGTAGACATTGGTGGAGTGGGCAAAGTTGATCATGTCGGGGGTGAAGCCGCCGCAGGGGCGCATGTTCACCTCCAGGGCTACCACATCCCCCTTCTTGCCCAGGCCCGCCTGGTCCTGGGTGAGGCGGAAGAACTCAAAGTGGATGAAGCGGCTCTTGACTCCCCAGGCCTTCACCGCGGCCCGGCCTGCCTTGCGCACGTCGGGGGCCAGGTCCTTGACGATGTAGTAGATGGAGTTGTCCTGCTTGTTGACGATGTCCATAATGGACATGGGGGTGACGTTGCCCGTTTCAAACATGGGCTGGCCCTGGGAGTCGATGATGGCGTCGTAGGAGTTGACCTCGGCGTGGACAAATTCCTCCATGATATAGGGCACCCAGGAGCGGCGCTGGCCCAGGAAGCGGCGCAGATCCTCCTCGCTCTCCAGCTTGTGGGTGTCCGAGGCGCCTACGCCGTTGTCCGGCTTCACCACCACCGGCCAGCCCACCTCCTTGATAAAGGACATGCAGCCGTCGAAGTCGTCCACCATACGCCAGCGGCAGGTGGGGATGCCCACCTTGGCGTAGTAGTCCTTCATCTTGGACTTATACTTGATGCGGTCGATGTCGCCCTCCTGGAAGCCGGAGGTGATGTGGAACTGGGTGCGCAGCCAGGCGTCCCGCTCCAGCCAGTATTCGTTGTTGCTCTCCAGCCAGTCGATGCGGCCGTACTTGTGGATGAAAAAGGCTACAGCCCGGTATACCGACTCGGTGTGCTCCAGACTGTCCACCCAGTAGTATTCGGTGAGGCTGTCGCGCACATGGTTGGCCAGCTGTTCATAGGGCTGGTCGCCAATGCCCAGCACGTGGAGGCCGTTGTCCTTCAGGGCGCGGCAGAACTGCCAGTAGTTGGTGGGAAAGTTGGGGGAGATAAAAATGGCGTTTTTCATGGAGTTAACCTCTTTTCTTTGGTGAGCCGGTTGGTTGGTCAGTCCTCCAGTAAGTACGGCGCAAAGTACGCGGCCTGCTTGTGCCACCAGGGCCAGTCGTGGTTCACGTCATAGCCCCAGTAGTCCACCCACATGCGGATGCCCTTCTGGCGGCACAGCTCATCCACTCTCCGGGTGGTCTCCGGCTGCTCCCAGGCGCCCAGGCCCACGCAGATGATCCCCTTGCCCTGGTTCAGCTGCTGGATGGTGGGGTGACCCTCAGGGAGGTTGGGGAGGAAGTGGACAGGGGAGTTGAGATAGACCCCTTCGTCCATGTAGCCGTCAAAGCCGTAGGAGGCGTCGTAGATGCCGCTGAGGGCCAGCACCCCGCCGAAGAGGTCGGGGCGGCGGAGGAACAGGTTGAGGGCGTGAGTGGCCCCCAGGGAGCAGCCGAAGGCGAGGACCTTGGGCTTGGCGTTTCGCTTGCCATTGGCCTTGTTCACCGTCTGGCGGATGAAGGGGACCAGCTCGTCGAAAATATAGCGCATCCACTGTTCGTGGCGCGCGGACCGCCAGGCGGGGTCGCCCTCCTTGTTGGACCAGGTCTCCTTGTCGATGGTGTCCAAGGTGAACACCATTACCTTCCCCGCGTCGATCCAGGGGGCCCAGGTGTCCGTCATCTTGAAGTTCTCAAAGTCGAAGAACCGCCCATCCTGGCAGGGGATAAAGAGCATGGGCTTTCCCCCGTGGCCGTAGACCTTGGTCTCCATCTCCCGGCCCAGCGCCTCCGACCACTGTTTGAAATACTGCACCTCCATCTTCTCTTCCTCCTTCGATGTGTCACGTTCGGGTTGGCCGCGCCACGACCCCGCTTCCCGGCCCTTGGCAAAATGCCGCTGGGCTGCGCCCAGCCTGTTTTTGCCGTGCGGTCCGGTCCATCGTGGCCTGCGCGTCTACCCTCACGCTTCCGGCAGATCGTACATCAACGTATTGATAAAGAACGGGATCTGCTTTTCCCAGCTGGCCTCGTTGTGGTTGCCGTTCGGCACCAGGCGGCAGGTGAGGTTGATCTTCTTGTCCAGCAAAATGGACGCTGTCTCCGCCAGACCGTGGAACATGGTCTTGTGAAAGCCCATCTCCCGCTGGCCGTAGTCCATGTAGAGCACCGTGTCCGTTCCCACCCGGGCGTTTTTCAGCATGGAAAAGAGCTTTTCCTGCCCAAACCAAAGCGACGGGGACAGCGCGGCCCCCCGGGAGAAGACCTGGTTGTACTTCATTACCCCGTAGAGGGTCATCAGCCCGCCCATAGAGCTGCCCCCCAAAAAGGTGTGCTCCCGGCCGGGCAGGGTGGGATAGTTGGCGTCTATGTAGGGCTTGAACTCGGTGGCGAAGAAGTCCATGGTAGCCTTCCCCTTGCCCTTGATGAGGCCAAAGTCGGGCATGGTGCAGGTGTAGGGGCAATATTCGATGATCCGCCCTCCGGCGGGGTCATGGTTGCACTCCACCGCCGCGATGATCAGGGGGGTGCGGGTGGCCTCCATATACTCTAAAAGGCCCCAGCTCTTGCCGTAGGTGGCCTCGGCGTCGTCAAACAGGTTGTGGCCGTCAAACATATAGAGCACAGGGAAGCGGAGGGCGGGATCTTCCGCAGCCAGGTCGGGAACGTAGACGTAGGCCCGGCGGGGCTGGTCGAGCGTAAGCTTTTGCAAGGTGACGTCAAAGATATCCAGCATGGGTCAGGGTCCTTTCCACACGAAAATCTCAAATCAGTTTACCACAGCACCGTAAAAAAAGCAATTCCCGCCGGGAGTTTTTTGGCCCCGGGGGACAAAAAAGCCCGACAGCGGGAAGCTGTCGGGCGTTACCTTTGGTTGGCGCGCTTGCGCGCCGTCATTAGGCCATGTGCTGGACCAGCTTGCCAAAGCGGCTGGGGTCCACATCGTCCTCGGCCACCACGGAGACCCGCTGACCGATCAGAGTGAACAGGCCCAGCAGGCTGCGGGCGTCCAGCATCACAGTGCCGTTGGTGAGATAGACCTCGTAAGGCTGCTCGGAAGCCAGCTTATTGATCTTCTGCACCTGCGCGGGGGTCTTAATGTCCAGTTCCTTCACCATTTGAGATCATTCCTTTCTTGCATGGCGTTGCTAGGCGGGATACCTTCCCGCATGGGTCAAGAGGCTCTCTTCTCTTGACGCCCACATTGTAGCCTACGCCACCCTGTCCCGTCAATCTCAAAAACCATCAAAGCTTACAACGGAAACGGTTCCAACTTGGTCATAATAACGAAACGATGCGGCGCGCGTACGGAAAAACCCGGAAAGATAAGATTATCAACCCCGCTTTTTGTCCACGAAAATATTAAAAAGTGTCCATCAACTGCAACAAGCTTGTCTCTGCCTTGACAGGAGAGCGAGGGGTGATATAATAGGGAGGACACTTTATCGGAGTAAAGAATTTGGCGAATGAAGGAGGCTTACTTATGTCCGAGCGCGTATACAACTTTTCCGCCGGGCCGTCCATGCTGCCCTTAGAGGCGCTGGAGCGGGCGGGCAGGGAGATCACCAACTACCAAGGCACGGGGATGTCCGTCATGGAGATGTCCCACCGCTCTAAGGCGTTCCAGAAGATTTTTGACGATACCCAGGCTAAGCTCCGCAAGCTGATGAACGTCCCCGAGGGGTACAAGATCCTCTTCCTCCAGACGGGAGCGTCGGGGCAGTTTTCTATGGTGCCTCTCAACCTCATTGGCAAGACGGGCAAGGCGGACTATGCCGTCACCGGCAATTTCTCCGGCATTGCTTATAAGGAGGCCAAGAAGTACGGCGACATCCACCTGGCCGCCTCCAGCGAGGACCAGAACCATACCTACATCCCCACCCAGGACCGGTTGGACCTGTCCCCCGACGCCAGCTATTTCTACTACTGCGCCAACAACACCATCTTCGGCACCGAGTGGCCCTACATTCCAGAGACGGGGGACGTGCCCCTGGTGTGCGATATGTCCTCGGACATTTTGTCCCGTCAGGTGGACGTGAGCAGGTATGGGATCATCTTCGCCGGGGCCCAGAAGAACATGGCCCCTGCCGGACTGACGGTGGTCATTATCAAGGAGGACCTGGCGGGCCATGAGCTGCCCTATACCCCGCTGATGATGAACTACAAGACCATGATCGACAAGGATTCCATGTACAACACGCCCCCCTGCTGGTGCATCTACATGCTGGGGCTGATGCTGGACTGGCTGGAGGAGCAGGGCGGCGTGCCCGGCATGGAGAAGATCAAGCACGCCAAGGCCCAGATGCTCTATGACGTGATCGATTCCTCCAAGCTCTTTACCTGCGCCGCCCAGCAGGGCAGCCGCAGTGACATGAACGTTACCTTCCGCACCGCCGACCCCGAGCTGGACGCCAAGTTCATTGCCGAGAGCGTGGCGGCGGGCTTCACCAACCTGAAGGGCCACCGCCTGGTGGGCGGCATGCGGGCGTCCATCTACAACGCCATGCCCACCGAGGGCGTGGAAAAGCTTTGCGACTTCATTCGCAAGTTTGATAAGGAGAATGGCTGATGTATCAAATCAAAACATTAAATAAAATCGCCAAGATTGGTCTGGATCAGCTACCCGCCGATACCTACACCGTCTCCGACGCCGCCGCCTCCCCCGAAGGCGTTTTGGTCCGTTCGGCGGATATGCTCTCCGCCGAGCTGCCCGAGAGCCTGCTGTCCATCGCCCGGGCAGGAGCGGGTACCAACAACATTCCCATCGACCGCTGCTCCGAGGCAGGCATCGTGGTGTTCAACACCCCCGGGGCCAACGCCAACGCCGTCAAGGAACTGACCATCTGCGCGCTGCTGCTGGCCTCCCGCGGCGTGGCGGCGGGGAACAAGTGGCTGGACGGCCAAGCTGCCCAGGGCACCGACGTCACCACCGTCATTGAAAAGGGCAAGAGCCAATTCGTGGGCCCCGAGCTCCAGGGCAAGACCCTGGGCGTCATCGGTCTGGGGGCCATCGGCGTCCAGGTGGCCAACATTGCCACCAAGCTGGGGATGAATGTGGTAGGCTACGACCCATTTTTGTCGGTGAACGCCGCTTTGTCCCTCTCCCGTGCCGTTCGCTGGGCCAAGGACTTGGAGACGGTGTGGCAGGAGAGCGACTACATTACCCTCCATCTGCCCCAGAACGAGCATACCAAGGGTATCGTGGGGGCGGACGCCATCGCCGCCATGAAGGACGGCGTGCGCATCGTCAATCTGGCCCGCGGTGGCCTGGTGGACAAGGCGGCGATGATCCCCGCGCTGGAAAGCGGCAAGGTGGCCGCCTACGTCACCGACTTCCCCGACAACGATCTGCTCAAGCTGCCGAACGTCACCGGTCTGCCTCACTTGGGGGCCTCCACCCCCGAGAGCGAGGACAACTGCGCTGTTATGGCTGCCCGCCAGCTGGCGGATTATCTGGAAAACGGCAACATCGTCAACTCGGTGAACCTCCCCGCTGTGGAGCTGCCCTGGTCGGGCACCACCCGCCTTTGCATCCTCCACCGCAACAGTCCCGGTATTATTGCTGGCATCACCTCCGCCCTCTCTCAGGAGAAGGTGAACGTGGAAAACATGGTCAACAAGTCCAAGGGAGACTACGCCTATACCATTGTGGACGTGAACGCCGCCGTCTCCCCTGAAGCTGTGGCCCACATCAGCGGTCTGGAAAACATCCTGCGCGTCCGGGTGCTGACCCGGTAAGCCCTGGGAAGCAAACCGAATATGATGAAAAGGCCGGTCCCTCGGGACCGGCCTTCTTGATATGCTATGCGCGCTTAAAGAAGCTCACATCTCCGCCAGCACGGACAGGGCGCTTTGGAGCAAATCGGTGGACGAGGACTACGCGCAACGAGACAGCGAGTGACCGGCGATAAGTTGGCGGTATGCCTCCATTGTTTTTCCAAATCATCCCACGGAAAATCTTCGTATACGCGTCGGTGAGATGCGAATACTAGGATTTGTCAAAGAGACAGAACCGTGGGAGGTAAGTTTATCATGAAAGCGACTGGCGTTGTAAGACGCATTGACGACCTGGGCCGTATCGTCATCCCCAAGGAGATCCGCCGCACGATGCGCATCCGTGAGGGAGATCCCTTGGAAATTTTTACCGACAAGGACGGCGGGGTGGTGTTCAAGAAGTACAGCCTCATGGGCGGCGTGGCCGACTTTGCGGGCCAGATGTGCGAGACTCTGGCCAAGCTCTCCGGGCTGGTGGCGGTGATCACCGACCGGGACAACACCCTGGCTGTCTCCGGCGCCCCCAAGCGGGAGCTGATGGACCGGGGGGTCAGCGAGGACCTGGAGCGGCTGATGGAAAACCGCCAGCTCTATGTCCGCCAGGGGGAGGACGCTCCCTTGCAGGTGTGCCGGGATGTGGAGAAGTATCACATCACCGTCTGCGCCCCCATCCTGTCCGGGGGCGACGTGCTGGGCTCCGTCCTCTTCGTTTCCGACGAGCCGCAGACCGTCAGCGAGACCGAGACCAAAATGATCCAGACCGCGGCGGGTTTCCTCAGCCGCCACATGGAGAGCTGAACATGCCTTAAAACACCGAGAGCCATTGCGCCGCAAAGACTCTCGGTGTTTTTGCAAATTTTGCGTGACGAGTTTTGTCGAACGATTTTTCCTGAAATTTCCACTTCCTGGTTGCGGGAGCTGTAAAAATATGGTATATTATACCCACCGATGTGGTACGGCCACGAAAGGAATAAAATCAAAGCAGGCGCGAGAGTCGCCGGAAACGAGGGAAGCGTACATGGGACAGGAAATCGTTGTGTTGCTGGGAGACGCCGGACGGGATATGCAGGCCGCCTTTGGGGAGGCGGTGCGGCAGGAGGGGGATATCCGTCTGGTGGGCTGCACAGGGGACGGGGAAGAGCTGGTGCGGCTGGCCCGCGCCCAGAGGCCCGACGTGGTGGTCACCGACCTGGTGCTGACGGGGATCGACGGGCTGGAGGTGCTGAGCCGGCTGGAGGCGCTGGACCCCAGGCCTCAGGTCGTCATTACCTCCGCCTTTCTCCACGAGGGGCTGGTGGAGCAGGCCAAGGCGCTGGGAGCGGATTACTTCATGCCCAAGCCCTATCGGCCCGCCACGGTTTTGGAGCGGTGCCGCCAGCTCCACGCGGGCATGGACCCGCAGGGAGCGGTCCTGGGGGCTGGGGAGGAGAGCCTGGAGCTGCGGGTCACCGCCATCATCCATGAGATCGGCGTGCCCGCTCACATCAAGGGCTACCAGTACCTACGGGAGGCCATCCGCCTGGCGGTGGAGGACATGGAGGTGATCAACGCGGTGACTAAGGTCCTCTATCCCACCGTGGCCCGAAAGTTCAGCACCACCCCAAGCCGGGTAGAGCGGGCCATTCGCCACGCCATAGAGGTGGCCTGGGACCGGGGCGACCTGGAGACCCTGCAAAAGTATTTTGGCTACACCGTCTCCAACGCCAAGGGCAAGCCCACCAATTCCGAGTTCATCGCCATGATCGCTGACCGCCTCCAGCTCCAGCGCAAGGAGGGTTAAGAAAGGGCCTCCCGCCGGGAGGCCCTTTTCAATAGTCTGTGTTGGTGCTATAATAGATCATACACCAGCACAGGGGGGCGCGGCATGAAGGAACGGTTTTCCAGGCTCTTTGATGTGAGCTTTCTGAAATTTTTGGCAGTAGGCGTGCTCAACACTCTGCTGGGCGCGGCCATCATGTACGGGCTCTACAACCTGGCGGGGTGGAGCTACTGGCCCGCCACTCTGGCCAACTACATCCCCACCAGCATCCTGAGCTTCCTTTTGAACCGTTCCTTTACCTTTCGGGACAAGGAGAAGGGCTGGCGCCCGGCGGCGCGGTTCGCGGTGAATATCGCGGTGTGCTACCTCCTGGCCTATGGCGTGGCCCAGCCGCTGGTGGCGTTCCTCTTTACCGCCGCGGGGGAGACGGCGCGGGATAATCTCTCCATGCTGGCGGGGATGGGGCTGTTTACGCTCCTCAACTATTTCGGCCAAAAGTTTTTTGCCTTTCGCCAGCGCGGCTGAGCGGACAAGGACAGCGGGACGGTTCCCTGGGAACCGTCCCGCTTTTTGCCTGGACGATGGGGTCTTACTGCTGGGCCAGCGCGGCGCGGAGGGCGTGGGTAAGCTGGTCGGGACAGGATGTGCCCTTGCCGTTGCAGTTGATGCCCTCCAGGGTGGCGATGACCTCCTGGGCGGGGCGACCGACCACCAGGGCGGAGATGCCCTGCAAATTGCCGTGGCAGCCGCCAGTGAAGGAGAGGGCGGTGACGACGCCGTTCTCCAGTTCCAGATCGATCTTGCGGGAGCAAACTCCCTTAGGGGTGTAAGAAAAGTGCATGGGAAAGTTCTCCTTTGATGGTTTCAGCGGGTATTGTAGCAAATATTCGCGCCGTTGTCTAGTTCCGCACCGCCGCCTCCAAGGCGGGAAGGACCTGGTCAGGGGGAATGGCGTGGCCAGTAAAATGCTCCAGAGCCAGGATAGCCTGGTGGATGAGAAGGGGGAAACCGTCCATGGTCGCCAGACCCCGCGCCTCCGCCCGCCGGAGCAGCTCGGTGGGGGCGGGGTGGTAGATGAGGTCGCTGACCAGACAGGCGGCGGGGAGTGCGTCCAGGAAGGTAAAGTCGGAAAACTCCCCCTGCCCTGCCATGCCAAGAGAGGTGGCGTTCACCAGCAGATCAGCCCCCGCTAAGTCCGGGGCGTCGGCAGTGGGCCAAGGGATAGGGCGAATTTTGTCAGGGCATAGAGAGGTAATGGCCTTTGCCTTGCTGGCTGTGCGGTTGGCAACGAGCACCGTCGCACCCGCCTCGCTGAGGCCCAAGGCCACCGCCTTGGCCGCGCCCCCCGCCCCCAGAAGGACTGCCTGCTTGCCTTGGGGGTCAAAGCCATGTTGACGCAAGGCGGCGGTATAACCGGGGCAATCTGTGTTATATCCGTATAATTTGTTACATTCAATACAGATTGTGTTCACGGCTCCGAGCTTTTTGGCCAATGGGTCCAGACCGTCCAGGTAGGGCAGAAGCAACTCCTTAAAGGGCATGGTGGCGTTAAATCCGGCACAGCCCGACTCCTTGGCGGCGGTCAAAAAGGCGGCCAATTCCTCCTTGTGGACGGTGCGGCAGGCATAGGTGAAGTCCAACCCCAGCAGAGCGCACATGGTATTGTGGAGCAGGGGGGACTTGGAGTGGGCCACCGGATCGCCGATGACATAAAGCTGTTTCACTTGCCGGTCTCCAGGAAGTAGGACATGGCCGCCCGATACCCATAGAGGCCCAGGCCGCAGATCTGTCCCACGCAGGCGGGGGCGGTGACGCTCTTGTGGCGGAACTCTTCCCGTCGGTGGACGTTGGAGATATGGACCTCAATGGCAGGAATGCTCACCGCCTTCAGAGCGTCCAGAAGGGCATAGGAGTAGTGGGTGAACGCGCCGGGGTTGATGACGATGGCGTCGTATACCCCTTGGGCGGTGTGGATCCGGTCGATGAGCGCTCCCTCGTGGTTGGACTGGAAGAAGTCCGCCGTGCTGGCGTGGGCTGCGGCAAAGTCAGACAGGGAAGCGCACAGCGTGTCGTAGCTCTCGTCGCCGTACACCCCCGGCTCCCGCTGGCCCAGTAGATTCAGGTTGGGTCCGTTGAGGATGAGAAATTTCATGGTTCAAGTCCCTCCAAGATCAAGTCTACCGTCTCCTGTGGGGTGGCCTGTACAGGGACGGCGCGGTCCGCCCGGCGGCGGTAAATAGGTTCCCGGGCGGCGTAGCGCTCCAAAAAGGCGGCCTCTCCGTCCCTGCCCAGGGGGCGGCCTACCATGGACACATGGGCAAAGATGTCCGCGGGGTCCCGCTCCAAGAAGATCACCAGGCCCGAGCGGGCCAGGGGTTCCATAGCGGCTTCCTGAATGGGCAGACCGCCGCCGCAGGCAATGACCAGTCCCTTCCGCTGGGCCAGATCTTGGGCCGCCTCCCGCTCCAGCGCGCGGAAGTGCGCCTCCCCCTCCTGGGCAAAGATGTCGGGGATGGAGCGGCCCTGGCGGGCCTCAATGAAGGCGTCGGTGTCCACAAGCTCCCGGTCCAGCCTCTCCGCCAGCAGCCGGCCGCAGGTGGACTTGCCGCAGCCCATCATGCCGATCAGAACGATGTTTTTCATATGGCGGTCACCGCTGTGGAACGGTAGTTGCCCAAAATGCGGAAGGAGGAGGCGCATTCGGTGAGCTCCTGAAGCACCAGGTCCATCTCAGGGGCCAGAAGACTGCCGGAAAAGTCTACAAAGAACAGATACTCCCAGGCGCGGCCGGGGATGGGGCGGCTCTCCAGCTTCATCATGTTGAGGCCCTGGGCGGCAAACACCGCCATGATCTGGTGGAGGGTGCCCGCCTTGTGGGGAAGGGTAAAGAGGGCGGAGATCTTATCCCGGCTCTGGTCCAGCTCCATGTGGGGGGCCACCACCACAAAGCGGGTGGCGTTCTCCTCCGCCTGGGCGATGCCCCGTGCCAGGACGTTCAGGCCGTAGAGCCGGGCGCACCGCTCCGAGGCGATGGCGGCACAGGGCGCGCCGCTCTCCGAGACATATTTGGCTGCGGCGGCGGTGTTGCCCAGGGGGATCTGGTTCCAGGCGGGGTGGGCCTTTAAGTAAGGGGCGCACTGGCGCAGGCCCTGCTCGTGGGAGTAGACCGCCTGAATGTCCTCCGGGCCCACGCCGGGCCGTGCCATGAGGCAGTGGTTGACCTGCAGGGTCACCTCTCCTACGATAAAGGCCCCAAAGTGGGCCAGCAGATCGTAGACCTGGTTGATGGAGCCGGTGGAGCTGTTTTCGATGGGGACCACGCCGTAGTCCGCCTCTCCCGACTGAAGGGCGGCAAACACGTCCTCCCAGGTGGGGAGGTTGCGGCGGGAGACGGCTTCCCCCAAATAGGAGACGGCGGCCTCCTCGGCATAGGCGCCCGGCTCTCCCTGATAGACCACCTTGGGGTCCGCCGCCGGGCTGTGGGCGGCCTGGGCCTTTTGAGCCAGATACGCCTCGTAGGAGGGGCCGTTGACCTTCACCAGTCGCCGCTGCTGGCGGCGGGAGAGGGCCATGACCGTCTCAAAAAGGGCGGTGACGTCCCCCTTCAGCGCCTCGGGGGCCAGGGCGGTCTTGCCCGCCAGGACCTCCTTCTCCCGCTCCTCGTCCAGCACCGCCATGCTGTGGGCCAGCTTGTACTCGCCCACCTTCTGTGTGACCTCCATCCGCTGGGCAAAGAGGTTCAAGAGGGCCTGGTCGATGTCGTCAATGCGCTCGCGCAGTTTCTCCAATTCGGTCACGGGGATCCACCTTCTTTCTTGGACTCATACGGGGCTTGTGTAGGGGCGGGTTCCAAACCCACCCGGTCTCACCCGCGGTATTTCTCCTTTCGCGCGGCGTAGCCCTCGGCGTTGCGGCGGTTGGCGGCGATCTCCTCGTTGGTGAGGGGCCGCTTGGTCTTGGCGGGGGAGCCCACGGCCAGGGTCCCGGCGGGGATGACCGTCCGGGGCGTCACCAGCGCTCCGGCGGCCACCATGGCGTTTTCACTGATCACTGCGTCGTCCAGCACCACCGCCCCCATGCCGATGAGGGCGCCGTCGCCTACGGTGCAGCTGTGCAAAATAGCCCCGTGGCCCACGGTGACGTTGGCCCCAATGGAAAGGGGCTTGTCCTCTGAGACGTGGAGGGTGGCGTTGTCCTGGATATTGGTCCCGTCCCCGATGGTGATAGGGGCCTCGTCAGCGCGAACGACGGCGTTGAACCATATGGAACAGTTTTCCCCCAAGGTCACATCTCCCACCACCACCGCGCCGGGGAAGATGAGGGAGGAGGGATGGGGGACCACAGGCTTGAAGTCAGACATGGAAGGACCTCCTTATATTCCAAGCAATTCACACGTTGCCAAGGCTGCCGCCGCTTCTACTACCGGGACCGCCCGGGGGACGATACAGGGGTCGTGGCGGCCTTTGATCACAAGGTCGACTTCTGCCCCTGTCCGAAGGTCTACCGTCTTTTGGGGCAGAGAGATGGAAGGGGTGGGGCGGAAGGTAGTGGTGAAGACAAGAGGCATGCCGTTGGTGATGCCGCCATTGATCCCTCCCGCGTTATTGGTGGCGGCGGTGACCTTGCCGTCCTGAAGCGTGAGGGGGTCGTTGGCCTCGCTACCCCGGGTGTAGGCAAAGGAGGTCCCCGTGCCAAACTCTACCGCTTTGACCGCTGGGATGGCGAACAGGTGCTGGGCAAAAATACCCTCGGTGTTTTGACCAAAGTCAGGCGCGCCCAGCCCTGCTGGGAGGCCGAACACGGCGCATTCCACTGCCCCGCCAACACTGTCGCCGTTTTCCTTTGCGTCTAGGATGAGGGCACGCATTTTTTCGCCCGCGGCGTCGTCCAAAACGGGAAAGGCTTTTTGCGACGCGGCCTCCAACGCGGGCTGGGTATCAAAGTGGGCGTCGTATTCCCCATCGATGATGGCGATGTGGGCGGCGACGCAGACGCCCCGCTGGGCCAAAAGCTGCCTGGCCACCGCGCCCGCCGCCACCAGCGGGGCGGTGAGCCGCCCGGAGAAGTGGCCGCCCCCCCGGTGGTCCTGACAACCCTTGGAGGCCACGAAGCCGGGATAGTCCCCGTGGGAGGGGCGGGGGGTGTAGCGAAGAGCGTCATAGTCCCCCGAGTGCTGGTCGGAGTTTTGGATGAGGATGGTCAGGGGCGCGCCGGTGGTCTTCCCTTCAAAGAGGCCGGAGACCACATGGGCCACGTCGCTCTCCTTCCGGGCAGTGGCGGTGGGGTCCTTGCCGGGGGCACGGCGGTCCAGCTGGCGCTGGAGAGCGGCCGTGTCCAGCGCCAGACCCGCCGGGACGCCGGAGAGGGTCACGCCGATGACCGGGCCGTGGGATTCGCCAAAAATCATGTGCCGCATGTGAGCTTCCCTCCCAGTCGTTGATATTCCTCCCAGAAGTCGGGGTAGGACTTATTTACGCTCTCTCCCCCGGTGAGGGTGACAGGCTGTTGGCACCGGGTGGCGGCGATGGCGGTCATCATGGCGATGCGGTGGTCGTTAAAGGAATCGACGCTCACGCCGCCCGCTAAGGTCTCCCTTCCACGGATGGTGAGGAAGTCGGGCCCTTCCTCTATATCCGCTCCCAGGGCGGTGAGCACGGCGGTGACAGAGGCGAGGCGGTCGCTTTCCTTCATGCGCAGCCGCGACGCGTTGGTCAGTCGGGTGGTCTCTCCGGTCCGCAGAGCGGCCATGGCCGCCAGGGGCGGGACCAGGTCGGGACAGCCGGACACGTCCAGCTCCAGCTCGCCCGGGCCTTGCAGGGCCTCAAGCTGCCGGGCGATGACGCGATCCCCCTGGGCGGAGGACTCGTTCAATCCTTGGACGGTCACTGCGTTTCCCAGAAAACGGGCGGCGTACCAGAACCCTGCCTGGGACCAGTCTGCCTCCACGGTGACGTGAGCGGGGCGGTAGGTCTGGTTCCCCTGGGGGTGGTAATGGGGGGGCAGGGACAAGGACACAGGCAGCTCCACGCCGAATTGGGCCATGGCCTGAAGGGTCATGTGGAGGTAGCCCTCGCTCTCCAACGGAGTGGTGGGGCGGAGGACGGAGGGACCATCCAGAAGGGGAAGGGCGTAGAGGAGCCCGGTGAAGAACTGGCTGGATACGTTGCCGGGGAGGGCGTACTCCCCTGGAGTCAGAAGGCCCTGGACAGTGAGCACCCTGTCCTTCTGCTCATAAAAGACGCCCTTTTGACGAAAGAGGTCAAAATAGGGCCCCTGAGGCCGTTCCATCAGACGGCCATGACCGGTGAAGACGCCGCCGCCCCGCACCGCCAGGGCAATAGGGATGAGGAAGCGGAGGGTGGAGCCGGATTCGCCGCAGTCCAGATGGGGTAGGGCCATGCGCCGCAGGGGGGACATGGGGTTGGCGGCCATGCCGAGGATGTAAAGGGAATGGCCCTCCCAGGAAAAGGCGGCCCCCAGCTCCTCCAGACAGCGCAGGGTGGCCTGGATGTCCTCGGACATGACCAGGTCATGGATCACGCTCTCCCCCTCCGCCAGGGCGGCGGCAATGAGGAAGCGGTGGGCCTGGGATTTGGAGGGCGGCGGTGTGACTGTCCCGGATAATTTGGCGGGGGTGATGGTAAGGGTCATGGGGACGGAAAGCTCCTTTCCAAATGGGTGTCGTTTCACGGGAGGGACAAGGGCAGGCCCGATGAGGGCATCGGGCCCTACATGGAATACGAAACGCAACGCCGGGATAAAGCGGATCCGGGCGGGTTTGAACTCGCCCCCACAGACGCGGAGGTGACCATAGAGGATGTAGGGGAGGGGCTTGCGCCTCCCGTTACAGAACTTGATGAAACGAGTTCAGCAGCCGCACCAGCTGGACCTTGGGGAGCTTATGGACCACGGCGCGGCCCAGCTCCTCCAGAAGAATGACCGAGATGTCCGCCCCGGCACCCTTTTTGTCCCGGCAGATGGCGGCAGTATAGGTTTGGATGTCGCAGGGGATGGCAGTGGGCAGGCCAAAGGCGGCGCAAAGGGCCACCACCCTGGCGGGCACATCCACCGGAGTTACTCCCAGAGACACCCCTAGCTTTGCCGCCATGACCATCCCCGCGGCTACCGCCTGACCGTGGGTCCAGGTTTCGTAATGTCCCGCCAGCTCGTAGGCGTGGCCGATGGTGTGGCCAAAGTTGAGGAGCATCCGGTGCTCGGTGTCCAGTTCGTCCTCCTCAACAACTATACGCTTTATATCACAGCAAATATACAAAACGGATTCGATATCACTCGTGATAGCCAAGCGGGAGGGATGAGCTGTCAGGTGGTCAAAAAAGGCGGCGTCGGCAATGCAGCCATATTTGATGACCTCCGCCATGCCGTCGGCAAAGGTCTTGTCATCCAAGGTGTCCAACGTGTCAGGGTCCATGAGCACCAGCTTGGGCTGCCAAAAGGCCCCAGCCAGATTTTTGCCGTGGTCCAGGTCCACCGCCACCTTGCCGCCCACAGAGGAATCCACCTGGGCGAGCAGGGTCGTGGGAATTTGGATGAAGTCCACCCCACGCAGGATGGTAGCGGCGGCAAAGCCTGCCAGGTCTCCCACCACGCCGCCGCCCAAGGCGATCACCGCGTCGGTGCGGGTGAGGGAGAAGTCCATCATGTCCTCCCACAGCGTGGAGAGCTGTGAAGGACTTTTGCTTGCCTCCCCGGCGGGGATGACGTGGACGCGAAGATTGAAGCCTGCCGCCTCCAGGCTGGCCTTGAGGGCGTTATAGTAGAGGGGGCCGACGTTGGTATCGGTGACCACGAAGAGCTTTTGGGCCTTGGGGCAGACGCCCTTGAGGCGCGCCCCGGCGGCGCGGAGGCAGCCGCGCTCTATCTGGATGTCGTAGGAACGGCCGCCAAGGTCAACGCGGAGGGTTTTCATGGGAGTCTCCTTTCACGAAGCAAGACAGCAGGGACGGTTAGCGTGTGGTGAAGGACATTTTCGCCTCATTTGTCCCTGTGTGACGGACACGTCATGGTTGTTCTTCTGTCTTGCTTTAAGACAGAGTTTTTCCGGCCAGAGGGACAAGGGTGCGGACCTTACCCATCAGAGCTTGGAAGGCCTCGGGGGTGAGGGACTGCTGTCCGTCGCACTTGGCGTGGGGGGGATCGTTGTGGACCTCGATGATGAGGCCGTCCGCCCCGGCGGCCACCGCGGCCATGGACAGAGGCTCCACCATCCAGCTCATGCCCGCCGCGTGGGAGGGGTCCACAATGATGGGGAGGTGGCTCATGCGGTGGATGGCGGGGATAGCGGAGAGGTCCAGGGTGTTGCGGGTGTAGGTCTCGAAGGTGCGCACCCCACGCTCACAGAGGATGACGTTCTCGTTGCCCTCGGACATGATATATTCCGCCGACATGATCCATTCCTCATAGGAGTTGGAAAGGCCCCGCTTCAGGAGGATGGGCTTGGACATCTTGCCCACCTCCTTGAGAAGGTCAAAGTTCTGCATGTTCCGCGCGCCGATCTGGACCACGTCCACCTTCTCCTCAAAAAGCTCGCAGAGCTTGGGGGACATAATTTCGGTGACGATGGGCAGACCGGTCTCCTCCTTGGCCTCCAGCAGGAGGTCCAGACCGTCTACCCCCATGCCCTGGAAGGAGTAGGGAGAGGTGCGGGGCTTAAAGGCGCCGCCCCGGAGCATACACGCCCCTGAGAGCTTCACGTCCCGGGCCACCTCGATCATCTGGGCCTCGCTCTCTACCGAGCAGGGCCCGGCAATCACGGCGAAGGAGCCGCCGCCCACCTTCACACCGCCCACCTGAATGACGCTGTCCTGGGGATGGAACTTGCGGTTGGCCTTTTTATAGGGCTCGCTCACCCGCATGATCCGCTCTACGTTGGGCAGGATGGAAATTTTGTCTATATCCACCGCGGTGGTGTCCCCCACCAGACCCAAAATGGTGCATCCCACGCCGTTGGTGATTCCCACCTGGAGACCCTGCTTCTGGAAGGACTGGGCCAGGGCCTCGATCTCCTCGTGACGGGCGCCCGGCTTCATAACAACGACCATACATATCTCTCCTTTTTGAAAGCGAGGCGTCCGCCGGCACGGTGCCAACGGACGCCATATATGCCAATGGGACAATTATAGCCGTTCTTGTTGAAAATTGCAACAGGAAATCAGGCTAAAAGGGTGCGCAGCTGCTGGACGGCCCGCTTTTCAATGCGGGAGACCTGGACCTGGCTCACGCCCAGGACCCGGGCGGTCTGCTCCTGGGTGAGGGAGCGGTAATAGCGCAGGAGGATGACCTTGCGGGCCTTGGGTTCCAGGTCGTTGATGGCCCCCCGCAGGGCCATGCGCTCAATGAGCTCCTCCTCCATGCCGCCATCCCCCAGGGTGGATTCCAGGGGGAGACCCTCGGCGGTCTCCGCCTGGAGGGAGGCTACGCTCTGGGCGCAGAGCTGGGCGGCGGCAATGTCCTCGGGCTCCAGTCCGGTGTGGGCGGAGAGCTCAGAGAGAGTGGGCTCCCGGCCCAGCCGCGCCCCCAAAAGGGCGTCGGCGGCGCGGACGGCGGCGGCGCGCTCCTTGAGGGCGCGGGAGACCTTCACCGGGCCGTCGTCGCGCAAAAAGCGGCGAATCTCCCCGGCGATCTTGGGGACGGCGTAGGTGGAGAACTGGGTGCCGTAGCTGTCGTCAAAGCCACGCAGGGCCTTGAGAAAGCCCAGGCAGCCCAGCTGATAAAGGTCGTCGGGGTCCACCCCCCGGCCGTAGTAGCGGCGCACGATGGACCAGATGAGCCCGGCGTTTTCCTTGATGGCCTGCTCGCAGGCGGCCTCGTCCCCGGCTCGGGCGGCTTGAAGGCAGGTCATTTGCCGCCGGTGGCCCGGGGGGAGAACCGCTTGCGCATGGTCACCGTAGACCCTTTTCCAGGGATCGAACGCACCCGCAGAGAGTCCATAAAACTTTCCATAATGGTGAAGCCCATGCCCGAGCGGGAGTCGTCCCCGGTGGTGTAGAGGGGCTGGCGGGCCTGCTCCACGTCGGGGATGCCAACCCCCTTATCCTTCACCATGACCTCAAAAATGCGCCCCTCCAAAATGCGCAGGCGCAGGGTGACCACCCCTAGCTCCTCGGGGTAGGCGTGGACAATGGCGTTGGTCACTGCCTCGCTGACGGCGGTCTTCACGTCTCCCAGCTCCTCCAGGGTGGGGTCCAGCTGGGCGGCGAAGACGGCGGCGGCGGAGCGGGCAAAGGCCTCGTTGGCGCTTTTGGAAGGAAATAAGATGGTGGCCTGGTTCAAAATGGGGATCATATGTAGGACCTCCTTTATAAGGTGCTCATGGGAATGATCTTAGGTAATCCCGCGGTGGCAAATACCTTCCAGGGCTGGCGGGGGACGGCGGTGACCTCCATGGCGGCGTCGGCCTCCTGGACCCGCCGCCAGGTCCGCAGCAGCACGGCGATTCCCGAGCTGTCCATAAAGGTTACGCCGGACATGTCCACCCGGAGCAGACCGGGAGCGCGGCGGGCCACCTCCTTGTCCAGGGCGAGCATCATGGATCGGGCGGAGGCGTGGTCGATGTCGCCGCTCAAAAAGACGGTGAGAGCGCCGTTTTCCTCCTTGGCTTGAATGGGCATAAAAGACCCTCCTTTGGCCGGGAAATAAGCTTGTCCACATCATACCGCCGGGGCGAGGGCGAAGACAGGCGAAGACTGGAGGAGACGCCGGGAAAGTTTTAGGAGAATTTAAGAAAAATGAAAGCAATTGGCGAGACGGGTGTGGTATAATGGCGGAAAATGAGGTTCTGTAGGAGGCGGCGGCAGTGGAGGTATACCGGGGTTTGACAACGGGCGAGGCGCGGGCCCTGCACGAGGCGGGAGAGGGGAACGTACAAGCTGCTCCCCGCTCAAAGTCGGTCAAGGAGATCATTCGGGGGAATCTGCTCACCCCCGCCAATCTTCTGTGCGCCGTGCTGGCGGTGCTGGTGGCGGTGGTGGGCTCGTGGAAGAACCTGTTGTTTATGGGGGTCATCCTCTGCAACATCGTCATTGGCATCGTCCAGGAACTGCGGGCCAAGGCGGTCATCGACCGCCTCACCGTGGTGGCTGCTCCTGACGCCGATACCCTGCGGGACGGCGTTTGGGTGAAGCTGCCCCTGGAGGAGCTGGCGCGGGGGGATATCGTCCGCTACGCCGCCGGGGATCAGGTGGGGGCGGACAGCGTGGTCCTGGAGGGCGTGTGCCGCATGAACGAGGCCCTGCTCACCGGGGAGTCGGACGCGGTGGAGCGCACGGCGGGGGATAAGCTGTTGTCGGGAAGCTTTGTGGCCTCGGGGCATTGCGTTGCCAGGGTGGAGCATGTGGGCGCGGAGAACTACGCCGCCCAGATCGCCGCCGGGGGAAAACGCTGGAAGCGCCCCGACTCGGAGATCCTGAACACCATCGACCGCATCATCCGGGTTATGGCGGCGGTGATCCTGCCTGTGGGGGCCGCCCTGTTTGTCAAGCAGTGGTTTTTTGTCCACGCCACCCCCAAGGAGGCGGTGGTGCGGACGGTGGCGGCGCTGGTGGGGATGATCCCTGAGGGGCTGATCCTTCTAACCAGCGTGGTGCTGGCGGTGGGAGTGGTCCGTTTGGCCGGACGGGACGCGCTGTGCCAGGAGCTGGCATCCATCGAACTGCTGGCCCGGGTGGATACCCTTTGCCTGGATAAGACGGGGACCCTGACCACGGGAGAAATGGCAGTTTCAGCCCTGGAGCCGGCGGCAAGTATGGAGGAAAACCGCTTGCGGGAGGGAGTTTTGGCCATATTAAACGCCACCGGGGATGAAAATCCCACGGCGGCGGCGTTGAAGGACTATTTGAATGGAACGGTGGCGGCAGAGACCCTACGGGGCCTTCCCTTCCGCTCGGAGGTGAAGTGGAGCGGATGCCGCACGGCAGCGGGCGAGAGCTGGGTGCTGGGGGCGGGCTCCTTTGTGTTCCCGGAGGGCTGGAGCCTGGAGGGCAAGGCGGCAGAATACGCCGAGCAGGGCCTGCGGGTGCTGTGCGTGGGGGTGTCGGAGGCGGACTTTGGGACCGGCGACGCCCTGCCCGAAAACCTGCGTCCGGCGGGCTTGATCGTTTTGGCGGACACCCTGCGTCCCGGCGCGGAGGAGACGGTGGACTATTTCAAGCGCCAGGGGGTGGCGCTGAAGCTTATCTCCGGGGACGATCCCCGCACCGTCAGCGCCTTGGCCCGCCGGGTGGGGGTGGAGGGGGCGGAGCGGACGGTGGACGCCTCCACGCTGTTGACCGAGGAGGCCACTCGAGCGGCGGCGAAGACATATACCGTCTTTGGCCGGGTCAGCCCACAGCAGAAGCTGTGGCTCATTCAGAGCCTAAAGGAGGACGGACATACCGTCGCCATGACGGGAGACGGGGTGAACGATGTGCTGGCCCTCAAGGAGAGCGACTGCTCCATTGCCATGGCGGCGGGCAGCGAGGCGGCCCGCAACGTGAGCCAGGTAGTGCTTATGAACTCCGACTTCTCCGCCCTGCCCCATGTGGTGGACGAGGGGCGGCGGGCCATCAACAATCTCCAGCGCTCCTCCGCCCTGTTTTTGACCAAAACTGGCTTTTCCACCATTCTGGCCGTCTGCTTTTTGTTCTTCTCTGTTGGCTATCCCTTTGAGCCGATCCAGCTGAGCCTTATCAGCACCATGACCATCGGCATCCCGTCCTTTTTGCTGGCCTTGGAGCCGAATCTGGAGCGGGTGCACGGCCGCTTCCGGGACAACGTATTTCGCCGGGCGTTGCCGGGGGCGGCCGCCATGGCCAGCGCGGTGCTGTGGTGCGTGGCCCTGCTGAACTGGCACCGGTTTGACGCCGCCCAGTTGTCCACCCTGTGCGTTTTGCTGGTGGGCTTTGGCGGGCTGGTGAACCTCTACTTTGTCAGCCGCCCGCTGAACCGCTGGCGGCTGGTTCTGCTCGTTACCATGACGGCGGGGTTTTATCTGGCGGCGTGGCTGCTGGCGGAGCTTTTCTCGCTGGTGATCCCCCACGGGGTCATGTGGTTCATCCTCCCCGCCCTGATGGCCTGGACCGCCGGGGTGGAGGTGATCCTTCAGCGTCTCCCGGCGCGGAAGCCGTAGCCAAACCCGGCCCTACGAAGGGCAGATGAGAATCGGCGGGCAGGGCAAGCCCCGCCCCTATGGACACGAACGTTACCATAGGTGATGTAGGGGAGTGGCTTGCCCCTCCCGGAACGTGAGGACGGTTCTCCTGTCGGAAAGGGCCCGACAGAGAAAACCGTCCCTCTATCGTTGTTGCTATGGGACGTTTCATTCCTCGCTGTGGTTTTCCTCCCAGCGCTCGCAGGTCTGGTCAGGATCCGGTCCTTCAGCTTGGATGCGACGCAGTGGCCGTACCACAGCGGCACAAATTTTTTGCCGCCCAGAACATAGTGCTGGTGGTAGTGGGCGCAAGTCCCGCACACCGCGGCCTGCACCATGGGCTTTGGCATTCTTTGCATAATATCACCTCATTTCTTTATGGGCAGGAGATCGCGCACGACCTTCACACACAGCATTCCAGATATATCGGGAATGCTCAACCCCACTTATGCAAAATATAATTAAAGTTATAAAGGTAGGTGATTGCAATTATTTCATAAAACCGTTATGGGCGACCATGAAGCGCAAAGGGATCACCACATATACCTTGCTCAAACAATATTCCTTTAGCCGAGGAACGTTGGATTCTCTCAAGCAGGGACGCAACATTTCCACTGCCACACTCAACGATCTTTGCAACATGCTGGACTGCCGCGTGGAGGATGTTTGGCTTTATATCCCTGATGAATAAAAGAGACGGCTCGTTGAGCCGTCTCTTTTATGTGTTATGTGTTCTTTCTTCACACCGCCACTTCAATGGGGGTGTTCAGGTCGTGGGCTTGGTAGCCCTCCACGGTGAAGGACTGTTTGGTAAAGGAATAGAAATCGGTGACGGTGGGGTCCAGGGTCACCTTAGGGGTGGGATAGGACTCTCGTTTGAGCAATTCCTCCACAATGGGCACATGGCGGTCGTATATGTGGCAGTCAGCGATGACGTGGACCAGCTCGCCGGGGACCAGACCGGAGACCTGGGCGAACATCATGAGCAAAGCGGCGTACTGCATCACGTTCCAGCCGTTGGCGGTGAGCATGTCCTGACTGCGCTGGTTCAAAATGCCGTTGAGCACATTGCCCGAGACGTTAAAGGTCATGGAGTAGGCGCAGGGCTGGAGAGCCATATCCTTCAGATCGTGGTGGTTAAAAAGATTGGTCACCATGCGGCGGGAGGCAGGGTTTTCCCGCAGGGTCTTCAAGATCCAGTCCACCTGGTCCATGCGGCCCTCGGGAAAGTCATAGGGCACCCCCAGCTGGTAGCCGTAGGCCTTGCCGATGGAGCCCGTTTCATCCGCCCAGGAGTCCCACACATGACTGCTGAGGTCGGCGATGTTGTTGGATTTCTTCTGCCAGATCCACAGCAGCTCGTCGATGGCGCTTTTCAGGTACTGCTTGCGTACGGTGAGGATGGGAAATTCCTCTCGCAGGTCGTAGCGGTTGACAACGCCGAAAAGCTTGACGGTGTGTGCGGGGGTCCCGTCCTGCCAGCGGGGCCGCACGGCGAGGTCGGTGTCCCAAACCCCGCGGTCCAGGATGTCCCGGCAGTTTTGGAGAAAAATTTCGTCGGCGCGGCTCATGGCGTGCCCTCCTTGAATGGTATTTTACCTATCATACCATGGCCCCGGCCAAAAGGCAAGGCGGGAACAGAAAGGGACGGCTCAAATTGAGCCGTCCCTTTGACGTATCAGATGCGTTTGAAGGTCACTCCATCAGCGAGCACACCAGTTCGGTGTATTCCGCCACATCGGTCAGTTCCAGCCCGGCGGCAAGACAAGCCTGGGCGTGCAGGAGCTTGACGTACTTTTCCGCCTTTTCCTTGTCGCTGCCCAGGGCGGCCTGAAGGGCTTTTACGGCGGGGTGGTCCAGGTTCAGCTCCAGGACCCGCTCCGCCTTCATGGGGGCCTGACCCTCCACCTTCTCAAAATACCGCTCCATCTCAAAGGACATGGGCCCTCCGGCAGTCATGCACACGGGAGCGGACTTTAGGATACGGGACACCCGCACCTCCTTGACCGCCTCGCCCAGGGTCTCCTTGCAGAAGTCCAGCAGGGGCTTGGCTTCCTCGCTCTGCTTCTCAGCCTCCGCCTTTTGGGCATCGGTCTCGGGAAGAGCTCCGGGGTCGGAGACCGACTTGAAAACCTTGCCGTCGTAGTCATTCAAGGTCTGGATCGCAAACTCGTCGATGTCCTCGGTAAGGTACAGGACCTCAAAGCCCGCATCCAGAATGCGCTCGGTCTGGGGCAGGGCGGCGGCCTTCTCCTTGCTCTCTCCCCGGACGTAGTAGATGAACTGCTGGCTCTCGGACATCCGGTCGCGGTACTCCCGGAGAGTAGACATCCCTTCGGACTTGGAGGACCAGAACAGCAGCAGGTCCTTCAAAAGGTCCTTGTGGACGCCAAACTCGTTGACTACGCCGTACTTCAGCTGGGGGCCGAAGGCCTTCCAGAAGGTGAGGTATTTTTCCCGGTCATCCTTCAACAGCTTTTCCAGCTCCGCCTTGATCTTCTTCTCCAGATTGGCGGCAATGGCGGTGAGCTGGCGGTCCTGCTGCAGAATTTCACGGGAAATATTCAGAGAGAAGTCGGGAGAGTCCACCACCCCCCGGACGAAGCGGAAGTGCTCGGGGAGCAATTCTCCGCACTTGTCCATGATGAGAACCCCGGAGGAATAGAGCTGCAGGCCTTTTTCAAAGTCCCGGGTAAAGTAGTCGTAGGGAGCCTGGGCGGGGATATAGAGCAGGGCCTTGTAGCTCACCGCCCCCTCGGCGGCAAGGTGGGTCACCGCCAGGGGCGGCTGCCAGTCACCAAACTTCTCCTGATAGAATTGGTCATATTCCTCCTTGGTCACGTCCTTTTTAGGGCGGTTCCAAAGGGGCTGCATGGAGTTCAGCGTCTCCCACTCACGGTGGGTCTCGTACTGGGGTTTATAGTCGTCTCCGGCGTCATCGGGGCGGGGCAGCTCGTGAGTGTGCTCCAGCTCCATACGGATGGGGTAGCGGATGTAGTCGGAGTGCTTTTTCACCAGGCCCATGAGGACATGGGGGTCCAGGTAGCGGTCATAGTCCTCTCCGTCAGCGTTTTCCTTCAGCTTCAACACGACGTCGGTGCCGGGGGCGTCCCGCTGGGCGTCGTCCACAGTATAGCCGTCCGCTCCCTTGGAGTGCCAGCGGTGGGCGTCGGGCTCTCCGTAGGCCCGGGAGGTGACGGTGACCTCGTCGGCCACCATGAACGCGGAGTAAAAGCCTACGCCGAACTGTCCGATAATGTCCACGTCCTTGGCCTCTCCCTCGTCCAGCGCCTGCTTGAATTGTAAAGAGCCGCTTTTGGCAATGGTGCCCAGGTTCTTCTCCAGATCTTCGGCCGTCATGCCCATGCCGTTGTCTGAGATGGTGAGGGTGCGGCTGGCTTTGTCGGGGACCAGGGTGATTTGAAAGTCCCCGCGGTTCAGTCCTACCTTTTCGTCGGTGAGGGCCAGATAGGCCAGCTTGTCGATGGCGTCACTGGCGTTGGAGACCAGCTCCCGCAGGAAAATGTCCTTATGGGTGTAGATGGAGTTGACCATCAGGTCCAAGAGACGCTTGGATTCTGTCTTGAATTGCTTCTTTGCCATGGGTCTGCCTCCTAAAGCAAGATGGGTTAGCACTCTAAAAGACTGAGTGCTAACCCATATCATACTCCATCTGTTTCCAAAAAGCAAGGCTTGTTCACAAAAAGTTTACCTCAGCCCTGCTTCCAGCGCAGAACGTCCCCCTTGGAGGGAGCGGAGGGTTGGGACAAAAGACGGTAATAGTCCTCAGAGCGCACCATGCCGGAGGAATATAACACCAGCACCACGTCGGGCTGGACCCAGTCTACATAGGAGAGCAGGTCGCCGGAGAAGTAGCGGGGGTCGACGGTGGTGACCTCGGCGCAGGCATAGGCCAAATAGGGGGTGAGCGCACAGGCAAAGGAATCGCGGATGAGCAGGACCTTGGGGCCCTGGGGATTATAGTAATTCTTGATCCGGGCGGCGCCGTAGTCTCCGCCGGCGTAGTAGGTGTAGGGATTTGCGGCAAAGGGGTCTGTTTCCTCCAGGCGCTCGGGGAAGAGCACGGTGTCCTCCGCGTCGCCGTGGGAGACGGGGTCGGTGGCGTCGTAGCGCAGAAGGGTGGGGGAGTCGGGGACCCAGAGGGCAAAGTCGTCCATCCCGGCGTAGAGGGAACCCACCCGCTTGCCCTGACTGCCGAGGAAGAAGGAGGGGAGAGTGTTGATTTGGTAGCTTGCCCGGTCGGTCCATTTCGGATCTATGGAGATGGGGCGGCGTTTGATGCCGCGGGCGGCGGAGAGGGTCTGGTCGTAGTCGTCCAGCTTGTCGCACAGAGTGCGGAAGGCCTGGAAGGCCCCCTCCTGGGTCCAGTGGTGGTCGGTGGCGTAGAACCAGTTCTTCCAGGGCCCCCCGGCGTTGCGCAGGGTCTGGCGGAAGTCCAGATAGTCCACCCCGGCCTCGTCCAGAGAGGCCAGTAGGTCGTCGGCGTTTTGGTTGGAGCTGTCCTCCACGCCGTAGGGCAGGTCGCTGTCGGCTGTGATCTTGGAGGGAGCCTGGAGATAGAGCAGTGGGATGTCCCGGTTGTCCAGAGCGCGCTGAAGACGCTTGAGGGACGCGGCCTGGGCGGCGGGGTCAGGGTCGCCGGAGGCCACAAAGGAGAGGGAACCGTTGCCCAGACGCACCACGGTGCTGGCGGGGTCCACGTCCTCTACTACTGTGCGGCCGGTGAGGGCCTGGAAGCCGCCGTAGAGCTGGATGAGGGCACGCTGGTCAGTGAGGGCGGCCTGGACGGCGTCCTCTGCGGCGGCGGTTTTTTGAGAAAAGCGGTCAGGCCACTCCTCTATGGGGGCGGGGGCGTTCAGAGCGCCGGCGCTGAGAGAACGGTAGGCGGCTACGTGGTGAGGAAGAGAGGGGTCTTGCTTGAGTAGGGAAGGCTGGGCAAAACCGGTGCAGGCGGTGGAGTTGTCCAGCACACCGAACAAAGCGGAGAAGGCCCCGAAGACGATCACCGCCAGAAACAGCGCGGCGGACAGGGAAAATCGGTTGGTGACCAGCCGCTTGAGTCTGTATTTCCAATTCATTCAGGAACCTCCTTCCTTGTAGGTTTCGGTAGAATATCCGGAGGGCACCCGCGAGAGCGGGGACGCGCCAGCAGGTGCGTAAATTTGAGGCCGCAGGCCGAGAATTTACGGAAAGCCGGGTTCCCCGGCCTGAGCATCTTAGAAATTAAAATAAATAAACGGGTTATACGTTCCCTTCACCAAGTAAGCGGCGGAGACGAGAAGGATGCACACGGTGGCGACGGCGCACAGGGCGTCCCACGCGTTTAGAAGGGCGGGGAGGGCGTTGCGTGCGGACAGGTGGGCAAGCCTGCCTCGCAGCCAGGTGGCGGTGGGAGCGCAGGCCAGAGCTGCCGCTGCCAGAACAACCACGTTTTGGGCCAGGTAATAGCCGGCCTGTACGCTCCAGAGAGGCGGAGCGTTCCAGAGAAACATGGTCCCCAAAAAGGAGAAGGCGTCCCCCACGCTGTCCGCCCGGAAAAGGACCCAGGTGGCGTTGACCAGCAGAAGGGTAAGAACCCGGCGCAGCCACAGAGGAAGGCAGACATTCCGGTCCGGCAGAAGCCGCTGGCAGGCCAGGGCGACGAACCAAGTGAGTCCCCAGAGGATAAAGGTCCAGTTGGCCCCGTGCCAGATCCCAGTGAGAAGCCAGACCAGGAACATGTTGAGGATGGTGCGGTACTTCCCCTTGCGGTTGCCTCCCAGGGGAATGTAGACGTAGTCGCGAAACCAAGTGCTCAGGGAGATGTGCCACCGCTTCCAGAAGTCGCTGGGGGAAGCGGCCAGATAGGGATAGCGGAAGTTCTCCAAAAACTGAAAGCCGAACATTTTTCCCAAGCCGATGGCCATGTCCGAGTAGCCGCCGAAGTCAAAGAAGATCTGCAGGGTGTAGCAGAGGGAGCCCAGCCAAGCCATGGCAACAGAGTCCGGTCCGCCGGTTCCGAAGGCGGCGTCGGCAATGACGGCCAGCTGGTTGGAAAGCAGGACCTTCTTGCCCAGGCCAATGAGAAAGCGATAACACCCTTGGGAGAAATGTTCCCAGGTCTCCCGGCGGTTTTGGATCTGTTCGGCCACCGTGCGGTATTTCACGATGGGCCCGGCAATAAGCTGAGGGAAAAAGGCGATGTAAAGCCCCACATGGAGGGGGTTTTTCTGGCAGGGGGCGTCCCCCCGGGCCACATCCAACACATAGCTGAGGGCCTGAAAGGTAAAGAAGGAAATGCCCACGGGGAGAACGATGTCCCACAGAGGGACGTTGGCGCCCAGACTGCGCAGATTGGCCAAAACAAAGGTGAGATACTTGAACACGAAAAGCAGCGAGAGGTTACACACAGCCGCCACCGCCACCGCCGGAACGGTGGACTTCTTCTTCCGCCGCAGCCACGCCGCCCACAGGCCCAAGCTGTAATTGAGCAGAATGCTTCCGACCATTACCAAGGCAAAGGCCGGTTCGGCCCAGCCATAGAAGAACAGCGAGGCGATCAGGAGAAACAGATTTTGCCCCCGGCGCGTACTGCGCAGGGGGCCATAGTAGACAGCCAGAACGATGGGGAGAAAGGCGAAGAGAAAGATGGGAGAAGAGAATAGCATGATGTATTGACCTCACGCGATAAGTTTTCCAACCCGGGGGAGCTTGCGGATGAGCCACGCAGCCGCCAGGGACAGCACAGTGACAGTCAGACAGCGCAAGGGGATGGAAAGCGCCAAGTTCCAGGCGTCCGGCGGAAAGCCGAGGTAGACGGTCCAGTCAATGAAAAGAGGATGGAGAACAAACACCCCAAGAGACAGGGTGGAGAGCTTTGCCCAGAAGGGTCGCTTGCCCAGATCAAAGTGACGGAAAGCCAAAAAGACGGCCAGGGCGGTGGCGCAGACATTGAAGGTGAGGTTGGCGTACAGCACCCCGGAGAAACGGCCCAGCTCTACGGAAGCGGTGTAGGCTGTCCACCAAGTGACGATCAGGCCCAAGGCCCCGGCGGCATAGAGGCAGTAGGCCCGCCTGGGGCGTATCTCACAGGTGCGCAGGAGATAACCAAAGAGGAAATAGCCCCCGTAGCCATAGAGGTGGCGCAGATCCAGCGCAGTGAACCAGCCGTGCCCGGCGATGTTGGGAAAGAGAGAGAAGAGAATGTCCAGGCCGGGGACAGCGACCACCCACAAAATAGCGGCATACCAAAGGATCCTTCGATCCGCGCCCTTTACAAAGGCACGGAAGATGGGGAGAAGTATGTAAAGGCCCAGCAGCATGGGCAAAAACCAAAGATGGTAGTGGAGGCGGCAGGTGACCAGAGAGATCAGCGCCTCCAGCAGCCATTCAAGGCCCATGTGCGCGCCACGGGCGGCGTAGAGAGCGTAGACCCCGCCCCAAAACACTGTGAGCAGGGCAATACGGCCTGCGTGAGAGAGCCACTGCCGGGTGGTCATCTCTTTTTTGGGGTCCAGCAAAAAGGCGCCGGAGAGCATCACGAACACAGGCACGCCCCACCGCACGCCGCCGTCCAGCAGGTTCATGACCCAGAAGCGCGCGTCGCCGGGGGTCTCGGTGCCTATGGGAAGCACGGCGCAGTGGAGCATCACCACCGAAATCATGGCAAACACCCGCAAAGCGTCGGCCCAGCCCTCCCGGGTCAAGGATGCTTTGTTCATGGCAGGATCGCCCAGGAGTAGTTGGCGGAGATGGGTTTGCTCACCGTGGTGACGATGTCGGCGGTGGTGCCCTGGAAGCCGTTGTCCTTCAGGTATTTGTAGAGGTTGAGACCGCCCCAGTTGCCGCCGGGGACATACACCCGGTCAAACTTCTGGGCGATGGCCCGGCCCAGGGCAGTGTCATTTTGGAAGGGGGCCTTCTCGGCCACGATGGAGATCCGGCCGTTAAAGTGGTAGTCCGCCAGGGCGTCTACCAGGTCGCTGAAGAAGGAAACGGCGTCCTCGTCGGAGGGGTCGGCGTCCTCGGCAAGGGTGAGGATGACCTCGTCAAAGCACTGATAGGCCAGAGTCCGGCAGGTGGAGATGGCGGCCTCGCTGTCGGCGGGGTCAAAGGGAACCAGGGCGGCGGCGTAGGGGAGGTCCAGGGGGTACTGCCCGGCCGTGAGGTCGGGGTCGTCCAGGTCCGCACCCTCCAGGGAGAAGACGGCCCCCCGTCCCTTGACAAGGCTCTCCTTGGCGGAGCTGTCCAGCAAGCGGGGGAACTCGTAGCCCACCAGGCCCAGGGGCGTATCCCGCCGGGGCGGGAGAGAATCGGGAGGCGGCGGGGTGACGGTGGGAGAGGGGGAGGGAGGCGGCGTCTCGATGACGATGTCGCTGGGTTCCACGGTCACATCCGGGGTGGGCGCGGGGGCCTCGGACCCCTTGCCGCCAAAGAAGGGGAGCACCAGCTGAGGGCCGTCGGGAGTGTAGACCACGTAGTTGGGCAGCACGAACAGCCCCACAATGGCCGCCGCCAGGGCGATGACCAGAAGCACGACAATGGCGATGAGGATGCGCCGCAGCCAGTTGGCGCGGCCACGATAGGTGCTGTACGGGTTCTTCATGGGCAAACACCCCTTTCGAGGATGGTTACGACTTTCCATAATACTACATAATAGTATATCATAAAGGCTTTGGCCTTGGCAAGGGGTACTTGCGCATTGGCGCTACATATGCTATAATCCCCTAAACTCGGTATTTTACCGGGAAACTTGAAACATAGGAGTTGATTTGTCCACATGGACATACCCAGTATTATGATGGTGGCGGCGCTTTTGGTGCTGCTGATGCTGTCCGCCTTTTTCTCCGCCACCGAGACTGCCTTTTCTTCCTTGAATAAGATCCGCCTGAAAAGTTGGGCGGACAGCGATGGCGCTAAGGCCAGGAGGGCCGGGAAGTGCTTGGTTCTGGCGGAGGATTACGACAAGCTCATCACCACCATCCTCATCGGCAACAACATCGTGAACATCTCGGCTACCACCGTGGCTACGGTGTTTTTTACCGGACTGCTGGGCGGGGCTTACGGTCCCACAGTGTCCACGGTGGTGCTCACCTTGCTGGTGCTCATTTTCGGAGAGGTCACCCCCAAGAGCATTGCCAAGGAACGGCCTGAGAGCTTTGCCATGTTCTCCACCCCTATCATGGGCCTGCTGGTGAAGGTGTTTACTCCGTTAGCATTTCTCTTTACTAAGCTGAAAAACGCTATGTCCAAGCTGTTTCAGGCCCCGGAGGACAGCGGCATTACCGACGAGGAGATCACCGCCATGGTGGAGCAGGCGGAGGACGAGGGCGGCCTGGACGCCCACGAGAGCCAGCTCATCCGCGCCGCCATTGAGTTTGACGATCTGGAGGTGGGGGAGATCCTCACCCCCCGGGTGGATATCGAGGCTGTTCCCGAGGATATCACCCCCGAGGAGTTGGCCATCCGCTTTGTTCAAACGGGGTATTCCCGCCTGCCGGTATACCGGGAGACCATTGACTCCATCATCGGCATCATACATGAAAAGGACTTCTATGCCGCCCGCTACCGGGGGCTGACCGACCTCTCCGCCATCTACGGCGAGGTGATCTGTACCACGCCGGGGACGAAAATTTCCGACCTGATGCGGGTTCTTCAGGCCAGCAAGAACCATATGGTCGTGGTGGTGGACGAGTACGGCGGCACCGAGGGGATCGTGACCCTGGAGGATATTTTGGAGGAGTTGGTGGGCGAGATCTGGGACGAGCACGACGAGGTCATAGAGACCTTTCATAGAAACGCCGACGGGTCCTATACCATCGCCTGCTCCGCCGACCTCAGCGACCTCTATGAGCTGTTCTCCCTCAAGGGCGAGTGCGACAGCGCTACGGTGTCCGGCTGGGTGCTGGAGCAGATTGGCCGCATCCCCGAGGAGGGGGACAGCTTTGACTACGAAAACCTCCACGTCACCATCACCAAGATCGAGCACCGCCGGGTGTTGGAGATCAATGTTCAGGTGGCCCGGGAGGAAGAGACGGCTGAAGAAGAGTGACCTTCCCGCGTAATGAACAGAGGACCGGCCTGCGGGCCGGTCCTCTTGCGCTGTTCTTTGTTATTTTTCTGGGGTGAAATAGACCCGTTCGATGCCGTCTACAGCCTCTTGGACGAGAGCGTCAATGTCCAGAGCGGCCTCGGCGGCCACCACCTCGTCCAGCTGGGGCCGGGTCCTGGGGTGTTTGGGAGTGAAGACGGTGCAGCAGTCCTCATAGGGCAAAATAGAGGTCTCAAAGGTGTCGATCTTCCGCGCCACGCGGACGATCTCCTCCTTGTCCATGCCCACCAAGGGGCGAAACACGGGAAGGGTACACACCGCCCCGGTACAGGCCATAGCCTGCATGGTCTGGCTGGCCACCTGGCCCAGGCTCTCCCCGGTGATGAGCGCGCCGCAGCCGGTGCGCTCCGCCACCGCCTCGGCGATCCGCATCATAAAGCGGCGCATGACCAGGGTGAAGTATTCCTCGGGGACAACGCGGCGCATTTCCTCCTGGATCTTGGTGAAGGGCACCACGTGGACGGTGAGCCGCCCACACCAGGGCACCAGCTTCCGGGTCAGGTCAAAGACCTTCTCCTTGGCGGCCTCGGAGGTGTAGGGGTAGGAGAAGAAGTGGACCATCTCCAGCCCCAGGCCCCGCTTGGTCATCATATAGGCGGCCACAGGGGAGTCGATCCCCCCCGACAGCAGGCACACCGCCCGCCCGCCGATGCCTACGGGCAGTCCGCCCGCGCCGGGATCGGGGTCGGCGTGGACGTAGGCGGCAAAGTCACGCACCTCCAGATAGACGGTGACCTCCGGGTGGTGTACGTCTACCTTCAGGTGGGGGAAGGCATCCTGGAGGTCGCCGCCCACCGTCTGGGACAGTTGGATGGAGGTCATAGGAAAGGTCTTGTCCGAGCGCTTGGACTCCACCTTGAAGGACTTGGCGGCATTGAGCTTGTCTGCCAGATAGGTCTGGGCGGCGTCCCGCATGGCCTCTACCGTCTTTTCGCAGGGGTAGCTGCGGGCCAGCCCCACCACGCCAAAGAGGTGCTCCATGGCGGCGTAGGCTCCGTCCATGTCGCAGGTCTCGTCCAGGGGCTCCACATAGACGGTGGACTGGCGGGTGTAGACGTTGAACTTCCCGAAGGGCTTGAGCCGCCGCCTCGCGTTGTGCATCAGCTTTTCCTCAAAGCTGCGGCGGTTGGCTCCCTTGAGGACGATCTCGCCCAATTTCAACAGGATGGTTTCTTTCATGATGTGTACCTCTTTTTACATGATACAATGGAGTGGGCGGGGTTGGGATCCACCGCTACCGCCGCACGTCGCGTTCGTCCGACCAGCCGACAAGATAGTCCAGGGACACCCCGAAGTATTCCGCGATGAACAGCAGGCCCTTGAAGTCAGGGTGGAGGGTGTCATGTTCGTAAGCACAGATCGTGCGCCGCGTTACACCGAATACTGCTCCCATTTCATCCTGATTGAGCTTTCGCTCCCTCCGCAGCTCCCGAAACCGCGACCCAAAATCCGACATTTTTCACATTACCCCCTTGACGAAAAGAAACAGTGTGCTATAATCCAAACTGAGAATAAAATAATCTCAAAATTGAGGTGGCACACATGGACATGGAAGAGCTGTTGGACAGCCTATATGAACTGACAGTAGAAAACGATCTGAAGCACGAGGCGATCATGCGGCAGAGGATGGCCGACACCGAGCCGGAATATGAACGCTTGTGCGCGGCGTTGGGCGATGAGGAAGGGGAGAAGATCTGGTTTGCCGCGCTGGAGTGCGGGGCAACAGAAAAGACGTTTATCTTCCACATGGGCCTGTGCCTTGGTATGCGGCTGATGGCCTTGTGCCTTTAACGGGACATCCACGCCGCCGGCTGTCGGTATTGCAGGGCCTCCGCCAGATGGGGCAGTTCAATGCACTCCGCTCCATCCAGGTCGGCGATGGTGCGGGCCACCCGGAGGATGCGGTCATAGCTGCGGGCGGTGAGTCCCAGCCGCTCGAAGGCGGACTTCATCATGGCCTGGCAGTCGTCGCTGAGGGCGCAGTGGGCCTTCAGCTCCTCGGGGCCCAGCTGGGCGTTGCAGCTTGCGCCTTTGCCTGCGGTACGCTCCACCTGAATGCGGCGGGCGGCGTTAACTCTTTGTCGAATTTCGGAAGATGATTCCTCTTTGGAATCCTTTGCGGCCAGCTCGTCAAACTCCATGGCGGGGACCTCAATGAAGAGGTCGATGCGGTCCAGAAGGGGGCCGGAGAGCTTCTGGGTGTATTTTGCCACCGCGCCTGGGGAGCATTTGCACCGCCCGGAGGGGTGGCCGTACCAGCCGCACTTGCAGGGGTTCATGGCGCACACCAGCATAAAGCGGCTGGGAAATACCTCGGTGGCGGTGGCTCGGCTGATCTGGACCCTTCCTTCCTCCAGGGGCTGGCGGAGGACCTCGATGACGTCCTTGTGGAATTCGGGTAGCTCGTCCAGAAAGAGAACACCGTTATGGGCCAGGGAGATCTCTCCCGGTCGGGGCACCGGATTGCCGCCGCCCGCCATGCCCATGTTGGAGATGGTGTGATGAGGGGCCCGGAAGGGGCGGTGGACGATCAGCGGCTCCTCCGCAGTGGTGAGGCCCAGAACGGAATAGATCTCGGTGGTGGCCAGGGCCTCGTCCATGGTCAGGTCGGGAAGAATGGAGGGCAGGCGGCGGGCCAGCATACTTTTTCCTGAGCCGGGAGGGCCGGACATCAGAAGGTTGTGGCCGCCAGCGGCGGCGATCTCCAGGGCGCGTTTGGCCGCGTGCTGGCCCTTGACCTGGCTGAAGTCGGGGCCTTCGCGGTCGGCGGCTGGCGGCGTCCACACCGGCGCTGGCTCGATCCGCTCATCCCCCCGCAGGTGGCGGGCCAGCTGGCCCATGTCGTGGACGGGATAGACGGCAGGGCCTTTTGCCAGTGTGGCCTCGGCGGCGGAGTCGGCGGGAACGTAAAGATGCTTGATCCCTGCCCGGGCCGCGGCCATGGCCATAGGGAGCATCCCGGTGATGGGCCGCAGCTGGCCGCTGAGGGACAGCTCGCCCACCAGGGCGGCGTCCTCCTCGGGGGCGGGCAGCTGGCCTCCGGACACCAGAATGCCGACCAGGATGGGCAGGTCGTAGACTGTCCCCGCCTTGCGGCGGTCGGCGGGGGCCAGATTGATGGTAATGCGGGAGACGGGAAAGGTAAAGCCACAGTTTTTGATGACGGCGCGAACCCGGTCCCGGGCCTCCTTCACGGCGGCGTCGGGCAGGCCGACGATGTCAAAGTTGGGCAGCCCACCGGACAGATCGCACTCGGTAGAGACCTCGTAACCGCTGACCCCCTGAAGCCCCAGGGAACGTATTTTGGACACCATTTGACCTTTCTTCCCTCCCTCCTGAACACCATTTTCCCCATTATACGGGAAGAGGCGGGAAAAAGCAAGGGGCGGGAGGGTTTTGTGTGGTCAACACCGCAAAACCGTGCTATACTATCCCTAAAGGAGGCGGGAGCATGAGCCACAACGCGGAGCTGATTTCGGTGGGTACCGAGCTGCTGCTGGGCAATATTTTGAACACCGATGCCCGATTTTTGTCCCGGGAGCTTTCCAAGTTAGGGATGAACGTCTACTACCAGACGGTGGTCGGAGACAACCCGGAGCGGCTGCGCCGGGCGGTGGACATCGCAAAAGGCCGGGCGGACATCATCATCACCACCGGGGGCCTGGGCCCCACCTGCGACGACCTCACCAAGCAGACGCTGGCGGCGGCCTTTGGCAAAAAGCTGGTGTTCCACGAGGAGAGCGCGGAGCGCATCCGGGACTATTTTGAACAAAATCTCCATGGAGCTCCCATGCCGGAGAATAACCTCCAACAGGCCATGTTCCCCGATGGGTGCGTCATTCTCCCAAACGACTGGGGCACTGCGCCGGGGTGCATTTTCGAGGCGGACGGCTGCCATGTGGTGATGCTCCCCGGCCCGCCCAGAGAGTGCGAGCCCATGTTTTGCGCCCACGTGGTCCCCTATCTGCAGAAGCTGTCCGGGGAGACCATCCGCTCCCGCACGCTCAAGCTTTTCGGTATGGGAGAATCGGCGGTAGAGGCGCGGCTTCGGGATCGGATGAACGCGCTCACCAACCCCACCCTGGCTCCCTACGCCAAGACGGGGGAGGTGGAGCTGCGCATCACCGCCAAGGCGGAGAGCGACGCTGAGGCAGACGCCCTCATTGCCCCTGTGGAGGAAGAGGTCCGGGCCATCTTTGGCGACCTGATCTACGGCGCGGACGTGGACAGCCTGGAGGAGGTCGTTTTGGCGGCGTTGAAGGAGAAGGGGCTGACTCTCTCCTGCGCGGAAAGCTGTACCGGCGGGCTCATTGCCAAGCGGCTCACCGATCTGCCCGGCGCGTCGGCGGCGTTCGAGGGCGGTGCGGTGACCTATTGGAGCGAGGTCAAGCGCGGTCTGCTGGGTGTGCCTCAAACACTGCTGGACGAGAAGGGCGCGGTGAGCGAAGAGGTGGCCAGAGCCATGGCGGAGGGGGCGCGGACCGTTTTTGGCAGCGACCTGGCCGTCTCTGCCACCGGCGTGGCCGGGCCGGACTCCGACGAGCGGGGCAACCCGGTGGGGCTGGTCTATGTGGCGCTGGCGACTCCCGAAGGGACCTTCTGCCGGGAGCTCCACCTGGGCCAGAGCCGCGACCGGGTGCGCACCACCGCCGCCCACCACGCCTTCGACATGACAAGGCGGTATCTGGCGGGGCTCCCTTCAGAACTGAAGGTGTAGGCTGGGGGTTCCCGGACGACCGGTCCGCAACAAGACAGCAGGGACGGTTCTTCTGTCATATCGACAGGAAGAACCGTCCCTCTGTCATTGCTGCCACAAACACGCCGTCCGTTTCGTTATTTCTCTTCTTCCAGCTCCAGCAGCACGCCGTTTTCGTATTTCAGGGGCAGGACCTTGTTTTGGGTGCCCTTTTGAATGTCGTCCATTTTCAGGCTCTCGGTGACGCTGCTGACCAGGGTGTACGCCACGCCGTGGCGTTTGGCCCGTCCGGTGCGGCCGATGCGGTGGACGTAGTATTCGTTCTCGTCGGGCACGTCGTAGTTGAACACCGCGTCCACGTCGTCGATGTCCAGCCCCCGGGCAGCCACGTCGGTGGCTACCAGCACCCGGAGCTTGCCGTCCCGGAAGGTCTTGAGCACCTTCTCCCGTACCCGCTGCTGGATGTCGCCGTGGATGGCGTCGGCTTGGACGCCGTTCATGCGGAGAAGGGAGGCCAGCCGGTCGGTCATGTTCTTGGTGTTGCAAAAAGCGATGGCCCGCTCATAGCCCCCGGCGTTGAGAAGCTGGACGGTAATGTCCAATTTATCTCCCCGGTCTACGTCGATGCGGTACTGTTGGATGTCCGGCTTGTTGCCCGCCACGGCTTGGACGGTGATCTCCACCGGATCGCGCTGGTAGACCCAGGAGATATCCAGCACCTCCCGGGAGATGGTGGCGGAGAACATGCCCAGGTTTTTGCGCTGGGGCATGAGGTCGAGGATGTGGGTCACGTCTCGGATGAAGCCCATGTCCAGCATCCGGTCCGCCTCGTCCAGCACCACGGTTTCTACTTGGTCCAGCCGCACCGTGCGCCGCTTCATATGGTCCATGAGCCGCCCGGGCGTGGCGACCACGATCTGGGGCTTTTTCTTGAGCGCTTGAATTTGTTTTTCAATGGGGGCGCCGCCGTAGAGGCACACCACCCGCACGCCCTCCTTAAAGGCGCACAGGTCCCGCAGCTCGTCCTGGATCTGGATGGCCAGCTCCCGGGTGGGGGCCAGGACCACCGAGGAGACATAGTCGCTCTCCGGGTCGGTGTGCTCCACCATGGGAATGCCGAAGGCGAAGGTCTTGCCCGTGCCCGTGGGGGCCTTGGCGATCACGTCCTTCCACTCCATAAAGGGCGGGATGGCCCCCACCTGGATGGGGGTGGCGGTGACGTAGCCCTTCTTGTCGATGGCCGCCATGAGGGCGGGGGAGAGGCCCATGTCCTTGTAGTCCTGTATCTCGTTTACTTGCTCGCCGTTGATCTCCATATCGCAAACATCCTTTGTATAAAATGGGATTTGGAAGTATTCTACCATAGGTGAAGGAAAAATGCAATGGGAGGGGCAAGGGATATCCCCAGAGCGCGCCGCGCTACATTTCGCTTGTCTTTCCCGTTTTACCGTGCTATAATGGCCCCACCGAGTAAGAAAAAGGAGGCCGCTGCCATGAACCGAGACACCGTCTGCATCCACGGGGGCTACACCCCGGAAAACGGGGAGCCGCGTAACATCCCTATCGTTCAGTCCACTACCTTCCGCTACGCCACCGGCGAGGCCATGGGCGCCCTCTTTGACCTGGAGGCCAGCGGATATTTCTACACCCGGCTCCAAAACCCCACCAACGACCGGGTGGCGGCGAAGATCACCCAGCTGGAGGGGGGTACGGCAGGGATGCTCACCTCCTCAGGCCAGGCGGCCAACTTCTACGCCGTGTTCAACATCGCCTCCTGCGGCGACCATGTGGTGGCCTCCTCCACCATCTACGGCGGGACCTTCAACCTCTTTGCCGTGACCATGAAGCGCATGGGGATCGACTTTACGTTTGTCTCCCCCGACTGCTCCGACGATGAGCTGGCCGCTGCTTTCCGCCCCAATACCAAGGCGGTTTTCGGGGAGAGCGTGGCCAACCCCGCGCTCTCCGTGCTGGACATTGAGCGCTTTGCCAAGGCGGCCCACGACCATGGCGTGCCCCTCATCATCGACAACACCTTTCCCACCCCCGTCCACTGCCGGCCCTTTGAGTTCGGCGCGGACATCGTGACCCACTCCACCACAAAGTACATGGACGGTCACGCCAACGCCGTGGGCGGCGCCATCGTGGACAGCGGGAAGTTTGACTGGACCAAATACCCCGATAAGTTCCCTGGCCTGTGCACCCCCGACGAGAGCTACCACGGGGTGACCTACACCGAGCGCTTCGGTCTGGCGGGGGCGTTCATCACCAAGGCTACGGCTCAGCTCATGCGGGACTTCGGCTCGATTCCCTCCCCGCAGAACGCCTACTATCTCAACATCGGCCTGGAGACGCTGAGCCTGCGCATGGCGCGCCACTGTGCCAATGCTCTGGCGGTGGCCAAGTACCTGAAAAACCACCCCAAGGTGGCCTGGGTGCGCCACCCCAGCCTGGAGGGCGACCCGGACTACGCCCTGGCGCAAAAGTATATGCCCGAGGGTTGCTGCGGCGTGGTGTCCTTCGGGGTGAAGGGCGGGCGCGCGGCAGCGTCTAAATTTATGGCGGGACTGGAGCTGGCCTCCATCGCCACCCACGTGGCCGACGCCAAGACCTGCGTCCTCCACCCCGCCTCCACCACCCACCGGCAGATGAGCGACGCCGAACTGGAAGCGGCGGGGGTGTCCCCTGACTTGGTGCGGTTCTCTGTGGGCATCGAGGATGTGGAGGATATTCTGGCGGACGTGGAAAAGGCGCTGGCTGCGGTATAAATAAGAGGGAATTTTTCGCTAAAAGGTATCTTATACAGTGATTTTACAAAAAATCCTTTAGTTTTCCAAAATTTTATGCTATTATGTGGGAGTTGCTAGAAAACGCAAGCCGCTATAAGAGGGGAACGAAGCATGGCAAAGACAAGAAGTGGAGCACCCCAGGGCATGGAGGACAATCTGAAAAAGGCGGTCACCGAGCTGGTGGTCCTGTCCCTGCTCAATGAAGAGGATATGTACGCCGGACAGCTGCTACGGGAGATGGAAGAGCGCTCGGATAAGGCGCTGAGCATCGTGTTTCCCTACGCGGCGCTGTACCGCCTGTTGGAATTTGGACACATCGTGGAGGGGGACCGTTGCAACGCCCCCGACGGACGCCGCAGGCAGTTTTACCACATCACCGACAAGGGCCGTGCCCACCTGAAGGCGCTTTTGCCCGTCTATCACGGATTTGTAGGCGGAGTTGAAAAGATCCTGGAGGGGGGCAAAAAACCCGCCGGGACGAAAAAAGAAGCTTGAATCAAAACAAAACTGGGACGGCTCTCGGGCCATCCCAGTTTTTATTTGATCTTTTCTTCAAACACGGCGCCGCAAGCACGGCAGGTGATTTTCAGCGTCCCGCTGACCCGGGGGACCCGGAGCTGCTGGCCGCAGTTGGGGCACTTGAAATAGCGGTGGGTCTTGTCGCCGTGGATCGCCCGCCGGCGGCGCAAAAAGCGGCGCGGGGCGGCGGTGAGGGCAAGATATCTGTCGTTTTCCCGGCGGCGGGCGGAGAGATTGCGGGAGAGCATACGAAACAGGCACCACCCGGCGGGGAGCAGGCTCAAAATGCAAAGCGCGCCCCATCGGGCCAGCAGCCCGATCAGATACGTCGCCAGGTAGGCAGCCATCAGCGCCCGGCCTAAGTTGTCGCCGCCATAGCGGCCATAGAGAAATCTCCGCAAAAAGCCCAAGGTATCACCTCATTGCTACGTTTATCATACCCCGCGAACAGAGCGCCGTCAATGGCGAAAGCGTAAACAAAGTGTAAATTTCCCTTGCGGTGGGGGGGGGTCAGGCCGTATAATAGGCACATGACCCCAACACAAAGGAGGACCACACCATGACACGACGGGACAAGATGAATTATTATCTGGACATCGCCCAGACGGTGGCCGAGCGCTCCACCTGTCTGCGGCGGTGCTACGGCGCCATTTTGGTAAAGGATGACGAGATCGTTTCCACCGGCTACAACGGTGCGCCCCGGGGGCGGAAAAACTGCGCCGACCTGGGCCGCTGTACCCGGGAGGAGCTGGGCATCCCCTCCGGGGAGCGCTACGAGCTCTGCCGCAGCGTCCACGCCGAAGCTAACTGCATCATTTCCGCCGCCCGCCGGGAGAGCCTGGGTGGCACGATTTATCTGGCCTGCCTCGATCCGCAGAGCGGAGAGCTGATGGCGGGGACCAGCTCCTGCGCCATGTGCCGCCGCCTCATCATTAACGCGGGTATTGCCCAGGTGGTCATTCGGGACACCCCGACAGATTACCGGGTGGTCCATGTGGAGGACTGGATCCGGGAGGACGATTCTCTGGCGGAGAAGCAGAAGGCCTGACCCCTCCCAGGACAAATTATTCCTTGACATAATGCCCACACTGACTTAAAATAATAGAGGTATGCTGAAATAATGCCGCTTTGTCTTTGGAAGCTGAAAGTCAAGGATAAATTCAAAAAAACGGAGGTGTCAGCAAAGCAATATGGGCATTTACATCTTAGTCGGCGTGATTTGCGCCGTGGTCTTTTTCGCCATCGGGTTCCCTGTGGGCGTGCAATACCGCAAGAGGGTCTCCGAAAAGGAGATCTCCAGCGCGGAGGAAGAGGCCAAGCGCATCATTAACGACGCCATCAAGTCCGCCGAGAGCAAGAAGCGCGAGGCGCTGGTAGAGGCCAAGGAGGAGATCCTGAAGGCCCGCACCGAGCACGAGACCGAGGTCAAGGAGCGCCGCGCCGAGCTGCAAAAGCAGGAAAACCGCCTCAATCAGAAAGAAGAAAACCTGGACCGCAAGCTGGAAAACCTGGAGCATAAGGAAGAAGCCCTGACCACCAAGCAGGAGGCCCTGGACGCCCAGCGCGAGGAACTGACCCAGCTGAAGGACCAGGAGGTCCGTGAGCTGGAGCGCATTTCCGGCATGACCGCCGAGGAGGCCAAGAACGTCCTGTTGACCGAGCTGGAGCAGGAGGTCACCCACGAGGCCGCCCTGAAGGTCAAGGAGATCGAGACCCGGGCCAAGGAAGAGGCGGACACCACTGCCAAGGAGATCATTTCCCTCGCCATCCAGCGTTGCGCCGCCGACCACGTGGCTGAGGCCACCGTGTCTGTGGTGCCGCTGCCCAATGACGACCTCAAGGGCCGCATCATCGGTCGGGAGGGCCGCAACATCCGCACCTTGGAGACCCTCACCGGGGTGGACCTCATCATTGACGATACCCCCGAGGCCATCACCGTGTCCTGCTTCGACCCGGTGCGCCGGGAGATCGCCCGGCTGGCGCTGGAAAAGCTCATCCAGGACGGCCGCATCCACCCCGCCCGCATTGAGGAGATGGTGGAGAAGGCCAAGCGGGAGGTGGACGCCACCATCAAGGCCGAGGGCGAGCGGGCTGTGTTCGAGACCAACGTCCACGGCCTCCACCCCGAGCTCATCAAGCTCCTGGGCCGCATGAAATACCGCACCAGCTACGGCCAGAACGTGTTGAACCACTCCATTGAGGTGTGCCACGTGGCCGGACTGCTGGCTGCTGAGATCGGCGCCGACGTCACTATGGCCAAGCGCGCGGGCCTGCTTCACGACCTGGGCAAGTCCATCGACCACGAGGTAGAGGGCTCCCACGTCCAAATCGGCGTGGAGCTGGCCCGGAAATACCGGGAGAGCGACGGCGTGATCCACGCCATCGAGGCCCACCACAACGATGTGGAGCCCAAGACCATCGTCGCCTGTCTGGTCCAGGCCGCTGACGCCATCTCCGCCGCCCGCCCCGGCGCCCGCCGTGAGAACGTGGAGAACTACATCAAGCGCCTGGAGAAGTTGGAGGAGGTCACGTCCTCCTTCCCCGGCGTGGAGAAATCCTTTGCCATCCAGGCCGGCCGGGAGGTCCGCATCATGGTCGCCCCCGACAAGGTCAGCGAGGACCAGATGGTGCTCCTGGCCCGGGACATTGCAAAGAAGATCGAGGAGGAGCTGGAATATCCCGGTCAGATCAAGGTCAACGTCTTGCGTGAGACCCGCGCCATCGAGTACGCGAAATAAGTTTTGAAAAAAGGACGGTCCTTCCGTGTTACCACGGGGGATCGTCCTTTTGTGTTTTTGAGGTCAGGCAGAGAAAAGAAAGAATGAGTCCCGTTTATGGGACAGCAGATCTTCTATCCTATTGTCAGAAGGCAACGGGATAGGAGGTTTTCTTATGAACTGTGAAATTCGTTATGTGATGGGCCATGTAGAGGTGTACCAGGACGGAGATTTCCTCTTTTTCGCCGACACCGCGGCGTAAGCGCTGCCCCTGGCCGCTGCCTCACAGCCCATATCCTACCGTAGGGGCGGGGCTTGCCCCGCCCGGAATGTAGGATGGTGGATGGCGGCGCGGTCTACAAGCACCCTTTAAAAAGAGGGTGGCATTTGCGAAGCAAATGACTGGGGATTGTCAGGTACAGCACAAGGGCACAATCCCCAGTCAGTCTGTCGGCTGACAGCTCCTTTGCCAAAGGGGCCAAGGTCAAGGACAAGGCGCGCCCTACGAAGGACAGGGCGGCCCGTGTCGGCGCGGCGTTACGGAGTAAGCCGAGACGACCATCCTACCTGGCAAGAAGACTCTCCAGGGGGAGTATCCGACAGAGGGGGACCGAGGACCCCCTCTTTGGCCGAAGGGGTTTCCAAAGGGGGCTCTCGGATTGCCCCCTTTGGCCTCTTTTCTGGGGGTCTGGGGGCTATCTTTTCGAGGATGGAAAAGATAGTCTCCCAGAAAGGCCAGCGGTCCCAGACCGCAAGGAGCGGCGCGTCTGGGAAGCCGCGCCCTACATTGGAGGTTTGCCGGCGGGCGGGAGCAAGATGTCTTTGGTGATGTTTGAGTGTGAAACACTGGGGCTCTCATCCCAGTGCGTACAGGTCTCGTCGGGGGCTGTGTGTCTGTTGCTTGGCAGGTTGCAGTGACCGTACCACACTGGAGTCAACCGTTGGTGAATGCTCATGACAAAGTGTTGACGGTAGTGGACACAGGTCCCGCATACAGCGGCTGGCCGCATGGCCTTTGGCAATCGTTCCATCATGTACCTCCCTTGAAATAGGCTATGCATAGCCTAATAGTAGCATGGGTAGCCTACAATGTCCAGAGTTTTTTGTTATTCTCCCGACAAGGGGTGAAAACAATGGACATGATCGAGACGGTACGCAACCGTATTCTGACGCTTTGTGGAGAACACGAGATCACGATCAACAAGCTTGCGGATCTGGCGGGGCTGCCGCCGTCCAGCGTGAAAAACATCCTCTATGGAAAAAGCCGCAATCCGAAGCTGGCTACCATCAAAATGCTGTGCGACGGCCTGGACATGACCTTGGGCGAGTTTTTCTCCACCGAGGAATTTGACAGTCTGGAGCAGGAATTGAAGTAGCAAAAGGGACGGCTCGATGGAGCCGTCCCTTCGTTTTGCGTTTTGTCAGATCACATAGAGGTCCAAAAGCCGCAGGGCCAGGACGCCGAGAAAGGCCAGCAGGTCGGCCACGCACAGCTTTTTGGCCCAGGGGGGCAGCTTGGGCTCAGGGAGAGAACGCAGATAGAGCTGGATGCTCACCCACCAAAAGAGCATGGACGCGAAATAGGCTACGCTGCCCAGGGAGTCCTCCAGGCCGAAAAATACTCTGTGCATGGCTCCGTCCGCAAAGAGAGCGATCAGGCTGAGGACAAAATAGCCGATGCCGAACACACTGCACGCAAGATAGAGATATTTCATTTCCCGCTGACGGTTTTTCATGGCGGTCCCACCTTTCACGGCCCATTATACCGTCAGTCCGGGGAAAAAGCAAGGACGTTGCCCTGATCGATTGACTTTTTCCGCTTTTTCGCATATACTACCACAATAGCCACTTTTTCACAAGGAAGGGATCTTATGACCGCCAAAGAGATGAAGACCGCACGGCCTTTAAAAATATTTTCCTCCTACTACAAGCCTCACTGGCCGCTGTTTGCCCTGGACATGCTCTGCGCCACCGGCATCTGCCTGGTGGACCTGGCCTTTCCGTGGGTGTCCCGGCTGTGCATGAATGAGCTGCTGCCCGGTAAACTGTACTCCGCCTTTTTCGCGGTGATGGCGGTGCTGGCCCTGTCCTACCTTCTGCGCTCCGCCTTTTACTTTGTGGTCACCTACTGGGGCCACCAGCTGGGGGTGCGCATCGAGGCGGACATCCGCCGGGACCTCTTTTCCCACATGCAGGACCTGTCCTTCTCCTTTTATGATAAAAACCGCACGGGGCAGTTGATGAGCCGGGTCACCGGCGACCTCTTTGAGATCACCGAGCTGGCCCACCACGGCCCCGAGGACCTGTTCATCTCGTCGGTCACCCTCCTGGGCGCGCTGTGCGTGATGCTCACCATCCGCTGGGAGCTGGCCCTGGCCGTGTTTGTGGTGGTGCCCGTTTTCCTGGTCTTCACCATCATCCAGCGCCGGCGGATGAGCCGCGCCTCCATGGCGGTGAAGCGCACCCTGGCGGGGATCAACGGGGAGCTGGAATCCTCTCTGTCCGGGATGCGGACGGCCAAGGCCTTTGCCAACGAGCGCTCGGAGATCGAGAAATTCGGCAAGGCCAACGACCTGTTCCGGGGCTCCAAAAACGACTACTACAAGGCCATGGCCACCTACCACTCCGGGCTGGAGTTCGCCATGGGCATCATGTCCGTGCTGGTCATCGCCCTGGGCGGCTTTCTCATCATGGGCGGCCGCATGGACTATGTGGACCTTATCACCTTCTCCCTCTATGTTTCCACCTTCCTCACCCCCATCCGCAAGCTCTCCGCCTTTGTGGAGCAGTACACCCAGGGTATGGCGGGCTTCCACCGCTTCCTGGAGCTCATGCGGGTGGAACCGGATATTCAGGACGCCCCCCACGCCCGCGACCTTACCGACGTGAAGGGGGATATTTTGGTCAAGGACATGACCTTTGCCTATGAGCCCGGCGGCGAGCCGGTGCTCAGCCATGTGGACCTTCACATCGCTCCCGGCCAGACGGTGGCGGTGGTGGGGCCCTCCGGCGGCGGCAAGTCCACCCTCTGCCAGCTCATCCCCCGTTTTTACGACGTGACGGAGGGGGCTATCCTGGTGGACGGCAAGGACGTGCGCACTCTGACCCAGCATTCCCTGCGCCGGGCCATCGGCATCGTCCAGCAGGACGTGTTCCTGTTTGCCGGGACCATCTTTGACAACATCGCCTACGGCAGACCGGGCGCCACCCTGGAGGAGGTCCGGGAGGCCGCCCGCAAGGCGGAGATCCTGGACGATATTCTGGACATGCCCGACGGCTTCAACACCTATGTGGGTGAGCGGGGGGTCATGCTCTCCGGCGGCCAGAAGCAGCGGGTGTCCATTGCCCGCATCTTTCTGAAAAACCCGCCCATCCTCATTCTGGACGAGGCCACCTCCGCCCTGGACAGCGTCACCGAGCACCGCATCCAGGGGGCCTTTGACGCGCTGGCGAAGGGGCGCACCACCCTCATCATCGCCCACCGCCTCTCCACCATCCGTTCCGCCCAGCGCATCCTGGTGGTGGATGGGGCGGGCATTGCCGAGGAGGGCACTCATGAGGAGCTGCTGGCCCTTGGCGGACAATACGCCCAGCTCCACGCCGCCCAGAAAGGGCACGCCCATGGATAAGACCAAGGTCCTGGACCATTTGGCCGCCGACGCCGACAGCCGCATGTCTCTGGCTCGACTGTTGGATCAGCTGGAGCTGTGCCGGCGGCGGGATATCCCCACCCACAGCCATTTTCTCTCCGACGGCGAACAGGCCCTGGCCGTTCAGGCCATTGCCGCGGCGGGGGAGATCCGCTGGACCTTGGAGGGCGGCTTTGCCGCCGCCTCCCGCAAGGTCTGCCGCTTTCTCCCCGATTGGATGGAAACGCCGGACGAGCCGCCGCTGGCCGCCGTGGAGGTCAAGCTGCCTCGCGAGGGGGAGGGGGCAAAGAAGCTCTCCCACCGGGACTTTTTAGGCTCTCTCATGGGGCTGGGAATCACCCGGGACCTGCTGGGTGACATTTTGGTGGGAGAGGACACCGCCCAGGTGGTCTGTCTGGCCTCCGCCCTGCCTATTTTGCTGGAGCAGTGGCGAGAGGTGGGGTGGTATTCCGCCTCCCCAAAGGAGATCCCCCTTTCCCGGCTGACCCCGGCGGAGGAAATGGTCCAGCGGCGCACAGAGACCTTCCAATCCCTCCGTTTTGACGCGGTGGCAGCCTCCGCCTTTCGCATCCCCCGGTCCAAGGCCGCCGCCCTTATTTCCGGCGGGCGGCTTTTGCTCAACCATCTGCCCTGTACCAAGCCAGACCGCCTGCTCCAGGAGGGGGACTCCCTCAACGGCAAGGGTCTGGGCAAATGCAAGTTGACCAAGGTCAACGGTCTCAGCCGCAAGGGCCGCATCTTGGTGGAAATGGAGCGATATGTATGATCACCCAAGCCGACATTGACCGCATCAACGCCCTGGCTCGTAAGTCCCGCACCCCCGAGGGCCTCACCGTGGAAGAAAAGGCTGAGCAGATGGAGCTACGGCGGCGGTATGTGGAGGCGGTGCGGGAAAACCTCACCGCCCAGCTGGACCACACCGTCATTCAACATCCCGACGGCAGCAAGACTCCGCTGAAGCCCAAGGATTGACAGGAGTGGGGCCAATTGGGTATAATAGGCTACTGACTTTACAAGTGCTAGGAGATTTACTATGCTGGAATTTGACGAATACAAGGTTTGGCTCAACAACTTCAAACCTCAGTTGGAAACCCTGAAGGCTTCCCTGGGCCTGGACCAGGCGGCCCGGGAGCTGGATCTGCTCCAGTCACAGTCCGCCGCCCCCGGCTTTTGGGACGACCCGGACAAGGCTCAAAAGACCCAGCAGCGCATCAAGGCCCTTCAGGACAAGATTGAGAACCAGGCCAAGCGGGAGCGCAGCTGGTCCGATCTGGTCACCCTTTGCGAGATGGGCAACGAGGAGGAGGACGCTTCCCTCCTCCCTGAGCTGTCCGAGGGCTGCAGAGCCCTGGAGGAGGACGTGGAGTCCGCGCGGCTGGCTACCCTCCTGACCGGGGAGTATGACAACGCCAACGCCATCCTCACCTTCCACGCCGGGGCGGGGGGAACCGAGGCCCAGGACTGGGCCCAGATGCTCTTTCGCATGTACACCCGCTGGGCGGAACGCCATGGGTTCACCTGCGAGACCGTGGATTACCTGGAGGGCGACGAGGCCGGATTGAAATCCGCCACCATTATGATCACCGGAGAAAACGCCTACGGCTTCCTGCGGGGAGAAAATGGCGTCCACCGGCTGGTGCGTGTCTCCCCCTTCGACGCCAATGCCAGACGGCAGACCTCCTTCGCCGCTCTGGAGGTCATGCCTGAGATCCCTGACGACGTGGAGGTGGACATCCGCCCCGAGGACGTGGAGATGCAGGTGTTTCGTTCCTCCGGCGCGGGCGGCCAGCACATCAACAAAACCTCATCCGCCGTTCGCCTCATCCATAAGCCCACGGGTATTGTGGTGTCCTCCCAGCAGGAGCGTTCCCAGTTCCAGAACCGGGACACCTGTATGCGGATGCTCCGCTCCAAGCTGGTAGAGCTGCAGATGCAGGCCCATGCGGAAAAAATCTCCGACCTCAAGGGCGTGCAGATGAAGATCGAATGGGGTAGTCAGATCCGCTCCTACGTCTTCATGCCCTACCAGCTGGTCAAGGACACCCGCACCGGCTACGAGACCGCCAACATCAATTCCGTCATGGACGGCGACCTGGACGGCTTCATCAACGCCTATTTGTCCTGCGAAGCCACGGGGAGTTGGGTAGAAAAGTAAGAAGTGCGACCCGTAGACACACAGGCTTCGATGGACCGGAGCGAGGGGCGAATTGGTAAGCGGCCAAGGGCCGCGCGATCTGCCCCGAGTCGGAGGGGCGAGTGGGCCCCGGTGGGGCCCGAGCTACGAGCTGACCGAGCCGAAAGGCGAGACGCGAAGCCGTAGTGTGTCCAACGGGAGCGTGACAACTCTAGAATGGAAAAACACCCCGTTATCTTGACCAAAAAGATAACGGGGTGTTTTATAGCTTGTTCCTTCAGGACTTCTTGACGCGGTATTCCCGCACCCCGCCCACGGCGGTGACAATGACTCCCGCCGCCACAAGGATCAGGGTGGTGAGGATGTTCACCCAGTCCAGATCTCCCGCTTTCGACCGCGCCAGCATGGCGGGGATGGAGAAATACTGTGCAAAGGGAACGCCGCTCTGTCCGCCGCCTAACAGCGCGTCGCACAGAGTGTTGAACGTCGGGGTAGCCAGGGCGGTGAGGAGAACGCACAGACCGGTCTTCATCACCGGGTCCCGGGGCAGCTTCAGGGCCAGATAATACCCCCACAGGAACACGCCGCCCACCAGCGCCATGGGATAGGCCACACCCAGCAGCCAGTCCCCGCCCTCAAAGGCCCGGATGACCGCCAGCAGGGGGAACACCCACACCGTGGTCAACGCCACGCACAGGAGCAGCACGTGCTTGCCATAGAACCGCCACACGACCCACCAGCTCCATGGCAAGGCGAGAGAGACAGCGGTGATGACCATGCCGCCCAGGATCCACTTGCCGCCCACATAGAACCAGCAGGACAAAAGCAGCAGCATAAGACAGACGGTGGCCGCCCCCAGGCAGACAGCGGTCCGCTCCTTTGGAACGTAGGCGGGTAGGTTGGTGAAGCAGAAGGCCAAGGCCAGCGCGGTGAGCACGATCCAGAACCAGTCCAGGGTGTGGAAGATGGCCAGATCGCAGATAAAGCAGGTAATCAAGGCGATGGCGTAGCCCGCCAGACAGATGACACGGAAGGTCTTGGTCAAACCGTGCCAAATGGCAGCGGCCCGTTCCTGGGCGTGGGCCTTGTCGTCGTCGCAGGCGGTGAAGAACTCATGCTCGGAGATGCCCAGCTCAGCGCAAATAGATGTAATGATAGGCACGTCGGGGTAGGAAAGTCCCCGCTCCCACTTGCTGACGCTGGACTCGGTGACAAACAGGCGCTCGGCCAGCTCCTTCTGGGTCAAGCCTGCCTCCAGCCGCTTGCGGCGGATGTACTCGCCAAAGGGCCGCTTGTCTTCCATAGAAGTCCCCTCCTTGGGTGTGTGGATCGATTTGCCCTCAGCCTTGCGGGCGGTGTCTCTATGGTAGCCGCTGGGGGAAGAAAAGTCAAGGAAACAGGCGAAAAAAGCCCCTCGACCACTGGTCGAGGGGCTTTTGATCTGTGTGTGCAGGGGGTGGGCGAGAGGCTATGTGTCTACGCTCACACTTCCTTGTCATGTTCGCGTTGGACACATCACGCCGTGGCTTCCCTACGTCTCGGGCCAAATCGCGGCGGCTTTGCCGCCTTACCAATTCGGCCCTCGCTCCGGTCCATCCACGGCTATGTGTCTACGCTCACACTTCCTTGTCATGTTCGCGTTGGACACATCACGCCGTGGCTTCCCTACGTCTCGGGCCAAATCGCGGCGGCTTTGCCGCCTTACCAATTCGGCCCTCGCTCCGGTCCATCCACGGCTATGTGTCTACGCTCACACTTCCGGGGCCTTCGCGCCGCGGTTCTCCAGCTCCTTGAGGGCGTCCTTATAGGAGAGGTTCACCCGGCCCTTCTCGTCGATGTCGGTGACCTTGACCCAGATCATGTCTCCGATGTTCACCACGTCCTCCACCTTCTCCACACGGTGGTTTGCCAGCTTAGAGATGTGGACCATGCCGTCCTTACCGGGCGCAAGCTCCACAAACGCGCCGAACTGAAGGATGCGGACCACCTTGCCGTAGTAGAGCTGGCCCACCTCGGGGACAAAGACGATGGTCTCGATCATCTTCTTGGCCACGTCGCACTTCTCCGCATCGGGGGAAGCGATGTGAATGGTGCCGTCCTCATCGATGTCTACCTGAGCGCCGGACTCGGCGGTGATCTTCTGGATGACGCTGCCGCCCTTGCCAATGACCTCGCGGATCTTGTCCACGTCGATCTTCATGGTGAGCATCTTGGGGGCGTAGCGGCTCACCTCGGGGCGAGGCTCCGCAATGCAGGGGAGCATGATCTCATCCAGAATGGCGAAGCGGGCGTCCCGGGTGATCTCCAGCGCCTCCTTGATGATGGCGTGGCTGAGGCCGTCGTTCTTGATGTCCATCTGGATGGCGGTGATGCCCTTCTTGGTGCCTGCCACCTTAAAGTCCATCTCACCGTGGAAATCCTCCACGCCCTGGATGTCGATAAAGGTGGTGAAGCCGCCGTTGTCGTCCTGGATGAGGCCGCAGGAAATGCCTGCCACGGGGGCGGAGATGGGCACGCCCGCGTCCATCAGAGCCAGGGTGGAGCCGCAGATAGAGCCCTGGGAGGTGGAGCCGTTGGAGCTGACCACCTCGGAGACCACGCGGATGGCGTAGGGGAAGTCCTCCACGCTGGGGATGACCGGCTCCAGCGCCCGCTCAGCCAGGGCGCCGTGGCCCTTCTCCCGGCGGTTGGTGGAGCGGCTGGCCCGGGCTTCGCCCACGGAGAAGGAGGGGAAGTTGTAGTGGTGCATATACCGCTTCTCTTCCTCTTCCCAGATGGTGTCCAGCTTCTGGGTGGCGGCCAGGGTGTTCAGGGTGCAGATGGACAGCACCTGGGTCTGGCCGCGGGTGAAGAGGCCGGAGCCGTGGACCCGGGGCAGGACGCCTACCTCGGCGGCCAGAGGCCGGATCTCGTTCTTGGCGCGGCCATCCACCCGGTGGCCCTCCAGCAGCCAGGCCTTGACGATCTTCTTCTGGAACTTGTAAGTGATCTCCTCCAGGAACTGGTCCATGTCGGGATGGTCGTCCAGATACTTCTCGTGCCACTTCTCGATCATGGCGTTCCAGCGGCTCTCCCGCACGTTCTTGTCGTCGGTGTCCATGGCGGCCTTGGCCTCGTCCATAAAGTCGGCCACGATCTTGTCGAACAACTCCTGGTCAAAGGCGGCGTGGTCGTAGGTCATCTTCTCCTTGCCGATCTCGCTGACCATCTGGTTGATGAGCGCCACCTGCTTCTTGGCCTCCTCGTGGGCCTGGCAGATGGCGTCGTACATAATGTCGTCGGGCAGCTCCTTGGCGCCCGCCTCGATCATGATGACCTTCTCCTGGCTGGCGGCGACGGTGAGGTCCAGCTGGGAGGCATGACGCTGGGCCTGGGTGGGATTCATGACGATCTGACCGTCCACATAGCCCACCTCAAGGCAGCCGATGGGGCCGGCCCAGGGGATGTCACTGACGGCCAGACAGGCGGACACGCCGAACATGGCGGTCATCTCGGGAGAGCAGTCCCGGTCTACGCTCATGACGGTGCAGGTCACCACCACGTCGTTGCGGTAGTCGTAGGGGAACAGGGGGCGGATGGAGCGGTCGATGACCCGGCTGGCCAGCACCGCGGGCAGAGAGGGCTGACCCTCCCGGCGCATGAAGGAGCCGGGGATGCGGCCCACGGCGTACAGCTTCTCTTCAAAGTCCACGCTCAGGGGGAAGAAGTCCACTCCGTCCCGGGGACGGGGCGCGGCGGTGACGGCCACCAGAACGGTGGTCTCACCGTAGGTGACAATGGCGCTGGCGTTGGCCAGCTCGGCCACCCGGCCCATCTCGATGGACAGCTTGCGGCCGCAGAGGTCCATGGACCAGGTCTTGCGGTTGGGGAACTGCTTGTGGGTGATAACGGTTGACATGATAACAACTCCTTTTCTTTCGTTTGACCCGGAGTTTTCTCTGCCCTTTAGCACTTGAAGATAGGCTCGAGCAATGTCAAATCCATCTTCAACTGCTAAAAAAACGAGGAAACTACCGGGCCGTATATGCGAACATAGGGCGGCATACGCCGCCCTATGTCTCACATTCTTACTTACGGATGCCCAGCTTGGCGATACAAGTGCGGTAACGCTCGATATCCTTGCGCATGAGGTAGTCCAGCATCTTGCGGCGCTTACCGACCATCTGCAAAAGGCCGCGCTGAGAGTGCTTGTCCTGCGGGTTGGCCTGCATGTGGGCGGTGAGCTGGGTAATGCGGGCGGTGAGGATGGCGATCTGCACCTCGGGAGAGCCGGTGTCGGTCTCGTGGGTGCGGTTGGCCTCGATCACGGCCGTCTTTTCGTCCTTACGGATCATTGTGGTGTTCCACCTTTCACAAAATTTGCCCAAAGCCGAGACAAGGGCCGGTGAAAGCCGCAGGCCACAGCCAAGGGTAGTGTCTGCCTTCGCAGACTGAGATAGTTTACCACAATAATAAAGCCGTGTCAATGAAAAAGTGAGCGGCGCGTCTGGGAAGCCCGCCCTACGCGCGGGTGGGAACCGGCGGGTCGTATATAGCGTCTAAGAAAGGAACAAAAAAGCGGCGCGGCGATGGAAGAAAATGACTATCACAGAAATTTACCAAAAGACTTGCAATTTGGAAAGGCTTGTTGTATAATCAAAAATAATTATGTCTACCTTTGCGCCCTATTTGACGGATATTGCTGAAAAATTCAGAAATTTTGCGCAAAATGGGGAACGCCGCGGAGGAAAAGAGAGAAGAGTAAACCTTTCGAGACGGGGGTATCGCCGTGGAGACAAGAAAGAGAGGGTCCGGCCGGCTCGGCCGTCTGGGAGCGCTGTTCCTGGCGGCGGCGCTTTCTTGCGCGCTTTTCAGCGGTACGGCCCTGGCAGCTCCGGCGGAGGGCGCCAGCGCCCTGCTCAACAGCGCGGCCCCCAAGCCCCAGGTCACCATCCAGGGCAACGTGGTGGTGGACAAGGGCAAGCCCACCGGCTTCTACGAGTTGGCCCTGTGCGTGCGCACGGCCCGCACGGTCACCCTGAAAGCAGACGGCTCCCTTGTGGACGACGCGGTCTACGCCGCCGAGCTGGCCCAGGTGCTGGCGGACGGCAACAAGCCCGAGGACCGGGCGGCCCTGGAGGCCAAATATGATGTGCGCAACTACCCGTTCCAGTCCGCCGCGGCGGCTGTAACGGTGAATCTCGACGCCCTCACCGCCGTGACCTGGGGCGCGGGCAAGCCCGTTTACGACAGCTGGTCCGCCGCCGGGACCGGCTCCACCTCGGGCAGCTACACCGACGACGCCGGCCGCGATACCCACTACCCCCGGGGCATCGACAAGGACGGCGAGGACCAGGCGAAGATCTTCACCGACCTGGACCCTGTGCTGAATAACACCTCGGGGAAGAAGGTCCGGGTCCGGCTGGACACCGCCAAGCCCGACGAGGTGAACAACGCCACCGCCTTTATCGAGGAGGGGACCTTCGGCGCGGCGGCCACCGACCGCACGGGCCTTCTCACCCTCTCGGCCAACACCACCACCACCGCCAACGTAGTCTACGAGACCTCCACCCCCGTGGTGGTGGTCCGCTTTGCCTATGATATGAACCGCTTCACGGACCTGGAGGTGGGCGTGGGCGAACCCGGCCAGCCGGACTACGAGCCGAACACCTCTAATTTCTGGCTGGGCCTGAACAAGGACGACAACGACCCCGGCGACGCGGAGCTTCCCCAGAACTCGGGCAAGACCCCCCTGACCTATCTGGGCGCCTGGACAGACGCCGCCAGCCTCACCGCCGCCGACAAGCAGGTGGCGGGCAGCTCGGTGTTCCAGAGCGTGCTCTACACCCAGAACCTGGAGAACGACGGCGTGACCGACGCGCCCACCCGCTTCTATTATTACCTGGGCGCGGGCAAGAACACCTCCTATAACGTCAGCGGCCAGGGGAACGTTGTGATCCACGACGAGGCCACCGACAACGACGACGAGGCGACGCTGTGGCTGCCCAACACCCTGGGCTCCGCCATCGTGGCCGACTACAACGCCGCCTGGGCCACCCCCGGCGACCCCGACGCCCCCGGCGGCGTGAACGCCAACGGGAATTATTCCTTCTTCCAGAACCTCCTCACCCTGAGGGAAAACACCCTCCGGCTCACCCTGGTAAACGCGGAGACCTACCGCAAGCCCACCGGCGGCGTGGGCGGCGCGCAGATCCTCTTCTATGACTGGGACGACACCCTCATCGGAGCCCTTGTGGTGGACCCCGAGGGTGACGCGCGCCCTCTGGTCAACGAATACGTGGAGAAGACCTTCATTCATCCCCGGTTACGCACGGGGGAGATCGTGGCCGGAGCCAAGGATCTGGCCGACCTGCAGACCAAGCCCGAATATGCCGACTACCAAAACCGGGTAAACTCCCTGGCGCGGGAGCATACCTACCGGGGGGACTACGCCTATACCGTCGGTCACGACAATGACGACGCCATGAAGTTCGGCCCGGACAGCGCCGAGCCGGGAGAGGACTACCCGTTAACGGACAAGCTGGACTACGCCTTCTACCGCCGCGTCACCACCCAGAAGGAGGTGACCGACCCCGGCACGGGACTCACCACCCGGTACTACACCGTCGATCCGGTGGAGACCGGGCCGGCCCCCGTTGACCCGGAGGAGGAATACGACGGCTACCTTTATCCATATGTATATGGATGGGCCATCGTGGAGGACGAGTCACAGGACCTCACCAAGAAAAACTGGATCTTACATAAGGATTCCATCAAAACCGAAGACGTGTGGACCACCTTCGGGGTGGGCGAGCTGGGAGACCTGGACCCGGCAGCAGCCGCCACCCAAACCATACCCGGAACCGCAGAGCCATATACCTACGCCGTGACCGAACAGGACGCGGCGTGGTATTTGCGTTTTGCGGACTTTTCCGCCATGGAAAAAATGCTGCGGCCCGGCCAGGACGTGCTCATTGTCAAGGCGGTTTATGAGCCGGGAGAGAGCTTGCTGGAGGACTATAACTATACCGTGGTGGACGAAAGTTTACACATAGAGAGATATAGTATTGCGGCCTCTACCGAGGCATCAGTCTACTCTTTTCAATATCAATACCGTCGTGCATCGCAGGCGGAAGGACCATGGCAGGGAGTTAACCGGACTAGAGACCCTGCTGTACAGACAGGCTATACCTACGACGTAAACGCGTTTGATTCGGAAGACCAGGACTTGGACCCGTCCTCTGATACGAACGTGTTTTTCCTGAAGACCCTTTCCAACAACGACGATATTCTGAACATCGACATGACCACCGGCGGCGTGTTGTGGAAGTTGGATTATATGCTGAGAGATACCTATGGAGAAAATATTTCTTCAGGTAAGCAACGCTCTGCCGGTGAGGAACTGGACTTGAAAAACAACTTCCTCTATTCGGACGGGGTCGCCTATCCTGACCGTCAGGGAACAGATGGCTTTGTGTTGGATGCTACGTTGAACACTCTTCTTGCGGAGGCGACCAAGGGAGCAAGAGGTGAGAGCAACAAATTAACGCAACACATGAGCCGTGCTACGCTTAAGGATTTGAATTTGCGGACAAATCTGAACGGGGATGAATTTACCGGGGGTAACTATACCCGCGCCGCCACTTACTTTCAAGATTTAGTCACACGCCTGTATAACGCTGGGGTCTCTATCGACCCCAAGACCGGGGACGTGAAGCTGGGCTGGCATCAACTCCAGCGCCACATCCTGCTGTGCATGCAGGCCGGGGGCGGCGACGGCATTTACAGCGGCGGCAGCCTCATGAGCGAGGCCCAGTGCGCCGGCTTCCCCTGGTGCCGCCTGGACGACTGCGCCAAGGACATCACTGTGGATATCTTTGACCTGGGTGATATCTTTGTCGCCATGGACAAGGCCAAGGACGAGACCGGAGATAAGCACCCGGCCAAGGACGCCCTGGATAAGCTGCTCACCGAGACCCCCTCCCTCCTGGACGGCTATTACCAGTCCACCTTCCGCAAGGACGAGGACGGCCGCAAGTTCCAGAACCGCCAGGAGATGCTGGACGCGCTGGAGAAGGTATACGACATTCTGGCGGCGGCGGGCCTGGACCAGGACGCCATGAAGCAGATCACCGCGGAGCAGGTGCAGGAGCTGCTCATCACCGGGACCTGGCCCACCACGGGCAAGACCTACTGGTGGCAAAACGGCGGCAAACGCCCGGTGACCGGCTGGAAGGACTTTATCGAGGGCGGCATGCTGGTGGTCTCAGGGGATGTGCCCGACGCCCTGGACGCCATGACGGAGGAGAACCTGCCCAACGCTTTGACAGAATTGATCAGCTACGCGCCCCCCACCGGGAACGAAACTCCACAAAATGTGGGGTGGTTCCGCAAGGAGGAGTCGGAGGAGGACGACAACGCCTTTACCACCCTGGCGGAGTTCAAGACCGCCTGGCTCAAGGCGCTGACCACCCTCAGCGCCCATTATGACCTCTCCGACCCCAAGACGGTGATGGACGTGTGGGAGACTATCCCCTGGGAGGAGATCCAATACGCTCTGATCCAGCCGGCGGGAGACTACAAGACCGCGGAGGAGATCCTCAAGGAAAAGAATTATTGGTGGAAGAACGGCGGCCAGCCGCGGCTCACCTACGAGCGGCTGATGGAGGCGGCGGACGCCTGGCGGGCCAGCAACTACACCGACTCCACCAAGCTGGACACCCTCCTGGCCAAGGGGATCACCCCCGTCAATAACGAGGTCTATCTCCGCCGCACCGCCGCGGGCAGCGGCTTTACCAGCGTGGAGCAGTTTAAGACCTCCCTGGAGCTGGCGCTGAAGGTGCTGGGCTTTGTGGACAACATGAACGACTTTTTGAGCCTGGACGGCAGCCTGAGGAAGCTGCCCTCGGGAGAGTACGCCCTGGATATTTACCAGCTGCAATATCTGCTTATTAACGCCAACAAGCTGGTGGGCCAGCCCATTCCGCCCGCGGACAAGATCGCCGACCCCGCCGACCCGGACGTGGTGTGCAACTACTGGTGGATCCCCGAGCCCCACACCCCCACCGAGGCCCAGCGCATCGGCGACATTATGGACCTGCTCACCTACGCCTACTGGGCCAGGGACGGCGTGGAGGTGGACGGGGCGATGCAGCCTCTGGCCATCGACCCCCTGGGCAAGCTGGACGCCGCCACCCTGGAGCGGCTGAAGCTGCGCGCGGAGGTCCACGGCATGCCCTTCACCGACGAGAGCTATGCCGACCTGCGCGCCCGGATCATGGAGGTCGTGCGCAAGACGGGCGGCGGCCTGCCCTACAAGGATCTGGACGCCGTCGCTTCCCAGAGCGCCGCGGACCTGACGAAGGAGGTGCAGCACCTCCTCTTCCCCGGCAGCAGCTATCAGACCGCGGCCAGCATCACGGAAAACTACTGGTGGCAGGGCAGTGGCTTCACCGCCGACACCCACGCCACCCTGGCCCAGGCCGCCTGGCTGGCGGCGGTGGGCTTTGACGGCAAGACAGCTACCGACGCCATGGACCAGATCCTCGATCTGGACTTTATCACCCGCCGGCCCTCGGTTACCGACCCAGGCATGGCTATGCGCGTGAACGCGGACGGCGCGGCCTTTACCAGCATTGAGGCGTTTAAGAACGCCCTTTTGAGCACGCTGCGCGCGGCGGCTGCGGCCGATCCCACCCTGACCTATGACAGCCTGACGGGGCTGACGGATTACCAGCTCCAGTATCTGCTCTTGAACGGCGTCTATAAGACGGACGCGGAGGTCAAGGCGGAGGTCATTGTGGACGGCGTGGACGCCTACTGGTGGTTCAACGCGGACAAAAAGCCGGAGGAAGAGGTCAAGAAGGAAGAGCTGTTTGCAGACCCGGCGGAATGGGACGCTTTCCTGGATTCCGCCATCGGCTACTTCAAGAAGACGGCGGGCAACCCCGCGGGGTTTGTCTATGACCTGACGGACGAAAAGCTGAAGGATGTGCTGCGGCTGCGCAAGGGACCGAACGACAGCGACGTGATCACCGCCGCGGAAATGTTCAGTGGGGATAAGCAGGACCTCTTGTGGCAGGTGATGACCGCCCTGAACACCTCCAACCGGAAGAAGGAGTTTATCACCGGCGCGGCGACCAACCGCAGGTGGGTGAATAAGCCGACCTGGGAGGAATTCCAATATGTGCTGCTCCATCTGAACGATGTGGAGTCGGGCTGGATCATGCCGCCCACAGAGGAATGCGCGGCGGAGAAGGAGAATTACGGGTGGATGTGGGTCACCGGCGGAAAGGTCGAGTATGAGGCGGTGCGGCCAGACGCCACAGAGTGGGGCGACTTTATGACCTCCGCCATCGGTTACTTCAAGAAGACCGCGGGCAACCCCGCGGGGTTTGTCTATGACCTGACGGACGATAAGCTGAAGGACACCCTGCTGCTGCGCAAGGGACCGAACGACAGCGACGTGATCGCCGCCGCGGAAATGTTCAGTGGGGATAAGCAGGACCTCTTGTGGCAGGTGATGACCGCCCTGAACACCTCCAACCGGAAGAAGGAGTTTATCACCGGCGCGGCGACCAACCGCAAGTGGGTGACCCCGCCGACGTGGGCGGAGTTCCAATATGTGCTGCTCCATCTCAACGATGTAGAGTCGGGCTGGATCATGCCCACCACAGAGGAATGTGAGGCTTGGGCGACCCAGGAGAACGCGCCGTGGGTGTGGAAGGAAAAGGCCACCCGCGCCAGCCTCCTGAGCCTGGAGGAAGCCCCGGAGGACGAGAACGTCCCCCTGGATGACCTGCCCGACGCGACCCCCGTAGGGCGCGGCGACCCCGTGACCGTAGAGGCTCCTGGCGCGGCGACGCTGGAGGAGCCTGTAGGGCCCGATGCCCTCATCGGGCCGGAGGAGGCCCCCCTGCAGGCAGCAGGGACGTTGGAGGACATACCTGACGAACCGACCGACCGAAAACCGTCCGTGACCGTGACCATGGCCGGACCCATTATCGCATTCCTGACTAGGAGGACAATGAAATGAAGAGACTTCTGAAGAGATGGCTGGCCATGGCTCTGGCGGTGCTGATGGTGGTGGGGACCCTCCCCACCACCGCTTTTGCCGCCCGCATCACCGACGACGTGGTGGGGGAGCAGCCTGTCCTCAGCCCCGACGACCCCGTGGCGGACACCCAGGGGAGGCATGACGACGACGTCACCGGGGAAAAGCCTGTGGACCCCGTCGATCCCGACGGTCCTACCGCGGATCTGAGCGCGGCCATTACCAGCATTACGCTGGCGAATACGAACGTGACTAACTTGAGCGGTACAATTGCGACTGGTACGGGTACAGGTCAGGACCCCGTAGCAGTTCTCATTGTACCTCGGTTCACTACGAATGGTGGCGACTCTATAGCTACGACAGGTTACGAAGGGCTAGGGGCAGGCGATTGGACCGGATATTTTAACAACAATGCAAGTGATGCTGATACACAGTTAGCAGACTTTATGGGAATGCCCTATGTCTGGCTAAAGTCAAAGAATACAACCTTTGGTGGCACTGTAAGTGTAGACTGGAACTGGCAAATTAGAGCTAACGGGGCAGCTGTAGATACTGCACAGAGTCGGCATAGCTCGGTAGCTTTTAACATGAGTGCGTTGAGCGAATATGCGTTGGGCAAGACCTTCTATGAGCCGGACAGTACCACGACCATTGATCCTGCTACGGATGGTCTGCCTTTTACTGTCTTCATTGGCGGTTCCTCCGGCTTCAGCCATGCCGTCATGCGCATCAAAGTCACCACCCAGCCCCTCAAGGTGGAGCTTGTAGAACGGTTGGTGGACGTGAAGGATACGAGCGAGGGCCTTACGCTTCCCCAGGAGGGGGGAAGCGCATATGCCTATGTAAAGGTCACCAACCGGAGCGAGGCCGCAATGACCAACGTGACGGTGCAGTTGAAGCGCGGCAATATCGTGACCGACGACCCCGGCGCGCAGTGGGGCAATATTACGGTGGGCGCTGACAACGGCGAAACGGATATTGGCTTCGCGGATTACGCTGATTGCGGCATAACCCTGGGTCACGCCTACGGGTTTGCAGATGGTACAAATGCATGGGGGATCTATACCATCGGGACTCTTCAACCGGGAGAGGACAATGCAGTATATCTTCCGCTGGTCACGCCGGTGGATGAGGCCCTGTTTGGAGACGAGAACCTGGGCTGGGGCTCGTCCATGTCGGACATCGGCGTGATAGAGGCTTTTTATAGCGCAGGCACTTGGGATGGCAATGACTATCCCTCCGACATATGGTCCAGCTATACGGCGGAGGCGTCGTGCGCATCGGGAGAATATGCCGGGCGTCCAGTCAGCGCGTCGGCAAACGGCGGCATTCACTGGGCCGGAAGCCTGGATGTGGAGCCGAAGGTACGTCTGGTGAAGGTGAACGCGGACGGCACAACGACCCCTTTGACCCAAGACGAATATAAGGGCATGAAGAAGACGAACAACATGGCTGACAGCGGAGAGGACTTCCATCAGCTGAAGATTGGAACCACGGCAAATTATATTCTGGAGTGGGTCGCGGAGGAAGGCGGATATTACGGACTGTCGGGCGGCCGCACGGTGGAGCTGGGCAGCAAGGTGTTTGTCGACGGGATCAACACACAAGAGGGTGTAAAGAAGGGCTTCACCGACGTGCCCGCGTACGCGGTTACGGTGGCGGAAGACGGCTCCGGCGGCTCCGGCAACCCGCAGGTTTTGGGCGACTATACCTGGGACCGGGTAAAGTCCAGCCGTGTGCAGTATTCCTATTATCCGACGGGAACCACGGTAAACGTCTACGCCGGCGACAAGCTGAACGCGTTTGACCACTGGAGCGGCGCGGCCGTTACGTCGGGTACAAGCATGGGAAGCGGCTTGACGGGCTCTATGGCCGGGGTGACGCAGGCGGAAAACGGCTATTTTAACCCCACCGCGGACACCACAGTGACGGCGCATTATGATCTGGTCAACGTAAAGTTCTTTACCACATTTAAGGGCACGGATATCAATAACGCCACGCCCACCGACCGCAGCAAGAACGTGGACCATGTGTTTAAGGTCGAGCTTTACCGGGGGACGACCCTCCTGGCCTCGGCGACGAAGGACGACAGCGGCGACGCCGAAGACGGCTATTCCAAGAGCGGCACGTACACCCTCTCGGCCCAGGCGGCGGGCGGACTGGCCGACCCCTGGTCGGTCACGCTGCCGGGCGGAACGTATACCCTGAACATCAACGGCCATACGGCGTATACGATCAATACCTCCGCCCTGACAGAGAACGAGTATAGTATGCTCCTGGGCAAAGGCACCTATCATTTCCTGGTGGAGTTGGGCGCTGTGACCCCCAAGGTGGAGGGGGCGACCCATGCGGAGAGCACCCTGAAGATCCCTCACGACGAGAATCCGGCCGCCACCGACGTTGACCCCGAGGACGGCTATGTGCCCGTCAATAAGGACACGACCAACCCCCGCACGCTCTATTACCCGGTGGGGACGGAGCTTACCCCCGCGCTGAATGCGGGGGGCAACGACCAGCCAAAGAAGGTAAGCTATAACGGGACTGACCAGACCCCATCCCTGACAGACGGCACGTGGGAGGTCTCGGCGGTCACCGTCGCCTCCAACGCCGGAGACACGGAGAACTCCAAGCCCCTCGTCGCCACCTTCGGCGCCGGGGTCGTTCCGGCTGTAGTCAACATCTACTTGGACAATGCGAAGAGCGACGCTACGGTGGGCTCCGGCGTGGCCCTCTACACGGGAACGACGAAAGCCGCGGACTTGAACAAGGACGCGACGGGCGTGTATTCTGCCGACGTTACGCCGGGTAGTTATCGCATCTATGTCAACGGTACAAACACGGGGATCGATATTACAGTGGGAGATACCGGCGGCAGCCAGGATGTGCGTTATTGGACCGTGACGCTGAACGCCGGAACGGGCGCTACCGCGCCCAAGGTCAACACCTCCAACAACTCGTTGGTGGTGCTGGACGGCACGACGGGGGTGACCCTGTCGGCCAGCGCGCAGACCTACTATAACCCCAACGCCGCGACCTGGACAAAGACAGCGGGCGTGGATCAGACGGCTGCCAGCACCACCAACAGCACGACGCTGAAGGCCATTACCGAGACCACCACGTACACGGTGTCCTTCGCCAAGCTGACCGCCACGATTACGGTCAACCTCCAGGTGAACGGCACGACCCAGCACCCCGGCGGGAGCCAGACGGTCACCGTAACCGGACAGACCGACTGGACGACCACCTCCGACGCGACCAAAGAGTTTACTGTGGAGCAGGGGAACAACTACACCGTCGCCCTGGGGACGTTCAGCCGGACCATTACGGCGATCGCCTCGGATCAGACGGTCAATATCCCCTTCTACACCCTGAAGGTGACGGCTGAACAGACGGTGGACAGCGGCGCGAAGGTCGCCCAGAGCGCTACCGCCAACCCGCCCACGGCGAATCAGGATAACCAGACGGGCACCTATCTGACGGGTACGACGGTGTATATCAACGCCGCGCCCAGCGGCAGCAACTATTCCTTCACCAGGTGGAAGCTTGGTGAGGGCACTCTGCCTACTACTGCGACGAACGCGGCGAACCAGATCACGCTGACCCAGAAGACGGAGTTGATCGCCGAGTTCAGCAAGCCGAAGTACGATACCTATTTGAACCTGATCCTCGATGACAGCGGCGTGACCGCCCTGGGCGGGAAGATCACCAGCGTGAAGCTGGGGACCCATGACGCGACCTATGATACGACGGTCAATCTGTGGAAGTACGCGGGGGTCATTTCGGCGACGGAGAGCAATTTGAAGTGGAGCGTTGTCACGCCGGACGGCGCCTTTACGGTGGACCAGGGCACCCAGGACAGCACCGCCGCCCCGGCGAAGCTGGAGCTTTACACGTTGAAGCTGACGGCGGATCAGACGAAGGCCACCGCCGCGCAGGTGGGCATTGGGTCCTCCGCGACGGCGCAGACCGTCGGACCGACCGTCTATAAGAAGGGCACTTCTGTGTCCTTCATTGCCGACCCCAAGAACACCGACTATGAGTGGGACGCATGGACGGTGGATGTGGGCGGCATTACCGCGCCTACCTCCGCCAGCGCCAGCGTCACTATGAACCAGAAGACTGAGCTGACGGCGACCTTCAAGAAGAAGCTGGGCACGGTGACGGTACAGGTGCTGCTGGACGGCAACCCGGTCAACGACGCCACAGTGACTTTGTCTACGAAGACTCCCACCAGCGTTGCAAACGGCATTTATACCTTCAGCAATGTGGAGTATAATGGCACGGACGCCAACAAGTATGATCTGTCGGTGAGCAAGACCGGGTATGTGGGAACGCACACCGCCAAGGTGACGGTGAATCAGGCTAACGTGCCCCAGATCACGGTCAGATACTGGACGGTCACAGCGGCGACCGCCGGACACGGCGACGCCAAGGTGGAGGTCACCACCGACGGATTGAGCGGTTCCGCCCAGACGGATTACGCCAACGGCACGCCGGTCACCTCCCAGAGCATTGTGGTGATCAACGGCACGGCGGTGAAGTGGACGTCGATGAATCCTCAGGAGAACTGGAAGTTTAGCTACTGGCAATTGAACAACACCACCACTCACGATACCTCCGACCCCAAGACGCTGGCCAGCGTGACCAGCACGGTCACCTATACGGCAAACTTTATCAAGGATAAGTACAACACCTATCTGGTGGTCAACGTCAACACCAGCAACTGGGCCACGAAGGGAACCAGCGACACCAACATCAAAGAGATCCAGCTGGTGAACACCGCCACCGGGACGGCTTCGGTGAGTGGCGTGACCTTGGAGCGCAAGAACGACCGCTGGGAGGCCAACGGCGTATCTTCGGCCAGCGTGACGGCGCCCTATTGGCGCATTACCACCGTTGACGGCGGCGTTTACTACGAGCAGGCCAAGATAGATGACGTCGCGACCAAGAACTTCTACGGCGTGAAGGTCGCGGAGACGAAGCCCGCCGGCTGCCTTACTGCTACGGTCCGGGCCGCCGGGGCCGGCTCTGCGGCGAGCGCCCGTGTGGTGACTCCCGTGGGCAACGTGACCGCCGCGGAGACCCACTCGACCGGGTACACCCTGGCGAACTGGGAACAGACCAACGACCCGGCGCTCGCGAATGTATCCATTTCGGGCGGCACGGTGACGCTGCAGACGGGTTACAATGCCGCTACCGACTTGGTGGTCACACCCACCTATACCTTCGCCACCACTATTGAGACGCGGCATCTGACCACCACGGGCACGCTGACGAACGTGACCACGGTGCAGCTGGCCGAGGTGGGCGCCGCTCCCACGATCAATTGTACAAAGCAGACTGCCGACGGCACTTACAGTGTGTCCGGTCTGGACCCGGCCAAGACCTATGATATCTGGGTGAACGGCTTTAAGGTCGGAGCGGGCAACAAGCAGATCACCTCCGCCAACGCAGGCGGAAAAGTGCCTGTTGTGGTGTTTAAGGTGACCACCGCGCGTGATCCCGCCGCGGGCGGTACCAGCAACGTGGGCCTGAACGCCGCGGGTACGGGCAACTTGGCGATCGTACCCAACGGCGCGGCGGTGACCACTGCTGCCCCGACGGTAAACGCCGCCGCCACAGTAGCAACGGGCTACCGCAAGCGTTCCGTCGCCAATGACGGAACGAACAACTCCTTCTGGACCGCCAGTGCGGGCGACGTGACCACCCCGGAGGGGGGAACGGGCAACGCCACCACCTGGACCATCGGCAGCATGACCGCCGACGTGACCCTGACTGCGCATTATGTGCGGCAGTACACCGCCACGGTCAGCGTTGATCCTACCACCGGCGGTACGGCTATCTTTACCGAAAAGGGCTCCACCGGCTCCAGCATTGGGACTCCTGCCACCAGCGCTACGGTGGACAGCGGGGACTACGTGAAGGCGGAGTTTACCCACAACACGGGCAATACGCTGAATAACTGGACTTTCTCCAATGGTACGCTGTGGACCACGGCTGATAAGCAGGCGGGGACGCAGTTGACCTCCGGTACGAAGACGGCGGCCACTACGGTGTATTTCTTCCCCACCGCGGACAACGCTTCCCTGGTTGCCAAGACGGAAGCCGCCGTTTACCCGGTGGAGATCCGGGTCAACCTGGACAACGAAGCTTACGCAGGACGAAAGGTGGAGCTGCGTCAGGGCGGTGCGGTGAAATATACCCTGACGGAAAGCGCCACCGAAGACGGACTCTATACAGCAAAAGTGCTGCCCGGTAATTACGACGTCTATGTAGACGGTGTAACGACCGGGACCACGGCGGATTCCGAGAAAAATCTGAACTTCACCGCCGCGGAAGCGGAGAGCACGGACGTTAATGAACAGGCCAAGCGAAAGGCCGAGGTCAACTACTACACCATTGATCTGGTGGCCGATCCCGCGGGAACCGCCCCGAAGCAGAACAAGGTGAACTTTGCCGGCGGTACGGCTGGTACGACCGCCAGCAAGATCGTGCTGGCAAAGGTAGACGCTTACAGCATTGGGAACGTGGTCGCCACGGCCTTTAACGAGGCGGACGGGACCCATTACCGCTTTGACAACTGGGCGGTGACCGCGCCGGGGGCCAACGGCGGCAGCATGGGCAACGCCAAGAATGCGACCACAACGTATACCCTTCCGGCGGAAGCCACGTTGAAGGCTAATACTGGTATTACGCCCACCGACAAAATCACCCTTACTGCCAGCTTTGTGCAGCAGTTCAAGGTGACGGTGCAGCTGGCGGCCGGGATCCCCAGCAGTGAGTTTGCCGTCCACCTGAAGGAGACGGGCGAGGCAAATTGGGCGGCAACGAACACCATTATGGTAGACAGCGGCGACACCGTTACCATCAACGGCGCTGCCAACGGCGGCGGCGTTGAAAGCGCTACCCGTGTGCTGAGCGAGTGGACGGTCCCGAGCACGGATCACGGCGAATTTGACAACAGCAGCCACGCAGCTGCGACCAAGCCTGCAAACGGCAAGGTGGGATATGTGATCCAGAACGGCATCTACACACCCAAGAAGGACAGCGTTTTGGAGCTGAACGCCTGGCGGATGGGTACGCTCACTGCGGGATGGGTGTTCGACAAGGGCACAGGGACCGCGACCTCTCCTACGGGCGCGGCAGAGCGGCGCTCTACTTGGACGAAGAACAACGGGCAAGCGCCCACAAAGGTGACGGTCCTGAATGCGGCTGGTACAGCCACCTTTACGGAGGTCCTGGACGCTGCGGACTACGTTGTGAGCGGCGGCGACGGTGAGTATTACACCATTACGGCGGAGCATCTGCGTGAAGATGTGCCGAACGGAACGTACACCCTGAACCTTACGTATGTGCTCGGGCCTGTGAATCACCCGAACAATGTGGAGAAAACGGCCCAAAGTACCAACTTTATCGTGACTTCCAACAAGCACAAGCTCACCGAGACGAACGTGCAGGTGAAGGACAAGGCTTCTGATACCGCCAATCCCAACACTGCTACTGCCCGTGACGGTGTGATCTATAAGGATCACACTGCCGCGGCGCCTGACATCAAGCATGACGAGCTGATCTTTACTTGGTACTATGCGAACAGCAAGCCCACTCAGACGAATTTTAATGCCCAGACTGATCCCGCCGCGGCGGCAAAGACGGCGGCAATGGCAGTCAGCGGCGCTACGTTGATCGGCACCACCGGGGCGACCGGCGTCGGCGCGTGGAACGAAGGGACAAACTCGATCGCTACAGGCGCGGTGACTGTGACCAGCGCTATGCGAGGCAAGTACATCTACGCCGTGGTTGAGGTGGATGCGGCAAGCGAGACCGCCGAGGGCGCGGTCATCACCAACGCCATCCCCGTGGACTATGACGCGGAGATCACCGTCAACAAGGACGGCAGTCACGTGACTGCGGACAACTACAAGGTGTTCCTGGTGCCCAGCGGTACGGCTGTGACCCAGGCTGACTTTGCCGGCGACGCCGCGCTGAACGCCAAGGGCATCAAGAAGGCGGATACCTTTAACGCGGCCACGGGTATTTACTCGACCAGCGGTTCCCCCCTCAAGGGCGCGACCAATTACGTGATCTGGGTCAGCGACGCGGAGGGCAGCACCTATTACCTCCACGCCACCGAGGCCGGGACGGTCACACCGCTCAACAACACCGGGAAGAACGTCAATTACTTCTCGGTGAACCGCGTTGACTTTAGCCAGAGCCATACGCAGGACAAGGACAACCGCGATGTGGGCGAGACCTTTGACGCGACCAACACCCCCGCCATCAACAGCGTGACTACGTCCAACGGTTCCACTGTGGCAGACGGCAACGGCGTCCACACCGGCACGTCGGTCACCGCCAAGTCCTCCACCTGGAACCAGGACTACACCCTTACATGGAAGAAGAGCACGGGGAATGACCCTGTAGCGAACACCACTACCAAGCAGAACTCCACCACCGCCAACGCCACGGGTTACGCCAACGGCGCAGTGACCGCCAAGACCAACATCGGCGGCGAGCTGGTGCAGAACACTTACCTGATCAGAGGCGACATCAAGGGCAGCGGTAGCGTGGCGACGGCGAAGCTGACCGCCAACGGGCATGAATTTACCGGAAAGGTGCTTTACAGCGGTGCGCCGGGTATCAATGTGGTGGAATTTACCGTGCCCAAGTCTGCGGTGACCGGTGAGATCAACGAAAACTATGTCATTTCCGCTACGATGGGCGCCAATACCACCCTGGTGGGCTACAGCGCCCCCAGTAAGGCGGCGGCCGATCAGGTTGCGCCTTTGGCCTTGGAGCAGGTGACCAAGGCGGAAAATGGCAAGTTTGCCATCCACATCGTGTCTACTACCCTTTCCATCGAGGTGAAGGACACGGATAACGAGGCCCACAAGCAGTTCGCCACCGGCGGCTCTGCCACGGCTACTGTGAACCACAGCGACAAGGAAAAGTTCGCGGATTACAACCAGTACACCCGCACCGTTGTCATCACCAACCAGGGCAACACCCCCTTGACTGTTACCTTGGGGATCACCAAGGGCACCAACACCACCGTGTATGACGGCACCCAGACCCTGACGGGCGGTGTTCTGACCGATGGCAACGGCGTGACCATCGGCGGCCTGGAGCGCACCTTTGACTTGGCGGTGGGCGCCAGCAAGAGCTTTGTGGTCACCATCCCCGCCGACCTGAACAACGATGACGACGTGGCCTACCACTTCAACTTCTCCACGGTGGATGGCCGCGACGGCGTGACCACCAAGGGCCCCGACGGCGTCTACAACCTGAACATCACCATCGACCCCGTCACGGTGAGCAAGGTGGCGACCAACAAGATCAAGGATAGCGACGGCAATGTGATCCGCTATGATGTCAAAGAGACCTGGGTCGCGGAGGACGGCGAAAATCCGGCCACCAAGCCCCATTACAATGCTCTGGTGACCATGGAGGATGGCGATTACAACATGGCCACCAACGCCGACATTGTCTATGAGTGGTACGTGGCTCCCTGGGATGCCACGGTGAAGTTGAACAAGAACACCGGCGTGCCCTACTACACCGCTGGCGGCACAGGCAACTTGTCTCTGGGTGCCGGCACCCGTGGCACAAACAACCTGACCTATACGCCCACCGCGGGAGAAAAAGGCATGGCCCTCTTCCTGGTGGCCAAGGGCCAGCGGGACGCCACCAGCGCGGCCATGACCCCTGACGTGGAGGCCGGCGATCCGGTGGAACTGGTGCCCTTCGACGGTCTGATCACCATCCATGAAAACACTACCCTGGTCACCGACCCGGATGAAGGGGCGAAGTACACCGTCTACCTTTGGAACACCCAGGGTGGAGACGAGATCGACCTGAACGATACGGAGAACCTGATCCCCACCCAGTGGAGCACGGCGGACAACGCCTTTATGTCCACCAAGAACTTGTGGGCCAGCGACCCGGAGAACCCGGATAGCACTAAGCCCTGGACTTATAAGGTCTACGCCAGCATCGTAAAGGACGATGCCACCTTGAAGAACACCGGGAAGACCATCACTGTGGGTCACCGCACGGAAGACGTGGTTTACTACAAGGTGGACGTGGATGATACCAGCGTCCATCAGAATGACTACGAGGGCAAGCTGAACATCCCTGATGGCAGCAAGTATTTCTACAAAACCGCGCCTACGCCGCGTCCCTCTGCCGCCGCGGAAGGGGTCGCAGGCAGGGACGTGGTCAACACCTGGGTACAGACGGGCACGAAGGTCACCTTTACCTATCCCCAGTGGACGAAGGACTATGACCTGACTTGGTCCGGCGGCGTGACCGCCACCGACAAGGCCGCGGCGGGCAACGCCGGGGCCGTGACCCACGCCAACGTGACCTATTCCAGCCAGCTGGCTCAGGTCAAGACCCAGCTGAAGCTGAACCTCTATCCCGTGAAGGCCAACGCCACGGGTACCGCGGGCTGGGTGAACTACCTCACCATGGCCCTTGAAGACGGCGCGGTGACCAACACCTTTACCTCCCTGCGGACGCAGACTGACAATATTCTGGGCATTGACGACAGCGGGTTGGATTCCGCCACGAATTATCGGATCGGCGTGGGTAAATCTGTCACCTTCCGTCTGCCTAAGGCAGACGGCTACACCACCACCGCCCATGTGCCCGGTCAGACGGAAAGCGGCGTGGCCAGTTGGAACTACCGCTACGGCGGACAGGATACCCCCGGCGACATGGATAATCCCGGCAGTGTGAAGATCACCGTGAACGTGACAGGCGATGAGCATGTGGACACTTACGATGTGAACCTCATCGGTGAAGGTCTGAACATGAAGGTCTCCGAGACGTCTCTGCCCAAGGACAAAACAGACAGCAATACCGTCCAGTCGGGCATGGGCAGTATCCCCAACGCTGATACCGCGGCGGTAGTCAACGGAACCGTCAATCAAGAGATCCACCTGAACTACAACTACCCTACGGGGCAGACTGTGGTCATGGAGGTGGAGAACACCACCGAAGGCACGGCGATCTGGAACGTGAGGAGCACCCCGGCGGCCGGCAACACCAGTGCCATCACAGCCAGCAGCTTTACCGGCGGTAAGATGGAACCCGCCGCGAAGGAAGAAATCACCCTGACCATTGCCGACGGCTTGGACGCGGGTGAGTACAAATACTCCGCTGACTTCTCCTTTGAAAATAAGGAGACCGGCGGCAGAAGCGCAAAGGTCACCTACACCCTCAAGGTCGTGGTGGATCCCCTGCCCTTCACCAACGTGACAATCAAGAAGCTGGACAACGGCACGCTGTCCATCGACAAGTATCAGGTGACGCCCACCGGCGCGGCTACCGCTACGGAGACTGAGCCTGCCGATCCTGTGGCCGCCGACGATAAGACCGCTTTGACCTACGGCAATGCTGAGGATTACCAGTATCAGTGGTATGCTGCCGACGCTGGTTCTGCCCAGCCCACCGTGACTTGGGCGGCGGGTGTCCCCACCGTTTCCGGCGCAACGGCCATTGCCGGGGCGACAAACAAGACCTTTGACCCTTCGACCCAGCAGGGCAAGGACATCTACCTGGTCATCTATGCCAACAACGACAGCAACGCCAGCCAGGCCGCCATTTCTACACCCATCACCAGCACCTTCCAGGGCGTTGTGAAGATCTCGGTGGACGGTACGACGCTGACTGCTGATCCCGGCGTCATTAGCGGCACTACCGACCCTGTCTACACCGTCAACTTTGTCAACGGCAGTGACAAGATCAAGGGCACCTGGGACAACACTGCCCAGGGCTATGTGGCCGCACTGGAGCCCACCAAGACCTATACCGTTGAGGTCAGCCGCGCCAAGGATGACAAGACCAACCTGGTCACCTTGGCCGATGTGAGCATTTCCAACGCCAACCGCACCGCCACGGCGCCCTACTTCACCGTCAATGCGGTGAACTTCGTGAACAAGGAGTATCAGACGGGCACCGGGGAGGACTTCACCGGCGTGACCATCACCCCCGCCTTTACCATCGGCACAGATCACGCGGCTCTGCCCAACGGCACCCCTGTTCTCTCCGGCCAGAGCGTGGCCGCCAAGGCTCCGGCGCTGAGCGCGCCCAACGCCGATAAGGCTTGGGTTCAGGACTACACCCTCACTTGGCGGCAGAAGTCGGATGACAACACCGCCGCCGCCGTCGCCGATGTGAATCTGGCCGACTCCGCGACCACGGGACAGTCCGCCACCGCCGCCATTGCCAACGGGGCGTATGCCTACGGCGCGGTGACCCACAAGACCTTCATCGGCGGCCGCCTCGACCAGAAGACCTATGAGGTCGTGGGCACGGTGAAGAACGAGACCGGCATGACTGGCGGACACGTGCTCAAGGTGGAGCTGGCGGAGTCCAACAACAAGTTTACCCTCACCACGGCTACGGAGGCGGGAAAACTGACCACCGGCGTGCTGAGCGATGGGGACAACAACGGCGTTCGTGGTGAGCCGGGTGATACCGCCGAGTTCACCGTGGTCAAGGGTATTTATAATATCACCTCCTTTGACGGCGTCAACACCACCATTCAGCGGGTAACGGTCAACACGGACGACACCGATACCGACAAGACCCGGAACAAGGAGACTTTGACCCCCACCGTTCAGACGGACGACCGGGTGTTCACCATCTACGTGGCGGGCACCGCCCTGAAGCTGAAGGTGGCCGACAACGAGGGCGCGGCCCCCCACAACAACGCCACTTCTGAGGGCAGCGGCAACGTAGCCACCAACTACAAGCACGCCTACAATGAAGAGACCCACTACTTCAACGCCACCGCGGGAACCTTCCCGCTGACCCTGAGCAATCCGGGCAACACCGATCTGAAGCTGGGCCAGCCCAAGGTCTACAAGCTGGCGGCGGGGAGCGTGAACGCCTCTACCAATATGACCGGCGTTACGCTGGGCACTGCGCTGGCGTTGACCAGCGGCAGCTACAGTGACGATAACCTGACCATCTCCGGTCTGGACATCGCAAACACCGCCCTGGCAGTGAACGGTACCACCGCCGGCGGCTCGCTGACCCTGAAGAAGACGGCGGCCAACAAGGACGACGCGGTCTATGTGGTGGAGTTCCCCTCCACCTATGCCGATACCAACGGCAACACCCCGGTCGGCCCCACCGTTTACTATGTGCTCGATCTGACGGTAGAGCCACTGCCCATCGTGAGCGTGACCACGGGTAAGAACGCCACCACCGGCGAGCTGAGCCTGGAGGGTTACGACAAGAACGACGCCACCAATAAGACTGGTCTTGACCACGTGATGGTGGATCACGACGGCAGCGCCGCCACCGACGCCGTGGCCGCCAACAGCACGGACGCCAACCTGAAGGACGGCGATCTCAGCTTCGTCTGGGCGGTGTCTGACAAGGGCGACCTGACCGCGGCCAACTTTGAGATCGATACGGCCAACAACAAGATGGTAGCTAAGGACGGCGTAGCTACCGTGGACACCACCCTGGGCAAGACCCGCCAGCCCAGCGCGGCGGAAGAAGGTAAGTTCTTCTACCTCATTGCCTACCGCAGCGCTGGTACCGCCAACGCCAGTGAGTTTGCTGTCTCCGACGCGGTCTATGCTCAGGTAACAATTTCTCTAAAAACCCAGCGTTATAGCGATAAGACACAGGTCGCCGATACTTCGGTGCAGATCGAAGGCACTTACGGTACAGGCGAGACAGCTTCCAGTGCCAAGTCCAACTCCGGGACGCTGGTGATCCCGGCCGATAACAGCGAAATTTCCTTTACCGCAGATGAGGCCGACAATGCAACACCCGCCAATGCGAAGTATTACTTTGTTGGATGGGGGCCGGAGGGTGACGACAGGATCGAAGTGAATGCGGATGACCGTTTGGCTATGACCTACGCAGTCACGAAACAGGACACGGTTATCGGTTACTATGACCTACTGCCGGTTTTGACGGGCGCCAATGGCTGTACCATCGGCGCGGCAACGATCCCGGTAGCGGACCGCACCTTTACCTATAAGCACAATGACGGCAGCGGCAATGTCCGCATTGAGATCAAGCCGGCAGACGGCTCTCGCTTCCTGGCAGTGACCGGGGCAGAGGATGAAGATCTGACCACACCCAGAGTTCTCAATGCGACTGCCTTTGAAAAGATTGCCGGACAGCCTTCCGGTGGGAAGATGGGTGCGGACGGCGACTATGTTCTGACCAACAGTTGGATCACAGCTAACTTGGAGGGCGACCAAGACTATATCATCACCTTCTACGATTTGGAGAAGGGTGTTGAGAATGAGGGTTATGCCGGCTATGACCGCTCGAAAGCGTACGTGACCTCTACAGGTGACAAGGATGTGACCGCCGTTGTGGCAGATGACAACAAGGGACAGGGGCATACCGTCCAAGTGACGAATGGCGTGTCGGACGGAACTGCCGCTGAAACCTCTACTGCCTCTACAGTGAATGGCGTTGTAACGATTCACGCGAACCCTGCGCCCGGCTATGTGTTTACCGGCTGGAAAATTACTGCAGGTAGCGGAAGATTCCTGGAGGAAGAGGGAGAAACCAAGGCGGAGACCGTGTTTAGACCCACATCCTTGACAGCGACGGTAGAAGCCTCCTTTGCTCCCGGCGACTTTACCGCGGCTGACAAGAAGGCGTTGGTGATTTATGGCAACTCCAAATTTGAGGACGGCAGCGAGACCAGCGTAGCCGCAACTGATTCCGAGGCGACCGGAACAACATTTACCTATGCAGTGGTCAACACCGATGACCTGCCCGACTGGTTGGAGCTGAATGCCGACACCGGCGTATTCAGCGTCAAGTCCCCTGTGAACACCAACGTTCAGGTAGAGGACGGCACCAAGGCGACCTATGCCGAGGCCGGCGCAGTGGACAACGAGGTCGTCCTTACCGTTCGCATTACCACCAACGCCGGAAAATCCAAGGACGTGACCTATACGGTCAACGTGGAGCCCGGCCAGTTGGCTGTGACGCACGCGGCAGCACAGGACACTTCTGTGAAGCGCGGCGACGCCTATGTGGCGGCGAATACAGCCGGAAGCTTTATCCCTGTGGATGAAAACGGCGTGCCCATGTACAACGAGACGGTGCGCAAGCATCTGTTTGCTTACGAGAACGTTCACGATCAAGCCGCCACGCAGATCGATACGACCGGTCATGCGGGCGATGTGACCAACAACGACAGCGGCGTTTACGATAAGGGCACGTGGACGGTGGCGCCCACCCGCTTCCAAGGTACCGGGGAACCCAGCACCTATAGATTCACCTTCACCTACAAGCCGGATACGGCGGAGGAGAAGTGGAACTACGCCGCGGCGGTCACCGACATGACCATCACCATTGCCAAGCCTCCTGTGGGCGCAGAGTTTGCGGATATCATCCGGAATTTTGCCGACGTGGAGAATGTGCTGAAGCCCGGCGAGTTTGACACGGACTACAGTCTGGTGGAAAAGCCGGAGGGCTACGACGGGACCTTTACCACGGCGCCCGAAGCCATGGCGTACACCAACGAGACTTTCCGTAAGAACGAGCGCATCACCTATCTGGACGTGGAACCGCAGTACACCGTGAAGCTCCATAGTCTGGACGCGGCCATTCATGGCACAGTGTTTACGGTGGATGAGCTGACCGGCTTTAAGCTGGCGGAAGGCAGTGCGTATCCCACCTTTACCAACGGTCAGTTTGCCTCTGGCGACGGAGAAAAGACTTTTGTTCTGGAGCTGGCCCCTGTGAGCGGAAAGCTTTGGGTGGGCGAGCATCACGCGAAGTTTACCCTTACCGGTTACTCCAATGCGGAGCTGGCCGCAGAGGGCGGCGAACCTGACGTGACGGCCACTTATGAGCTGATCGTTATGGTCGATCCCAAGGTCATCACCAAGGTAGACGTGACCGTTACCGATCCCGAGACCGAGCCTACCGAGGTGAAGGGAACCACCGAGGACGACGAGCCGGTGGATAATGAAACGCCGGACGACAAGGGCAACGTGCCCATCCAGGACGTGACCGTCACCTGGAAGCCTGAACCCGGCGAGCCTGACGGCAAGCACACGGAAGTCAAGGTGGACGTGACCATCGATCCCAACTACGTCTACGCTGAAGAAGATGACACGACTCCCGACGTCAAGGAGGACATTACCGAGAACACAGACTTGACCGTTACAGACCACCTCACGCCCGACCCGGAGGTGGAGCGTGATCCTGAGGACGGCGACCACATTATCCACATCACACAGAAGATACCCTACCTGATGCACGACGACGTGAAGGACGGCAGCGACCCGGCCGATACGACCGGCCCCAAGGTGGATGACCGCCGCACCGTTTCCGTCATGCAGGGCGCTACCGGGCTGGGCAGCTACACCATCAACCTGGGCGCGTATGGTGCGAATGTCTACGACGTACAGTGGACGGTGGCACAGGATACGATCACTTCCTCTGCCGAAAACGGGATCGGAGCCACTCTGGGCACGTTGCCCACAGGCTTTGACCTCACCGTGGACGGCGCCAAGCAGAGCGTTGTCCTCGATCTGAGCGCAGCGGACACCTCGAAGGTCGGGACCTATTCTCTGACCCTCTTGGCTCTGGGTAAGGCCAATGCGGACGATCCGGAGGACGCGAGAACGATCCAGTCCACCTACGTGTTCCAGATCACCATCCGCTCTCCCGGCGGTGGCGGCGGTGTGGTGGAGACCTGCCCGTGCAAGGTGCTCTACCATGTGGGTATCCACGGCGTCACCGCTGACGCCACCATTGAGGACGTGAGCGAGAGCAGCCGGCCCAGCAAGGTGCCCACGGTCACCGCTCTGGACGGCTACGTCTTCCGCGGCTGGTCTCTGACCAACCCCGCCACGTTGAAGAAGGGTGAGAAGATCGAACTGGTGGATCCCAAGACCGTGACGGCCAAGGGTGAGACCATGACCTTCTACGCGGTGATCATCGAGCGGCCCTATCATGAGCACTATGTCATCGGCTATCCCAACGGCAACTTCGGCCCCGCCGATAACATCGACCGCGCCAGCGTGGCCACCATCATCGCCCGGGCCATCCTGCCCGACTTTAAGGAAGGCTCCAACTACGGCAACCCCGGCGGCTACACCGACGTGGCTGGACACTGGGCCGAGAGCGCCATTGCCTACTGCTCCAAGTACGGCGTCTTTGAGGGTTACACCGACGGTACCTTCAAGCCCAACCAGCCTATCACCCGTCAGGAGTTCGCCCTGGTCATCGCCCGTCTGGACGGCGTCATGACCCCCGGTGAGATGGACTTCACCGACATCGACGAGGCCGGGTCGTGGGCTCTGGGCGGCATCTACACCGCCTACAAGAAGGGCTGGGTCAACGGCTACACCGACGGCAGCTTTAAGCCGCTGAACAACATCCGCCGTGACGAGGCCGTGAAGGTCTTCAACGCCTATCTGAACCGCGGCGTGGACGCCGACGGGCTGCGCAAGCTCCACGAATATGTCCACTCCGGCGTTGCCAGCAACGTCACCGGCAACGGTACCGACGAGTACATGACCTGGCCTGACGTGCCGCAGGGCCACTGGGCCTACTATGAGATCGTGGAAGCTGCCAACGACCACGAGTTCGTGCCTGACTTCGAGTCCGAGCTGGGCTATACCCTGCCCGAGGAGTGGGACAAGTGCTGGATCGACGAGCGCTGGCGTTACCACGATGACCTGAACGACGGCGGTCCCAACGCCGCTCTGTTATCCGCGGGCTTCCGCGTCTGGCTCCATTAAGTAGGAGGTGCGTATCATGAAGAACGCGAAAAGACTTCTCGCCCTGCTTCTGACTATGACCATCCTCACCGCGACGGCGCTCAGCGCCGCCGCGGCGGGGTGTCCTGTCTCCGTGGACTACAACCTGGGCGTGGGCGGCACCTCCAGCGACCTCACTTCCGAGGCCGTTCCCCAGGACACCAAGCCCGCTCATGTGCCCAAGGTCACTCCGCTGGACCGGCGGACCTTCCTGGGCTGGTCCCTGACCGACCCCTCCAAGCTGAAGGTGGGGGAGGTGGCTCCCCTGGTGGACCCCACCGCGGAGCGGGTCACCAAGGACACTACCTTCTACGCCGTTTATGCCCCCTATCATCAGCACTATGTCATCGGTTATCCCAACGGCCAGTTCGGCCCCGGTGACTTCATCACCCGGGGCAGCGTGGCCACCATCATCGCCCGGGCGGGACTGCAGGGCTTTGAGGAAGGGGCCAACTACGGTAACCCCGGTAACTACAGCGATGTGGCCGGTCACTGGGCCGAGTCCGCCATCGCCTACTGTTCCAAGTTCGATGTGTTCAATGGTTACCTGGACGGGACCTTCCAGCCAGACGCGCCCATCACCCGGCAGGAGTACGTCACCGCCGTGGCCCGTCTGGCCACGAAGATGGACCGTATTCCCGTTGGCCTGGTGGAGAAGGACGACTTCGACGACATGGCGGACGTGGGCGACTGGGCCAAGGAGGGCCTGAAGCTGGCCACCGGCGCGGGTTGGATCGACGGCTACACCGACGGCACTTTCAAGCCGCTGAACAACATTCGCCGTGACGAGGCGGTGAAGGTATTCAACGCCTACCTCTACCGGGGCGTAGATGCCGACGGCCTCAGTGAACTGAGCGAGTATGTCCACTCCGGCGTAGCCAGCAACAACACCGAGGACGGCACCGACGAGTACATGACCTGGCCCGACGTTCCCGCCAACCACTGGGCCTATTATGAGATTATCGAGGCGGCCAACGACCACGCCCTGACCTACACTGGTCCGGACAAGCAGACTCTGCCGGAGCACTGGAGCCAGTGCTGGATCGACGAGCGTTGGCGTTACCATGACGATCTGACCGACGCAGGCCCTCTGGCGGGCACCGACCAGATCGTTCAGGACGGCGAATAAGCCGCGCATCAAAGCGTTTTCAAGGCCACCGGCATTTGCCGGTGGCCTTGCCTGTACTGACGTAAGAGCTGAGAGGTGAAGATCATGCACTTTTGGATCGGGTTTCTGGCGCTGCTGCTGTTGGCGGCGGTGGTTTTCCTGGTGAAGTATTTTCGCCGCTGGCGGCGGGTGGACCGGGAGCTGAAGGCGGTGAGGGATGAACTGGAGATCCAGCGGGAGGCGGCGCGGCAGGAGCAGAAGCGAAAGAAGGACCTGGTGGCCTTTTTGGCCCACGACCTGAAGACACCCTTGACCTCTGTGGTGGGGTATCTCACCCTTTTGAGCGACAAGCCCGGTCTCTACCCGGCCGAGCGGGAGCGCTACACTGCGGTGGCTTTGGAGAAAGCCCGCCGCCTGGAGAGTTTGTTGGAGGAATTTTTTGATATTTCCCGCATGGAGCTCCATCAGGACAGCGACAAACGGGAAACCGTTCAGCTTACCCTGCTACTGGAACAGATCACCGACGAATTTTACCCCCTGCTGGAGAACAAGGGACTGAAACTGGAGGCGGACATTGCCCCCGGTCTGGCCGCGGTAGGGGACGCGGACAAGCTGGCCCGGGTCTTTGACAACGTGCTGCGAAACGCCGTGAGCTACTCCCACGAGGGCGGGACCATCCGCCTCACCGCCTCGCTGGAGGAGGGAAGGGTCCACATCCGCATCGCCAACCGGGGGCTGGGCATCCCGGAAAAGGAGCTGTCCAATATTTTTGAGCGGTTTTATCGTCTGGACGCCGCCCGCTCCACCCGCACCGGCGGGGCGGGGTTGGGCCTGGCCATCGCCAAGGAGATCGTGGATAGCCACGGCGGCTCCATCGCCGCGGAGTCCACCGGAGAGGACACGGTGTTTCATATCGTCCTGCCCGCCTCCGCCCCTTGAAGGATAGATACGCCAAAGGCGCGCCGAAAACGGCGCGCCTTTTTGTCTCCACGCAAGAAATTTTGGGAAATTGGGCGAAAAGCCTTGCGGGAATATTACAGGAATGTTACAATAATTTTGTTAAGCCCTTATGGGTAAATCAAAGAAACGGAAAGGTGAACGAGCATGAAGAAGTTTTTGTCCCTGTTGCTGGTCATGGCGATGTTCTTCTCCCTGGCGATCCCCGCGCTTGCGGTGGATGGCGAGGAGGAGACCCCTGTTGTGACCGCTCCCTACACTGTCCCTGCTGACGTGGAGGGGAAGATCGTGATCCTGCACACCAACGACGTCCATGGGGCGGTGGAGAACTACGCCAAGGTCGCCACCCTGAAGAAGAGGTTTGCCGACGCCGGTGCCCATGTGCTGCTGGTGGACGCGGGCGACTTCTCCCAGGGGGAGACCTACGTCAGCGTTTCCGAGGGCAAGAGCGCCGTGGAGCTGATGAACCTGGCGGGTTACGAGGCGGTAGCCCCCGGCAATCATGAGTTCGATTACGGCTATGAGAACCTCAAGACCCTGGCGGAGCTGGCTGAGTTCCCTGTTCTGGCCGCCAACATCAAGTTTGACGGCAAGCTGGCCTTCGGCGACCACGTGGTCATCGAGAAGGGCGGCAAGAAGATCGGTTTGTTCGGCCTGGACACCCCCGAGACCGCTACCAAGGCCCACCCCGCCAAGATCAAGGGCGTGACCTTTGAGGGCGGCGAGGAGCTGTATGCCGTCGCCAAGGCTGAGGTGGAGGCGCTGAAGAAGGAGAACGTGGACCTGGTCGTCTGCCTGTCCCACCTGGGCATCGACGACGAGTCCGCTGCCAACGGCAACCGCTCCATCGACCTGCTGGCCAAGGTGGAGGGCATCGACCTCCTCATCGACGGCCATTCCCACTCCACCATTGCTGACATCAGGGCCAAGACCAACGACTCCAACAAGGTGGGTGAGACCGTCATCACCTCCACCGGCACCAAGATCGCCAACGTGGGCGTGGTCATCATCGACGGCGACAAGAACATCACCGCCGAGCTGGTCCCCGTGGACGCCATTCCCGGGGCCGACGAGACCGTTGCTGAGGCCGCCAAGGCCGTGGTGGACGCGGTGAACGAGCTGTACGGCCAGGTGTTTGCCAAGAGCGAAGTGGACCTCAACGGCGAGCGCGCCCCCGGCAACCGCACCGAGGAGACCAACCTGGGCGACCTGATTTGTGACGCCATGGTCTGGCAGGTCACCAAGGACGGCGGTCTGGACGTGGACGATGACCACGTCATCGCCGTCACCAACGGCGGCGGTATCCGCGCCGCCATCGCTGCCGGCGACATCACCCGCCAGGACGTGAACAAGGTCCTGCCCTTCGGCAACACCGTCGCCACCATCTACATCAAGGGCGCAGCCCTGCTGGAGGCTCTGGAGGCTTCCACCTTCTGCACCCCCACCGCCGTGGGCGGCTTCCCCCAGGTCTCCGGCATTGAGTTTACCATCGACACCGCCGCCGTCTTTGACGCGGGCGAGAACTACGAGGGCACTACCTATGCCGCGCCCAAGTCCATCAACCGCGTCACCATCGACAGCGTGAACGGCAAGGACTTTGATGCCAACGCCACCTATGCCGTCATCACCAACGACTTCGTGGCTGCCGGCGGCGACACCTACTATACCTTCTCCACCTCCGAGAACATTGTGGACACCGGCGTGCCTCTGGACGAGGCGCTCATGGCTTTCATTACCGAGAAGCTGGACGGTGTTGTGGGCGAGACCTATGCCGCGCCCCAGGGCCGCATCCATGTGAAGTATGTAGGATTGGAGGCGGGGCAGTGGTATACCGCCGCCGCCAAGAATGTTATGGACAAGGGCCTGATGTCCTCTACCGGCAACGGCTTTGACGCTGACGCTGTTGTTACCCGGGCCACGGTGTTCCAGGCCCTCTACAACCTGGAGGGCAAGCCAGAGGTCACCAACAAGATGGCTACCTTCCCCGACGCCCAGGGCAAGTGGTATGAGAACGCCGCGCGCTGGGCCGAGCAGATGGAACTGACCACCGGGACCGGTAATGGCTTTGAGGGCGACCGGGCTGTGGTCCGCGCCGAGCTGGTCACCATCCTTGCCCGCTATGCGGAGAAGAAGGGCCACACCGCTTCTGAAGAAGTCAATCTGCTGGACTTTGCCGACGGTGAGGCGCTCACCGAGTGGGCCATCCCCGGCTTCCAGTGGGCTGTGGGCGCTAAGGTGGTCTCCGGTAAGACCGGCAACCTGCTGGCTCCCGGTGACACTGCTACCCGCGCCGAGCTGGCTCAGATCCTCACCAACTACACCGATTTTTTTACCCCCGCGCAGTAAGCGACCCGGAGCGGGCCAATTACCCCTCCGATGAGGCTTATGTGAACTTTCGGGAGATCACCGCCGGGGGCATTGCCCCCGGGGTGCTCTACCGTTCCTCCAGTCCCATCGACCCCCGCCAGGGGGAGCGCCGCTTTGTGGCCGACGCTCTGCTACGGCGTACCGGGATCGCAACGGTAGTGAACACTGCCGATTGCCGTCTGCGTTTCCGCAGCTTTGCGGGGTACCGGGACACCTATTATGCCCGGCTGGACGCAACCGACCAAGTGGCGTTGAACATGGGGCATAGCTATGCCTCCGAAGCTTTTTTGGAGGATATGGGCAACGGCCTGGATTTTATCTCCGAGCGTCCCGGACCCTATCTGATCCACGGCACGGAGGGAATAGAGCGTACCGGCTATCTGTGCATGGTACTGGAGGCCCTCATGGGCGCGTCCAAGGAGGAGCTGTTGGCGGACTACCTGCGCTCCTATGAGGAATACTGCCGCGTAGAGCCCTATACGGCCCCCTGGCGCGTTGCAAGGGCAGAGGCTATATCCAACCTTCTGACCTTTACCGGAGCGGCTGACGAGGCTGCCTTGGATAGTATGGACCTGGCCGCCGCCACCCGGACCTATCTGCTGGAGAAGGTGGGACTGAGCGAGGTCCAGATCGACCTGATCGTCGCCCACCTTTCAAAGAAATAAAGCAAGAGAGCCTTCACTGCGAAGTGAAGGCTCTCTTCTGCGTGTAAAGGCCCGATAAGGGCATCGGGCCTTACAAATGTTTGCTCCCGGCGGGTAGACCCCGATCGGGCCGTGCTGTGTGGGTCAATCGTCCTTGCGGATGTGGACGTGGTCGTTGATGTGGTCCATGCAGTAGCAGTAGTACCCGTCGCACTTGGAGCAGTAGCGAAACTCCATAGTGGGATCGTCGGCGTCTGTCTTGCCGCATACGGCGCACTTGTGCATATAGCCCCGGGTCTCCTTGGCCTTGCGCTGGGCAGCCTTGAAATCTACCGTCTGCCGGGAACGCCGGTGCTTGGCGCGGCGGATATTGCCCCCTACATAGCCGTGGATATCGCTCCAGAAGAAGAGAAAGTAGTTGGCGATAGCCGCCACAGGCAGCAGCATCAGGAGATAGTCGCCGCCCGCCGCCATCTGGATCAGCTCCCAAAGGAAAAAGGCCGCGTCCGCCCACGCCAGCCACTTGGCCTTCACTGGAAGGAAGAAAAACAGCAGGAACTGCATGTCGGGGAAGAGGGTGGCAAAGGCGAAGAACATGGACAGATTCACATAGCTCATGGTGGAGAAGCCCGCCGCGAAGCCCACGGCGATGTTGAACAAAACGCCCACAAGGTAAAAGAGGGTAAACTTGGCCGAACCCCACTCCCGCTCCAGGGTGGTACCGATGAAATAGGTAAAGTAGAGCTCCAGCGCCAGATAGATCATGTTGCTCTGGAGGGGGACAAAGATAAAGGTGACCAGCCTCCAGACCTCCCCCTTTAGGATCTCCGTCGCGGAGAACATGAGCAGGGGGGAGAAGGTGAAGCCGCTGAACTGGTCAAAGAAAAAGACGATGATGTTGCCGAAAATAATATAGAGCATCAGCCGGGGAATGCCCAGCTTGGGATGTTTGTAGGCAAACCGGTCCAGCCATGTGTCAACGCTGCGCAAAAAACCATCTCCATTCAGGGTGATAGGCAAATTATAGCCCAACCGAAAGGGGAAGTCTATAAAAAACTGTGAACTTTTGCCGCAGAAGAAAAATTTGACACTTTCTTTTAAAGATGGGGTTGACATTTTTACGCCGATAGGATAGAATACCCCTCGACAACTGAATACCCCTATCAAGAGTGGGCGAGAGAGTTAGCTCTGTGACCCCACACCAACCTGCGCTTTGCAAGGTGGTTCTGCTAACAGCGATAAGGAGGAAACAGGCGCTCCTTATGGAGCGTCTTTTGTTTTCCCCAAAAGAGAAAGGAAATGAAGCATGAGCAAACGCATCTTTACCTCCGAGTCCGTCACCGAGGGACATCCCGACAAGGTCTGCGACCAGATCTCCGACGCTATTTTGGACGATATCCTGACCCATGACGCCGACGCCCACGTAGCCTGCGAGACCTTCACCACCACGGGGATGGTCACAGTGATGGGGGAGATCACCACCGAGCATTACTGCGACATTGCCGCCATTGCCCGTCAGACCATTAAGGACATCGGCTACACCAACCCCGATTATGGCTTTGACTACCGCTCCTGCGCGGTCATGACCGCCATTAACCACCAGTCCCCCGACATTGCCATGGGGGTGAACAAGTCCTTTGAGCACCAAAACGGCGGCACCGACGAGGCCGACCTCATCGGCGCGGGGGACCAGGGCATGATGTTCGGCTATGCTTGCGACGAGACCCCCGAGCTCATGCCCGCGCCTTTGGCGCTGTCCCACGCCCTGTGCCGCCGTCTGGCGGCGGTCCGCAAGAGCGGAGAGCTAAGCTGGTTGCGGCCTGACGGCAAGAGCCAGGTGACGGTGGAATACGATGAGGGCGGTAAGGCGCTGCGCACCCCTGCCATTGTGGTGTCCACCCAGCATGACCCGGATATTTCTCTCAAGGACCTGCGGGAGGCGGTGGTGGAGACCATCATCAAGCCCACCATCCCCGCAGGGTATCTTCAGGACACGAAATTCTTTGTCAATCCCACCGGGCGGTTCGTCATCGGCGGCCCCGTGGGAGACACGGGCCTCACCGGCCGGAAGATCATCGTGGACACCTACGGCGGCGCGGCGGCCCACGGCGGCGGCTGCTTTTCCGGGAAGGATCCCACCAAGGTGGACCGCTCCGCGGCCTATATGGCCCGATACATCGCCAAGAACCTAGTGGCGGCCGGGCTATGCCACCGGTGCCAGATCGAGGTGGCCTACGCCATCGGGGTCGCCAACCCCGTCTCCATACTGGTGGAGAGCTACGGCACGGGGGTGGTCTCCGACGAGCGCCTGGCAGAAATCGTGAAGGCCCACTTCGATCTGCGCCCCGCCAGGATCATTGAGACGCTGGATCTCCGTCGGCCCATCTACCGCCAGACTGCCGCCTACGGCCACTTCGGCCGCACCGATCTGGACCTCCCCTGGGAGCGCACAGATAAGGTGGAGGTACTGAAGGCTGCTATCTAATGATAACGGCTCGACATATTTTGATAGGATATAACAAAGCGTCTCCAAGGAAGCTTCCTCGGAGACGCTTTTCGTATGGTCGAGATTTACTCGTCCTCCAGCTTGACGGTGAGGCGGGAGAAGGGGTGGGAGAGGTTCGCAGGGGTGAGGACCACCTCCTCCATGGTGCCGGGGGCCAGGGCATCCTTACGTTGGCGGTAAATGCATGTGTCATCCGCGTAGACGCACACAGAGCGGTCCCAGGACCGCTCCCGGACCCGGAAGCGGAGGGTGACGGGACTGTCCGGGTCTGCGGTGCGCAGCAGGGAGGGGACGGTATAGCGCACGCCGTCACCGGCCACGATAGGGACGGTCTGGCCGTGGGCGGCGTCCTGACAACCGTTTTGGATGTACGCCGCCGCGGCCCGGCCCACGGCCTCTCCCTCCAGGGAGACGAAGTCCACCAGGTCGTGGACGTGGAGGACGTTGCCGCAGGCGAAAACGCCGGGGATGGAGGTCTCCAGACGCTGGTTGACCACAGGGCCGTTGGTGACGGGGCTGAGCTGTACCCCGGCGTGGCGGCTCAGCTCATTGTCGGGGATCAGGCCCACGGAGAAGAGCAATGTGTCGCAGGGGTAGTCCAGCTCCGTGCCGGGGATGGGCTTGTTATACTCGTCTACCTGGGCGATGGTGACCTTCTCCACCCGCTTCTTGCCGTGGATGTTCACCACTGTGTGGGAGAGCTTCAGGGGGATGTTAAACGCCTCCAGACAGTGCTCGATGTTCCTCTTCAAGCCGCCGGAGTAGGGCATCAGCTCCACCACCACGTGGACCTTGGCCCCCTTGAGGGCCATGCGGCGGGCGGTGATGAGGCCGATGTCTCCGCTGCCCAGAATGACCACGTCCTTGCCGGGGAGGACGCCCTCCTTGTTGACCAGCCGCTGGGCCATGCCCGCAGAATAGACCCCCGCGGGGCGGTAGCCGGGGATGTTCAGCGCCCCCCGGGGCCGCTCACGGCAGCCCATAGCGAGAATGACCGCCTTGGCGGGGATCTCAAAGACTCCGTCCCGCTTGTTGACAGCTACTACCGTCTTATCCGGGCGGATGTCGATGACGGTGGTGCCCAGGCGGTGGGGGATGTCCCGGTCCAGCACCCGCTGGACGTACCGCTCGGCGTATTCGGGACCGGACAGCTCTTCGTGGAAGGTGTGCATGCCGAAGCCGTCGTGGAAGCACTGGTTCAAAATGCCCCCCAGCTCGTTATCCCGCTCCAGCAGGAGAGTGCTTTTGCACCCGGCGTCGTAAGCCGCGGCCGCCGCCGCCAGTCCGGCGGGGCCGCCGCCAATGACCACCAGATCGTAGGGCTTCATCTGTGACCGCCTCCTCTCTGGGTCCAGTCGTCCTCATAGGCCAGCTGACTGCCCGGGCCGCACTTGGTCACGGCGGTGAGGGGCACCCCCAGCTCCCGGGCCAGGATTGCCATAATGCGGGAAGAGCAGAAGCCACCCTGACAGCGGCCCATGGTGGTGCGGGTGCGCCGCTTTACACCGTCCAGGCTACGGGCGCCCAAGGGGCGGCGGATGGCGTCCAGGATCTCTCCCTCGGTCACCGTCTCACAGCGGCAGACTACGCTGCCATAGGCGGGCTGTTCCTTCACCAGGGCAGCGTATTCCTCCAGGGTCAAGGACTTGGGGTCCAGAATGCCCTTGCGCTTGCTGATGAAGTTCTCCTTTTCGGAAAGTCCCAGCTTGGCGGACACCTCCCCGGTCAGCCGCTTGCCGATGGCGGGGGAGGAGGTGAGACCGGGGGACTCGATCCCGGCGCAGTCGAAGAAGCCGGGGACCTCGGAAAGCTCCCCAATGACGAACTCGTGGCCGTCCTCGTGGGCCCGCAGACCGGCGAAGGAGGTGATGATCTGGTTGAGGGGCAGGTCCTTCACCGAGCGCTTGGCCTGGGCCAGCAGGGCGGCAATGCCCTCGGCGGTGGTGGCGGTGGCCTCTGGGTCGTCTAAGTCAATGGCGGTGGGGCCCAGGATGGTATTGCCGTGGACTGTGGGGGCTACCAGAATACCCTTGCCGAATTTGCCGGGCAGGGGAAAGATGGTCTTGTCCACCACCCGGCCCGCCGCCCTGTCCAGCAGGCAGTAATCTCCCCGCCGGGGGGTGATGTGGAGTTTTTTTGCGCCAAAGATATTGTGAAACTTGTCGGAATACACCCCAGCGGCGTTGATGACCGCCCGGGTCGCAATGGGACCGCGGTCCGTGTCCACCACAAAGCCGCCGTCTACCTTGCGGATGTCCGTGGCGGCGGTGTTGAAGCGAAACTCCACGCCGTTGGCGGCGGCGTTCTCCGCCAGGGCGACGGTGAGGGTGAAGGGGCAAATGATGCCCGCCGTGGGGGCGTAGAGGGCGGCTACGATGTCATCGGAGAGGCCGGGCTCCATAGCGATGAGCTCGTGGCGCTCCAAAATGCGCAGATCGGGCACGCCGTTGGTACGGCCCTGCTCCAGGAGTTTGACAAGGCCGGGACGGTCCTCCTCCGAAAAGCACACCACAAAGGAGCCGTTGCGGCGGAAGGGGATGTCCAGCTCCTCCGCCAGGGCGCCCATGAGGGCGTTGCCCTCCACGTTGAGCTTGGCCATGAGGGAGCCGGGAGAAGCGTCGTACCCGGCGTGGACGATGGCGCTGTTGGCCTTGGAGGTGCCGCAGCACACGTCATCCTCCTTGTCGATGACCAGGACGCGGGCGTCGTAGCGGCTCAGCTCCCGGGCGCAGGCGCAGCCCGACACCCCCGCGCCGATGATGAGAACGTCGTACATATGGATCACTCCCTTGCGTTGTCATGCTCCCGTTGGACACGCCGCGGCGTGGCTTCCCGGCCCTTGGCAAAATGCCGCTCAGGGCGTTGCCCTTCGCCTGTTTTTGCCGTGCGGGCCGCTACATCCCCGCCTGCGTGTCTACGGGTCACACTTCGCCCAATCAAACGCGTATTTGACTGCCTTATGCCAGCCCTTGAGGCGCTCGGCGCGGGTGGCGCCGTCCAGATCGGGGGCAAAGGTCCGGTCCACGGCCCAGTTGCGCTCCACATCCTTGGTGCTCTTCCAGTATCCCGCCGCCAGTCCTGCCAAATAGGCCGCGCCCATGGCGGTGGACTCGGCGCACCGGGGGCGCAGAACAGGGGCGTTGATGATATCCGCCTGGGTCTGCATCAGCAGATCGTTGGCGCAGGCCCCGCCGTCCACCTTCAGGGCGGTGAGGGAGATGCCGGAATCCGCCCGCATAGCCTCCAGCACGTCATAGACCTGGTAGGCGATGGAATCCAGGGTGGCCCGGATGATGTGGTATTTGTTCACCCCGCGGGTAAGACCAACGATGGTCCCCCGGGCGTACTGGTCCCAGTAGGGGGCACCCAGACCGGTGAAGGCGGGGACCACATAGCAACCGTTGGAATCGGGGACCATGCGGGCCAGCACCTCCGATTCGGGGGCGCTGTCAATGAACTTCAGCTCGTCCCGAAGCCATTGGATGGCCGCCCCCGCCACGAAGATGGAGCCTTCCAGTGCATAGGTCACCTTGCCCTCCAGCCCCCAGGCGACGGTGGTCACCAGGCCGTTTTGAGAAAAGACAGGCCTCTCCCCTGTGTTCATCAGGAGAAAACAGCCCGTGCCGTACGTATTTTTCGCCTCGCCGGGGCGGAAGCAGGTCTGGCCGAAGAGGGCGGCCTGCTGGTCCCCCGCCGCCCCGCCGATGGGGATGGCCCCGCCGAAGAGGGTCGGGTCAGTCTCGCCGTACACCTCCGAGGAGGGGCGGACCTGAGGAAGCATACACCGGGGGACGCTCAGCTCTTTGAGGATATCCTCGTCCCAATCCAAGGTGTTGATGTTAAACATCATGGTGCGGCTGGCGTTGGAATAGTCGGTGATGTGGACCTTTCCGCCGGAGAGCTTCCAGATAAGCCAGGTCTCCACCGTGCCAAACAGCAGCTCTCCCCGTTCCGCGCGCTCCCGGACGCCGGGGATATTTTCCAGGACCCAGCGCAGCTTGGTCCCGGAGAAGTAGGCGTCGATGACCAGACCGGTCTTTTGCCGGACGGTCTCCGTAAGGCCCTTTGCTTTAAGGGCGTCGCAGTATTCACTGGTGCGGCGGCATTGCCACACGATAGCGGGGCACACCGGCTCGCCGGTGTGCCTGTCCCAAACTACGGTGGTCTCCCGCTGGTTGGTAATGCCGATGGCGACAATATCTCCGGCGGTGGCGTTGATCTTATGCATGGCCTCCACCGCTACGCCCAGCATTCCAGACCAGATCTCGTTGGCGTCGTGCTCCACCCAGCCGGGCCGGGGGAAATACTGGGCGAACTCCTTTTGGGCCACGCTGCGCATGACGCCGCTCTGGTCAAAGAGAATACAGCGGTTGCTGGTGGTCCCGGCGTCCAGCGCCATGACGTATTGAGGCATTAGTTCATCTGTTTCTGTCTGGAGATGTTCATCGTCCCGTCCTGCATGTCGTTGATCCACTCCAGGCTCTTGCCTGTGCCGTAGGCCACGCAGGAGATGGCGTCGTCGGCCACATAGGTGGCGATGCCGGTGTGGCTCTCAATGAGCTTGTCAAAGCCCCAGACCAAGCTGCCGCCGCCGGTCATGACGATGCCGTTGGTGGAGATGTCCGCCACCAGCTCGGGGGGCGTGCGCTCCAGCACGCCGTGAATGGCCTCCAGGATGCGGGTGGAGACCTCCTCAAAGGCCTCGATCATCTCGCTGGAGGTGACGGTGAACACCCGGGGCAGGCCGGTCATCAGGCAGCGGCCCTTGATCTCCATGGTCTGCTCCTCGGGGCGGGGGAAGACGCAGCCGATCTGCTTCTTCAGCTCCTCGGCGGTGCGGTCGCCGATGAGGACGTTGTGCTTGCGGCGGATGTATTTCACAATGGCCTCGTCAAACTGGTCGCCGGCGATCTTAATAGAGGCGGATTCCACGATGCCGGAGAGAGAGATCACGGCGATGTCGGTGGTGCCGCCGCCGATGTCTACGATCATATGGCCGTCGGGCTTGGTGATATCGATGCCCGCGCCGATGGCGGCGGCCAGAGGCTCCTCAATGAGGTACACTCGACGGGCGCCCGCCTGAATGCCGGCGTCGATAACGGCGCGCTCTTCAACTTCGGTAATGCCCGAGGGGACACAGATGACCACGCGGGGCTTAAAGATGCGGAAAGAGCTGACCTTGTGGATAAACTCCCGGAGCATCCGCTCAGTCATGTCGTAGTCGGAAATAACACCCTCGCGCAGGGGACGGATGGCGACAATGTTGCCGGGGGTGCGGCCCAGCATAGCCTGGGCGTCCGCGCCAACCTTCAGAAGCTTGCCCGAGTTCTTGTCCATGGCCACCACGGACGGCTCGCGAAGGACTACGCCCTTCCCCTGGACAAACACCAGGATGGAGGCGGTACCCAGGTCGATTCCAATATCTTTACTAAACATTTTTGACACCTCTATCAAATTCCCATAAGTCTATTCGGATGATAACCGCTTAGCTCTTTCATTATACAAGGCTTGTCAGCCTTTGGCAAGGCTTATTTGCGTTTCTTACCCTGCCCATACGGGCGGGTTTGGAACCCGCCCCTACTAGGACATTTCAAGAAGGAAGTGCCCGATGTCGTCCATGGCCTCTCCGGCCTGTCGCACGGGGAACATCTGGAACACATGCCACATGTCCTTCCACACCTCCAGCCGGCAGGGCACCCCGGCCATCACCAGCTTGTCCCGCAGGCGGATGGAGTCGGACTGCAGGATCTCGTTGGTGCCCACCTGGATGAGGGTGGGGGGAAAGCCCTTAAAGGAACCGTAGAGAGGGGAGAGGTGGGGATCGGTCCAGTCCTCCGTTTCTCCGGCATAGGCATTGCGCACCCCCTTAACATAGTCCAAGGTGATCATGGGGTCGATGTCTGCGTTCTCCTTGTAGGACTTTCCCTGGGCGGACATGTCTGTCCAGGGGGACATGAGGATGAGGGCGTGGGGCAGGAGCCGCCCCTGCTCCCGGAGCTTTTGGGTGAGGCACAACGCCATGTTGCCCCCGGCGCTGTCTCCTGCAATGACTACGTCCCGGGCGCCAAAGCCCTGGTGCATCAGGTAGTCCCAGGCGGCCATGCCGTCCTCAATGGCGGCAGGATAGGGATGCTCGGGAGCCAGACGGTATTGGAAGGAGAGGACGGGGTAGCCCGTGACGTGGGAAAGCTTGGAGCTTAAAATACGGGCGTAGCCCAGGGCACCGCTGGTGTAGCCGCCGCCGTGACAGTAGAGGATAGCGTGGCGGCGGTCGTGGCCCCGGTCAGGGCGGGTCCAGGCACAGGGCATACCGTTCAGGTCAAAGGTCTCCCAGGTCATGCCGATCATGGGGGTGACCAACCGGCCCAGCAGCTCGTGGCCATGCCGCTGGCGGGCCAGGTCCTTGGGGGCCATGGATTCCCCTCCGCCAAAGGAGTGGATGGCCTTGAGGATCTTCATCATGGGCTGGAGCCGCTTCTGCTCTGCCTTGGCGTGGTCCTTGGCGGTCTTTTCAGCGGACCGCTCCGCGCGCTTGGCGTCTAGGTGGACCTGCTCTTCCTCGTCAGTCAGCTTCTTTGCCATACAGACCTCCCGCCTTTACAGGTCCAGGCCCTGGGCCACTTCCTTCAGGGTCCCGGCCGAGGCCTGAAGAGCGGCGGTCTCCTGGTCGTCCAGGGAGATGGGCACATGGGTCTCAATGCCGTCCGCCCCCACAATGGCGGGCATGCTCAGAGCGATGTCCTCAATGCCGTATAGCCCGTGGAGCATGGAGGACACGGGGAGGATGGATTTCTCGTCCCGGACAATGCACTCACAAATGCGCTTGACCGACATGGCAATACCATAGTAAGTGGCCTGCTTTTTGGCGATGATCTCATAGGCGCTGTTTTTCACGTTGGCGGCAATGCGCTCCATGGACCGTTCGTGGTCAAAGTGGCCCCGCATCTCGCAAAAATCGTTGACGGGAATGCCGGAGACGTTGGTGCTGCTCCAGGCGGCGATCTCGCTGTCTCCGTGTTCGCCAATGATGAAGGAGTGGATGCTCCGGCTGTCCACCGACAGATGCTCCCCCAGGGCGTATTTCAGCCGGGCCGTATCCAGCACCGTGCCCGAGCCGATGACCCGGTTTTCCGGGAAGCCGCTCAGCTTGACGGCTGCGTAGGTGAGGATGTCCACGGGATTGGAGACGATGAGTAGAATGCCCCCAAAGCCGCAGGCCACGATCTGGGGGATGATGTTCTTGTAGATGCCCACGTTCTTGTGGACCAGGTCCAGCCGGGTCTCGTCAGGCTTCTGGTTAGCCCCGGCGGTGACGATGACGATGGAGGCGTCGGAAAGGTCGCTGTAGTCCCCGGCGTAGATCTTCATCTGTCCGGCAAAGGGGATGCCGTGGGCGATGTCCTTGGCCTCGCCGTCCGCCTTGTCCTGGTTGGCGTCCAGCAAAACGATCTCGGAGAAGAGCTTGCTCTGCATCAGAGCGAAGGCGGTGGCGGAGCCCACGAAGCCGCAGCCGATGATGGCTGCCTTTCTGGGCGTAATGCGTTTTTCCATGTCCATTCCTCCTGACGAAAATGAGATGGGATAAGATAACCGTATTGTAACACAAAGGAATCTGTGTTACAATGTATTTTCCAAATATCACCGAGAGAGGGGGGAATCGCGTGGCCAGAAAAAGCCCGGTCCCCGAGACCTGGTATCCCATGGACAACGCCGGCGTGCTCTACGCCGCCATTTCAGACGATGATTACTCCCCTGTCTACCGGATCTCCGCCGTGCTGGACAAGACGGTGGACTCCGCCGCTCTTCAACGGGCCCTGGAAAAGACCATTCCCCGTTTTCCCACCTTTCATGTACGTCTGCGCAAAGGGGCATTTTGGTACTATTTTGTCCCCGACGACCGCCCCGGCCCCTTTGTCCAGGAGGACGTGTGCAACTTTTGTCAGCCTATGGACCCCTGCGGGGAGGCCACCCGCTTGATGCGGGTGTGCCGCTATGAGGACCGGGTGTCCATTGAATGCTTCCACGCGCTCAGCGACGGCGGTGGGGCCATGGTGTTTTTCAAGACTTTGCTGGCGTGCTACTTCCGGGAGCTGGGGGAGGATGTTCCTGACGCCGACGGAATCTTGAACATAGACGAGCCGCCGAGGCCCGGAGAACTGGAGGACGCCTACCGCCGCTATGCCGGGGGGCGCGCCGCTCCCCGGGAGTGGAAGAAAACCGCCTATCATCCCACAGGCACTCCTGAGCCGTTCTATACCCTCAACGTCACCCAGGGCATTTTATCGGTGGAGAAGGTCAAGCAAAAGGCCAAGGCCTACGGCGGCTCGGTGACGGAATATCTGTCCGCCGCCCTCATCTGGACGCTCATGGAGCTCCAGCGGCGAGGGGGGCGCAGGGAGCGGCCGGTGTCCCTGGCCATTCCCATCGATCTGCGCCGGTTTTTTTCCACCGAGACGGTGCGCAACTTCATCCTCACCGCCCGGCCCCACATCGACCCCCGGCTGGGGGACTACACCTTCCCCGAGGTGGTGGAGCAGGTGCGCTACCAGCTGCGCCTGGAGTTGAGCCGCCCTTTAATGAAAGGGAACATTACAGGGAACGTGAACTTTCAAAGGAACCCTATTTTAAAGGCAGTGCCCTGCGCGCTCAAGGACCCGGTGATGAAGTTCTCTTACCGCCTGGCCGCCATCCGCCCCTTCTCTATGACCTACACAAACCCCGGCGTCTTTCAGGCCCCCGCCTCCATGGCCCGGCATATCGAGCGGGTGGAGGCGGTGCTGGGCCAGCCCTACGGCGACACCGTCAACTGCGCCAGCGTGTCCTGCGGCGACGTGCTGTCTATTTCCTTTGCCAGCAATTTAAAGGAGCGGGACGTGGAGCGGGAGTTCTTCCGCTTCCTCGTCCGGGAGGGCCTTCCTGTGAAGGTGCTCTCCAACCGCCCCGAACCCGGGCAGGGCCCGGGCCAGGGAGAGAACCGTTAGGAGGGAAGCTTGATGTCCTATTGTGTCCACTGCGGCGTGGAGCTGGACCCCACCGCCGCCGTCTGTCCCCTCTGCGAGACCCCCGTCCACGATCCCAAAAGCCCCAGGGATACCACCTCCCCACCCCCCTATCCCACCCGGTCCTCCACGGTGGAGCTGCCTGGGAAGGGGGAGCTGGCCCTGCTGCTGACGGTGCTCTTATGCGCGGTGGCGGCGGTGTGCGGGGTGTTGAATATCTTTCTGAAGCCCGGGCGGCTGTGGAGTCTCTATGCGATCGGCGCGCTGCTGACGGTCTGGTTTTGGCTGATCCTGCCCATCTTTCAGCCCAAGCTCCACCGGGCCGTCAAGGTGCTTCTGGACGGCGCGGCGGTGGCCCTATACCTGTTTCTCATCAGTCTGGATCTAAACGGCCGGGTGTGGTACCTTGGCCTGGCCCTGCCCATTGTGCTGGCGGAGACCGCCATCGTCCTGGGCCTGGCCCTCTGCCTGCCCCGCCGCTCTATTTTGAGCGCCATCACCCTTGTCATCGGCGCGGTGGCGGCGTCTTGCCTGTGCATTGAGCTGTTTGTGGACCGCTTTTTGACGGGGGCGTGGCAGCCCTTGTGGTCGCTGGTGGTCTTTGCCGCCTGCGCGGCCATTATGGCGGTGCTCATCGTGGTGCGCCGGGTCCCCGGCCTGCGGGCATGGGCGCGCCGCCAGTTCCATTTGTAAGGGAGATATACATATGCCCTCTTCCAAGCGTTTGAACATTCGGTATATCTTGATGCAGGCCGCCTTCTGGGCGGCCTTTGCCGCGATCTGTGCCTATCAGGCCACTCTGCTTCTCTCCAGAGGCTTTCACAACACCGAGGTGGGGGTGATCGTAGCCCTGCGGTGTCTGGCGGGGGTGGTGGCCCAGCCATTGCTGGGCAGCTATGCCGACAGGCACCCTGATGTGCCGCTGAAAAAGATCGTCTCCATATGCCTGGGGGCGGCCTTTTTCGCGGGGCTGGCCCTGATGCTTCCCATGGGCATGGTGGGCACCAGTATTCTTTTTATCATTCTGGGCGCGCTGGAGATCTCCGCTTACCCGTTAATGGATGCCATGGCGGTGCAGTTCATCCAGGCCGGAATGAAGCTGTCCTATTCCTTCGGGCGGGGGCTCGGTTCGCTGTCCTACGCACTGGTGTGTGTCTTTCTGGGGTTCCAGGCCGGACGGTTCGGAGTGGAGTCCACGCTTTGGACGCATAGTGTGCTGATGGTGGCTCTGATCCTGACTGTGCTGACCTTCCCAAGGTTCGACCCCGCATGGAAAGGGAGCAGGGAGACGGTCCGGAAGCCGAAAAACGCCTGGCGGCTGCTGCGGGACAATCCTCGGTTTGCCGCGATGCTGTTGGGTATTCTGCTGGGCATTACGGCGGTGCTGCCCATGAGCAATTTCCTCATTAACATTGTCCGCAGTCGTGGCGGGGACGAGGCGCACTTAGGTATCGCGCTCTTTTTGATGGCGGCCTCCGAGCTGCCGGCCGCATTACTGTTTGACCGGCTCTACCGCCGGGGGCGGGCGGGGAAGCTCCTGGTGGTGAGTATGGTCTTTATGACCCTGAAGGCTCTGCTGATGATCTTTACCTCTGCCTATTGGGCGGTGTGGCTGGTCCAGCCCATCCAGATGCTTGGCTACGGCCTGTTTACCCCCGCCTCTGTGCTCTATGTCAGCGATGTGATCGATCCGTCGGACCAGGTGAAGGGCCAGACCCTGATGATGGTAGCCTCCAACGGTCTGGGCGGCGTCATGGGCAGCGTGGTGGCGGGTCGGGCGCTGGACCTGGGTGGGGTGAACGCCATGCTGTGGATGTGCGTGGCCCTGGGGGCCGCGGCCACGGCAGTCACGGCGCTGGCGGCGTGGAGCGGCGGCAGGGCAGCCAGAACATAAATCCCATCTCTGCCACATAGGAGAGGATATTTCCAAACTCCGGGCCCTTCAGCACCGAGTTGTAAAGAAAGCCCCAGACCACCAGGATCACAAGCCCCAGGGCCACCGCGGCAAAACGCCGGGCCCCTTTGCCGTACAGCCGGGTCAGCAGAGCGGCGGACAGTACGCCGGGCCAGAGGATCAGCTTGCCGTGCTCCCAGATGCTTTCGTCCACCGGGGCCAGGACGGCGGTCAGCGCGTTTGGACAGAACGTATAGAGAAAGTGGAGCGCGGAACCGGCCAGCGTTGTCAGGAAAAAGATCAGGACCGTAACTTTTATTTCACGAGACATGAAAACACCCCCATTCTTCTTTGAGCATACGAAGAATGGGGGTATTTTATGTTTGATTCATGCCTCGGCAGGCAGCTCCCGATAAAGTCCCGCGGCGTCGCCCTTTTGGGTATGTTCCTCCACGGCCAGGACCTCAATACGGGTCACGCGGGGGCCGAGATGAAGCTCGATCACGTCGCCCACCTTTACGTCGTAGGAAGCCCGCTGGGGCCGTCCCGCCACCCACACCCGGTCGTTGTCGCAGGCCTCGTTGGCCACGGTGCGCCGCTTGATCAGGCGGGAGACCTTCAACCACTTATCCAGTCTCATCTTACAGCACCCCAAACCGGTGGAGGGGCAGGATCCGCAGCACCGCCCGGCCCAACACGCACCGCTCGTCCGCCGTGCCCACCGAGGGGGAGCGGGAGTCGGTGGAGTTGTTGCGGTTGTCGCCAAAGACGCAGATGGAGCCCTCGGGGACCTCAATGTGGTCATTGGTGGGCGAGCCGGGTCGGTGCATGGGCTCACCCAGATAGGGCTCGTCCAGCACGGTGCGGGTACCGTCAGGATCGGTGACGGTGACCGTGTTGTCGTCGTAGTTCACGTCCACCGTCTGGCCCCCGGTGGCGATGACCCGCTTGACGATGGGCTTGTCGCTGAAGGACCGCTGGGTGAGGACCACGATGTCCCCTTGGGCGGGCTTGTAGGCCAGGCTCTGGAGCACCAGCATGTCGTGGTCGTGAAGGGTGGGGAACATGGAGCTGCCGTCCACCCCGATGATGCGGCCCGCGAAGGTGGACAAAAGGATCAGAAACACCAGCGCGAAGAGAAGGGGCTGAAGCCAGCTGTATACCGCCAGCCGGAAGGACTGGGCCCGGGTCTCCGGGGTGTACATGGGGTCCAGCTCCAACTCCTCCGTTTCCTTTTTATCCTGTTTCATATGGGGTCCCTCCCTTGGGAGAAGTTTACTCTAAAATGTAATTATACCACATCCGCGCAGCGGTGTGGTATAATGTGCCATCCTTTGCGGTTCCCGGCAAAGCCGGGGAGCAAAGGCGGCATAAAGTTGGTATAATAGCCGCTTGCGGCTATTATACCACAGCCCAGCCCCTTCATGCAAGCGGCCTTTGCGCCAGGGCGGTCTTTTCCCGGCCTTGACAGGTGAAGAGCAAGACCTGCCGGTCAACGGCAAAGTCGCGCAGTACTTGCAGGGCAAGGGAAAGACGCTGGTCGTCAAAGGCGACCAGGGCGTCGTCCAGGATGATGGGGGCGCGTTCTCCGCCGGAGAAGGCCAGCAGGCAGATGGCGAGGCGCAGGGCCAGATACGCCTGGTCGGCGGTGCCGCGGGAGAGCAGGGCGGCGCTTTTGGGCGGGACGCCGGGGACGGCGGCCAGGGCCTCGAAGGACCGGGTGAAGGTGAGCGCGTCATAGCGGCCCGCGGTGAGCTTGGCCAGGATCTCCCCGGCCAACGCGCTGACGGCGGGGGAGAAGCGCTGTTGGAGCCGGGCTTCCGCGGCGGCCAGGGCATCCATGGCGGCGGTGAGAGCGGCGTATTGCTCCTCCTCGGCCTTGAGCTGTTGGCGAAGGACGGCGATCTGTTCCTCCAGCTCGGTCCTGTCTCCCAGCCCTTGGATGTTGCCCAGGGCGCGGGAGCGCTGCTGCCGCCGGTCGTCCAGGGCCCGCTCCGCGTGGGCCAGACGGGCGCGGTCCTCCTCCAGGGAGCGCTTGGGCGGGGCGGAGGGAGCGGGAGGGGAAGGCTCTCCCCCCTGAGAGGCGGCCTCCCAGGCCAGCTCTGCCGCCTCCAGGCAGGCCTTGGCGGCGCGGCGAAGGTCCTCTTGGCGCTGTCGCTCCCCTTCCTCCCGGCGCAGCCGGACGGCGTCCCGCTCCTTCTGTTGACGCTCCAGCTCCCGGCGGCGGAAGAGGAAAAGACCTCCGCCAGACAGCAAAAGGACAGCGGCCAGGGGCAGGGCGAGAAAGAGAGGCACGAGCCCGCCAATGCCCGCGGCGGCCAGGGCCACGCCCATTGCCAGCAGGGGAAGGGCGACGCTGATGGTCCAGCGCCGGGTAATAAACGCGTTCAGCTCCCCACCGTCCTCCGGCTCCGGCTCGGGCAGGGAGAGGGGTGGGTCTTGCAGGGCGCTCCACGCGGCTTGGGCCTCGGCCAGGTTGGCCTTGGCCTTTTCATAGCGCTGGCGGCAGGCCTCCGCCTGGGCGGCGGTGTGGAGGACCAGATCCGCCTCCGCCTCTTCCTGTTCGGCGGCAAGACGCTCCAGATCGCGGTCGCAGTCGGCTACCGTCCGCTCCAGCTCCTCCATATGCCGCCGGGTGCTTTGCAGCTCGGCCAGCTCGGCCTGGGTCTTGGGGATGGAGCCGTTGGCCCGGTTGGACTGGAGGGCGTTGCGCCAGGCGCGGAGGGTGGCTTCGGTGGCGGAATAGGACACGTCCTCCTCCCCCGAGGAGGCCAGGGCGGCCAGCCGCTGTTCCAGCTCGGCGGAGGGGCCGAAGGCCATGACCCCCTGCCCGATGAAGCAGGTGCGCTCAAAGACCTCCTTGCCAAAGCCCAGCAGGGTCTGACCCGCGTTGTCGGCGGTGAGGCCGGGGACGGGCTCCTCCGTGCCGGTATACACCGCCTGAAAACCCCCAAAGGGCGACGAGCCCTTGGGAAAGCGGCGCAAAGTGATGGCCTTGCCCTGCCAGAGCAGGTCCATGGTCCCCGCCATAGGAGAGCCGGACCAGGGGGTGTAGCGGTTCTTTTCGGAGGTCTCCCGGCCCTTGCGGGTCTCCACGCCGTAAAACATGGCCCGGATGAAGGCACACCAGGTGGATTTTCCCCCCTCGTTGGGCAGCTCCAGAAGGTTGAGGCCGTCTGTGAGGGTCAGGGTCCGGTTTTCCAAGCCGCCGAAGGTGGCGGTCATGCGAAGAATGGTCATCGGGGCGCCTCCCTTCCCTCCAGGGCGGCCAGACCGTAGCGCAGGGCCAGCTGGAGCGTCCGCCGGGCGTTGGGGTCGGTCTCGGCGTCCAGCCGTTGGTGCAGCTCCCGGAGGAAGAGGCCGGTGAGGGTCTCCTCCTCCAACCGTGCCCAGACATCCTGGGGCACCGCGGTGTCGTCCCGCAGCTCCAGGGCCCGACAGCGGCCTTGGGCGGCTTCGGCGAGGGCGGGGAGGTCCGGCGCCGCCGACTCCCCCCGCAGGGTGACGCGGCAGTAGTCCTCCAGGTGGTCGTGGCCCAGGGCATCCAGCAGGGTGGCCTTGGGATCTTGCCCGGTGACCTCCGCCTCCAGCAGCAGATAGCGGCTTGGGGCCAGGGGGACGAACTGCCAGTCGGTGACCTTGCCATTGTCCAGGGTGACGACGCACGCCCCCTTGTCCCCTAACTCGTCAAAGCCCCGGCCCATGAGACAGCCGCAGTAGGCCCAGGGGGTGGAGAGCGATAAGTCGGGCGGGGTGGTCTGGTGGACATGGCCCAGGGCGGCATAGGCCAGACCGCTTTGGGCCAGAAAAGCGGGGTCTGTGGGGGCGTAAGGCCCCGTCTTGCCAATCTGGGTGTGGAATACCCCCAGGTTCACAAGACCGTCCTGCGGGGGGCGAAAGCCCGCCAGAGGATCGTCCTCCCGAGCGGGGGAGGTGAAGGCGAAGCCATACACCCGCACGCCCAGGTCGGGAAAGGTGAGGGAGGAGACGGCCTCGGTGGAGAAAATATGTACATTGTCCGGCCAAATATGGGTGTTGTAGGGGGAATGGCCGGTGAAGGGGTCGTGGTTGCCGGGGGAGATGCACACCGGGCAGGGGAAGCCCGCCAGGGCGGCGGAAAGTGCCTCCACTGTCTCGGGGTAGATGGTGGAGGCGTCAAAGAGGTCCCCCGCCAGCAAGGCCAGATCCACCTGTCTGGCCACGGCCAGATCCCGGAGGGCATCCAGGGCGCGGCGCTGTTCCCGGCGGCGGCGCTGGGCCTCCCGGGGGGGCAGAGAGCGGAAGGGGGTGTCCAGATGAAAGTCTCCCGCGTGGAGCAGTGTCAACATGGGGTCGCCCCTCCTTTCTCTAAGGCCTCGCGGGACCGGTCATTCGTGGATGTCCAAGCGTTCCAGAGCGGTACATACGCCCCGGTCAGCGTCGATGGTGAAGAGGACGCTCTCCAGCTTGCAGGGGCCATCCGCACTCTCATACCGGGCGGGGAGACCGCCCAGGAAACGGTTGACCGCCATGTCGGGCCGGATGCCCAGCACCGACTGGGCGGGGCCGGTCATGCCAAGATCGGTGACAAACCCCAGGCCGTGGGGAAGGATCTGGGTATCGGCGGTGGGAACGTGGGTGTGGGTGCCCCACACGGCAGCGACGTTCAGACCGAGGCCGTCCAAATGGTAAGCCATGGCGCCCTTTTCGCTGGTGGCCTCGGCGTGAAAGTCCACCACCGCCACGTCCACATCAGCGTTTCGGATGAGCCGGGGGGCCAGGGTAAAGGGGTTGTCGAAGTTGGCGTCCATCTCGGTGCGGCCGATTAGGTTCATCACTCCGATCCGCACCCCTCCCGGACCCTGAAACACGCCAAACCCCCGGCCGGGCACCCGGTTGGTGTAGTTGGCGGGGCGGAGGATGCAGTCGTTGGACTCCAGATACTTGACGATCTGCAGGCGGTTCCAGGTGTGGTTGCCCAGGGTGATCACGTCCGCCCCGGCGTCGAAGATGGCGTCAGCCTGGCGGGGGTGGATGCCCACGCCCGAGGCGTTTTCCCCGTTGACCACCACAAATCCGATGCTTTTCATCTTTTTCAGGGCGGGCAGGTGGCGGGAGAGCATCTCAATGCCGCTGTCCCCTACCACGTCGCCTACGGCAAGGAGGTTAAAGGTCATACCAAAGCCTCCTTTACCAGCCACTGGCGAAGATCGTCCAGAGTGGGGGAGAGGTGGACCTTGGGCCAGGGCTCAAAGGCCTCTGCCGGGGTCGTTCCGTTCAGGACGGGGCAGAAGTCCACCCCGGCGTTTTTGGCGGCCTCAGCGTCGATCACCGTGTCGCCGCAGTAGAGGACCTGGTCCTTGGTAAGACCGGTGGTCTTGAGGGCGGCCAGGATGCCCGCGGGATCGGGCTTGGGCTTTTCCACCGCATCTGCGCCGATGATAAAGTCAAAGAGGTGAGCGGCCCCCTGCCGCTCCAGGATCTTTTCCAGAATAGGCCCCGGCTTGCTGCTCACCACCGCCAGCTTCACGCCCTTGGCGTGAAGCGTGTTCAAAAGCTCTTCCGCGCCGGGACAGAGGACGGCTGTGGCGATCTGGGCGGGGGTGCAGATGGAGCGGTAGAGACGGGTAAATTCCTCCCGCTTGGCCTCGTCCGTCTCCCCGGTGAGGGCGGTGAAGCCGTCCTTGAGCACCAGACCCACGGTGAGGCGGATGGCCTCACGGGTGGGGATGGGGTAGCCCATGGTGTGCAGGCCGTAAAGAAACCCGGCGACGATGGCCTCGGTGGCGTCGCCCAGAGTGTAGTCAAAGTCAAAAAAGACGCCGGAATATTTCATGGAAGGGACCTCCTAAATCAATTGGAGATAGTATACCACATTTCCGGAAAAAAAGAAAGGGGCAACGCCTGCGCAAGGGCAAGACAGAAGGGACGGTCCTCCCGTCGGATAGGACCCGACAGAAGGACCGTCCCTCAGTCTTGCTGCTATGGGGGGAAGCTTGCTTTATTTGCTGATCAGAGCCACGTAGCGCTGGAGCACGGCGGCTACCTCGGCGCGGGTGGCGGTGTCGCCGGGGGCGAGGTCAAGACCGTCAAGGCTGCTGCGGCCCTTGAGCAGGCCGTTCTCCACGGCCCAGACCACGGCGGCCTCCGCCCAGGAGGAGACGGCGTCCTTATCACGGAAGCGGTCGGAGAGCTCACCCTCTGCCTCGGGAGAGCCGGCATAGCGGTAGAGCATAGCGGCCAGCTGCTCACGGGTGATGATCGCGTGGGGAACCGTGCCGTCGCTGACGCCGTTTTCCTTAGCCCAGGTCAGACCCTTTTCATACCAAGTGGCCCCGGCCTTGGTGTCCTCGCCAGCCAGATTGGCCAGGACGGTGCAGACCATGGCGCGGCTCATGTCACTGTTGGGGGAGAAGGTGTTGTTGCCCGTGCCGTTGAAGATCTCCCGGCTGGTGACGAAGGTGATGGCGTCCTTGGCCCAGTTGCTGGCGGGAACGTCCACAAAACTGGGGGTGTTGTCCACCACCTGGAGGATCACGCTGTCGTCCAGGGTGACGGAAACGCCGCCCTCGGTGGGCAGGGAGGTCTTGACGATCTCCTGGGTGCCGTCGGGGTGGAGGATGACCGCCACCTGACCCGGGGTGGGCTCGGTGCGGGTGGGGATGGTGACGGTGACCTGGTCGGCGCTGGCGGGGACGGTGACCACGGCGGTGATGGGGCCGGTGACGGGGATGTCCGCGGTGATCTTCGTGCCGCCCGGATAGGTGACGGTGGAGGTCATGGCGCCGTCCGCATAGGTCTTGGTGGTGACATTGGCGCCGTCAGGCAGCTTAGAACTGGAGGTGGTCGAACCGCCAGAGGAAGAGCCGCCGGAGCCGCCACCGGCGTTTCCGCCGCCGGTGATCACAAAGGTGGCGGGGAATTCGCCGTAATACTCGCCCATACCGCTGATGACCACCACGCCGGTGCCGCCGTTAACATTGTTGAGGTACGTCACGGTGTAGTCCTCGTTTTCGGTCAGCCGCCTGCCGGCGTAGGTGACGGTGAAGGTGGGAATGATGGGCTTGCCGGTGTAGGCGTATTCCGCGGGCTTGAAGGTGACCTTGGTCTTTTCCGCGTTGCTGAGGTCATTGCCCGCGTCGGGGTCCACAATGGTGAAGCGGACGGAGACCGTGCCTTTGCAGTAGGGGAGGATGCCGGAGACCGTGACGGTGGCGGCGCCAATGTCGTTGTTGCCGGAATAGGCCACGGTGTAGTCCTTGCCCTCGACCAGGGTCTCGCCGTCATAGGTAACTACGGGGTCGGGCTCGACAGCGGCTCCCATATAGGGGAACGTAAGCTGGTGGAGGGTGACCCTGGTGAGGGAGGTGTTGCTCAAGTCCTTTGTCACGATGGTGGCGGCCACAGTGAAGGTGGCGGAGCATTCGCCCTCATAGCTGCCAATGCCGGTGATGGTGACAGTAGCGGTGGCCCCGGCGGTGGTGTTGTTGGAGTAGGACACGTCGTAGTCCAGACCGCGCACCAGAGTGACGCCGCCCAGCGTGACCACGGGATCGGGCTGAGCTTTTCCATCCAGCAGGGGGCAGGAGGCGGGCAGCTCGACGGTGGCGTCAGCCAGACTGACGGCGGCGGGAGCCTCGGTGACGGTAAAGGTGGTTTGGAGAGAGCCGGTGTAACCGCCCTTGCCGGCGACGGTGACGGTGGCGGTCCCTGCGGCGGTGTTGCCGGTGTAGCTGACGGTGTAGTCCGCGTCCTTGACCAGCATAGCACCCTCAAAGGTGACCAGAGGCAGAGGCTCGGCCTTGCCGCCCACCAGCGGGTAGGAGGTCTCGTCCAGAGTGATGGTAGCAATGCCGTCCGCCGCGCCCTCGGCAGTAGCCGTCAGGCGGATGGGGCGGCAGACGCGGATCTCAGCGGCAGAAATGAATTGGCCGGTGCCAAGGCCGCTGTCCTGTGCGCCGTCGGTCTTGTCGGCCCAAAGGCGGACATATTTGGCTTCAACCGGGCCGAAACGCACGCTCTGCCATTCGGCCTTGTTGGCAAAGGTGCCGCCGTTGACGGCCTCCGTCCAGGTCTGCCCATCGGGGCTGGTTTCAATGCGGAACTCGCGGATCGCACCGTTCTGACCGCCGGTGCCAAGATAGCTAAGGCCGCCGATAGCGGTGAGCTGTTGCAGTTCGATCATAAACCAACGGTCATCCGGCTGGCAGGTAACATTCCAGGTGGTGTGCCAAACTGTGTCGGGGTTGCCGTCAATGGCATTGGAGGCTGCGCTGCCGGGCTGCGCGGTGCCGGAGGTGGCCTGGGCGTACTGCTCGACGGGAATGTCGTACCGTCCGTCCTCTACAGACGCGCTGAAGGAAGAGGGTGCGGCGTACACATCATCCACCAGACCCTTGAAGGAATTGCTCTTGCTGCCGATGCGGGCCACGGGGATGGAGAAGGAGGAGCCGCGGGAAATGCCGCCGGAGACCGAGCCGGAGAGGAAGGAGTTTCCGTTAAAGGGCGTGTTGGAGTTTTCGTCGGAGAGGAAGTAACCGGTGGGGATATGGACGGCTTCGTCGCCCTCTATCAGAAGAGAGGTGGCGCGATCCTCGGAGACCAGGGTGAGGGTCACCCATTCGCCCACGGGCAGAAGGGCGTCTTCAAAGACGTAGTCATACAGCTCCCGGGAGAAGCCCAGCTTCCAGTGGTCCTCGTCTCCCTCCACGGGCAGGGCGGAGATCACGAAGTCGCCGTAGGCGTGTTCCCCTTCAAAAATGACCTGCTCGGAGCCACCGCCCTCCAGCTTTTTCACTCGGAAGGAGAGCTTATCGCCCCAGGTCAGGCGGTCCAGACCGATCTCGGCATAGCTGACACCGCCGGAAAGGGAGAGAACGCCGCCCTGCACGGTGGCATTTTCCAAGGTGAGCGTGCGGTCATTGCCCGACTTGTCCGCGGTGTCGGTGAAGGGATAGCGGAAGTATTGCGCGGAGCCATCCTTGCGCTCGGTCTGGTTGGTGGGGTTGGTGTTGGGCGCGTAGCTCAGCACGGCTACCCGCTCCTTTGCCTGGGCCAGGGTCATGTCACCACGACCCCACAGGGCGCAGGCATAGTAGGGAAGTGGCTCAAAGAAGAGCTTGAAGAGGTCCTGTTCGTCCACGCCGTTGGCCCGGGTGTCGATGGAGTCGTTCCAGATAGCATAAGCGCCGCCGACCATCTGGGAAGAGGAAGCGGGGATCCACGTGTTGCTGAATTGATTTGGCGTCCAGTTGAAGCCCCCGGTACCCAGACCGTTGGGGTGGTAGTAGCCGGAGTAAGGAACGATGTAGTGGGCGCCATCGTTGCAGTTGATCAGGTCAAAGCCCAGGTCATACATATCCTTGGGGTTAGCCCAGCCATAGTTCCAGACGTTCAGCTGGATGCCTTCGGTGGGGATCTCGGAGGCGGGGTATTGATCCTGATTGTTAGACAGGGTGGTCAAGCTGCCCCACAGGCGCTTGGTGGTGAGCTGAGATTTGGTGTTGAGGTAATTGATCATGTCGGTGACATAGCGGCGGTAAGCGGGGTGGCTGTCCGAATACTCATCTGCGCCAAAGTGGACAGCGGAGCCAAACACGCCGGAGTCGATGTATTCGTCAAAGATTTTTTGGGTGATCGCCAGGGATTCTTCGTATTTTTGGGTCAGGTTCAGGTGGTCCACCATAGTGCGGTTGGCTCCGTTGTTCCGACCGTAGACGGAGGGGAAGGCGTCTGCGATAGCCTTGGCGTGGGCGGGCACGTCGATCTCGGAGACGATGGTCACGCCGATCTTGGCGCTGTCCTCCACAAAGGCCTTGTACTCCTCCTTGGTGTAGTGGTAGTCCTTGGCGGCCAAGGGAGCGGTGGCGTTTGCTTCCTCCTGGAGGTCGCTCTCCAGACGGAACGCGGAATAGGCCCGCTTGGAGTCTTCATAGCCGTTGTAGTCCTCCAGGAAGATGAGGTTGTCGTTGAGGTGGACATGGAAGTCGTTCATCTTGTACCAGGCCATGTTCTTGGCGATCTCCCGAAGCTTATCCATGCTCATGGGCTTGCGGCCCACGTCCAGAATAAAGCTGCGCACCTTGTACGCGGGGTAGTCGCGGATGGTGCCCTGGGCGACGGTCATATCGCCGCTGAGCTTGAGGGCTTGGAGAAGGGTGCGGGTGGCCCAGTACGCGCCGGTGGCGTTGGTGGCGAAGATGGTGACATGGTCGGTGATCTCAATGCGGTAGGTCTCATCATCGAAGCCGGCGGTTTTACCCAGATTGGCAGCGGTGCCATTAGGAAGGACGTTATAGATGACGATGTCGCCGGCCTGAACATTGTTGTGGATCTCGTCGTAGGTGGTATAAGTATGAACATGGTTCTTCTCAGTGGTCATATCCAAGTCAAAGAGATCGTTGAGGTCGTCAGTCAGTTCATCGGCCACGTTGTCGAAGCCGCCGGTTGCGCCGTAGCGGTGAATGATGCGGCTGTTGGCGGAGAGAGTAAACTTCTGACCGTTTTGTGCGGAGGAGGAATACCACTCCATGAGCTCGGGAATGACGGCGGGCTTGGCGTTGCCCTCGTTTGCGGTATGCTCGCCGGGGATGGTCACCCGGATGGGGGCATTGCCGGCGGTGGAGGCAGAGTCGCTGCCTAAGGTGACGGTCACGTCCAAATCCACCACTGTGTCTACCAGAGGGGTGAAGACGGTGTGATCCGCACCCACCACCTGCTCCAGGTTGGCGGCGAAGGTGACGGCGGCGCCTGCGGGGATCTGAACAGTGTCCTTCAGGACCAGCTTGTTGTCATTCGCGGCCACCGTGAAGGAATCGGCGTTGATGAGGGCGAGGATGTCGGCGGCGCTTTCGGAGAGGGCGGCTTGATCGCGATAGGCCTCGACCTCCAGGATGCTGACATTGCCCCAGGAGACGGAATTGCTTCCGTCGCGCAAGACGCCTACATTGTTAAAGCTGTTGACAGTAACTTTGATGTACCGGGCTGCAACGGGGCTAAAGGAGAGCTCTTTGTCCAGTTCACTCACCGTAAGGGGTGTGTCGTCAGCCTTGGTGTAGACAGCGTTCCAGGTGGAGTTGTCAGCAGAGATTTCCACCTTGAAGTTTTTGATGTTGCCGCGTTCCCAAGCCAGCTTGATAATGCTGACGGTGCGCAGTGCGCCCAGGTCGATGGTAAGGGTGTGCGGCGCAGCAGAGACCGAACTGGCCCAGCGGGTCGCAGTGTTACCGTCAATGGCGCAGGAAGCGGGAAAGTTGTTGGCTTCTGTGCTGCTGGCGTTGGCAGAGGCCCCCTCCTGGCGGCATAGGTTGCCGCCGGGAGTCGCAGGAAGGTCAGGGATCTCGTCAGCAACCTGCTCATTGGAGTAGATACCCATCTCATTGAGCACGACATTGGGGTTGACGGTGGTGTCATATTCGTTGATGGTCAGGCGGACAAAGCTGACCGCCTTGGAGCTGCTCAGATTGGCGGCGAGGTTCTGAGCGTTGTTGTTCGTCTTTTCGTAGAGCGTTTCCCAGGATTCGCCCTGGGGATTGGTGGTGCCTTCAATAATAAAGCTTTTTACGTTGGCAGAACCGAAGTTGAGCTTGATGCCTTTGATATCCCGGTTGGTGCCCAGGTTTACAATGATCCAAGGCTTTTCCGTTCCGTTGCCCGCCACAGCCTTCCAGCCGGTGGTGTTGTCGCCGTCAAAGGCCATGCCGGCGCGGTTGGTGTTGACGGGGTGACCGGATGTGGCGGTGACCCAGTTGCTGGCGCTGGAGCGGATGTAGATGTTGTTGTCCGCCTTGGCTTTTCCGGAGGAACAGTTAAAGGTATCATTGGGCTGTGCCAAATGCCCAAACTGCTGGATCTCTGCCATGTTGACGTTATCGGCGGGAGGAGTGGCGGTGACGGTGTCGTCAATGGCGGGGGCGGTCTGATATGCCTCCACGCGGTAGAGGGAGACATCATAGTAACCGTCAGCGTCGGTGGAAAAACCCTGGTCGTCGGCGTTCCTTATGGTGAGACGGATACGGCGGACATCTTGCTCAGCGAAGGAGAGGCGCTGGACCAGGGAAAGGACGCGGCTGTCTTGGGTGCGGACGTTGACCCAATCATCGCCGCTTTCGCTGGAGGAGATATCCACATCCAGACCGGTAAAGTTGTTGTTGAACCAATAGAGGTGGATAGAGCTGACCCGGCGCACGGTACCCAGGTCTACGGTAAGGATGTGTGTCGCACCCTTGGTAGCCGTGGAGAGCCATCGGCCATTGTTGTTGCCGTTTTTGGAGCCCCCTGCAAAGTCCCAGCCATAGTTGGAGCCGAGGACGCAGTTGGGCGTATAGGACGCTTGATAGTCGTTGGAGGTTTCTGCGTCGCCCACTACTTGGACAGCGGAGGCGGTGACAGTCACGCCATCGGTGGGGCGGCACCAGTCAGTGTTTTCCCCATCCGCCAAGTCAGCTGGCACGTCGTCTTCCACCACCGCAGGGGCGGCAAGGGAGGGAGCGGAGGCATCCTCATCAGCGGCAGGTGCCTCCACGGGGATGACATCCCCGTGCCCCGCCGCCGCAAAAGCGGCGGTGGGGACAAGGGACACTAGCATCAAACACGCGAGAAGCAGAGACAATAGACGTTTTTTCATTGTTTTCTCCTCCCTCATCAAATCTGATGGGCTACGAAGCGCTGGAGCATGGTGGCCACTTCGGCGCGGGTGGCGGTGTTCTTGGAGCCCAGGGTGTTGTCGGGATAGCCCTTGATGATATCGTTCTGGATGCACCAGATCATCGCTTCCTGGGCCCAGCCGGAGACCTGCGCGCCGTCGGTAAAGCGGCGGGGCATTTCGTCTACCACAGTGGGGCTGCCCGCGGCGCGGTAGAGCATCACGGCCAGCATTTCGCGGGAGATGGGCGTCTCGGGCTCAAAGCCGTTGTCGGTGCCCTTGATGACGCCGGTGGCGACACCCCAGCAGACTGCCTGCTCGTAGTAGGAGCCGGAAACCACATCGTCGAAGAGATCCACCACGTCGGCGTTGGGCTTTTCGGCCAGCCGCCACAGAACGGTGGTCATCATGGCCCGGTCCATGGCCACGGCGGGAGCGAAGGTGTTGGCGCTGCCCAGGCCGTTGAACAGCTCGCGGCTGGAGACGAAGTCCACCGCACCGGCGGACCAATGGTCGGCGGGCACATCGTTGAAGGTCTTCTTGTTGTCCACCAGGTGCAGGAGCTGATCGCCGGGCTCCGCCTTGAGGCGCAGGCCGTTCTCATCCACGATGGAGTAGGGGACAACGGTCTCGCTGCCGTCGGTGTTGGTACGGACAGCTACCACGGTGTTGCCGCCGGCGGTGGGAATGGTCACCGACAGGGGACGGCCGGTATTGTTCTGCACGGTGACCTCGGGAGTCTTGCCGCCGGTCACGTCCAGAGTGGGCATCACGGCCTTGACAGAGGAGCCGCTATTCTGCGGGATCTGGATGACGGCGTTCTGAGTGCCGTCGGGAGCGGTGGTAACGGCGGAGACCAGGCCGCCGGGCGTGGTGGTGGTCACGGTGGTGGAGCCGTCGGGATTCTTGGTGGTGACGACTATGTTGTCCACAGGGACGGTCACGCCGCCTCCGCCGTTGTTGCCGCCGCCTCCGCCGATGGAGCTGTTGATCTGCCACACGGCGGTGTAGGTGCGGTCGCCCACGGAGCCCTTTGCAATGCTCAGACCCTTGGTGGGCTGGGTGAGCCCGCCGCCGACCCAGCCGAGGAAGACGTAGCCGGGACGGGTGGGGTCGTTGACGGAGAAGGTCTCCATCTCTACGTTATAGGTCTCGCGGGGAGTGCCTACGAAGCTGCCGCCGTTCAGCAGATAGGTGATCTTGTAGGGGATGACGACAACGCTGCCGTACACGTGTACACTGGCGGCGGGCATGGTGAACTTGTTGTTGATAACGTCGATGCTCTCGCCAAGACGGTCTCCCTCGGTGATCTCCACCCAGACCTGGGCCTGATAGCCCTTGGCCACCTGGACGGTGATCTCGGTGTTGGGAGTTGCGCCTGTGACAGGTTTGCCGGAGGCGTCCACCAGCTTGATGTTGGCAGGGAAGTTTTCATCCAGCTCAATGAAGAAGCCCTCAGGGGCACCCTCCCGGGTGAACTTGACGGTGTAGGTTTCGGTCTTTGCGCCGTCCTCGGAGGTGATGACCGCCTGGGCCCAGGCTCCGCCTGGCTCGAGCATTCCGGGCACCCGCACCGCCTGCTTGACGGAGACGGCGGCGTTGTTGGTGGCGGTGACGGCCAGCTGGGGAATGCCTGCGGTCGCGTCGCCGTTGGCGCTCACCTGACGGGTGAGGACGTAATTGCCGGCGGATTCCTCGGTGAAAGCAGCCTTCTCAACGTCAACGCCATCCAGCTTGATGGTGGCGGAGAAGTCGCCGTGGGCGCTGGGCGGGGTGAGGCCGTAGACGGACAGATTTTGAATGCCGACCCACTTGCTGCCGTCCTGGGGCTCACACTTGACACGGATGATAGCGGTGGAGATGGTGTCAAACTCAACGGTGAGCTTCTGGCCGTTGGCGGTGGGGACGGCGGGATAGGTAGCTCCGGTTACCGGAGCCCAGTTGGAGGCGTCGTTCAGGGGGCTGTTGGTCCAATCGCGGACGCGGCCGTGGCCCTTAATATTGCCGCCGTAGGTCAAGCGGGCGTCAAAGGTCAGATTTTCCACAGGGCCGGTATAGTATTCCAGCACATAGGACTTGGGGAAGGTAACGGCGCTGCCGGTGCCGTTCTCGTCCACAAACATGATCTCGGCCTTGTTGACCATATGGGGGACAAGGGTGAGGACCTGATTTTCTGCGGCGGTAACACCCTCGGTGGAGGTCTCAAAGGCCACGCCAAACCATGTGGGACGATGCGGTGTGCCGGATTCCCAGTCGCTCCAGCGGTCCTTCAGATCGGTGCTGCCCGCGGCGTCATTGCCCTTGATGGCCTGATAGGCGTTGTTGTTGCCGGAGCTCCAATAGGCCAGAGCCATGGGGAAAAGGTTTTCGATGGCTGTCAGCTTAAGGTTATCACCCGCGTCCTGATAGGTCTTTGTCGAGGCATTCTCGGCGAGGTCTTTGGAGGAAGCGATGGCGGCGGCCACGCGGACGGTGGCCACGGCCTTGACGCGGTCAATGCCGATAATGTCGCCCTCAAGCTCCACCAAACCCGCGGTGTTAAAGCTGGCAGTGGTGAGGGGAGCCTTGGTGTCGTCGCCCTTGACATACCACTTAGCGACGGTGCGCTCCCCGCTGGTGCCGTCGTCAAACTGGACGGTAACAGTGTCGGGCAGGACGGGGATCACCCCGGTGGCGGTGACCATGGAGATGCCGTCCACCGACTGAGAGTAGGCGAACTTCAGCGTGACGGTGGGCTTGAGGTCGGGATCGGAAAGCAGATCGGGATCCACTGTGCCGTTGAGGACGCGCTCCTTGACCTGGGGGAAGGTGTACCACGTGTCGAAGTCATCGGGCAACTCCCAAGTCACCGGTACCTCCATGGGCTGCCCGTCAGCAGAATCGGTGAAGGCCATGACCGTGGCGGGCAGGCTGGGGGTGGGGTCAATGCCCGGCTGGACGGGAATGGTAACGGGCCGGAAAGAGGTGACCTTGGCGTCGGTCTTGACGATGGTGAAGGTGGCCGCTGCCGCGCCCTGATATTTGTCGGTGTTCCTGGCGCGGGCGTAGATATAGGCCGTGCCGGGGTCAATGTTGTTCTCGTAGGCCAGTTCGTAGTCCTCATGCAACGTCAGGACCTCGCCCCGGAGGGTGACGGTGACCGTCGCGCCCTCGGTGCCGGTACCCGGGCGAATGCCCACGTTCTTCCACTCGAAGACGTTAGGCTCCACGGTGAGAATGGCTTCGGAGAGGTCGATCAGGTTGGTGCCAGAGGCCATGACTACCCGGATCTCAGCGGCAGACATGAACTTGTTGGGCGTATCGCCGCCAGCGCCCCGGGTCTCTACACCATAGAGGCGAACGTATTTTGCGGTAACAGGCCTATCAAACATGGCGATTTTCCATGCCGTGTCGTGTGCCCAATCGCCCTCGGAAACAGGGACAAAGGTGTTGCCGTCGGTACTGACCTCCACACGGTACTTGGTGACAATACCGTTGGCGACGGTGGGACGGGGCTTGTAGCGCAGCGCGATCAGCTCAGTGGCCTCTTCCAGCTCCAATTGAATATAGCGCTTTTCGGGCTTGTTGGTCAAATCATTGGGGTTGTCGTCGGAGTTCGTACCCCAGTTACTGTGCCAATAGGTGGACTCGTTGCCATCCACCGCGTTGGATGCGGGACCCTCGTTGCCTGTGCCGTTGTAATTGCTGGGCGCGGTGGCAGTAGTCTTGGTGCGGTCGTAGTCGTTGGAATCGTCTGTGGCGGGAAGCTCCGGCGGCGCGTCCAGCTGGACGGTGTAGACCGCGCGCTGGGTGTGATCCTCCGACTCGGTGACAATGACGATCTGGCTGTCGGAGTTCTCCGGCAGAATGGTGACCGCCACGTTAGACGCGCTGACCGGGTTAATGACCGCGTTGACGGAGGTGGTTTTGATGTTCCTGGAGGCCAGCTGGTCGGCGGAGACGGAGGAACCGTTGATCTTTACGTCGTCCAGCTCGGCGGTGGTGCCGATGGGGAAGATGGGAGTGCCGGAAATCAACTCCACCTCGGAGAGAGAAACCTCGCCGGCAAAGGTCAGGGTGACATTGGTGGAGGAGTTGATGCCGCCCAGATTATAGGTGGCGGTGTTGCCGGAGACCGTGGGCCGGACGGCGAGCGTGCCGCTGTCCAAGGTGATGGTGACGCTGCTGTTGGAGGGTACGGCGCCAGCGTAATGGAGGACAATGCGGTAGAGGTTTTGAGCGGTGTCAAATTCCACATTTGCCGCGCCGCTGCCCGTCCAGGAGGTGGAGGCGTTTGCGTCAAAGGCTTTGAGCAGGTCGGTGTTTGATATACTGTCTACGGTGGGCCGTACGGCGGCGGAGGAGACGCTGTTACCTTCCACCACGGAGCCGGCGGAGACCCGGATGGTGGCGGTGACGCTGTAGGTCTTGCCGAATGCCTCGGCGGTGCCGTTGACGATTACGTTGCCGGCCTTGCGGAAGAGCCTGGCCTGGTCTTCCGCTGTCTCGGGCAGATCCCACGTAACGGGGAACTGAGCGGAGACCACCGTGCCGTCGGCCATGACGGCGGGACGGGAGGTGGGGAGAACAGGGATCTGGCCTACCTGAACGGCGGCGGAGTAGTTGAGCAGGGCCGCCACATCGTCCAGAACCACCACGCCCACGGAGACGGGGATGGTGTAGCCGGGGATGGTGATGACGCCGGTGACGACAAACTCGCCGGTTTGAGCCAAAAGCGACTTATCATAGGAATCCCACGCAATAGTACCGGACACGGTGCTGCCGTTGCCGAGGGTAACGGTGGTGATGGATTCCAGCGTGGGCTCGGTGTTGAGCTGGACGTAGATGGTCTTGGACAGCTCATAGCTCACCGGGGCGTCGTTGCTCGACTGGGTTGCGCCGTTGGTCTGGACGGTGACGGCGGCGGGGGCGAGACCGTCGGCGGTGGCGGTGAGGGTGAAGGAGCCAGCTTCCTTGGTGGACCGGACGATGGCCACCAGGCGGCCCGCCCCGGCCTTCCAGGTCTGGGAGAGGAAAGAGGTGTGGTCGGCCTGCACGCCGTTGTCCAGGCCCATGAACACGCCGTCGCCGGTGACGGAGACGGTGATCTCCGACTCCGCGCCGTTGACGATCTCTCCGCTGGCGTCGGTGATGTCGATGGTGATGTAGGAGAGGTCCTTGCCGTCGTTCTTGATGGAAGTCCGGTCAGCGGTGGCCACCAGCTTGGACGCGCCGGTGGTGGTCTTGACCTGGCTGCGGCCCTGGGTGACCCAATTCAGGGGGGTGCCGTTTTCGTCACAGGCCACGGCCCGGAGGGTGCCCTCGGAGTAGGTCACGTTGAAGGTGGCGTAGAGGGACTGGTGGCCGCTCGAGGTGACGAAGGCCCCTGTTCCGGCGTCGAAGGTGCGGTAAACGTGTCCAGCGCCGGTGGTGTGAGTGGTGGAGGTAGCGGAGCCGACCTCGGTGTTGTTGAGATAGAGCTTGACCATGGGGGCGTCGCTGTAAACCACCACTTCTACCTTGCCGTTGGAGTCGATCATCAAATCGCTCTCGTCCCAGGTGGGCAGGATGTGGAGGGTGTGGGAATTGTCGTTCCACATGGAGCGGTAGAGATAGTAGCTGTCCTTGGGGATGCCGTTGGTGTCAATAATGCCGAAGAAGGAACTCTTGGGCCAAGCGGTGCCGGTCTGACCGCTGCCGGTGTTGTTCCAGGGCGTCGGCTCACCGATGTAGTCAAAGCCCGTCCAGACATATTCGCCGGCGTCGTAGTCGGACCGGATGACCCGCCACCAGGCGTTGCTGGCCGTTGCACCCCAGCCCACAGAATTTTTATCATAAGAGGTGAGGCGGTCCAGCGCACCCGCGCCGTCTGGGTGATTGGCATTTTCTGCAGCAGCCCAGCTGTTGCTGGTGTTGCGCTTGTTGGTATAAATGCCGCGGGAATTGAGAGCGGAAGCGGTCTCGGAGGAGACGATCTTCCATTGATAGGTGCTATGAGCGGTTTCGGGGTTAAAGGAACCATAGTAGTTGATACCGATGACGCCGCCGGCCGCGTGGATCTGATCCGCCACTGCCGTCTTTAGCTCGTTAACGCAAGAGCCGTTCTGTCCGTAGGTCAGGGGACGGGTGTCGTCCACGGCCTGAGCCCAACGGATGATGTTGGCCGCGTTGGTTGCATAGTTGCTGTCATAACCGGCGCCCTCAGTGATCTCGTTGCCCATGGAGTACATGATAACGCAGGGGGCGTTCTTGTCCCGGTTGGTGACGGTCTCCACCACGAGCTGAGCCCAAGTTTCATCGGCTTTCTTGCCCACCAGGGCGTTATCAGAGCCAATCTGGGCGCTGAACCAGCGGGCGAAATCGTGGGAGTTGCTGTTTTTCGCGCGGTGCCAGCCATCGAAGAACTCGTCGATGATCAAAATGCCCTTGCGGTTGCAGATCTCGATCAGCTCGTCGGCGGCGGGGTTGTGGGTGACGCGGATGGAGTTGCACCCCATCTCCTTGAGAATGTCCACCTGACGCTCCAGCGCCCGGTACCAGGCCTCCGCGCCCAGCGCGCCCTGGTCGTGGTGCTGGCAGACGCCCTTGAGCTTCACGTTTTCGCCGTTGAGCTTAAAGCCCACGTCGGTGGTAAACTCGATGGTGCGGAAGCCAAACTCGGTCTCATAGGTGTCCAGCACCGTGTCGCCCTGCTGGACGGTGGTTACCAAGACGTAGAGGTTGGGCGTACCCTTGTCCCAGGAACTCCAGAGCTTGGGGCTGGCGACGGTGAGGTTCTGGGTGACCACCTGCGTGCCGTTTGCGGTCACGCTGGCGGCGGAGGCGGTGTCGGTGGCCACCGCCGCGCCCTTCTTTTCAAACGTAGTTCCGTCCAGCTCAAAGATCTCCTGCTTGACGGTGACATTGGCGGCGGAAGAGCCGTCGTTCTGAATGGTGGTGGACGCCGTTACCGCGCCTGCGTTGGTGGTTTCCACCTTTGTGCCGTACCGGGCCACATGGACGCTTTCGGAGACGGTGAGCTTCACGTTGCGGTAGATGCCCGCGCCGGAATACCAGCGGCTGGAGGGAACGGCGTCGTCGGTCTTGACGGCGATGACGTTTTCACCCTCGTAATCCAAATTACTGAGAACGAAGGAGAAGGGGGAATAGCCGTAGTGGTGCTCGCCCAGCTTGGTGCCGTTGAGGTAGATCTCGCAGTCCATGTAAACGCCGCCGAAGTCGATGGTGACGGTCTTGCCCTCCCAAGCGGGATCGACGGTGAAGGACTTGCGGTACCAACCCACGCCGCCAATGAGGTAGCCGCTCTCGGCCTCGCCGGCGGTGGTGTACTCGCCCTCGACGGAGTAGTCGTGGGGAAGGTCCACCGTGCGCCAGGCGGCGTCGTTGTAGACTTTGGCGCTTGCGCCATAGACGTCGCCCAGGTTGAACTTCCAGTTTTCGTTGAAGTCAATGGTGCAGTCCGTGCCGTAGTAGCTGTTGATGGGGATGGTCTCCGCCTCGGAGGAAGCCTGCCCGCCGCTCTCAGCCACCTTGGCGCGGGGAACGGTGATCAGTTCATAGAAGGTGGGGGTGACGTTGCCCCAAGTGAGTTTGATCTCGGCCACGCCGGCGATATCCTCGGGGATAACGGTCTGGCTCAGACCGCCGGAGAGGGTGCCGAGGTCGCGGAAGCTGCTCTCGCCCGTAGGACGGACAGAGAGCTTGACGCCGCTGGTCTCGCCTTGGACAAGGTTGATCTGACCGATGGAGGTCTCGTCAGACAGACGGTAGATGAGGCTGCCGGAGGTCTCGCCGTCCATGTTGGGCTTGAAGCTGGTGTTCAGGTCGCCGTCAAGCATTTTGTCAGGAGTAAAGTCGGCGCTGCCCTCGGAAGGAATGGCCTCGATGGTGGGATCGCTGTAGGTGGAGATGTACTCCATGTCGTTGATGATGATCTCGTTAAGCTCCAGCCAGCGGCCAGAGAAGCTTTCGGTGTAGATTAGCCGCAAATAGCGAGCGTCTTGGGGTTGTTCCAGCTCGCCGGCCTGCTCCACATAGTTGGGATAGCGGCTCATGGCCGTCCAGCCGGCATCCAATGCCGAGGTGTTTGCCGTTGTGCTGGTGTTGCTGAAGCTGACAACATCGGTCCACGGGCCACTCTCACTTTCGGAGATTTGAACTTTGGCGGAGCGGGGATAATCCATTTGGTTATCCCGAACTACCAGTTGTAGTTTCTGAATGCTTCGAGTCTGACCCAGATCAAAGAGAACGTAGCTATCCTTGACCTGATCGGAGCAGAACTTAGCCTTGGTGTTTACATCGCCGTCCAGCCAGTTAAGATCGGTACCCACCGTTTCCAGATTGCCGGCCGTGGAACTGACAAGGCGAGGTGTGTAGTCCTCGACCACCGTTTTCACAGACAGCTCATTCAGCACAAAGGAAATAGTTTGGGAGCTTTCATTCTCCAAACGAATATAGCGGATAAGACCGTATTCTGCGCGGGCGCTGGGAGAGACTTCTTCCAACTCCGCTTCGCTGGGACCGGCCTTCAGCACCAGACCGGGAACGTGGGTGTAGTCAGCCACGATGTCGGTGACCCGACGCAGGCCGGGCAGGGCGATGCCCACGAATTCACCGGGCCGGAGCATAATGTTATCAGCGGAGAGGGAGGCATTGTCATTGGTCAATGTACCCGCAGGGTTGACGATCTTCTTTACCGCATCGCTCTGGTACAAGATGGCGGCACTGTCATCCGCCCAGACTGAGAGCTCGGAGAAATAGATCCATTTTTGAACACGTACCGTATTCACGAAACGGATATAGCGGGCCGCAACACAGCCCAGATCCTCCTCAATAATATCCTTTTGGTTCGGGGAGGTATACGTACCCCCGTCAGTCCAAGTAGAACCGTCGGCGGAGTATTGGAGCTTGAAGTTGGTCCACTTGTCAGAATTTGAACCATTACCGACCACAAAGCGGACACGGCCTACATTGCTGACGACGCGACCCAAGTCCAAACCAATGTAGTCACCGACAATGGAAGAATCTTTGTCAGCGCCGCTGGTGGTTCGTTTAAGCCAGACGGTCGTGCTGTCATCGTTGTCGGTCAAATTGGTGAGCGGACCTGCGTGGACCTCCAGTGCAGATGTTTTGATGACAGAACCGGTAAGCTGGCCAATGGCCGGACCGGCCTCACCCGATCCAGTGCCGGACTTACCGTTGATGTAGATTTCCTTGATGGCGAACCAGGTCCCGCTGCGCGCGGAGGTGGCGATGGCCCGAACACCCCTGGTGTTCAGGTCCAGGCCGGTGGCCTCCAGCGTTAGGTCGCTGTGGGTAAAGGTGGCGCCGGGGATGTCCTGCCAAACGCCATTATCGTCCATGTACTGGAGCTTGCTGTCGTTGAAGGTGTCGTCGTTGTTGCCCGGTCTGCCCACATCAAACCGCACGGAGTTGATGTCGATCGGCCGGTTGTACTGCACACCCACATATTCACCCACAGCGATGCTGTTGGGGGTCTGGAAGATTGCCGCCGTGGTCGTGTCACCGTCGCGCATAGCGTCCAACCCGCCAGTGGGGGTATCGGCGCGGTTGGTGATGATCCGTTCAATGAGGACAGTGGGGTCAATGAGGCTCCTGGCAGCTTCGGAGACATGGGTCATCAATGCATTGGTGAACGGGACAATGAACATGCCGCCGGCAATGGCAGTCTCATAATGGTCCATATAGAGGAAAGAGTGGGCACGGGCGGCGGCTAGATTCTCCTGTGCAGAGAGGTAGTTGAGAACGATGCTGTTGTCATCGTTGCTCTTTATGGCGGTTAGCGCGTCCAGAAGATCCAGATTGGCTTGGGCAAACTCTTCCCAGTAGTCCAGCCAAGGGGCCATCTGCTCCTGAGCATCCACATAGCCGTCGGCGGTACGCTGGCCCAGAATACGAACGTTGCCCTGGTCCGCGGTCTTGTTCTTATAGGTGACAGCCGCGTCATAAAGGGTCTGAAACTCGGTTTTCATGGTAGCGATATCGGCGGCGGTCAAGGTGTTCGCGGCTAACTTTTCCTGGAAGACAGTCAACTTGGGCGACAGCTCGAAGGATTCGGGATAGTCCTCATGCCAGCCTACACTGCCGTTCTGATGGATCATGTGCTTGGACAGCTCCCGCAGGGCGCGGGAGGTCTCGGTCTCAATGGCGCTGTCGTGATCCACATATTTGAAGGTGTCGTTCCAAACGTTGTCCTTGCGCTCCTGATGGTCAGAGCCGTTCCAGATGTTCCACGCATAGTCGGCGTTCTGGAAAATGGCGGCCTTGGAGGGCTCGGATTGCTGCATGGGGTTGAGCATGATACCCTGCAGGGTGTCGATATCGTCTTGGGTCAGATCGTTGTGGAGCACGATGTCGTGGGCACCCATGGTGAGGCTGCCCTTAGACTTGTCCGAGCAGGGCCAGTTCACCCACATGAAGGTGTGGCCGCCGTTGGTGTTGGACTTATAGGTACTCAAGAAATTGTGGCTCACCTGCCCCCAAATGGTGCCACCGGTCATGATAATGGGGACACTAGCAGGAAGACCGGCGACCAGATCCTTGATCTGCTGGCTGGAGCCGTTACCCATGTAGTCGTTGGGGCAGAAAGGAATAGAGGTTTTGAGACCGGGGTACTTCTCTTGCATCTCCGCAGAAGAGACCCAGTTGGTCAGGTCGGTCATGAGGCGAATATAGCTGCGCTGAACGCCCACGCCCGGTACGCCCCGGTCATCGCCCAAAATGGCAATTTGGCGTACGCCTACACTCATGACCTGCTCAAACTTAGCCTTCAGGACATTCAGGTCGGCTTCATATTGAGTGTCGTCGGAATAATTGATGCCTTCCGCCCAAAAGGGGTGAAGGGCAAAGCCATAGTAGCACTTGGATCTGTTGCCTGCTTCTGCCAAAGGCCGAATAAGAGTTTCCAGTTCTTCCGGGGTGTACAGTTCACGCCACTTGGAGCTGTGCTTGGGGTCATCCTTGGGGGCGTAGAAGTAAATGTTCATCTTATATTCGCCGCCAAACTCCATGAGGGCGGCGCGGTCCTCTACGGTCCAGGGGTTGCCGTAGTAGCCCTCGATAAAGCCGCGGAAGGCCACATCGGCGTAGTCCTCCACGGTGAGGTGCTTGACCTGCTTGTTCGTCACCTGCTGAAGGATGCGCTTTACGGTGGTCAGGCCGTAAAACGCCGCGTCGGTGTCCACGCCCACCACGGTCACGCCGGTGGCGTCCACTGTTACCGTGTGGAAGCTGGTCCGGGTGGAGAGTGCCGGGTCGATGCTCACCCGGAGCGCAACGGGGGTGCTGGCGCTCTCGCTCAGCGTCACCCCGGCCTGGGCAAAGGCCTCCACGGCGCGGTCCTTGGTGTACTGATCGATCCCCTCACCATAGGTCACCTGCATGGTGGCGGGCAGCGTCACCGTGCTTTCGGCGTATGTAACGCTGTGGGGCGTGGGGTAGATCTCATACTCACCGGTCACGTCAAAGGGGTTTTCCTCCCCCAGAAGTGAGACTTCCGGGTCTTCCGTCGGAAGACTGTCCGCGGCGGAGACGTCCGCGCCGTCATCCACCTCGGGGGCGTCCATGGGGATCTCGTCAATGATCTCCATGTCTGGCCCGAAGACCAGATCGTCATAGAGCCGGGCCTCTGCGGCGGCTGCCACCGCGGGAGCCGCTATGCTCAACAGCATAGCAAGGCATAATAGACAACTGAAAATTTTAGTAAATTTTTTCTTCATGAACTCCATTCCTCCTTGTGAAAAGGGCTTAAAAATACAAACAACTTTCCAAGAAACGCGCTGTGGCAATACCCTCCCTCCAGAAACTTGTGTATTTTGACGAAAAACAAAGGGCATTTGATTGGCATTATTGTGTATCATACCATTTCCAGAGGAAGCTGTCAAGAAAAATGAAACAAGAAAGCAACAAGAGGAAGCAACAAGAAAGAACAACGAAAAGCCCGTCCCCGCTTTGACGGGGCCGGGCTTCGCAGACGGCTTGGGCAAAGGACGAGGACCGTTACCGTTCCGGCATTTTGAAGGAGGCAAGGGCCGCGTTGAGATAGTCGTTAAAGGGCTTCATCAGGCGGAAAAGCTCCGCTGCCTTGGAGAGGAAGGCCGCGCCACCCGACAGCTCGGCGTCCGCGATGGGATATTCCAAATACCAGCTCTTGTGCTTCAGGTACTCGGCCTGGGGGTGGTCGGGGTCGTATTCAGCCGGGACCTTCTTGAGCTTTGTGCCGCCCACGGTGAAATGCGCTTGAAAGGCCGGCGCGGCAATGATCTCTTCCCACTGCGCGCCGTGGGTGGAGATGTGATCGCGTACCATCCGGGTGGCGTCCTTGAATATGTCGGCGAACAGCCCGCCGCCTAGGAAAGACTGGCCGCCGGGCTTGATCATCAGATAGTAGCCCACGGGGATGGGCAGCTTGCCCATGGAGGAAATGTGGGCGCGGAACGCAGGGTTATAAGGGGACTTGTCATGGCTGAACCGGGTGTCCCGGACCAGCTTGAAGGTCAGCTCTTTGGGGGCGTGGCCAAGGACGCTGCTGTCAAACTCGCTGATGCGCAGGATCAGCTCCTGCACCAGCGCTTCAAATTGGGCGTTGGCCTGTTGATACTCGGTCTTGTGGGCGTGATACCACTCCCGGTCATTATGGGCGCTCAGGTCGGTCAAATACCGCAAGATCATTTGTGTATCCATATATCCTCCTTATGCATCCGTCACGACGGAAAAAACCGGGCCGTTCAAAAGGTCGCGGATCGTCTGCGCCAGCCGTTCGGGAGATCGGTAAGTCCGGCAAAAGGCAAATTGCCGGGAATAGTCGTCGATCTCCTCCATTGCCCGCGTGACGCCGCGAATGGTATCGTCGGGCTTTGCGGCAGTGAAGGTAAGGCGGTCGGGAGAAATGCGGTGGTTTTGGATGGCATAATTAATCCGCTTGGCGCAGCGGCAGGTCCCGTGGCCGTATTCACCGCAGTACTCGGATAAAAACTCCGCCATTTTCTTGCGCGAACGGGACAGCCGCTGGCGATAGGCCTCCGGGGTCATGTTCAGAATATCCCCTGCAATGCGGCTGTCCAGGCGGAACATGGTGCCTAAGATAAAGATGCACCGGCTCTCGGGGTCCAGACACTGGAGCATGACGTTGGTGCAGGAGAGCTTCAATTCCTCGGCGAGAATGGCTTGATCCGTGTTTTGCGTCAAGTCGGGGATGTCCTCGAACTTGCCGTGTTTAATGTCTTCCCCATAAAATTCAAAGCTCAGGGGAGCGTGGGCAAACATGTGCTTCTTGTAGTCCTTCAGGTGGTTGACCGCGATGCGGAACACCCAGGTGGAGAACGCACTGTCCCCGCGGAAAGAGGACAGGTGAGTCATCACCTTCAGCAGGATATCCTGGGCTGCGTCCTCCGCATCGGGAAAGGTGCCCAGCATGCGCAGGGAGAGGTTAAAGACCAGGTCCTGTACTTCGGCCAACACCGCCTCCAACGCCTGCTTGTCCCCGGCGGTGGCGCGTTCGATCAGGACGGACAATTCTTGATCTGTTTTTGTGTCCATAATAACACCTCCTAAAGAATTAGACGGCGCCCGGGCCGGATCGTGACAGGAAAATTCAGCCTTCCCTGTTCCACCCCTTGCACACGTCCACCCAGGCGGTAAAGGCGGAGTATTCCTCCAGCTCCCGGATGGTCAGTTCAATGGCGCTGTTGCTGCTGCCGCAGGCGGGGAAGAGGGTCTCAAACCGCTGGAGGGAGCTGTCCAGATAGACCGCCACCCCCTCGTTGATGGCAAAGGGGCACACGCCGCCCACCGCGTGGCCGACCAGGGCCTCAGCCTGGTCGGGGGAGAGCATCTTGGCCTTGGTCCCGAACTGCGCCTTGTATTTGGCGTTGTCGATCTTGGCGTCTCCGGCGGCGACCACCAGGATGGCGCGGCCATCCACCAGGAAGGAAAGGCTTTTGGCGATCCGGCAGGGCTCGCAATGAAGGGCCAGCGCCGCCAGCCCCACCGTGGCGCTGGACACGTCAAACTCCCGGATGCGCCCCGCGACGCCCAACTTTTCAAAATACGCCCGTACTTTTTCAATCGCCATAATAGTTACCACCATTCTGCTAACTATAGACTAACTTTGCTTGATTTTTACTGTTCCCTATGGCTGCGATTTTCCATATCTGCCCGGGATATAGAAGCGCCCTCCAATCCTTGCAAACGCTTGGATTGGAGGGCGCTTGGCGCAGAAGGAGAGATTTGAACTCTCGCGCGGCTCAACACCGCCTACTCCCTTAGCAGGGGAGCCCCTTCGGCCTCTTGGGTACTTCTGCAAGCCGAATTGATATAAAATGGCGGAGAGGGTGGGATTCGAACCCACGGCTCTTTCGAGTCACTGGTTTTCAAGACCAGCTCCTTAAACCACTCGGACACCTCTCCAAGTTGGCCGCCCAGATACAGCAAGTATTCTAACATAACTTCACGGGGCTGTCAAGGTAGGATTTTCACCCCAGTAGCACTTTCATATCCTCGGGCAGGGGCTGGGTGAAGGTCGTGACCGCGTGGGTGACGGGATGGCGGAGGGTCAGCGCGTGGGAGTGAAGAGCGGGGCGGGAGATACGTGGGTCCTCCGTGCCGTAGAGAAAATCTCCAAAGATGGGACAGCCGATGTGGGCCAGGTGGACCCGGATCTGATGGGTGCGGCCAGTCTCCAGGAGCAGGGAGACCAGGGAGAGCGGTCCCGCCCGCAGGGTCTTGTAGTGGGTGACCGCCCGCAGGCCGTTGGGGTCCACCCGGTGGGCAATGGGGGAGTCGGGGGCGTGGGCGATGGGGGCGTTCACTGTCCCCGCAAGGGGAGAGGGCGTGCCCACGGTAATGGCCAGATACTCCCGGCGAAAGTCCTCGGTGTGAAGCTGGTTTTTTAATGCGGTCTGGGCGCTGGGGTGCTTGGCCACCGCCAGCAGTCCGGTGGTGCCCCGGTCCAGGCGGTGGACGGGGTGGAACAACGTATCCCTTTGCCCGGTGACTTGATAGTGCCAAAGCAGGAAGTTGCCCAGGGTATCGGTCTGCTCCGGGACCACCGGGTGGACCAGGATGCCCGCCTGCTTATTGACAACGACCAGATGGTCGTCCTCAAAGACCACGTCCAGCGGTCCGGGGGCGGGGAGAATATTGGGCTTGCGCTGGGGGTCGTCCACCGCCACGTCCAGCACCTGGCCCGCGGCCACCAGGACGTTGGGGAAGGTCTTTTGCCCATCCAGCAGGATGCCGTCATCCAGCCACTTGATTCGCCGGATCACCGAGCCGGTGAGCCCCAGGGCATGCCGAAGGACGGCGTCCACCCGGACGCCGTCCTCATCTTGTGTGACAATGTGGGTCAGCCGGCGGCTCACGGGGCCTTTTGGAGCAGGACAGCCCGCTGGGCCGGGATATAGGCCCGCTGGGGGAAGCACTCTCCGGTGAGGGCGTCCACGCAGGGGAAGGATAGCTCCAGATGGGCGCCTCTGTCGCCACGGTTGGCGGCGGCGATGACTGTCTCGCCATCCAGGGTGCGGGAGAAGGCCAGCAGGCCCTTGTCGGCGGCCAGATAGGCGATCTCACCCCGGCGCAGGGCGGGGACGGTCTTGCGCAGACGGCCCAGCTTGGCGACAAAACCCTGGAGGTCCTTATCCTCGCTACCCCAGGGGAAAGGCTTGCGGTTGAAGGGGTCCTCGAAGCCGGTGACGCCCGCCTCGTCTCCGTAGTACACCGTGGGCGCGCCGGGGAAGGCGAAGAGCAGGGCGAGGCCCAGCTTCAGCCGCCACACACCCTGGCGGTATTCCTCCTCGGTCATGGTGTAATTGGCCCTCTGCTCCCGGCTCCAGTCCCCCCGGTGGTCTGAACCCGTGCCCAGGAAGGTGAGGATGCGCAGGGTGTCGTGGGTGCCCAAGGAGTTCATGGCGTTGTGGAAGGCGAAGGGGGGGTAGTGCTCCCGGATCGTCTCCATGTCCAGCATGAATTGCTGGGCGTCGCCTCCCAGAAGGAAGGAGATGAGAGCGTTGCGCAGGGGATAGTTCATCAGTCCGTCGCAGTGTCCGCCCCAGACGTGCTTGCGGCGCACGTCGTAGGCCATCTTGATGGACCCGTCCTCCCACACCTCGCCAATGATGAGCCCGTCCTTCTTCTCCGCCCGGGCGGCGGCATGGAGGGCGTGGACCATCTCGTCGGGCAGCTCGTCGGCCACGTCCAGCCGCCAGCCGTCCGCCCCCCGGCGCAGCCAGGAGCGGATGACTCCCTTCTCGCCGCACAGGAAGTTCAAAAAGTCGGGATTGGTTTTGTTGAAGTCAGGGAGGGTCTTGAAGCCCCACCAGGACTTATACTGGTCGGGCCAATGCTCCCACAAAAACCAGTCGTGGTAGGGGGAGTGCTCGTCCCGGGCGGCGCCGCCGTCGCCGTAGACGCCGGTGGCGTTGAAGTATTTGCTGGCCCAGCCCACGTGGTTGAACACCCCGTCCAAAATGACGTGGATGCCCTTGGCGTGGGCCTTCCGGCACAGGCGCTCAAAGTCCTTTTCCGAGCCCAGCATGGGGTCGATCTTCTCGTAGTCCGCCGTGCCGTAGCGGTGGTTTTCCAGAGCCTCAAAGATGGGGCAGAAGTAGATGGTCTCCACCCCCAGATCTGCCAGATAGTCCAGCTTGCTCTCCACTCCGGCCAGGGAGCCGCCGAAGAAGTCCCGGTTGGTGATCTCTCCGTTCTCGTCGGGTTGCCAGACTGGATGGTCCGACCAGTTCTCGTGGACCCAGCGGTCGCCGGGACCAAGGCCGCGGGGCAGCTCCAAACGGCAGAAGCGGTCGGGGAAGATCTGATAGCACATCCCATCGCCAAACCAGGTGGGGACGGTCTCGGAGCCGTCATAGACGGTGAGCTGGTATTCCTGGGATATTTTCAGATAGGGGGGCGTGGAGAAGTCCAGCCGGAAGGAGTACCAGATCAGCCCCTGATAGTCTGCGGGGACGGGGATGTCGGCAGAAAAGGTATCCACCCCCAGGGCGGTATCCTGCCAGATCAGGGGATAGGTCTCCTCCCTGTCCTCCCACTGCTCAAAGCGGAAGGTAACGCTGGCCTGGACAAAGCCCAGGCTCCGGGGCGGGTGCACCGACAGCTTGACGCTCTCTCCGGCGGCTACAGCCCCGAAGGGAGCCTTGCACTTGCTGTCCCAGGGGTGGAACAGGCTTGGGTCAAAGTCTTCTCTTTTCATCTCTTCCATGGGTTCACCTCATTGCTGTGTTTCCGTCACCGTAGGAGGGTGTTTTCCTCAGCGGCGGTGGTAAAACCGTTCTGGGCGTTGAAATAGTAGTCCAGGATATCCGCGGCCAGACCAGCCAGCCCCGAGCCGGAACCACCCTTTTGCGCCACAATGGCCAGGGCCACCTGGGGGTCCTCGGCGGGGGCAAAGCAGATGAAGGTGGCATTGGAGGTGTCCTGTCCCGCCACCTGGACCGATCCTGTCTTGGCGGCCACGGTGACGTCCAGATTGCGGAAATAGCCCCGCAGAGACCCGGTGGTGGTCAGGTCGATCATCCCCTTGTGAATGGCGTGAAGGTTGACCGGGTCGATGTCGATCTGGTCCAAAACCTTGGGCTCATAGGTCTCAATGGTCTCGGAATAGTCGTTGGACTTGACGCTCTTGAGCAGATGGGCGGCGTAGTGGGTGCCGCCGTTGGCCAGGGTGGCGGCGTAGTTGGCCATCTGGAGGGGGGTGAACTGGTTGTTTTCCTGGCCAATGGCGGCGGACATGACGTTGCCCTCGTACCAGGTCTGCCCCCGGGAGGTGGTGTAGTCCGGGCCAGCCACCACGCCGATGCGCTCGGGCAGTTCAATGCCTGTGGGCTGGCCCAGACCAAATTTGGCGGCGTAGTCGTCAATGGTGCGGATGCCGGTGAGGCGGCCTGTCTCGTAGAAAAACACGTTGCAGGAGACCTCAATGGCCTTGGAGACGTTGATGGAACCGTGGGTGGTCCGGGACTGCCGCCACAGCCAGCAGGCGGGCTGGGGAGAGGAGTAGTAGCGGTAGACGCCAGTGTCGGTGATGCGGGTAGAGGGCGTGATGACCCCCTCCTGCAAAGCGGCGGTAGCCACCATGGGCTTGAAGGTGGAGCCGGGGGCGTACATGCCGTCGGTGGCCCGGTTGAGGAAGGGCTCCAGAGGATTGGTAGCAGCGGCGTTGTAGAGCTCGGTATTCTTATAGACCGTGGTAAGGTCAAAGGTGGGGTAGGAGGCCATGGAGAGGATGTCACCATTGTTTACGTCGATCATCACCGCCGCGCCGCCGCCCGCGCCATCGTCGGTGAGGGTGGGCAGCTTGGCGGCCAGGGTGTCCTCCACCTTTTGCTGAAGGGGCAGGTCGATGGTGAGGGAGACGTTGTAGCCGGGGGCGGGCTCGGTCTTCCAGGAGTGGGAGACGATCTTGCCCTTGGCGTTGCGCTCTACCAGCTGCTTGCCGGCCTGGCCCCGGAGCAGTGACTCAAAGGCCCGCTCCACCCCGTCCTTGCCCACGGTCTCGTTCATGGCGTAGCCCTTTTCCTTGTATATCTTCCAATCCTCCGCGTCCATCCGGGTGGTGCGGCCCAAAATGTGGGCGGCGTAGGTGGTGGAATATTTCCGGGTGGTGACGGGGGAGATGACCACTCCGGCCAGAGAGCGCTCCCGCACGGCGGAGATAAAGTCCATGTCCACATCGGTGGCAAACACATAGGCCGCCCAGGTGATCTCCTTGGTGCGCAGAGACAGCTCATAGCGCACGCCGGCCAGCAGACGGGCGTCGGCGTCGGAAATATCCTTGTCCATGCCGTAAAACTTGCGCAGCTCGGCCAGCAGAGCGGGCCCTTTCGTCTCCTTCCAGCCCAACTCGCCAGAGAGCTTCACATAGTTTTTGCGGCTGCCCTCGGACACGCTGCCGATGTTGAAAAAGCAGGGGTCCTCGGTGGTGAGGGGGAGATTGTCCGGCCAGGTGACGCCATGCTCCTGGGCGGTGTGGATCAGCTCCAGAAGAATGCGGTTTTGGTCCTCGCCCATGAGGTTGGTGTTTAAGGTCACCTGATAGACCACCTGGTTGGTCACCAGATTGCGGCCATAGCGGTCCACGATCTCCCCCCGGGCGGCGGGAACGGTCTCAGTGACGCCCAACGGCTTAGTAAGCCGCTGGGCATAGTCGGCCTGGTGGTTGATCTGCAGATCCCAAAGGATGCCAAAGAAAGCGGTCATGACCAGGCACAGGAAGATCATCAGCACCCCCAGGCGGAGGGACAGGGTGCGCCGCTTCACAGCCTCACCCCCCGGACCGGCTTGGTGACAAGGCGGTGGAGCAGGGAAAACAGCAGATAGACGGGGATGGCGTATATCAGACTGCACCCCATTTCCCGCCCGGCCAGGGAGAGGATATCCCGGGCCGCGCCCAGATGGGACAGCAGCGCGGCGGCGGACCGGGCCAGCGCCAGCGCCGCCGTGGCCGCCACGGCGCAGATGAGATAGCCGGGCAGGTTTTGCCGCACCCGGTATTGGCTCATGACCCCGGTGAGCCAGCCGATGACGCAAAGCCCCAGGGTCATGCCGCCGGGAAAACCGGGATAGATGGCGTCGGCAAAAACACCCAGGCACAGCCCGAAGACCGCACCCTCCAGTGCGCCCTCCCAAAGCCCCACCGCCACTCCCGCCAGTGGCAGCAGCACGGGGATCACGCCAAAGATGGGCAGGCGGTTGAGGAACAGCGTCTCCGCCATCCACACCACCGCCACCCCCAGGGCGTATGTGAGCCATTTTGTCACGTCAGATCGGCGCATAAGGGAAACTCACTCCACGATTTCAAAGGATTTGATCACAAACACCTGCTTGAGGGCGCTGAGGTCGGTCTTGGGGACCACGATGGCGTAGCGGGTCATGCCAGAGGGGTCGTTCCGCATGGATTCCACCGTGCCAACCACGATGCTGGAGGGATAGACGCCTCCCTTGCCCGAGGTGACCACCACATCTCCCGCCAGCAGTTCGGTGTCCTCAGGCAAATAGGAGAGCTTGAGGCGGCCCTGCTCCATGAGGGAGAAGTCTCCCTCCAGGATCGCGGCGGTGTCATTGCGGGCCACCATGCCGCCCATGTCCAGGTTGGTGTCCACCAGGGTGGTGATGGTGGCCCAGTTAAGGCCGGTGTCCGAAACGACGCCCACCAGATTGCCGTAGGCGTCAATGACGCATTGGTTGACCTCTACCCCGTGCTGGGTGCCCTTGGAGATGGTGAAGGAGGACTCCCAGTTGGACAGGGTGTGGGCGGTGATATAGGCGGACTCCAGGTCGGTCAGATCCCGCCGCTTTTCCCGCAGGCCCAGCAGTTCGCGCAGGTTCTTGTTTTCCTCAATGGCCTGCTGGCCCTCCCGGGCGTTGGCCTCCATGTCCGCCAGCTCCCGGCGCAGCCGCTCTACCTCTTCCTCCAGCTGCTGGGTGTGGTACTTGCTCTGGGCCCGCTGCTCCACCCAGTCAGCCACCCCCGCGCCCGCGTTTCGGAAGGGGGTGGTCACCACCCCGACCAGATTGGCAATGGGATCGCTGCCGGTAAAAAACAGAGAGACCACCAGGGTCAGCGCCGCCAGCAGCAGGGCGATGAGGACCACCAGGCCGCCGCTGCTCTGAAAGAACTTTTTCATCTCAGCCCATCACCTCCACACCGAAGGTCTTCAGGACTATTCCCAGACGGCAGATGGGCAGGCCCATGACGTTGAAATAGTCCCCGTGGATGCCCGCTACGAACATCCCGCCCAGTCCCTGAATGCCGTAAGCTCCCGCCTTGTCCATGGGCTCGCCGGAGGCGACATAGGCCGCAATCTCATTGCCGGTCATGGGACGGAAGGTGACGGAGGTACACTCGGTCTCGGTAACGATCCTGCTCCCGTGCTGGAGTGTAAGACCTGTGTAGACCTGGTGGGTCTTGCCCTGGAGGGTGGAGAGCATCTGAACGGCCTCATCCCGGCTGTGGGGTTTTCCCATGACCTGGCCGTCCAGGGAGACAATGGTGTCGGCGGCAATGACCAGCGGGTCCACGCCCACCTGCTCTGCCACAGCGTCCGCCTTGCGGCGGGAGATAAGGGAGACCTGGTCAGAGGGGGAGAGCGCGCTGTCTACGGCCTCGTCCGCGTCGGAGACTACCACCCGGTAGGTCAGGCCCATCTGGGAGAGAAGCTCCCTGCGGCGGGGAGAGCCGCTGGCAAGAATAATATCCACAGCTGCTTCACCGTCCTGTGGAGCCAAAGCCCCCCTCACCCCGGAGGGTCTCGGGCAGCTGGGCCATTTCCGTTATAAGGGGCTGGACTACGGGAGAAATCATCAGCTGGGCAATGCGGTCGCCGGGCTGGATGGTATAAGGCTCCGGACTGTGGTTGGCCAGGGCCACTTTTACCTCGCCCCGGTAGTCGCTGTCGATGACGCCCACGCAATTGGCAGGGGCCACGCCGTGTTTGGAGGCCAGACCCGAGCGGGCAAAGATCAGTCCAACGTATCCCTCGGGGATCGCCATAGCCAGGCCGGTGGGCACCATTTGACAATAGCCGTCCCCCGCCCCGGCAGGGGACAGGACCACGGGAGCGTCCAGGCAGGCACGCAGGTCCATGGCGGCGGAGCCGGGTGTGGCATATTGGGGAAGGAGGGCGTTGCCGGAAAGACGCTTAATGGACAGTTCCATAGAGATCACCTGCTTGAAAGATTTTGGGTCATTCCACGTCCCGGTAGTAAAGCCCCCGAGTAAAGCTCTGAGGGGCGGGAGGGGCGGCGTTTTGATAGGCTTGGAGGACGTCCAGACATTCCTGAGGGGACTCGGTGGTGAAGAGGAACCGGGCGTAGGAAAGACCTGCGGTTTTCCATTCCTCCTTATCCGCCAGATAGAGGACCTGGGAGTTCAGCACCTGCGCACGTCCGCCGGGTGCGGCCACCACGGGGAAGGTGACGCTCTTGCGGTCGGTCAGGCTGGCTTGGGAGGGGTCTCCGCCGGGGAACTGCTCTAAGGTCATCAGGGGCAGCCGCCCATAGACGATGGCCTCGGCAGGCAGAGGCTTTTGGAGGTGTCGGATGGCGGTGAGCTTCTGCTCAAAGGAGAGGGTGGCGGTTTGGAAGCCAAGGTCTCTGAGGGCGTACAGGGTCTCGCTGTTGAGGACGCCCAGGCCGTAGTCGCCGTGGAGGGCAAAGCCTTCCGTTTCTGCCAGACGGGCGGCGTCCCAGGTGTTGACCAGGGCGTCGGTCACGCCAAGGTCCTTGACGGCACGGAGCTGGCGACGGACCTGGTTGGCCTCCTTGTCCCAAAGGATGGTGGGAAGTACCACCCGGACGGGACAGGGGATGGCGGCCAGTACATCAGGATGGTCGGCCAGCTCGGCCAAGGGGAGCTCCACCCAGGCGGGATGAACGTCTCCAAAATCTGGGGGGAGCTGCGCCGCGGAGAAAAAGGAGAGGACCCACTGGGGCGGCGCATCAGGGCCGGGACAGGGAGACCGGGACCCCTCGGGCAGTTGGCGGCGCTGGGGCGGGGCGGCGCGCAGAGCGGTCAGCTCCTCCAGCGCGCCCCGGCGCAGGGCATTGAGGGCGGATTTGGGCACGGACAGGCCAGGGTCCAGCCGGACGTCCAGCTCGGTCACCCGGTAGGGGGTGCCGCCGGTCTTGGCCAGCTGCTCCCAGACGTCTTCCACGGTCAGAGGCCGAGTGTGGGCGGCCTCCGGGGGAGGGCCCAGAGCGGTGGCCTCACGGCCCTGACTATCCCGGACGGTGAGGGTGAGCTCCCGGCCGGACTGGATCGCGGCGGTCATGGTCACGTCCACCAAAGGCCGCTCCTTTTGGTAGGAGGACCGGGCGGAGGCGTAAAAGTCCTCACCGGGCGCGTCTGCCTCCGCACGGACGCCAAACATATCAGGGCCCTTTTGGCCCCGATAGTACCCCTGGGTGAAGCCGCTGCGGGAAAAGGCGACCTGGAGGGCGTGCAGTTCCTCGTGGGTAGGTTCTCGCCCCTCCCTGAGGGCGGCGGCATAGACGGCGGTGACCACCGCCACATATTCCGGCCGCTTCATGCGGCCCTCCAGCTTGACGCAGGACACCCCCATCCCCGCCAGCTCGCCCAGATGGCCCGCCAGAGACATGTCTTTGAGAGACAGAGGGTTCTCGCCGTTATAGGGTAGGCGGCAGGGCTGGGCGCACAGGCCCCGGTTGCCGCTGCGGCCACCCACCAGGGAGGAAAAGAAGCACTGCCCGGAGTAGCACATACAAAGGGCGCCGTGGACGAACACCTCGATCTCGATGGGGCTGTTTTGACAGATATGGGCGATGGCGTCGCCAGACAGTTCCCGGCTGAGCACCACCCGCTCCAGCCCCATGTGGGCGCAGAGCTCTACCCCGACCAGAGAGTGGACGGTCATCTGGGTGGAGCCGTGGAGGGGGAGGTCGGGGAAGCGGCGCTTCAAGGCGGAAGCCAGCCCCAGGTCCTGCACCAGCACCGCGTCCACCCCAAGGCGGTTCGCCAGCGCGGCCAGCTCCAGCGCGGTGGGCAGCTCCTTATCGGTGAGAAGGGTGTTGAGGGTCAGGTAGACCTTCACGCCCCGGACATGACAATACGAGACCGCCCAGACCAGGTCCTCCTGGGAGAAGTTCTTGGCCCGACGGCGGGCGTTAAAATCGCCGCAGCCCAAATAGACGGCGTTGGCGCCGTTTTGGACGGCGGCAATGAGAGCGTCGGGGGAACCGGCGGGGGCGAGCAGCTCCATGTTACTTGGAGCCCTTCTGGAGATTGAAGATCTCCCGCTTGGCGTCGGAGAGCTCCAGCTTGAGCTTGGTCAGCTCGTCCAGATATTCCTTCAACTGACGGCGGAGATTTTCCGCGCTCTCCTGTTCTTGGAAATATTCCTCGGTGATGTTGAGGGCGGCAAGAACGGCCGCATCCCCCAGGGCAAGCCTGCCGGGGGCCATCAGCTGGGAGATCTGCGCGTCCACATGGGCGGCGATCTTTTGGGTGAGCATAGGCTCGCCCTCGGTCAAAAGAGTGTATTCCTTTTCGGCGATGGTGACCTTGATTTGGTTCATGGGGGTGGCTCCTCTCTGTTTGACGGTGGAGATACCAAGATGTTACGTATTAATATGGGCAGGCTCAGTAGGCCACGCCCCAGTAGATCATGTGCTTGGCGGGCTTCCCGCAGATGGGGCACACGTCGCCCAGGTGCTCCTGCTCCAGGGGGATGCACCGGGAGGACATCCCGGCCTCCTCCTTCATCTTCAGCTCGCAGTCCAGCTCGCCGCACCACATGGTCTTAATAAAACCGCCCTTTTCCGCCTGGATGGCCTTGGCCTCCTCCACCGAAAGGGCGGGATAGCAGTGCTCCTCCAGGTTCTTCTTCGCTCTGGCAAACAGTCCGGCGTGGATATCCTCCAGCAGCTTAGCCACCGTCTCTTCAATGCCGTCCAGAGAGACGAACAGCTTTTCGCCGCTGTCCCGCCGGACCAGGACGCACTGGTCCTTCTCCATGTCCTTGGGGCCCAGCTCCAGCCGCAGAGGAACGCCCTTCATCTCATACTCGGCAAACTTCCAGCCGGGGGAGTTGTCGGAGTCGTCCAGCTTCACCCGGAAGCCCGCCTTTTGGAGCTTCTCCATCACCGCCCGGTTGGCCTCGATGACTCCTTCCTTATGCTGGGCCACGGGGATGACCACCGCCTGGATGGGGGCCACCTTGGGGGGGAGGACCAGGCCGTTGTTGTCGCCGTGGACCATGATGATCCCCGCGATCATGCGGGTGGACACCCCCCAGGAGGTCTGGAAGGGGTGGTGGAGTTGGTTGTCCTTGCCGGTAAAGGTGATGTCGAAAGCCTTGGCAAAGCCGTCGCCAAAGTAGTGGCTGGTGCCCCCCTGGAGGGCCTTGCCGTCGTGCATCATGCACTCCACGGTGTAGGTGGCCTCGGCGCCGGAGAACTTCTCCTTGTCCGTCTTGCGGCCCTTCACCACCGGGATGGCCAGCACGTTTTCATAGAAGTCGGCGTAGATGTTGAACATCCGCTCGGTCTCTTCGATCGCTTCCTCGGCGGTGGCGTGCATGGTGTGGCCCTCCTGCCACAAAAATTCCCGGTGGCGCAGGAAGGGGCGGGAGGTCTTTTCCCAGCGCAGAACGCTGGTCCACTGGTTGTAGAGCTTGGGCAGGTCCCGGTGGGAGTGGATGATGTTAGCGTAATGCTCACAGAACAAGGTCTCAGAGGTGGGGCGGATGCAGTAGCGCTCCTCCAGCTTGTCGCTCCCCCCCTGGGTCACCCAGGCGCACTCGGGAGCAAACCCCTCCACATGGTCCTTCTCCTTTTGAAGGAGGGATTCAGGGATCAACAGGGGCAGATAGACATTCTCGTGGCCCGTCTTCTTGAACTCCGCATCCAAGATGCGCTGGATATTCTCCCAGATGGCGTAGCCGTAGGGCCGGTAGATGAACATCCCCTTGATGGAGGAATAGTCGATCAGCTCCGCCTTTTTGCATACGTCGGTGTACCATTGGGTGAAGTCCACATCCATGTCGGTGATCTGCTCCACCTGCTTTTTGTTCTCTGCCATAATATCCACCTCAAACTTTTGAAATGTGGGGCTATTTTACTCCAAAATCACAGTTACGTCAAGCTGTCACGCTCCCGTTGGACGCATGGCCAGTCGCATTTTCGCTCCGCCTCGGGCCAAATCGCGGCGGCTGCGCCGCCTTACCAATTCGTCCCTCGCTTCGCTCAGATGCTCCCTATGCGTCTGCGGGTCGCGCTTCTAATATCTGCACGTCCAGCTGGAGATCAACCCACCGGGGACAAGCCAGAGGAGAAGGTAGACCAGCATGGTCCCCGCGCTCAACGAGGCAAAGGCCCCGGCACTCACCAGATAAAAGGCCAGGGCGATCCCCACCAGGGAGCCCACCAGGGCAAACAACGCGCAAAAGCCCGCCGCGCTCACCAGCCGCTTGCCGCCTACCACGGCCTCGGCGTAGGGACCCAGTCCCTCCCGGCACAGCACCGCCGCCAAAGGCGCCTCGGAGTCCCTGCTCTGCTGGGACAGCTCCCGCCGCCGGTCCAGATTGGGAAATTCCATCCGGTCTACCGGCAGCTTGAAGCGCTGGCGGAGCATATCGGGAATGACCAAAAAGTCCCGGGTAGCCAGGATCGGGTCCAGGCCGTTGGCGATGAGAGATTGAAGGGCGGGGCGGATGGCGGGATGGAGGCGGTAGTTAAGGGCGAAGATGGCCTCCAGCTCCCCGCTCACCGCGCAGAACACCGCGTTTTTCACCTTCAGCCCCTGGGGCAGCTCCACGTGCATCAGCTCCATAAAGGCCGCCGAGCCCACCAGCACCTGTCGCCCGCCGATGACCCCGGACACGCCCCCCTCATGGAACATGACTCCGGTCACCTTGCGGTATATCGTCCCCTGAGTGCGCAGAAGGTCGGAGAAGGGCTTCTCCATGCCGCTGCCCGTCTCCCGGATAAGGGTGGCGGTATAGGAAGCGGCGGTCTCAATAGACAGCTCGCCGCACATTTTCAGCCCGTTCAACGTCACGCTCCCGGTGGGAAACAGGTCCCCGTCGGTGAGCACCACGCCCTGTCCGCCCTTGCCGGGGCGGTAGCCGTCCCAGCCCGCCAGGGCCGCGCCCACCTTAGCCAGACGGCCTGCCACCGAGGAAAAGGGCATGGCAAAGGCCAAAAACCAGGAAAACCCGCACCCGGCGGTAAGGGTGGCGGAAAGGCACCAGAAAAACAGCTCGGGCTTTTTCTGCCCGACAGAGGCCAGCAGGGAGCATACCACACACAGTAGCAAAAGCACCGGCGCGGCGATGTGCTGGACCCGGGCCACGCCGTCGCACCCCTGGACCTGACTGCCATAGCCCACGCTCTCCCCGGAGGTCTTGGCGTAGGCGTCGGCGTTATCCCAGAATTTTTCCTCCAGCTTTACCAGATACGGCTCAGTGGCTGACCCGGCCACACGGCAGCTCTGACGCAGCGCCCGGCGGCGGAGAAATTTTCCCCACAGGGCAAAGAAAACGGCCGCCGCCACCACGGCGCAGTAGGGCATCTCTCCTCCACGGCCGCCAAACATGGGCATGGTCAGCGCGTCGCCCACGGCCGCAATCACCGTGAGCAGGAGCATCGTCTCCCACTCCATGCGTAGCTTGATCAAGCTGGCCAATCCTTGGATCAGCACATCAGCGGCCACTAGGGCGGATAGCCCCAGCAGCGCCGCGGCGATCTGATAGCGAAGGTTCCCATCGTAAAGGACGGCGCGTAGCGGCTCGGTCAGGGGTAGCGGAACGGGCCAGCCCCGGGGCAGGGCCAGCGCCCAGTAGAGCTGTACCAGCGCCAGCACCAAGGCCAGAACCGTGCGGGTGTGCAAAAAGCCCAGACCTTTTTTATACCGTGCCGCCAGCTGCATAGGGGGTATGTCCGGCTTGGGCCGTCGCTCCCGGCGGCGCTTGTGGGAGGGGGGGACGTGAGTGGGCTCCTCCTCCCAGTCCACCCCCGGCAACAGCTGCTCCCGCCGCTCCCGCTCGGGATCGTCGGGGAGGTCGTCCGCGGGAAACAGCTGCTCGGCATAGGCGTCCGCCTTCTCAAAGAGCTTGCCGATGCGCCCGGTGAGGGATGTGTCCGGCTGGGGAAAGTCGATGACGTTGTCCGGCGGCGTCCGCGTTTCCATCGCCGGGAGCTCCGCGCCCTTCTCCGGCTCGGGCTTCCCCTTGGCGCCCTTCTCCGGCTTGGCTCTTTTTGCTTTCTCCGCTTGCGCGGCCTTCTTGGGCGGCTCTTCCGCCGCCGGGGACGGCCCGGTCTCCTTCTCTGCCGCGCGCTCCGGCTCCTGTGGCGAGACCGGCGGCCCAAATTCCGCCAGGATCTTCTCCAATTCCTCGTCACGGTCCACCGGCCTCACCTCCTTCTCTTTTTGCCCGATATCCGGGTCAGTCCAAACGCTGGCGCACCGCCTCGTAGAGCAAGATCGCCGCCGCCGCGGAGGCGTTCAGGGAGTTGAGCTTCCCCCGCATGGGGATGGACACGCGCACGTCGCAGGTCTCCTCCACCAGGCGGCTCATGCCGTTCCCCTCACTGCCGATGACGATGGCCGCGGGACCCTTCAGGTCAGTGTCGTACAGCTGGGTGTCTCCCGCCGCCGTGGCGCCGTAGACCCACAGTCCCTCCTTCTTCAGGTCCTTCAGACAGGCGGTGAGATTGGGCACCCGCGCCACCGGTACATGGCTCACCGCTCCGGCGGAGGTCTTGGCCACCACGGCGGTCAGGCCCGCGCTGCGGCGCTTGGGGATGATGACCCCGTGGGCTCCGGCGCACTCGGCGGTGCGGATCACCGCTCCCAGGTTGTGAGGATCGGACAGCTCGTCGCACACCACCACCAGAGGCGGTTCATTTTTCTCACGGGCGGCGGTGAGAATGTCGGAAACATCTACATACTCCCGCACCGAGGTCACCGCGATGACCCCTTGGTGGGAGTGGGTAACGCTCATAGCGTCCAGCTTGCGCCGGTCGCACTCCACCACCACCGCTCCCTGCCCCCTGGCCTTGGAAGCGATGTGGCCAAGGGTGGCGTCTACCTCGCCCTTGGCAATATAGACCTTGTCGATGGCGGTCCCTACCCGCAGGGCCTCCAGCACCGCGTTGCGCCCCTCGATGATCCCATCCTCGCCCTGCTGCTTTTCCTTCCAGTCCACGCCGCCACCCTCTTTCACTTCTTTAACCGAAATATCATACCACACAAATCGCCCTTTGAAAAGTACCTTCGCGGGATTTTAACTTTACAGAAAGTTCATTGTAATGCGGGGCAAACTATGATACAATGCATCTTAAACATTTGGCGCTGTTTTCTACTTTTCCCCAAAGGAAGGTCTTGGATATGAACCAAAACAACAATCAAAACAACCAGGGCGGCAACAAAAACAACCGCAAGAACACTCTGGGCATCCTCTCCATTGTCCTGTGGGCCGTGATCCTCACCGCGGCCATGCAGCTGCTGGTCTCCGCCCTGCGCTCGGACAAGACCGACGAGATTCCCTATTCTACCTTCCGCCAGTGGGTCATGGAGGACAAGGTCGCCACCGTTAAGATGACCAGTTCCCAGTTTACCTTTACCCTGGTAGAGGACGAGAAGGCCGCCCAGGAGGCCCAGGAGACCGCCCAGCAGAAAAACCCCTTCTTCCCCGTGGGCAAGACCCCTGTGAAGCAGTATGTCACCGCCCCACTGAACGACGACGACATCATCCCCCTGATGGAGGAACACGGCGTCAAGGAGTTTGGCACCGACCTGGTGGACCAGTCCACCTATGTCTGGAGTTTCATCCTCTCCCAGATCCTGCCCATCGTCCTGATGGTAGCCGCCATGATTTTCCTCTTCCGCTTTATGTCCAGCAAGATGGGGGGCATGGGCGGCGTCGGCGGCGTGGGCAAGGCCAACGCCAAGGTCTACATGGAGAAAAAGACCGGCGTCACCTTTGCCGACGTAGCCGGCCAGGACGAGGCCAAGGAATCGCTGGAGGAGATCATTGACTTCCTCCACAACCCCGGCAAATACACCGAGATCGGCGCGAAACTGCCCAAGGGCGCGTTGCTGGTGGGCTCCCCCGGCACGGGCAAGACCCTGCTGGCAAAGGCGGTGGCCGGAGAGGCCAACGTCCCCTTCTTCTCCATCTCCGGCTCCGACTTTGTGGAGATGTTCGTGGGCGTGGGCGCGTCCCGGGTCCGCGACCTCTTCAAGGAGGCCGCCAAGGTGGCCCCCTGCATCATCTTCATTGACGAGATCGACACCATCGGTAAGTCCCGGGACAACCGCATGGGCGGCAACGACGAGCGGGAGCAGACCCTCAACCAGCTGCTGGCGGAGCTGGACGGCTTTGACCCCACCAAGGGGATCATCGTCCTGGCCGCCACTAACCGCCCCGAGGTGCTGGACAAGGCCCTGCTCCGCCCCGGACGGTTCGACCGGCGCATCACCGTGGACCGCCCCAATCTGGCGGGTCGTCTGGCGACCCTCCAGGTCCACACCCGCAACATCCGCCTGGCGGAGGACGTGGACCTGAAGAAGATCGCCCAGGCCACCGCGGGCTGCGTGGGCGCGGACCTGGCCAATCTGGTGAACGAGGCCGCGCTCCGGGCCGTCCGCCACGGCCGCAAGGCGGTGAACCAGCAGGACCTGCTGTCCTCCTTTGAGCTGGTCATCGCCGGGGCGGAGAAGAAGGGAACCGTCCTCACCGAGAAGGAAAAGCGGCTCATCGCCTATCACGAGGTGGGCCACGCCCTGGTGGCCGCCAAGCAGAAGGACGACGTGATGCCGGTGAGCAAGATCACCATCGTCCCCCACGTCCAGGGGGCGCTGGGCTACACCCTCCACCTTCCCGAGGAGGAGAAATTCCTCATGACCAAGGAGGATCTTTACTCCGAGATCCGCACCCTTTTGGGCGGCCGGTGCGCCGAGGAGCTGGTGTTTGACACCAAGACCTCCGGCGCCTCCAACGACATCGAGCGGGCCACCGAGCTGGCCCGCAAGCTGGTGGCCATGTTCGGCATGAGCGACAAATTCGGCGCCATGGGGCTGACCACGGTGCAAAATCAGTATCTGGACGCCAGCTACGGCCTCACCTGCGCCCAGGCTACCGCCGCCCAGCTGGACGAGGAGGTCCGCAAGATCATCGATTCCTGCCACAAGGAGGCCCGGGGCATTTTGGAGGAAAACCGGGCCGACCTGGACGCTGTGGCCGCTTATCTGCTGGAAAAGGAGACCATCACCGGCCAGGAGATGATGGCAATTCTGAAGGGCGACGACCCCGCCACGGCAGACAACTACGGGGCGAACCCCTCGTAAGGCTGCGCGGCAATATGGACATACACGCCTCGTGGCAATAAGACTGAGGGACGGTTTTCTCTGTCGGGGCCTTTCCGACAGGAGAACAACCATGACGTGTCCGTCACACAGGGACAAATGAGGCGAAAATGTCCTTCACCACACGCTAAGCCGTCCCTCTGTGTGCTTAATACCACATAATGGTCTTTTCTTGATCGCAAACACCGCTTTCAAACATATCTAACAATGCAGCCACCGCGTGTGCGACATGAGATTTACACCATTCATACCCTCGTGGCAAAGTCACCGGCTCCGCTTCTCCGCTTTCACCATTGACGCAAATCTCAAATGGGTCATGGCAGTCCTCCACAATGGCTGTGCAGACGATTATTTTATCTTTGATCTTTATATTTTTTAATTCTATCATTGTATTCTTCGACCTCCTTCGCATAATTGTATATGGCAGATGTTCTCTTGTGGGCCTCAGCCTGGCTCATGCCCGACGCAACCAACTCCATCTCCATCATCTCGTGCTTCAAAAGAGTTAAATCATGCTCTTGAATATCGACACCCTCCAAAAGACGTTTCCACGACTGTGCCATGTCGTAATCAGGCGCAAATCTTTCCCGTTTGCCTCCGCTGAGAATATGGCTATCGAAGAATAGGTATTGCTTTATTTGCATGATTTGGTCTGAGCCATATCCCGTATTTTTCGCTATCCTCGCAACATCGGTTTTCATCTTCCGTATTAATCCATAGTATCTTTTCGCATGCTCTCGTGCAGCTTTCCCTGTGGGATTCAGAGCACCAGATACTGTCTCCGATAGCATTGTACCATCTTCTTCAGTGGGTAGCAACTCATTTTCAGCTAGAATCAATGGCTCTGCTTTATCCGTTTGTTCTGTTACCTCCCCGCTCTGCCTCCGGGCGATCTGGTCCAGAATAGCCAGCATGTCATCCTTGGCGAGGTCGCCAAGAGGATCGTCCCCCGCGGCCATCTCCCAGGCCAGACGGGAAAGGATATCCCGGGGGCTCTGCTGCACAGGACGCGGTGGGATCTCCGGGACCAATCCCATCAAATATCCTCCGCCTCCGTTGGTGCTCTCGGAATTGGGGGTAAACGCGGGATCCTCCCATCTGTAAGCGGGCGCGCCCGTCACACTCCCGGCATCCACCGCCGTGCCCGGGATCGCGCCAAGCTCCAGCCGCTTCATGGAGATAGCCTCATCCAGGGTGTCCAAAAACTCGTTGATGGCGTTCACCGTCTCCTGTTGGCCCATGTAGGTGTTAGCGTTGATCGCGCCCCTTGTTCGGGCAATCTTGAGTTCCAAATCGTCCAGCGTGGCCTCCGGACCGTTTACATACACGTTGTTGGCAATGCGTTGAAAATCCCTCTTCATATCCTCCGCGTCCGCCTGAAGCCGCACCGCCGCCTCCTTGGGCTGCGCGCGGGTCTGGAGATAGCGGGAGAGGGCGGAAAATGCCGCCGCCGAGGTCAAGTCCACCGCCGCTTCCTCGCCGCTGGGCCGATAATCCTCGTCCAGCAGCATACGCGTACCCATTTGGGTCCCTGCAAAGGAGACGCCCTCGGTAGCGCTGGCCGCTACATTGGCGGGAATGGAGTTGCTCAGGTTCAGGTGCCCCAGGAGCTTCACCGCTCCTCCATGCACCATTTGGCCCACCCCCTGGCCCGCCATTCCCGCCAAGGCGTTGGTCACTCCTGACTTGACGATCTGCCCTGCGTCCCCACCGTTCTCCGCGGTCCGCAATGCCGCCTGGCCCCCGAAGTTCAGGCCTGTGGAAAGGACAGTCTGCGCCGCCTTGGGCAGATGGCGCAGCAGAGGTGTTGTTTTTACCGCCGCATCCGCCAGCTTTCCTCCTGCCAGAGTGACACCAACATTTCCCGCCACCGCTCCCACCAACATCAACGGCCAGACGGCGGCCCTGGAGGCCATCATGCTCAAGGACGACCAGGGCGGAGCCTACACCTACTACAAGCTTCGTGACCTGGGTACGTCCCTGGGCTTCAAGGTGGACTGGAGCGCCGAAAAGGGCATCTTCATCGAGACAAAATAAAGAGAGAACGAGAAGGACAAGGGAAGACAAGGGGACTTCTTTTGTCTTGTTGATTTTTATGATAAGTTTCAATTCTTATCCATTTTATACATATTTGATACGTTTGTGGCAAGCTCTTTTCAGGGGTTTGGCTGAAAGGCGGCGCGTCTGGGACGCCGCGCCCTACGAAGGTCAAGGACGGGTTTAGAACCCGCCCCTACAAAGACACAAGGGACGAAAAAAGCAGGAGTGGGTCAATGCCACTCCTGCCTGTTCGTTATTCTATCCGGCCTGCCCTTATTTCTCATAATGGACTTAACACAGAAGAACCGTCGCCGTGTGCATGCGCGTTCACAATGTACCATTTGCACTTTTCACAGATTTCATTCGCTCTGTCGATATCAATGGGCTCCATCAACCACTTCATGTCCATTTCATCCTCACGGACCTCTTGCACCTCGTAACATTCTCCATAAAATACTTCCCTACCATATAGTGGACACATATGCGTATCGTCATGGTTCTTTGCCATCAAATTACTTCCTTTCCAGATAATCTTTATATTTCCTTCTCAACTTCTCTGGGACTACTGTTATCAGTCTCCCCTGTAAGTTTAAAACTACATACCCATCATCAGATATTATTTTCAAAGTCTGACTCTTGGCTTGCCACAAAACAAGCTTTCTATTTTCAATTATACCTTGCGCCACGGTAGCAGTCAATCCCGCCCTATCCGGTTTGCTCGTAAGGTTTTTTGCAAAATGTTGTGTCGCGCCGGAAATAGATGGAAGCGACACACTGATTACATACTCTGTTGGAGAAAACTTCTCTATAATTTGGACATTTCCATCGTATTCCCTTAGCGGCGCTAGCGCTACTACGTCCTCTTCTCCCGGGTTTGCCTCCCCGCTCTGCCTCCGGGCGATCTGCTCCAGAATGGCCAGCATGTCATCCTTGGCGAGGTCGCCAAGAGGATCGTCCCCCGCGGCCATCTCCCAGGCCAGACGGGAAAGGATATCCCGGGGGCTCTGCTGCACAGGACGCGGTGGGATCTCCGGGACCAATCCCATCAAATATCCTCCGCCTCCGTTGGTGCTCTCAGAATTGGGGGTAAACGCGGGAGCCTCCCATCTGTAAGCGGGCGCGCCCGTCACACTCCCGGCATCCACCGCCGTGCCCGGGATCGCGCCAAGCTCCAGCCGCTTCATGGAGATAGCCTCATCCAGGGTGTCCAAAAACTCGTTGATGGCGTTCACCGTCTCCTGTTGGCCCATGTAGGTGTTAGCGTTGATCGCGCCCCTTGTTCGGGCAATCTTGAGTTCCAAATCGTCCAGCGTGGCCTCCGGACCGTTTACATACACGTTGTTGGCAATGCGTTGAAAATCCCTCTTCATATCCTCCGCGTCCGCCTGAAGCCGCACCGCCGCCTCCTTGGACTGCGCGCGGGTCTGGAGATAGCGGGAGAGGGCGGAAAATGCCGCCGCCGAGGTCAAGTCCACCGCCGCTTCCTCGCCGCTGGGCCGATAATCCTCGTCCAGCAGCATACGCGTACCCATTTGGGTCCCTGCAAAGGAGACGCCCTCGGTAGCGCTGGCCGCTACATTGGCGGGAATGGAGTTGCTCAGGTTCAGGTGCCCCAGGAGCTTCACCGCTCCTCCATGCACCATTTGGCCCACCCTCCCGGTCCGCCCAGGACGCCCCGGGCAGGGCGCTTACCAGGCCTGCCGCCGCGGCAAAGGGACCGGACATTCCCGCCCGGTCTGCCAATGAAGTCCCTAGGGCATACTGGGTCTTGAACAGTTCTGTTTCCTCCGGGGTCATGCTGCGTTCAAAGCTCAACATGGCGGGGATCTGCCCATAGGGAGAGGCGCCCGCCGCTCTTTGAGCTTCTTGGTAGCGGACTTGGAGCGGCTGGGCGGCAAGCTGTTCGGCGGCGGCGCGGGCCTCGGTTTTTTCCTCTTCGGTCAACAGTCCTTGCTTCCTGGATAAGGCCAACCAGCGAGGGTCGAACCCCATAGCGATGATGTCTTCCCGTTCCAGCTCCTTGTTCAGCTGATCGATCAGAGCCCTGTTTTGCTCCGGTGTTGTCAGTCCGCCGCTGAACAATGGCATCTTCTCCATCCGCTTGGCTGTCTCCAGCGCTTGTTCCTTCTGCTTCCTGGAAAGATGATCAAAGACCAAGGGCTCCGGGTCCATAGGAAGCGGCAAAGGCATGGGTTTCTCCTTGCGCTTCGGGGTCTTGACGATCCCGGCCTGGAGCCCCGCGGCATAGGGTGTGACAGGCATCGAAGCTTCACCTGTCAGGTAGTTGGAGGCAGAGAACTGTGTCGGCATAGACACGCTGACAGGCGCTGTCGCTTGGGCCGTCGTCTCCGCCACCGAGGTCTGGGCGGTCCGCCGCTCCTGCTCCTTACGGGCTTGGGTCTGCTTGACCGCTGCCTCGTTGCGCCGCGCGGCCAGCGCCAGGGCCGCGGGGTCCATCCCCTTGGGCATGGAGGCGGGGACACGGACCGTGGGAGGGGCCTTCGGAGTCTCCTTCCGCTCTACGGGTTTGAGGTCCAGCTCCTTCAGTTCTTTGTTCTGAAGGGCCGCCCCATAAGCCGGGGCCGGAGTGTAGCTTCCTCCCATTGCATAAGACGAGGCGGCGGCCCGGGTCAGCCCCGGCGCCTGCGTCCACCCTAATTCTGTTTTGCCCTTTTGCCGTTCTTTAGTTGTCATAGCATCACCTTTTCCTTTCTTTTGTGTGATTTTCAGCTTTTCTTCTCCAGCTGTGACCAGACCACTTTTGTGAACAATATTCACGTAGCTATCCTACATCAATCGTGAATCAAAGTCAATAGTCTCTTTGGGGAAAGTAAAAAATGTTGACGCTGGTTCACTAATGTGGTACTGTATAAGCAGCTAAGGAGGTGGCAGTGTGGACACTCACGAGAACATCAAGCGGCTGCGCAAGCTTCGCGGCTACTCCCAGGAGGAGCTTGCGCGGATGGTTGGGTACACAGACCGCTCGTCCATTGCAAAGATCGAAAGCGGCGGCGTGGATCTGAGCCAGTCGAAGATCACCGCGTTTGCCCTGGCGCTGGGGGTGACGCCGGGGCAGATCATGGGAATTATCGACGAGCCCGACCCGTCCCCTCTGCCGTCCAACGTCGTCCCACTGCGGCCCATGAAGAAGATCCCCCTGGTGGGACAGATCGCCTGCGGCGTTCCCATTCTGGCGGAACAGAACATTGAGGGCTACATCGATCTCCCCCGCCATATCCGCGCCGATTACGCGCTTACCTGCAAGGGGGACAGCATGGTAAACGCCGGGATCAGGGACGGCGACGTGGTTTACATCCGCCAGCAGTCGGAGGTGGAGAACGGTCAGATCGCCGCCGTCATGGTAGACGACGCCGAGGCGACCCTAAAGCGCGTCTACTTTGACGGCTCCATGGTTCAGCTTGTGGCCGAAAACCCGTGTGTATCACCGATGGTATTTACCGGCCAGGACGTTTCCCGCGTTCACATCCTTGGCCTTGCCGTGGGCTATACCCATATCATGGGCTAGGGAGATCCGTTCAGAATGATTACGGCAAGCGGGTGAGCGTGGTATAATCAAGGCATACTATTCGAGAAGCAACGAAAAGGGAGGCGTTTTTTATGGAGGGAAGCGGGCATTCGGTGAAGGTCATCGGGCACAAGAACCCGGACACCGACTCCATCTGCGCGGCCATCGCCTACGCGAAACTGAAAAACGCGGTGGATTCGGCCCGCCGTTATGTGCCCTGCCGGGCGGGACTGGTGAACCGGGAGAGCAAGTTTGCCCTGGACTATTTTGGCGTGGAACAGCCCCGGCTCACCACCGACGTCAGCCCCCAGCTCAAGGACGTGGACTACCGGCTGGACGCCGGGGTGGACGCCTCCCTCAGTCTGCGCCGGGGATGGGATCTGCTGGGAGAGCGCAATGCGGACACCCTGTGCGTGGTGGACGGAGAAAACCTCCTGCGGGGGCTGGTGACCATCAAGGACATGGCGACCGCCTATATGGACATGCTGGACGAGGGCATTTTGCGCAAGGCGAAGACCCCCTATGAAAACATTGTGGACACCTTGAACGCCGTGGTGCTGGCGGGAGAGGTCTTGGGCCGGGTGGTGACGGGCAACATCGTGGTGGGCGCGGGCAGCGGCTCCATGATGGAGGCGTCCATCTCCAAGGGGGATGTGGTCATTGTCTCTGACCGGGCGGAGAGCCAGCTGGCCGCCATTGAGGGAGAGGCCGGGTGCATCGTGGTGTGCCAGGGAGCCAAGGTTTCCAAAACCATCTGTTCTCTGGCGGAGGAACACAAATGCATTTTGCTCTCTACTCCTTACTCCACCTATGTGGCCGGACAGATGGTGGTGCAGGCCGCCCCCATCGGGCACTATATGGTGTCGGAGGGGCTGTTGACCTTCTCCCCGCACAGCCCGGTAGAGAACGTGACAAAGGTGATGGCCAAGGTACGCTACCGCTATTTCCCCATCGTGGACGAGTCGGAGCACTATCTGGGGATGGTCTCCCGGCGAAACCTGTTGAACCTGGAGAAAAAGCGGCTGATCCTGGTGGACCACAATGAGAAGGGACAGGCGGTGGACGGCCTGGAGGAATCGGAGATCCTGGAGATCATCGACCACCACCGCATCGGCGCGGTGGAGACTGAGGGGCCGGTGTATTTCCGCAATATGCCGGTGGGCGCCACCTGCACCATCATCTACCAGCTCTACAAAGAAAACGGCGTGGTCCCGGACCGGGCGGCGGCGGGGCTGATGCTGTCCGCCATTCTGTCCGACACCCTCATGTTCCGCTCCCCCACCTGCACCCCTCTGGACGAGGCGGCGGCCCGGGAGTTGGCCAAGCTGGCGGAGGTGGATATGGAGGACTACGCCCAGGCCATGTTCGACCACGGCGGAGACGTGTCGGGCAAGAGCCCGGAGGAGCTACTGCGGACGGACTATAAGATCTTTACCGGCGGCGGCACCCGCTTTGGGGTGGGGCAGAGCATCTTCATGTCGGACAAGAACCGCGCGGCGGGAGAGGCGCTGCTGAAGCCCTATCTGGACGCCGCCCTTCAAAAACAGGGGGTGGACTTCATTTTTTATATGTTCACCGACGTGCCCACCTCCACCACCGAGGTGATGATGGCGGGGGACGGCGCAGCGGAGCTGGTAGAGCGGGCCTTTGGCGCGCAGACCAAGGACGGCGTGGCTGTCCTGCCCGGGGTGATGAGCCGCAAGAAGCAGATGATCCCCGCCCTGCTCAGCGCCATCAAGGCCGAGCAGCCGTAGCAAAGGAAGCGGAAAAGAGACAGGTCGAAGGAGGGCCTCGCCATGAAGCATTGGAGCAAACAGATCTGGACAGGATTGGTCAGCGTGTCGCTGTGCCTTGCCCTGCTTGCAGGCATGACGCCCGCGGGGGCGATCACCGTAGAGCAGATGCGCGATCTTTTGGAGGAACGCTACGTGGACGAGGTGCCGAGCGCCGCCCTGGAGCAGGATACGGTGGAGGCCACGGTGGCCGCGCTGGGAGACCCATACAGCTGGTATCTGACGGCAGAAGAGCTGGAGCTCTATATGGACACCGACGTGGATGAGAAGGTGGTGGGCATCGGCGTGGGCGTGCAGCTGGGCGAGGACGGCGTCGAGGTGCTTTACACCGAGGCGGGCGGACCGGCGGCGAAGGCTGGCCTGGAGGCGGGAGACGTGCTGGTGAAGGTGGACGGCGTTTCCCTAGAGGGCATGATCCTGGACGAGGTGGCCGCCCTCATTCGGGGGGAGGAGGGGACCCGTGTGGTCCTGACCTATCGTCGGGACGGCCGGCTCAAAAACATACGGGTGGAGCGTCGGCTGGTGGTGGTCGCCGCCACCCGGGGCGAACTGCTGGAGGGCGGCATCGGGTACATACAGTGCGACGAATTTGGCAGCGACACGGCGGGGCATTTCCGCGACCTCATCGCGGAGATGGACAGCGAAGCCAACGTATGGGTCATCGACCTGCGGGGGAATCCTGGCGGAACGGTGGACGCAGTGAGCGGCGTGGGAAACCTGTTCGCCGGGCCGGGAGCGTATATCCTGATGAGGGAGAAGAGCGGCGAGTACGCCGCTTACGGCCTGGACAGCGAGGCGGTCACCGACAAGCCGGTGGTGATCCTGACCGATGAGAACTCTGCTTCCGCCTCCGAGGCGCTGACGGCGGCCCTGCGGGACTATGGGCGGGCTGTGGTGATCGGATCGCGTACCTTTGGCAAGGGCATTGCCCAGGATATCCTCTGGGACGAGCAGTACCCGGAGTATTTTACCGACGGGGACGGGGTGAAGCTGACCACGGCGCGGTTTTTCTCCCCTCTTGGCAACACCAACCACTCTCTGGGGGTCATCCCCGACCTCAATGTGGATCCCGCTCTGGCGCTGGAACTGGTGAAGCTTCTGGCGCCCACATGGAGCAAGGAAGAGGCGGAGGAACCGCTGATGTTCTCCCTGAACGGGACGTGGTACACCGTGGAGCTGGCGGGGGTGACACGGGACCCTGAGCGCTATGCCCTGCTGAAGGTGCTTTTAGATGCCCTGCCCCGCTATACCGCAATGGCTTGGGACAAACGGTTTGTGGATATGGGGGAGATCTACGCCGAGCTTGGGATGACGGACGACCACCATATCTTTGCGGATGGCGACGAGGGCACGGTGTGTGGCGCCGAGATCTACGACGAGCTCTACACCTACGAGCTGATGGCGGGGAAGGGCGACGGGCTGTTCCACCCGGACGATCCCCTGACCCGGGCGGAGCTCTGCCAGCTGGTGGCGGTGGCTCTGCAGTGCTATGTGCCCGATAACCCCAGCCCCTTTGTCGACGTGGCGGAGGACGCCTGGTATACTCCGGCCGTGATCGCCGTCTACAACCGGGGGCTGGTGAAGGGGGACGGCAACGGCCTCTTCCACCCGGAGGAGGCGGTGTCCCACCAGGAATTCTTTGTGGTGATGGGCCGGTTGTTGGCATGGCTCAACAGCGATATCTACGATGTGCTGGACGAGGTGGGCGAGGAGGAGCTGTCCCTGCGGCTCCTGCGGGGATATGACGATTGGGCCAAGCCCTACACCTGGCTGCTCTCTTGCGGGGCGGAGGATTACAAGGGCGGAACGGTGAATCTTTTGTGGGATGAGCCGGATCTGATCGGACCTGATGACGCAACTACCCGGGACGAGGCGGCCGCGGTGCTCTACCTGATGCTGACCTATCTGTGGATCATATAAAAAAGTCAGGCGGCGGACAGTTGTCCGCCGCCTGACTTTGCGTTTAGGATATCGGCTTTGTGTCCGGCAATGGCTGGGGGTTTGACTAGTCCGCCACGGCGGAAAAGACCTTGCCCAGGGCGTCGTGGATGACCAGGTTGGCGTGGGCGTCGTAGGGAGTGGCGTCCTTGTTGATGAGCACCAGCTTTTGTCCGCCGTAATAGCGGATAAGCCCCGCGGCGGGGTAGACCACCAGGGAAGTGCCGCCTACGATGAGCATGTCGGCGGCGCGGATGGCCTGGACGGCGCCGACCATCACGTCCTCGTCCAGCCCCTCCTCGTAAAGGACCACATCCGGCTTGATGAGGCTGCCGCAGGCGTCGCAGTGAGGAACGCCGTCGGCGGCCTTCATGTAGTGGGCGTCGAAGAACTTATGGCATTTGGTGCAGTAGTTGCGGTGGACACTGCCGTGGAGCTCAAACACCGCCTTGCTCCCCGCCGCCTGGTGGAGCCCATCGATGTTCTGGGTGACCACCGCCTTCAGCTTGCCCCGGGCTTCCAGCTTGGCCAGGGCCAGATGCGCGGGGTTGGGGTTGGCGTCCAGGGGGAGCATCTTGTCCTGATAGAAGCGGTAAAACTCGGCGGTGTTTTGCACAAAGAAGGTATGGGACAAAATGGTCTCGGGGGGATAGGCATACTGCTGGTGGTAGAGGCCGTCCTGGCTGCGAAAGTCGGGGACTCCCGACTCGGTGGAGCAGCCCGCTCCACCAAAAAACACGATATTACTACTTTCTGCTATCCAATTTCGCAAAATATCAAGCTCGGTCATGGTAACCACACCGCCTCCTTTTGATGTATATATTGCAGCCCAGCCGCACAGCGGCGTTATGCTGCATGCAGCATGGGCTATCTACAATTGCCGTGTGCGGCTATTGTATCATACCGCCGCCTTGCGCGGCAATGGGAAGTGTGATACAATAGAAAAAATCTTACAAGGGAGGGAAGGGCGTTGAGCTTTTTGACCCTGGCGTATTTCGGGTTCTTCCCCGTGGCGGCGGTAGGGTATTTTTTCCTCCCTGCCCGGGGCAAAAACATCTGGCTGCTGGGCTGCAGCTGGTTTTTTTATCTGTGCGCCGGGGCAGAGTATGTGCCCTTTCTTATTTTGACCACCCTGCTGACCTATCTCGTCGGCCTCCGGTTGGCGGGCCGGGGCGGAAGGGGGACGCTGACGGCGGCCTTGGCGGTGTTTGTCGCGGCTCTGGGCGTGTTCAAGTATCTGGGCTTTGGGATGTCACTGGTGAAGGACGCCTTGGCGTTGGTGGGTCTGGACTGGTCCGCCCGAGTGCCTAAGCTTCTCCTGCCTGCGGGGATCTCCTTTTACTTTTTTACGGCCATGGGCTATCTCATCGACGTTTATCGGGGCAGGCAGGAGGCGGAGCGGAGCTTTACCCGGTGCGCCCTGCTGCTGGCCTTTTTCCCGGCGCTGCTGTCCGGGCCCATCGGACGGGGAAGGGATCTGCTGCCCCAGTTTGCGCAGAGCCATCCCTTCGACTACGTCGCCCTGCGGGAGGGCTTTGTCCGTTTCTTGTGGGGGGCGTGCAAAAAGCTTTTGCTGGCGGACCGGCTGGCGGTGATGGTGAATACCGTGTTCGCCGGGCCTGAAAAGTTTGGAGCGGCGCAGGTGGTCTTGGCCGCCTGTGCCTTTTCCATCCAGATATATTGCGATTTTTCCGCCTATACCGACATGGCTCTGGGCTCTGCCCGGGCCATGGGCTTTACGTTGGCGGAGAATTTCCGCACGCCCTACTTTGCCCGGTCCATCGCGGATTTCTGGCGGCGGTGGCACATGTCTCTGTCCACGTGGTTTCGGGACTATCTCTACATTCCCCTGGGCGGGAGCCGAAAGGGGAGGGGGCGGACCTATCTTAACCTGCTGATCGTCTTCGCTGTCAGCGGCCTGTGGCACGGGGCGGCGGCCAGCTTTGTGGTGTGGGGACTGCTCAACGGCCTTTATCAAGTGGCAGGGGCGGTAACTAAGCCAGGAAGGACCAAGGTCCGTCGTGTCCTCCGCCTTTCGGAGGACACGAAGCTCTCTGCTCTTTGGCAGATGGGGTGTGTGTTTGTGCTGTCCACCGTGGCCTGGGTGTTTTTCCAGGCCGGGTCGGTGGGCGGCGCATTGGCGGTGTTTCGCAACATGGTCAAGCCGGTGCTGTGGGACGTGGGAGGTCTGGCCGCTATGGGCCTGGACCGCAAGGAGGCGGCGGTAGCGGGCGTTGCGCTGTTGGCCTTGCTGGGGGTGGACGTCTGGAGCCTTTCGGAGCGGCCCTGCAAGCGGGTGGCGACCCTGCCTCGAGCCGCGCGCTGGGCGGTCTGCCTGATGCTGCTGCTGGCGGCGGCGGTATTTGGCAGCTACGGCACGGGCTATGACGCCCAGTCGTTTATTTACTTCCGGTTTTGAGGGGAGGGGAGCTTGTGGAACGACAGCCAAGGGTCAGTCGACATGAGTGGGCCTGGTGTGTGGCCTTTGTGGCGGCGGCGGCTCTCCTGCTGGGGGTGGCGACCAACATCCTCCGCCCCGCGCGGGAGGCCTTCGGTTCCACCTGGAACGCCTATCTGGCCGAGCCCAGGGACACCGTGGATGTGCTCTTTTTGGGCAGCTCCTATGCCTACTGCGACTGGAACCCCGGCGCCATGTACGACGAAAGCGGCCTGACCGGCTATGTGATGGCGGGAGGCGAGCAGACCGTCGGGGTGACCTATTATTATCTGAAGGAGGCCCTGAAGACTCAATCCCCTAAGGTGGTGGTGCTGGAGGGGTCTTCGTTGTTCTTTGACCGTTATGAGAGCTTTACCCAGATCAATGTGGGCTATATGCCCTGGGGTCTCAACAGGGTGGGAGCGATTTTGGAGTATGCCGAGCCGGAAAAACGAGAGGGCCTGTTTGTGGACTTGATTTTTTACCATGACCGGTGGAAGGAACTGACGAGAGGGGATGTTCAACAAGCAATTCCCATCCGCCAACGGGACCACTTGAAGGGACACACGGCCATGGACGGAGTGTACGACGGTGTGGCGGGAGGCGGGCCGTATCTCTCGGAGATGCGGCAGAGCGAAGAGATCTATCAGCAAAACCTGGAGGATTTTGCCCGGCTGGGTGCGCTGTGCCAAGAGGAAGGGATCGACCTGATCGTGGCCATTGCCCCCACCTACAGCCAGTATACCCCGGAGGTGTACCAGCGCTTGGAGCGGGATGTGCGGGAGCGAGGCGCGACGCGGCTCGTCAACTGGGCGGACAGCTTTGAAGAGATCGGGCTGGATCCCTCCAGACATCTGTATGACGGCGGGCACCTCAATCAGGAAGGGGCGAAGGTCTTTTCCGGGTATACCGGGGACTATTTGCTCTCCCTAGGCTATCGTCCACAGCCCCAGACGGAAGAGAACGCCGCCGCCTGGCAGGCGACGGCGGAATACTGGAGGTCATAAAAAACGGAGCGGCATTGTGCCGCTCCGTTTCCGTTTGCGAGCCCAAGGGCAAATCACAGCTCCTTCTTTGCCATGATGTGGCGGGAGATACGGTGGGAAATGAACAGAGCCGCCGCACCCAGAAGAGGAAGAAGGGCGGGGAGGCGGCCTAGGACCGCCAACGGGTCACCGTCGGAAAAAACCTGCAGAGAGGTGGCTCCCACAGCGATAAGGGCAGAGAATGCGGCCACCACCACGATCATGACGATGCGGGACTTAGTGCCGCCAAAGCGGTAGGAGATGGGGAGGATGACGGCGGCATAGAGGAGGAAGGCCCCGGCGTAGAGGAGAGCGGTGTGGAGAAAGGTGAGGGGGTCATACGCCGGGGCGTAGACAGGGTCGTTGGACCGCTCAAAGAGGCCCAGGACCAGCTGGAACAGGAACACCACCCCGCCGATGAGCGCGGCCAGCAGATACCGGGCGTCCACCGTGGCCCGGCGGCCGTTGGGGGCGGAGGCGGCGTAGGCCTCCCAGTGGTTGGCCTCGTCATAGCTGAAAAGAGACATAATGCTGGTACCCGCAAAGATGACCAGATAGAGGGAGGCAAAGGAGGCGGCGAAATCGGTGAACACCGCCAGCCCCGCGAAGGCCAGCACAAAGCAGAGGTAAAACTTGGCGTTGACCGCCTGCAGGGAGAGGTCCCGCTTCAAAAATCCAGACATATCACTGTTCCCCCTTTGTGGTGTAGATCATGATGTCCTCCAGCGTGGCCGCTTCCACAGCGGCATTGGGCAGAGCGCGCTTCAGAGCAGCCCGGTCGCTGACCAACGCCTGGCAGCCGAAGGACCCCTCTCGCTTGCCTACCAGGATATCCCGGGGAATGGCGGAAAGCTGTTCGCGGGTACAGGACACCTTTCCGTATTGGGCCAGCAGCTCGTCCTTTGGCCCTTGGACGGTGAGTGTCCCCTTGTGGAGATAGGCTACATAGTCGCACAGCTTTTCCAGGTCGCTGGTGATGTGGCTGGAGATTAAAATGGCGTGGTCGTCGTCGGAGACGAAGTCCAAAAACACATCTAAAATTTCGTCACGCACCACCGGGTCCAGGCCCGACGTGGCCTCGTCCAGCACCAGCAATTGCGGCCGGTGGGCCAGGGCGGCGGCGATGGTGAGCTTCATCTTCATTCCACGGCTCAGCTCCTTCACCTTCTTATCGGTGGGCAGGTTAAACCGTTGCAGACAGCCGTCAAAGAGGGAACTGTCCCAGTTGGGATAGAGGCCGGGGAGAAAGGCTGCAACCTGTTTGACCTTGAGCACGTCGGAAAAGGGACACTCGTCGGGGACGTAGCCCACCGTGTCCGCCAACTCCACCGTTCCCGCTGTGGGGCGGATGATCCCCAGCAGGCACTTGATAAGGGTGGATTTGCCTGCCCCGTTTTCCCCAATCAGGCCCAGAATGGTACCCTTGGGGAGAGTGAGGTCGATGCTGTCCAGCACAAAGGAGCCGTAGTCCTTGGTCAGGCCCCTGGTTTGAATGGCGTATTCCATGGTCAAAAACCTCCTTGGATCAAAATGTCCAACACTTGACGTACCTCATCGGGCGGGATGCCCGCCGTCCGGGCGGTGTCCAGGGCTTGGACGAGATGGTCCTCCACCCGCCGCCGCGCGTCCTCCCGCACCAGCTCCAGGTCCCGCGCCGCCACAAAGCAGCCCTTGCCGGGGATCGTGGTGATGAAACCCTCCCGCTCCAGCTCCTCATAGGCCCGCTTGGTGGTGATGACGCTGATGCGAAGATCCCGGGCCAACGCCCGCATGGAGGGCAGCGCCTCTCCCTCGGCCAGCGTGCCGGAGAGGATGTGCCCCTTGATCTGCCGGGTGATCTGGTCGTAGATGGGGACCTCCCCGGTGTTGCGGATAATAATGTCCATAGGTCACCCCTGTGCATACTGTATTTATCGCATATACACAGTATACACGAAATGAGCCGGTTGTCAAGAGGGAAATAAAAATTTTTTTGAGAAGGGTCCCCGGGCGGTTTTTATTGCAATTTTCCAAAAATCGTCTATAATAAAACCAACCTTTTAAAGGACGGTGGTTTTCATGAAAACCAAGGCCAATTACACCATGCTCTTCGATTTCTACGAGCTGACCATGGGCAACGGGTACTTCCAGACCCCAATGAAGGACAAGATCTGTTACTTCGATGTGTTCTTCCGCAGTGTGCCTGACGGAGGCGGTTTCGCCATTGCCGCGGGGCTGGAGCAGGTGGTGGATTACATCGAGAACCTGCGCTTCGACGACGAGGATATCGCCTATCTTCGGAGCAAAAACATTTTTGAAGAGGCGTTTTTGGAGTATTTGCGTACATTCAAATTTACCGGAGACCTGTGGGCGGTGCCGGAGGGCACTCCCATCTTCCCCGGAGAACCCATCCTGACCGTCCGCGCCAAGGCCATTGAGGCTCAGTTTATCGAGACCTTTATCCTGCTGACCCTGAATCACCAGTCCCTCATCGCCACCAAGACCTCCCGCATCGTCCGGGCGGCCAAGGGCAGGGGGGTGAGCGAGTTCGGCTCCCGCAGGGCCCAGGGCCCTGACGCGGCCATTTTGGGGGCGCGGGCCTCTTATCTGGCGGGGGCGTCGGGAACGGCCTGCGCCATGGCGGATCAGATCTACGGCTCCCCGGCCACGGGAACCATGGCCCACTCCTGGGTGCAGATGTTCCCCGACGAATATACCGCCTTTGAGACCTACTGCAAGCTCTATCCCCGCTCCGCCACCCTGCTGGTGGACACCTACAACGTCCTGCGCTCCGGGGTGCCCAACGCCATTAAGGCGTTCAAGACGGTTCTGGCCCCTCTGGGCGTCGAAAACTGCGCTATCCGCATCGACTCGGGTGACCTGACCTATCTCTCCAAGAAGGCGAGGAAGATGCTGGATGACGCGGGGCTGACAAAGTGCAAGATCGTGGCTTCCAACTCTTTGGATGAGTACATCATCCGTGACCTCATCCAGCAGGGGGCGCAGATCGACGCCTTTGGGGTGGGAGAGCGGCTCATTACCTCCAAATCCGAGCCGGTGTTCGGCGGCGTCTATAAGCTGGCGGCCATTGAAGAGGATGGGGTGGTCATCCCCAAGATCAAGGTGAGCGAGAACCCGGCCAAGATCACCACCCCCCATTTCAAGAAGGTCTACCGCCTCTTTGCCCCGGACACGGGGAAGGCATTCGCCGACTATATCACCGTCTATGATGAGACAGTGGACGGACAGCCCTTAGAGCTCTTCGACCCCCAGGCCACCTGGAAGGCCCAGACCATTACCGACTATGTGGCGGTGCCTCTGCTGGTCCCCGTGTTCGAGGGAGGGAAGCGGGTGTACGATGTGCCCACCCTGGAGGAGGCGAGGGCTTACTGCGCCAAGCAGGTGGACGCGCTGTGGGACGAGGTGAAGCGGTTTGAGAATCCCCACAACTACTATGTGGACCTGTCCCCCAAGCTGTGGCAGATCAAGCAGGAGCTTTTGAAGGAGCAGGGGCACAAATAAGCGCACCATGGAGAGAAAGAGAGAGAAACGATGAACCGAAAAGAGATGAAGCGCTCCGCCAAGGGCGTGGTCAAGCGTCACTGGCTGGTATTGGTATGCCTGTGTCTGGCGGCGGCGCTGCTGGGGACGGAGTTCAACCACAGCGTGATGCTGATCCAGATGGGCAGCGGCGAGGAAACGGCAGCGGAAGAGGGTGTGCGTACCGACTTTGGCGGAAGCGGAGATCTCTACGAAATACTGCAAGAGAGCTATCAGAAAAGAGAACCCCGGCCCGAAGAGCGATCGGACGGCTTTTTGGGCTCGGTGTTCGGCCACAGCCGGGGGGTGCTTGCCTCGGTGATGAATGTTGTCACCTCAGGCAAGGCCATTACCACTGTGCTGATGGGCATTCGGTCGATGACCGGATCGGACGATCTGGCGGTGGCGGTGTTCATCGGGTTGAGTATGATACTCACCCTGGCCTTTTGGCTGTTTGTCAAGCAGGTCTACACCGTGGCCCTGCGCCGGGTTGTATTGGAAGGGGAGGAATACGAAAAAGTGTCTCTTACCCGGCTCACCTTCCCCTGGCGGGAAGGACGGTGGAAACGGATCGCCGGGGCCATGCTCCGCTGTACCATCTATCAATTTTTGTGGTGGTGTACCATCGTTGGCGGGATCATCAAGCAGTATTCCTACTACATGGTCCCCTACATTTTGGCGGAAAACCCCACCCTTACCGGGCGGGAGGCCATCACCCTGTCCAGAAGGATGATGAAGGGCCATAAGTGGCAGTGCTTTGTCTGTGAGCTGTCCTTCCTTGGCTGGGCGCTGCTGTCTATTGTGACCTTCGGACTGTCTCAGCTGCTCTTTTCCGCGCCGTACGAGGCGGCCTTCTTCGGGCGGTATTACGCCTATGTTCGGGCCGACGCCAAAGCTCGAAACGTGCCCGACGTGGAAAAGCTGGCGGACAACTATTTGTTTGAAAAGGCGTCCCCTGAGACTTTGGACGGGGCCTATCCTCTCTCTGCCCAGTGTGCTGACCGGCCGGAGGACTTTATCTCCCGGGACAAGGGCCTGCGCCACTTCCTGGCGGTAAACTTCGGCGTTTCCCTCTACTCCCGCGCCCAGGAGGTGGAGTATGACCAAGCGGTGGCCGCTTGGTCGGCGGGGCAGGCGGGGAAGGACATGGCGGCGGGGCTGGCCTATCCGGTGAAGCTGTGCCCCGCGCCTACCAAGGAGCACAAAGAAAAAATACCCCAGGTAAAATATCTGCGGCATTACTCGGTCTATTCCTTGATCCTTATGTTTATCATGTTTGCCTTTGTGGGCTGGCTGTGGGAGGTGGCCATCGGTCTGGTCCAGGGGGGTGTGTTTGTCAACCGGGGCGTGCTCCACGGCCCATGGCTGCCCATTTACGGTACGGGGGCAACTATGATCCTGGTGGTGCTGGCCCGGTTCCGCCAAAAGCCAATGGCGGAGTTTTTCCTGGCTATCGCCCTGTCCGGGGCGGTGGAGTATTTCACCTCCTGGTATCTGGAGATGGCGCACGGCGGAATGCGCTGGTGGGACTACACGGGCTACTTCCTCAACCTCAACGGCCGTATCTGTGCCGAGGGCCTGCTGGTGTTCGGCGTGGCCGGGGTGGCGGTGGTCTATTACCTTGCCCCCGCCATCGACGATGTGATCCGTAAGATCAAGCCCGCCGTGGCTATCACCCTGGCGGCGGCGCTGCTGACGGTATTCATCGTGGACAACGCCTATTCCTCCGTCCGCCCCAACGCCGGGCCGGGGGTCACGGATGTGACAGCGGCATACATGCAAATGCAAGAAGGGACGCCTTGGGAGACCCGCCATAAGGAAGCTACCACCCGCCGAGAAGCAGTTGCTTTTTGGCGGGTTTTTCTTTATAATAATCTCACCGACAACTCGGAGTTAGGAGAGATAAAATGGATCGACCAATCACAACTCTGTTTATGCTTATGTCCGTTGACGGAAAAATAAGCACAGGGGCAACAGATGATTTAGATGTGGACAGAGATTTCCCCAAAATTACAGGCGTTCAAGAAGGACTGCACCAGTATTATGAGATAGAGCAGACCACCGATTTATGGTCGCTCAATTCTGGTCGGGTACAGAAAAAGATGGGGGTCAACTCAAAGGAAATGCCGAACAAAACACCTGTTTCCTTTGTAATAATCGACAACAATCATTTGACCAAACAGGGTATTCGCTATTTTTGCGCCCGCTCAAAAGTATTTGTGTTGGTCACATCTAACGTAGATCATCCAGCCTTTCAGGTGAATGCAGGCAACCTTCATATCATCTATCAGAGCAAGTTGTCTTTGCCCGATGCGCTTGCAAAACTCAAGTCAGAATATGGCTGTCAGAGAATCACCATACAAAGCGGCGGCACATTAAACGGGCTGTTTCTTCGGGAAAAACTGTTTGATTATATTGATATTGTTATTGCCCCCATTTTAATTGGCGGCAAGGACACATCCACTCTGATTGACGGAAAATCGTTGCTATCAGAAAGTGAATTGTCCCAATTAGGTGTGCTTAAATTACAAGAATGTATAGTCTTGGAAAACTCATATCTCAGATTACGTTACCAGGTGATTCATTGACAACTTCATACTTGCTGCTCTTTCCCACGAACGCTTTCCCCGAAAGTGTCATAGTGGGTTATACAGGAAAAAAGGTAAGACAGACCATTGCGTTCTGTCTTACCTTTAACTTCTTTATGAAGCCGTACCTTTAGGGCGTCCCTTCTTTGTGTGCCGTGTGGTCACGCTCACGTTGGACGCGCTGCGGCGCGGCCATCCCTTGGCAAAATGCCGCTGGGCTGCGGCCCGCCTGTTTTTGCCGTGCGGGCCGCTCCATCTGCGCCTGCGCGTCTACGGGTCGCGCTCCTCTGCCGGGTCCACATGGATCATAATGTGTTTGATATCGGGGAAATCCCGTTCTACGCAGGAATGGACCCGCTCCGCAATGGCGTGGGCGTCCCGGAGCTTTAACTCCCCGTCTACTTGGATGACCAGATCGATATACACCCGGTTGCCGAAGGTGCGCGACTGGAGCAGCGCGACCCCAAGCACATCCTCTTGGGCCAGAACGTATTCCCGCAGATGAGCTTCATATTCCTCTCCCCGGGAGGTGTCCAGCATTTTGGAGAGAGCGTCCTTCAAAATATCATAGGCTACCTTTAAGATAAACAGGCAGATGACTACGCTGGCCAGACTGTCCAGCACGGGCCAGCCCAGCATGGCTCCGCCCACGCCGATGAGAGAGCCGATGGAGGAAAAGGCGTCGGAGCGGTGGTGCCACGCGTCCGCCATAAAAGCGGGGGAGTTCAAGAGCTTGGCATAGTGCCGGGTGTACCAGAACATAGCCTCTTTGGTGGCAATGGAGAGCAGGGCCGCGATCAAAGCAATGGGGCCGGGAGGGGTGAGATCGGCATAGCTGCCCGCCAAAATGTTGTCCAGGCCCACCTTGCCGATGCCCAGCCCGGTGATGAGCAGGATCAGGCCCAGCACCAGAGAGGCCACGCACTCAAACCGCTCGTGGCCGTAGGGGTGCTCCTTGTCGGCGGGCTTTTGGGACAGCCGCACCCCCAGAAAGGCGATGAGGGTGGTGAACACATCGGACAGGGAGTGGACCGCGTCGGACACCATGGCCCCCGAACGGCCCACCACTCCGGCGAAGAGCTTAAAGACGGTGAGGATCACGTTTCCCAGCACGGTGACCACCGACACCCGCTTGAGCAGGGCGTCCGCCGTGGGGCGAGTGTTGCGTTCCATAACATACCCCCCAGGTAGGTAAAATATAATTTTGAAATGCTACCACAGTCTACGCGAAATGTCAAGGAAAAGTGCGGCCCCTTTTTCCTTGCCAAGAAGAGGCATATCTGCTATACTGCTCCTTGAGAAAGGGTGGAAAGCGGTCCGCCCGCCGGGAAAAGGAGAATGTTTTCATGAAAAAGACCAGGCTGCGGCTGCTGGCGGCGCTTTTGAGTCTCTGCCTTGCGGTCACGCTGCTCCCCGCCGCGGGGATGGCGGCGGAAGAAGAGGGACAGATCCACACGGTCCAAGAGGACGGAGATGTGTACGCGCTTTTGAACAGCGGCGCGGTATCTGATGGAGATACCATACGTTTAGTGGGGAAGGGATGGGTCAGCACCAACGATGAGATCCCGTGGACGATTAGTAAAAGCATCACCATAGAGGGCGGTAGGCTTGAGCTGGGCGTTTCGGGCATTATACTGAATGCGGATGTGAACTTCCGTAATACCGCGTTGTCCTTTAACAAGAATGCCCGGAACGCGATCATGGCCAACGGCCATACCCTGACCTTGGATGGGGTGACCTGTGCCAATGCCTCCTTTAATTTGTTTTGCGGAGGCTTCATTAACAGCAACAACGAGAACTTTACCCTTCCGGACCCTGGCGTCCACGGCGTCATCAACATCCTGGGGAAGACGACCCTGCAGGGGAAGGACACTTGGGGGAAGGGAAATATCTATGCCGGGAATCTCTGCATGGGCGGTATGACCGAAGAGAATAACGGCGCAGAGGCCAACGGCCCGGAAAATGTGTTCTCCGGCGACGCTGTTATCCGCATCGAAGACAGCGCCGACAGCACGGCGTTGGGCACTGTCTATGCCTGCGGGGCGCAGCAGCGCATTCCCGTGGGCGCGCAGTCGGGGAAGGTGACGCTGCCAGACCCGGAGAAATACACTGTCGCCGGCGTGGTAGATATCCAGGGTCCCTTCCCCGACATCGAGGGGGCGGGGGCGACCAGGACCACCGCGGTCTACTGGGACGGGAGCGGGAAGAACTACCAGGCCACCCGTACCCTTCTGGACCTGGACGGCCTGGCGGTGGAGTCGGGCAACCTTCGCCTGAAGCCGGAGAGTCGCCTGCGTGGGGCGAAGGACCTCGCCCTGTTTTCCGGCGCGAAGCTGGACCTGAGCGAGTTTGAAAAGGCGTCCGCTTTGGAGGTCGGCCGTATCCTGAGCAGCAGCATCGGCGGCGCCAGCTCGGCCTCTGAGGGAGGCTTTTTGATCCTGGGCCCAGAGCAGGTCTTGAGCGTTGCCGGAGAGGTCCCCGGCACGATCTCGGTGGCCATCGGAGGGACGAACGCGGACAATACCGCCTCTATGTCCCTGCCCCGGGCGGGCCACACCTATCTCCGGGCGCCCAACTCCACCGCGGACAGCTTCCGCCTGCTGCCCAACAGCGCCAGCCCATCCATGACCCTGACGCGGGATGACAGCGGCAACTGGACCGCCGCCGGAACGCCGGGGGAGGGCGAGGAGAAGATAGCCTCCTTTGGGTTCGCTGCCCCGAAGACCGCCGAGGTGGACCCCGACCAGGAAGCGGCGTTTGAGATGGAGGCAGTGCTGGCCGACGGAAGCGGCACTTGGCTGGACGAGCTTCTGCTGACGGTGACGGTAAACGGGAACACTGTACTGCGGCGCGATGAGAACGACTATATTTATAGAGATACCCTGGGCGAGTTCTCCGCCGAGGTGTCGGAAAACGTGATTTATATCACCGCCTACAAGCCGGGAACATACACCATTCAGGTCACCCTGCCCACCAGCGAGACGGTAGGCGGCGAGACGCTCAGCGACACGGTGACCCTGACGGTGACGGGAGAGGTCGAGACCCCGGACCCGGAGCCCTCGCCCGAACCGAGCCCGTCGCCTTCTCCTGACCCCAGCCCCAGTCCGTCCCTTTCGCCGTCTCCTTCCCCCTCGCCCAGTCCAAGTCCCAGCCCGAGTCCCAGTGAAAAGCCCGGCGGGAGCGGCTCGGGTGGCGGCGGCGGTTCCTCCGGGGGTGGAGGCTCCACGCCCACGCCGCCTCCCGCAGAGTCGGCCAAGCCCGATGAGCCGCCGGTAGAGGAAGTGCCCGCCACCCCCGCCTCGGAGAAATTTACCGACGTGGTCAAAGGCAGCTGGTATGAGGCCGGGGTGACCTTCGTCACCGAAAAGGGCCTTTTTCAGGGCACGTCCGAGGGGGTGTTTTCCCCCAACACCAACATGACCAGGGCCATGCTGATGACTGTGCTGGCCCGCATGGACGCACAGGATACCGAAGGGGGCGACACTTGGTACGACAAGGCCATGGCTTGGGCCAAGACGCAGGGGATCTCCGACGGCAGCCGCCCGGAGAGCGATATCACCCGGCAGGAGCTGGCTGTCATGCTCTACCGTTATGCCAAGACGTTGGGCAAGGACAACATTGAAAACGGCACGGAGATCCTTCGCTTTGCCGACACCGGCGACGTGGCGGACTGGGCCAAGGAGGCCATGACATGGGCGGTGTCCGCCGAACTGATCCACGGCACTTCGGAGAGCGCGCTCTCCCCGGGGAAAAGCGCCACCCGCGCGGAGGTGGCCGTGATGCTCGAGCGGTTTATCGCTCTGCTTAAGAAGTAAAAAACGTTATCCAAGAACGGCAAGGGGCCGCCCAAAGTTTGGGCGGCCCCTTTTGTTGAAAATGCGCTTTTGTCAAGACTAAATGCTAAAAAAGCCTAAAAAAAATTTTTAGACCATCAGGAGGGCCGCCACTTGTTCCCGGAATAGGTGCTCGGAGCACAGAAAACCGAACATTTTTCGCGGGTAGTTGTTCAGCCATGTCTCGACACGCTTGACCTCTCGGGGCGGCACCTTGCTGAGGTCGGTGCCTTTCGGGATGTGCCGCCGGATCAATCCGTTTTGGTTTTCGTTGCTGCCTCGCTCGCTTGGCGTGTACGGGTGGCAGTAGTAGACCTGCGTGCGCTTTCCTTTCCCTCGGCGTTTTCG
>CAJTUE010000002.1 GCA_910579775.1 uncultured Oscillospiraceae bacterium | reverse complement strand
TCAGGCCCACCAGCTTGGCGTACCGGGCCATCATCACCGCCAGCTGTTCCCGGGTGATGGTCTGTTCAGGGGCAAATATCTCGTCAGTTATGCCCTTCACAACGCCTGCCTTAGCAGCCCAGGCTACACCTTCGGTGTAGTACCTGCCTTGAGCAACGTCTTTGAAGGTGCTCTCATAGTCCGTCTTGCCCTGAGACAGGCGGTGAAGGACGGTAGCGAGGGAACCGCGGGTCATGGGGGCGATGGGACTGTACTTGTTCTCACCAGTGCCGTTGACCAGCTCCAGCCCGGCCACCTTGTTAATGGCTTCTTCCGCCCATGGGGTGGTATCCAGGTCCTCGAACTTGGTCTCAGGCTCGGGGATGGTGGCGGGAATTTCCGCCTTGACCAACTCTTCACCGTTCTTGTCGGTGACGGTGATGGTCACATCCCCATCCTTGGTGGTGACAGTCTCAGACTTGATTCCGTCGGGCTGCTCTACGGTCACTGTCTTGGAGCCGTCCGGCTTAGTGATGGTAGTTACCTTAGAGCCGTCCTCGCGAGTCTCGGTGTTAGTGCTGGTGGAGGGGCGAGAGCTGCTGCTTCCGCTGCTGGAATTGCCCTTGGTGCCCGTCTTGATGGCGGCTCTAAAGTCCTCCACTGCCTGCTCCAGTGTTTCCACAGCCGCGTCTACAGCAGTTTGGTCTTTGGTCTCCAGCGCGGCGCGCGCGTCGTCGATGGCGTCGGTGAGCGTCTTCATTTCGTCGGTGGTCACAAATCTGGTGCCGTTGGACACCTGATCGGGGGTTTTGCCGTCAATGATCTGAACGCCGGTCGTTGCGGCGTTGGCGGCGTCGATGGTAGCGGTCAGGATCTTCGTGTTCACGCTTATGACCACCGTGGCGCTACCGGTCTTGGTGGTGTAACCGTCCGCCGTGATCTTGTAGTAGACAGTGTACTCGCCGATCTCAGCAAAGGAGGGGTTGATGGCGGTGTACACGCCGTTCAGGGTTTCAGCATAGGTGACAACAGCGCCGGTGGCAGGGGTGACCACAGTCACGGTAATATGGTGATACTGCCCGTCGTAGGGGACATTTACCTCGGTGGCGTTGGCGACGATCTCGTCGGGGGCGGGCTCACGCACCGTGAGGGAGCAGGTGGCGGTCTTGTTGCCGTCCTCAGAGGTGGCAACGATGGTGACAGTCCCCGGGGAAACGGCGGTGACCAAGCCGGTGGCGGGATCCACAGAGGCGATGGTAGCGTTATGAGAGCTCCAGGTCACCTTCTGGTTGGCGGCGTCCTCGGGGGAGACAGTGGCGGTCAGCGTCAGGACCTCGCCGACGACGAGGGTGGCGGTGGCAGGGGAGACGCTGACGCCAGTCACAGCAACGCGCTTTTCCTGCACGGCCTGGGTGGCGTCGGAGGTCTTGACGCCCGTAAAGTCGCCTGTGCCGGTGACCCGGACCAGAATCGTGTGGGTCAGATCGGACGCCTTCAGGGTGTAGGTCGGGCCCTGGCCGGAGGCGATGGGGGCGCCGTCGGTGCTGTCATGGAACCATTCATAGGTGGCGGTGATAGCGCCGCCGACAGTGCCCTGAGCGGTCACGTTGGCGGTCAGGGTGTCGCCCACGTGGGGGATGTTCTGCTCGGTGGTGGAGGCGTCGGTGTGGCCGATGGTGATGGTCACGCCGGTCAGGGGAGTAAGGATCTTCTCGCCGGTGGCCTCCACCACCATGTCGGAGGTGACGTTCTGAATGGTGAAGGACCCGTCGGTCTTGTTGTAGGAGTAGGTGTTCTCACCGGACTGGAGCGTGTCGCTGCCCTTCTTTACCGTGATGGTCTCGGGGAGGGCATAGCCGCTGACGACTCTCAGCTGCCCGTTGTAATTCTCGCCGTGGTTGACAGTGCGGTCGGGAATGGCGGTCAGATGGGTCAAATTGTGATGGATGGTATAGGTCTTCAGTTCCGCGTCTCCGGTGATGGTGATGTTTTCCGTAACGCCCTTGGTAAAGGTAATGGTGGCGCTGGCGCGGTCCGTTTCATAACGGTAAGTATAGAAGTCATTGCCCAGCGCGTCCGCCTCGCCGGTCTTCTTCACCGTAATAGTGGAGGGTACCTTGTAGCCGTCATTGGGGGTGAGGGTGGTGGTAGTCACCGTGCCCCAGTCCACCTCGTGGCTGTTAGCGGCCTGGTCGGCCAAGCTACACTTCATGTTGCCGAAGGTGTGGCTGATGGTGACCTTCTTCAGGCGGAACGCGGCAGTGATGGTTACGTTCTTCTCGGGCATGGTAAATTTGTTGTCGGTCACCTGGACGTTACCGCCGTCGGCGGCGGTGACAGTCAGGCTGTCCGGGGTCAGCTCATAACCATGGGAGGCGTCGGGGGTGACGGTAATGGTCACCTGGGTGCCGCCTGCCACCGCGCTGTGATTGGCGGTGACGGTGCCGCCGGTGATATCGGGGTCAATGGCGACGGAATAGAGGGCCTCCTGGAAGCCACCTACGGTAATGGTGGTAGACCATGCGCCCTCGGCGACCTTGTTGGCGTCATCGGCGGGGATGCGCACCTGATAGTCGCCCTTGGTCAGACCGGTGAGCGCACCGGTGGAGTCGGCAACCTTCGAGGTCACCGCCTCCCAGACGTCCTCCGTCTCGGCCTCCTTACGAAGCTCATAGGTCTTGCCGCTTTCCAGGCCGGTGATCTTGCCGTCGTTGTTGGCGGCGGTGGCGCAGGCCACGCCGGTCAGCCCGGTGGGGGCGGCGGGGCCGTCCTTCTCGGCGACCTGGGCAGACGCCGCGGAGGAGACACCCTGGCAGTCATAATAGGTGTCGTCCGAGGTGATCTTCACGAAGATATACTTGCCGTAGTCTGCCGCCGTCAGGATGTATTCGGTGTTGGCGGCGTCGGGAGCGGTGTTGGCGTCGTTTACGGCGGCCTCATTGGCGCCGCCGGCGTCATCTGCCCGGAACCACTGATATTTCAACGCGTTCTTGGCGCTGTCGACCATCTGGATATTGGAGATCTGGGCGGTGAGGGTCTCGCCCACCTTGGCCGTGCCGCTGATGGAGGGCTTGTTGGTCACATGGGTCTTGATCTGCACCGTGAACTGCTTTTTCACGGTGGCGTCAGCGGCGGAGGACACAATCACGGTCACGCTGCCTGTTTTGGCCCGGTCGGCCTTGGCGGTGATGGTGGCGCTGTGGCCGTGGGTGTCATCCGTGCGGGTCAGAGTCACCAGGCCCTCGATCTGCGCCCGGTTCCAGTTCAGAGTGGTGTTGTCCGCGTCGGCGGGGGAGACCTCCGCGGTCAGGTCCACGCTGTGGGGATAGTTGGCGTCACCCTCATTGGTCCAGATCACGATGGGCGCGGCGCCGATGTCCGTGCCGCCCTTCTTTACGATGACATCCTCTGCCTTCGCCTTGACGGTAATGGCGATCTCTCCGGTGACGGGGGCGTTGGTGTCCGCTGCGGTAACAGAGCACACCAGGATGGTGCTGCCTACCTTTGCGGCGGTGATGGGCAGCTGGAGGCTGTTGGCGTCGGTAAAGGTGATCACGTCGTCAGCGGAACCTGCTTTGATGGCCCAGCTCACGGTCAGCGGCTCAGTGGGAGCACCGTTGGCCGTGGCGGTGACGGTGGTGGTATTACCAACTTCGGCAACAGGCTGGTCGGTGTTCTTGCTGGCGTCATTCAGCCACATGGTGATGCCGCCCTCGCCCCGGGTGAAGGTCACGCTGTCGGCGGGCTTCGCCGCGTCCTTGATGGCGACGGTGGGGGCGGACTCGGCCCAACCGGCGTAGTTGTCCGTGCCGGTGACCTTGACGGTGACGGTCTTGCCGCTGTCGGCGGGGAGCAGCGTATAAGTGCTGTTGGTGGCCCCGGGGATGGGTACGTCGTTGGCGTCCGCCTCGTGGCGGTACCACTGGTAGGTGACGGTCTCATTTTCGCCGATGGCGGCGGTAAGGGTCTTGCCTACCCGGAAGATGTTTCCCTCGGCAGTAACAGTGGGCGTGCCTGCCTTGGTCTTAAACGCTCCGGTGACGGTGACGGGGTAGGCGGGCATGGTGAAGGTGTAGGCGTAGAGGCCGTTTTCCGCCTCGGTGGGTGTGACGGTGATCTTCTCATCGCCCTCCTGGGCTCCGCCGGTGCGTGCCACGGTCACATCGGTCAAGGCGTAGTTACCTTCAGACGTACCGGTGACCCGAAGCGTATCTCCGGCAATGGCCTTGCTACCCTCCAAAACGACGGGGGAGTCATCCACCAGCTGTTGGATCGCGATAGACCCGTTTGCAACCGTCTCGGCGGTAACGGGGAAGAGAGACGCGCCGGTAATGCGGACCTCAGCGGCGGAGCAGTAGCCGTTGGCAGTGCTGCCGGTGACCTTAAACACCACATACTTGGCCCGGGTGCTTGTAAAGGTGGCTTCCTTCCAGGCGAGATCGTTGGCCCAGGAGCCGCTGTCAACACTGTCGGCGACCTCGGTCCAGGCGTCGGAGGCGGTCCAAGCCGTGTCGTCGGCCAAAGCGTTCCAGGCGGCGTCGTCCGTGCTGACATAGATCTCGTAGCCGGTGATGCGGCCGGCGTTATTGCTTTGGCGGGGTAGGTAGCGCAGTCCGTCGACGGCATACGTTTCGCCCAGATCAAAGGCGAGCCACCAATAGCCCTTGTTGCCCGTCACAGTACCGTTATTCCAATCCGTGTGCCAGATGGAGCTGGTGTCCCGGTCCACTGCGTTGACGGCGGCGTCAGGTTCAGTCGAAGTGTGCTCACTGCCCGTCTTAACGGTCATACGGGTTGGGTCCAGGTCCTTTCCACCCAAGGAATCGAGAACACTGTAGTTGGCCAGGACCTCCTCGGCCAGGGCCTTCAGGCCCTCGCCGCTGGGGGTGGAGGAATAGGATTTCTGGTCGCGGGCGTATTCCCACTCCCAGGCAAACCAGTCCGCTCCGTTGAGGGTGGGATCATCAGTGGTGGTGCCGATCTTGGCCTTGGCGGCATCGATCCACTTGGTCCAGCGGACCTTATAGAAATCATTGGTAAGGCCGGCCCACTGGCGGTTGGAGTAGTCCTTCAAGCCGCCGCCATTACACTGTTGAATAGAGCCCCAGGTGGTGACCAGAGCCTTGGCGTTGCGGAGATAGAGGCGCTTGGTGAAGTCGTCGGCGTTGCGCGCCATATACTCCGCGCCGCCGGTCCATTTACCTAAGGTGAACTCGCTGCGGGTAGCCAGGACCTTCTCCACCTCATCGATCAGAGCGAGGAAGTTGTCAGAGGCTTCGGTAAAGGTATCGAGATCGCCGGAGCGGTAAGCGGCGGCCATGGTCTGGTGGGCGGTGATGGCATAGTTGGAAAGCTGCTGCTTGAGCACGTCAGCCACATCGTAGAGATAGGCATCGGAGGCGGACAGAGTGTCATAGTCGGTCAGCAGGAGCTTTAAGGCATTTTCCAGTTTGATTGCGCTGTAGCCGATAGAGCCGTTGCCCCAGGTGGAGGCTTTGCCACCGGCCAGGGTGGGCCGCCCGTTGATCACCGACTCGGGGGAACCCTGACCCGCCATGTTCATCGAGGACATATAGACGGTGTCCGCCATCATACGCATGGACTGATAGGCGTTTTCACTCTCGGCGCCGTAGCGGCGGCGGACGTAATTTGCCAGCCATTCATTCAAGTCGATCACGGGGAGGTTTTCGGAGGCGTTGTCCACCCAGATGGTCTCAAAGAGGAAATCGTAGAGCACGGGGTTTTCCTGAGCGCCCTCGGGGGACATACCAATACCCGCCATGTGCTTGGACGCGTTGGCGTCAGCGGGGATGTTCTTTTGGAGAGCGTCCAGGTGGCCGTGGAGACCCATGCGTCCGCCGAAGTTGTTGAGCATACACCACACCCACGGGGTATTAGAAAACTCCTTACGGGAATTCCCTTCAAGAAGCTCGCCGTATCCGTTGTTGTGGGGGGAATGCTCTGCCCAAAGATCCAGCACCAGGGCGTGGCTGCGGCGGTCGGTAGGCGTCCGCAGTCCGGTCAGCAGCTCGGTGGAGGGGTTTCCCTGCCAGGATTGGATGATCCAGACGGCGTCAGAGTCAAATTCCAGCAGGCTGTCCAGCAGAGCGGAGGCCACCGTGGTGGGACTCATGCCGCCGGTATTGCCCCCCTCGTGGAAGGGGTCGGTGGCATAGTATTTGACGTCGCCGAAGACTCTCTTCTGGGCGGCGTAGAATTTCCGCGCGTATTCATCATAGGTGGCAGTATCGGTCTTGAGCATGTCGGGGCGGCGGAAGCTGCACCAGTTGCCTTGGGTAATGATCGCCGCACTGGGGTCGTGGGCGCTGAGGTCAACAGGCACCATGCCGCTGAAGGCCTGGAGCACAGGCTCCATACCCAGCACCCGCATAAACCGCTGATTCTTCCGAGCCAGCTCCACACGTTCAGTGAGGAAGGAGTCGTGGATGGGGCCGCCAAAGCCGGTGAGGTTGGCCATGTACGCCCAGGCGTAGTAGCCCGGACCGGCCAGGAAGTCCTTGGCCTCCTGGTGGGTGTAGCCCACGCTCATGAGGAATTCCCGCCAGACCTCCTCCTGCCCGGTGATGTCTAGCACCACGTTGACGCCGTTGAGGGCCTGCCAGTCCAGTTCATTTTGCCACTCGGGCTCGTTCCAAAAGGACATGGTGTAGGAGTGGGTGCAGTAGTTGTAGGCGTAGCGGACAGGGTATTTGGTTTCCTTATGTATCGTGCCGCCCACGGGGACGATCTGGGCGGGCATGTTGACCTGATTGCCCACCTGGGAGATATGGACATTGCAGAAATACTTCAGATAGTGGTTCACGCCGGTGGCCAGAGACACGCCGTTGTTGCCCGTGACCTTGATCTTGCCGCTCTCGTCGCTGAGGGTAAAGTAATCGTAGCCATTGGGACCGTCGGCCAATGCGAAAGTGAACCAATCCACATAGGCTGCACCCACCTGCCGGGTGATGATCCCCTTGACCGCGTCAATGGTATCCTGCTCAGTGATGGGGTCGGCGTAGGACGTGTTCTCAAAGGCCTCCACGGTGACGGCGGGGGCCGTTTGGACGGGGGTGTTGGTGGCGGTGCCCTTGACCGTGACCTCGTTTAGGGTGGGACGGTTGGAGGCGGAGTAATACTCCAAATAGACGCGCACAATGCGCGCTTCTTTATTCAGGGTAAATGTATCGCCCTCGGTCGTGCCCACGTCGTGGTTTTTGGACCGGTCTGCGACCAGTTCAAAATCCCGGCCGTCCATGCTGGTGTAAACAGTGTACTGAGTGTAGCCGCTGGTGGGGGTATGGACCGTGATTTCAGAGAGATGATAATTTTCCTCCAGGTCGATGTCCAGATAGGCGGGGTACATATCCGCCTGCCAGCCGGAGCCGGTGTTTCCGTCCACAGCCAGATAGGAGCCGGTGTCGTTAAAGTTGGTGTGGGTGGGCTTGTCGAAGGACAGATTGTTGGGGTCGGGTGGCTGCGGCTCGGTATATGTGCCCCAGATCTGGAAACCGGTGAGCTGAGAGGGATCGGACAACTCCACCCGGACGGCAGACATGCCGGTGATATAGTCCAGAATGTTGTCGCCGTTCTTCAGAGTCTGAATATAGGTGGTGTAGGTCTTGTCCCGCTTGAGCCGACCCTTCAGGACACCGGTGACGCCGTCGGGTAGGGTGACCTTGAAGCCGGCGATCTGCTGGTTGCTCTTGAAATCCCACTCCTTGTAGTCGGAACCTGTGGTGGATTCGCCTGCGTAGGAGGTGATGTCGGCGTACTTATTGAGGTCAACGGCCTCGTCGATTGCCCAGATCTTCACCTCGGCGATGTTGGGCCAAAATGCGCCCGCTGCGCCGTTGGTAAGGGGGTTGTCCAGGACGATTTGGAGATGGCTCATCAGCGTGCCCTCGTCGCTGTCGTCGGCAAAAACGAGAGTCTCCGACATGGTGTGTTGGGTGGGGCCGAGGATGGTAGACATGTCGGAGGTGACGCTGTTGAACGCGCTGTTGAGCGTCACACGCATCGAGCGGTTGCTGTGGTTCTCAAAATTGATCTCGACCCGCTTGACCTTGGCGTTGCCTGGGAGAGCAAACATGACCTCACAGGGCCAACTGGCGCCAGAGGTGTTCCACTGCGTGCTCAGATTGCCATCCACCATATTCTCGGGCCTCTTGTTGTTGTTCTCGTAAGAGGGCACAGTAATGGTGGACAGGGGGGCGAGGTCTTTCAGTCCTCCGTAAACGGGGTCGTCGGGCTCGGGAATGTCGGGCTTGGCCTCGCCGAAAATGCGGAATTCACTGACGGCGCCCCACTGGTTGCCGCTGTGGAGGACAACGCGCACATAGCGCAGGTCGGTAAGGGAGGCAAAGGGATGCTGCTTGGCGTTTTGCCCGGCGGCATGGGAAACGGGTACGTCCTTCACATATTCCGTCCATTGCGTAACGCCGTTGGCTCTGCCATAGATGTTGTACTTGTAGGTGTAGGAGGCGGCTAGGGCGGTAGAGACCACAAATTCAAAGCCGCCGATCTTGCGGTTTTCCCCGAAGTCAAACTCCATAAAGCATGCGCCGTCCACACCGGCAGCCCCGGGAGGCACCGCGGCCCCGTACATTTCAAATTCGGTGTCATTGCTATCGTCGGTCAGATTGGCTTTGAGGTTGCCGCTGTTATCTGTTACGCGGTTGTTGTTGGGCAGGGTAGGAGACATCCCCTTTGCAATGTTGGTAAGGGTGGAGAGGTCCAAGGGCTCCGCCCAGATCTCAGCCTCGGCAATAGCGGGCCAAAAAGCGGCTGCGGCACCGCTGCTGGTTGGATTTTCCAGGAGGACCTTCAGCGAAGAGACGGTTTGGGCTTCGGAAAAGGTATAAACGTATGTATCATCAAAGCTGGTCACCGTTTGCTTGTCGATCTGGTTGTCGCCGGAAAACAGAGTGACATCCATACCCCAGGAAGAATGGCCCTGCTCAAAGAAGAGGATAACATGCTTGACTTTTCCGACGCCGGCGGGCAGATTGAAGACTACATGGCCGGGGAAGCCGCGATTGGCGCCCCAAAGCGTAGAACGGTTGCCGTCACAAATGTTGCTGATTTGATAGGCGCTTCCGGTGGAACTGGAGACAAGCTCGCACTGACTGGCGATATTCACCAGCCCGGAGGTGTCCACCTCCGCCAACTCTGCCTGGGCGGGCTCATCCGCGTCCTCCCACACGGGAACCGCGAGACGGTCCGTCTCGTCCGACGGGGCCTCCATAGGGACGGCCCCGTCATCGATCCTTGCCGCCAGAGCGCCGGTGGGCAGCATGCCCACCAGCATGACCAGCGTCAGCAGGGCAGAAAGAAACCTTTTCTTGTTCATGTTCGTTACCTTCCTTTCTTTGCTTGGGCGCGGTGTGATATGTGCCAAATTCCTGAAAAAGAACTTGTGTATTTTAAACAAATATGAGCCTAAAATATTAAGGTATATATGGGTAATATAACAGTTTTTTGCCCCGCTGTCAAGGACGACGGGAGAAAGAGAAAAGACCTTGCGCCAAGGGGGAAATGTTGGTATAATACTAAGGTATGTCAAAATGGGAAAGGACGGCCATTGGATGAAAAAGACAGACGTGATGGGCGTGGCCTTTGACGATATGACCATGGACGAGGCGGCGGACCGGGCGCTGGCGCTGGCAAAGGACGGCGCGGGGGCGTATGTGGTGACCCCCAACCCGGAGCTGGTGCTGATGGCCCAGAAGGACTCTGCCTATGCCAAGACGCTGGCGGGGGCGGCGCTGACCTTGGCGGACGGCATCGGCATCATCTATGCGGCCAAGCTGCTGAAGCGGCCCCTGACCGGCCGGGTGCCCGGCATCGACTTTGCCGGGGCGCTGATGGAACGGCTGGCGGGGTCCGGTCTGAAGCTCTACCTGCTGGGCGCGAAGCCCGGGGTGGCGGAGCGGGCGGCCGCGAATTTGGCGGAAAGATATCCGGGGCTGGATATCTGTGGGACCCGCGACGGATATTTTCAGGAGGACGGCCCGGTGATTCGGGACATCCGCAAAAAGGAAGCGGACGTGGTGTTCGTGTGCCTGGGCGCGCCCAAGCAGGAGCGGTGGATGGAGCGCAACGGCGCGGCCGCGGGGGCTCATCTGCTGGTGGGCCTGGGCGGGTCGCTGGACGTGTTCGCTGGAACGGTACAGCGGGCGCCGGGCTGGATGCAGAAGGCGGGGCTGGAGTGGCTTTACCGCCTGGCGAAACAGCCCAGCCGCATCGGACGCATGGCCAAGCTGCCCGGCTTTTTGGTCAAGGCGGTGTTTTGGAAGGATAAGGGGGGAGAAGTGGCGTGAAGGGACCGGGAAAGCTCATCGTGCTGGAGGGCACCGACGGCTCGGGGAAATCCACCCAGTTTGCCCGGCTGTGCCAACGTATGGAAGCGGAGGGGCAGCCCTTTCACAGGCTGGTGTTTCCCCGGTATCAGGAACCGTCGTCCATGCTGCTGCGGATGTATCTCCAGGGAGAGTTCGGCTCCCATCCCAGCGACGTGAACGCCTACGCGGCCTCCACCTTCTACGCCGTGGACCGTTACGCGGCCTGGAAGCAGGATTGGGGGAAGCTTTACCGGAGCGGCGGGATCATCCTGGCCGACCGGTACACCACCTCCAATGCCGTCCATCAGGGGGGCAAGCTGGCGGGGGAGGAGCAAGCGGCGTTTTTCAGCTGGCTGGCGGATTTTGAGTACGGAAAGCTGGAGCTGCCTGAGCCAGACCTGGTGCTCTGGCTGGACATGCCCACAGAAAAGGCGGTGGAGAATCTGCGCCGCCGGGAGAGCGAGACCCACACCACGGGAGATATCCACGAGGTGGACGAGGACTATCTGCGTCAGTGCCGCGCCTGTGCCCAGGCGGCGGCGGAGCATTACGGCTGGCGGCGGGTCCCCTGTCTGGACGAGGGGGGCGCGGTGCGCGGCATCGAGGACATCCACGGCGAGCTCTGGGACCTGGCGCGCAAGGCGCTGGACATATGAATGAGGAGGACGGGGACATGGTTTATGTACTGTTGGGTGAGGGCTTTGAAGAGGCAGAGGCCATCGTGCCCGTAGATCTGCTGCGCCGGGCGGGGGTAGAGGTCGCTTTCACGGCGCTGAAGGGGAAGACGGTAAAGTCCTCCCACGGCGTGAAGGTGGAGGCGGACTGCCAGCTCAAGGACGTGGATGAGGGCAAGCTGGAGATGGTGGTCATCCCCGGCGGCCTGGGGGGCGTGGACGCCATTATGGGCGACCAGAGTGCCCTGGGGCTCATCCAGCGAGCCGCTGACCGGGGCGCGTATATCTGCGCCATCTGCGCCGGGCCCACCATTCTGGCCCATCTGGGCATTGCTGACCGCCGCCGGGCAGTGTGCTACCCCGGTATGGAGGAGGAGATGGGGTCCGCTGTGGTCCAGAAGGGCCAGCGGGTGGTGGCCGACGGCCATATGATCACCGCCGAGGCTGCGGGTAGCGCCTTTGAGTTCGGCCTCAAGCTGGTGGAGGCGCTGAAGGATAAGGACGCCGCCCAGAAGGTCAAGCAGGCGGTCCATTACCGCTGAGCCTGTCCCAAATGAAAAAAGGCCGCGGGCGGGACGAAGCCGTCCCGCCCGCGCGGTGGAGATGCTAAGTACGCTCAGCAGCAACCATCGTTGCAGCCACAGCCGTCATTGCAGCCGCAGCCACAGCCGTTACCACAGCCGCAGCTGTTGCCGCCGCCGCAGCAGCACAGCAGGATGATGATGAGGATGATCCACAAGCATCCGCCGCCGAAGCCATTGTTTCCGCAACACATATCGTTTCACCCCTTTCCTGTGTTCTATTCTATGCAGGGGGCGGGAAAGGGGTGAAGGGATCCGCGAAAGGAGTTTTCACCATGGAGGAACCGCGTAGCTATACCAGCCGGGGAGAGGGCGAGGTCCCTCGCCGCCGCAGTACGTCCGGGGAGAGACGCCGCTCTGCCTCGTCTGCCCAGCGCAGCCGGAGCAGTGGAACGGGCGAACAGCCGCCCCGCCGGAGCGGTGAGGGGACCCATCGGAGCCCGTCCTCGCGCAGACGCCGCCGCCGGGGCGGCATGGCCGCCGCGGGGGCCGCGCTCTATGTGGTCATTGTCATCGGCGTGTCCGTGCTGCTGGCGGCGGTAGGCTGGATCTGTGCGGGTGACGTGCTGGCCCTGAACAAGCCCTCCATGAGCGCCGAGGTGGTGCTGCCGCCGGACTACTTCACCGAGCGGGAGGTCACCGTCAAGGGGGAGGACGGCAAACCGGATACCACCAAGACGGTCTACGAGGCCGACGTGGGCAAGGTGGCGGGCCTCTTGAAGGAGAAGGGGTTCATTGAGTATAAGCCGGTGTTCAAGCTCTTCTGCACCATGACCAAGGCCAAGACCAAAATGGCCCCCGGCACCTACCAGCTCAACACGGACATGGACTACCGGGCGCTGATCTCCGCGCTGGGCTCCAAGTCGGCCAGCAAGGCGGAGATCTCGGTGACCATCCCCGAGGGGTACAGCGTGGAGCAGATCTTCGCCCTCCTGGAGGAAAAGGGAGTAGCCACGGTGGCCGACCTCAACGATATGGCTGCCAACCACGATTATAAGTTCGAGTTCCTGGAGGGCATCCCCCTGGGCGACCCAAAGCGGCTGGAGGGCTATCTGTTCCCCGACACCTACCGCTTCTATATTAATGAAAACCCTCTCTACGCCATCAACAAGATGCTGGCGAACTTCTCCAAGATGGTCACCAAGGAGCAGAGGGACGCCCTGAAGGCGGAGGGCAAGAGCCTCCGTGACGTGATTATCATTGCATCCATGATCGAAAAGGAGACCGACGGCACCGACCAGGCCATGATCTCGTCGGTAATCTATAACCGCCTGAACCACCTGGGCGCGGGGACCAACGGCTATCTCCAGATCGACGCTACCCTGGTGTATATCAACGGCGGCAATCAGCCCACCGAGGCGGACAAGGCCATCGACTCCCCCTACAACACCTACCTGTACGCCGGCCTGCCCGCCGGTCCCATTTCCAACCCCGGCTCGGCGGCCATCTGGGCGGCTATGAACCCCAAGAGCAGCGACTACTATTATTACGCCCTGGGCAAGGACGGCCTGCATCACTATTCCCGGACCTACAACGAGCACCAGGCGTTTTTGAACAGTCTGCCCAAGGAGTAAGCGGGTGGACACACAGAGAAAAGAGGTGAGTGGGCGTGAGGATCGAGCTGTTGGCCCCGGCGGGGGACATGGAGCGGCTGGAGGCGGCGGTGCGCTACGGAGCGGACGCGGTCTATCTGGCGGGTAGCCAATACGGCATGCGGGCCTTTGCGGGGAATTTTGACCAGGAGGCTCTGCCCAAGGCCGTCGACTATGCCCACAGCCACGGCGTGGCGGTCCATGTGGCGGTGAACGCCAACCCGCGCAACGGGGAGCTGGACGGCCTGCCGGAATATTTTGAGCGTTTGCAGGACTACGGCGCGGACGCCCTCATTATCGGCGATCCCGGCGTATTTGCCTTGGCGGAGCGGTATGCCCCAAAGATAAAGCGGCACATGTCTACCCAGGCGGGGATCACCAACTACGCCGCCGCCCGGTTTTGGTATGACCAAGGGGCCAGTCGGGTCATCCTGGCCCGGGAGCTGTCCCTGGACGAGGTAGCTGAGCTCATTGCCAAAAGCCCCAGGGAGCTGGAGGTGGAGGCCTTTGTCCACGGGGCCATGTGCGTGAGCTGGTCGGGGCGGTGTGTGCTGTCCAATTATATGACCGGGCGGGACGCCACCCGGGGCGCCTGTGCGCAGCCCTGCCGCTACAAATACGCGCTGATGGAGGAAAAACGTCCGGGGGAGTATTTCCCCGTCTACGAAGAGGACAACGAGACCTTCATCCTCAACTCCCGTGACATGTGTATGATCGATCACATCCCGGAACTGCTGGCTGCAGGCCTGTCCAGCCTGAAGATCGAGGGCCGCGCCAAGAGCGCTTATTACACCGCCATGGTCACCGGGGCCTACCGCCACGCTGTGGACGCCGCCCTCCGGGGTGAGCCGCTGCCAGAGGAGTGGCGCGATGAGGTGGAGAAGGTGAGCCACCGCCACTACTCCACCGGCTTCTGGTTCGGTCAGCCGGGGCAGTATACCAAGGAGGCCCGCTATATCCGGGACTGGCAGGTGGTGGCCCAGGTGGTGCGATGTCGGGAGGACGGTCTGGCCCTTTGCACCCTCAACAACAAGTTTGCCAAGGGAGATATGCTGGAGCTGGTGGGACCGGACCTGGCGGCGCGGCAATTCATTGTGGAGGAGCTGGCTGACGAGGCGGGCATACCTTTGGATGAGGTCAAGACCCCCCAGCAGCGTTTCCGGCTCAAGCTGCCCTGCGCGGCCCGGTCGGGGAGCTATCTCAGGCGGCAGGGGCGGAGCTGATCTCTGCCGCATAGACTGACAGCGGGGCCGGACGGTATCCGCGGCCTTGAGGAGGCATCCATATGACACGATTAGGGGAGACCCTGCGGGCCTACCAAGCCCGTGACCCGGCGGCCCGGAGCCGCCTGGAGATCTTTTTGCTCTATCCCGGCGTTCACGCCCTCATCTTTCACCGGGTGAGCCATTGGCTGTGGCGGCATCGTCTGCGATTCCTGGCCCGGCTCAATTCTCAGCTGGCCCGGCACTGCACCGGCATCGAGATCCACCCCGGCGCCACCATTGGTCGGCGGCTTGTGATGGACCACGGCATGGGGGTGGTCATCGGTGAGACCACCGAGATCGGGGACGACTGCCTGATCTATCATGGGGTCACCCTGGGCGGCACGGGCAAGGAGACGGGCAAGCGGCACCCCACCATCGGCAACAACGTGATGATCGCCTGCGGCGCGAAGGTGCTGGGACCGTTTTCTGTGGGAGACAACGCCCGCATCGCGGCCAACGCCGTGGTGCTCTCCGAGGTGCCTGAGGACGCCACCGCCGTAGGTATTCCCGCCCAGATCGTGAAGATCGCAGGCCGCGCCACCCACTATGCCGACGAGGTGGACCAGACCAGCGTGAAGAACCCCACCCTGGAGAAGCTGGCTGCCCTGGCGGGCCGGGTGGAGGCGTTGGAGCGGCAGCTGGAGGAAAAGCCGTAGCAGGGGATTTCGGCGGGCGGGGCAAGCCCCGCCCCTACGGACGCAAACGGTACTATAGGCGCTGTAGGGGAGGGGCTTGCCCCGCCCGAGACAGGCGAACACACCCCTGAAAGGAAGGATAGAACATGTTGTTTGACAGGATGCACCATGTGGCCATCATCGTCTCGGACTATGAGAGGGCCAAGAAATTTTACGTGGAAACGCTGGGCTTTCCCGTCCTGCGGGAGAATTTCCGCGCCGAGCGGGGGGACTGGAAGCTGGATCTGAAGTTTGGGGACGCTGAGCTGGAGCTCTTCGCCATCCCCGGCGCACCGGAGCGGCCCAGCTACCCCGAGGCCCAGGGCCTGCGCCATCTGGCCTTTCGGGTGGAGAGCGTGGAGGCGGCGGTGGCGGAGTTGGCAAAGCGGGGCGTCCAATGTGAACCCATCCGGCAAGACGCCTTTACCGGCAAGGCCATGACCTTTTTCCATGACCCGGACGGGCTCCCTCTGGAGCTTCACGAATGAGAGAGAAGGAGAAGACAGCTATGGTTTTATACAATTCCGCCAGCCGTCAAAAGGAAGAATTTGTCCCCTATGAGCCGGGGAAGGTGAGCATGTACACCTGCGGTCCCACGGTGTATCACTTTGCCCATATTGGCAATCTGCGCTCTTATCTGATGGAGGACGTACTGGAGAAGTATCTGCGCTATGCCGGGTACGACGTGACCCGGGTGATGAACATTACCGACGTGGGCCATTTGGCCTCCGACGCGGACAACGGCGAGGACAAGATGCTCAAGGGGGCCAAGCGGGAGCACAAGACGGTCATGGAGATCGCCCAGTTTTACACCGACGCTTTCTTTGCCGACTGCGCCAAGCTGAACATTAAGACCCCCGACGTGGTCCAGCCTGCTACGGGGATGATCCCGGAGTACATTCAGGTCATCACCAAGCTGTTGGAGACGGGTTACGCCTATTTGGCGGGGGGGAACGTGTACTTTGACACCTCCAAGCTGGCGAAATACTACGTGTTCAACGACCACGACGAGGAAAACCTGGTCGTGGGCGTCCGTGACAGCGTGGAGGAGGACGCCAACAAGCGCAATAAGGCGGACTTCGTTCTGTGGTTCACCAAATCTAAGTTCGAGGATCAGGCTCTCAAGTGGGATTCCCCCTGGGGGGTGGGTTACCCCGGCTGGCATATTGAATGCTCCTGCATTTCCATGAAGTATCTGGGAGAACGGTTGGACCTCCACTGTGGCGGCATCGACAACGCGTTTCCCCACCACACCAACGAGATTGCCCAGTCGGAGGCCTATCTGGGCCACCCCTGGTGCAAGTACTGGTTCCATGTCCACCACCTGAACACCACCGGCGGGAAGATGTCCAAGTCCAAGGGGGAGTTTTTGACCGTCTCCCTCCTGGAGGAAAAGGGCTTCGATCCCATGGCGTACCGCCTGTTCTGCCTCCAAAGCCACTACCGCAAGTCCCTGACCTTTTCCTGGGAGAACCTGGACAACGCCAAGGCCGCCTACGAGAAGCTGGTAGCCCGCGTGGCCGCCCTCACCGAAGAGGGAACGGTGGACGAGACCGCCGCGGCCGGTTTGAAGGTCCGCTTTGACGAGGCTTTGGGCAATGACCTCAATACCTCTCTGGGGGTGACCGCCCTCTATGATGTGTTGAAGGCGGAGGTGAACGACGCCACCAAACGGGCCCTGATCGCCAGCTTTGATACGGTGCTGGGCCTGCGTCTTTTGGAGCACGCCGCTGAGCTGCGAGAGAAGGAGAAGACTGCCGCATCCGCGTCTAACGAGGGGGACGCCGAGATACAAGCTCTGGTGGACGAGCGCACCGCGGCGAAGAAGTCCAAGGACTTTGCCAAGGCGGATGCCATCCGCGCCCAGCTGGCGGAGATGGGTATCGAGGTCACCGACACTCCCCAGGGCCCTGTGTGGAAGAGGATATAAGCTATGGCCAGAGATATGCAAAAGCGAGTGATCAAGCTCCAGTTCAACGCCCCGGTGATCCTCATGTTTACCATCCTCTCCCTGGCGGCGCTCATCGCGGGCAACATCACCGATGGTTGGACGACCTCCAGGTTTTTCAGCATCTATCGTTTTACCCCAAGCGACTTTTTGGGCTATATCCGGCTGTTCGGCCATGTGCTGGGGCACGCCAGCTGGGAGCACTACATGGGCAACATGGTCCTCCTTTTGGTGGTTGGACCACCCCTGGAGGAGAAGTACGGCAGCTGGAATATGCTGTGGTGCATTTTGTTCACCGCCCTGGTGTCCGGCATTGTCCACTGCATCTGGGACCCCCGTACCATGCTCCTGGGGGCCAGCGGGGTGGTGTTTATGCTCATTATGCTCTCCTCCTTGGCGGGGATGCGGGACGGAGCAATTCCTATCACTCTCATCCTGGTGGCGGTGATCTATCTGGGGGGCGAGCTGGTGGCGGCTTTCACCGCCCAGGACAGCGTTTCCCAGCTCACCCACATCGTGGGCGGATTGTGTGGGACCTTTTTAGGCTTCCTCATGTCCCGGCGGCGGCGATAAGATGGACAGGCGCGTCGTTGTGATCTGCGGTCCCACCGCCAGCGGAAAAACCGCCCTGGGGGTGGCCCTGGCCAAGGCCCTGGACGGGGAGGTGGTCTCCGCCGACTCCATGCAGGTCTACCGGGGCATGGACATTGGCACCGCCAAGCCCACAGTGGAGGAGATGGACGGTGTCCCCCACCATATGCTGGACGTGGCCGACCCCGCTGAGGACTTTTCCGTGGCCCGCTATGTGGACTTGGCCGCGCCCATTGTGGAGGATATTTTGGCACGGGGCAAACGGCCCTTGATCGTAGGGGGGACGGGGCTCTACATCGACAATCTGCTGGCAGGGCGCTCCTTTCCGCCCTTTTCCGGCAAGATCCGGCAGGAGCTGACAGACCGGGTCCGCACCGAGGGACTGGACAAGCTGTATGCCGAGCTGGGCCGGGTGGATCCCGGGCGGCAAAAGGAGCTCAGCCCCAACGACGAAAAGCGTATTGTCCGGGCGCTGGAGATCTTCTACGAGACGGACAAGCCCATGTCGGTATGGAGCGCGGAGAGCCAAGGCCAGCCCCCCCGGTTTGAGGCGGTCCGCATCGGCCTGAATTTTCAGGCGCGCGTGGATCTGTGGGCGCGCATTGACGCCAGAGTGGACCAGATGCTGGAGCAGGGTCTGGCCGACGAGGCCGGACGGCTGCTGGAGAGTGGGGTGCCCCCCACTGCCACCGCCATGCAGGCCATCGGCTATAAGGAACTGGCCGCCGCCCTGCTGGGGCATGAGCCGCTGGAGACGGCGGCGGATATGGTAAAGCTGCGCACCAGGCAGTATGCCAAGCGTCAGCTCTCCTGGTTCCGGCGGTATGATGAGACCTTCTGGATCCGCTGGGAGAAGGAGCCAAATTTTTCCCACGCCTTAGGTATTTCGACAGCTTTCCTCAAAGAATGTGGACTATAATAGGGGCGGCGTTGAGCCAAACCACATTCAAAGAGGAGCGATAGACACATGAAGACCGCGAAGAATCTACAGGACGCATTTCTCACCCGCTGCCGCACCGCCCGTATGCCCGTGACCGTGTTTCTCATGAACGGCTTCCAGATCCGAGGGTACATCACCGGCTTTGACCCCTACATGGTGGTGGTGCAGTCGGAGGAAAAGCAGCAGGTCATTTACAAGCACGCCGTTTCCACCATCGTCCCCGAGCGCCGCATGGAGCTGGAATTTACGGAGGAAGGGATGGAGCGGTAACGGCGTATCCCCAACGGGAAAGGTCGTGTACTTATGAAGCAAGGCACCCTTGTTACTCGGGTGGTCATCCTGACGCTTTTTGCCGCCGTGCTGGCCTATTTGGGCTTCTACGTTTGGCAGGGCCTCTCCGAGCCTTACCAGCTGGTGGCGACCTATACCTATCAGATGGACGACGGCCTTGCGTTAGACGGCGTTGTGGTGCGTCAAGAGGCGGTGATCGAGGGCCGCTCCGAGCTCTCCGAGGTCCTTCCCCAGGAGGGGGAGAAGGTGGCGAAGGGGGCCGCCGTGGCTCTGGTGTACGACAACGCCGCAGCCATGCAGGGGAGCCGGGAGGCCAAGGAACTGCGGCTCCAGCTGGAGCAGCTCCACTACGCCATGCGCCGCAACGACTCCTTTGGAGACGCCAACAAGCTGGACAGCCAGCTGGTGACCACCCTGGCGGAGCTGAAGACCGCCGCCTCCAACGGAGACCTCAGCGGATTGGAGGAGCAGGGGCTGGACCTGCGCAGTCTGGTGCTCAAGCGCACGGGCGACCTGACCACCAGCGCCCAGAGCCTGACCGCGCTCCAGGAGGCGGCGGCGGGGCTGGAGGCGCGGCTGAAGACGCTGAACACCAGCACCGCCCGGAGCACCCGGCAGGTGACGGTGGAGCGAAGCGGCGTCTTTTCCGGCCTGGCGGACGGATATGAGGGGCGACTCTATCCCGAAATGCTGGACGAGCTGACCGTAGGCCAGTTGGATCAGCTGTGCCAGGGAAGCACCGAGCTCACTCAAACTGCCATCGGCAAGCTCATCACCGGCTCTACCTGGTATTACGCCGCCGCGGTGGATGACGCCTCGGCCAAGCGCCTGGAGGAGGGGAGACGCTATACGCTGGCCTTCTCCGGTGACTTTGACAAGGAGGTTGCCATGCGGTTGGAGCGGCTGGGAAGCAGTGAGGGCGGACGGCGTCTTGTCGTCTTTTCCTCTGACCGCTATTTGAGCGAGGTCACCCTGGCCCGGCAGTGCGCCGCGACTCTGGTCTTTGAGCGCTTTACCGGCGTGCGGGTCCCCGATAAGGCCCTGCGGGTGCGCACCAACGATGACGGCTCCACCACCCTGGGAGTGTATACCCTGGTGGGCCGTCAGGCGGAGTTCAAAAGCGTGGAGATCGTCCGGGAGGGGGAAGGCTTCTACCTCCTGCGAGGAACGGCAGACAACCGCAAGGTCCTCCGCCCCGGCGACACCATTATTCTCTCCAACCAGGAGCTGTATCACGGGAAGGTGATCCTATGAGTGTGCTGGAGGAACGTCTGGCCGCCGTCAACGCCGCCATTGCCGACGCCGCCCGGGAGGTGGGCCGGGACCCCGGGGAGATCACCCTGGAGGCGGCCACCAAGACCCAGACCGCCGACACTGTCCGTGCCGCCATCCAAGCGGGAGTCGCTGTGTGCGGAGAAAACCGGGTCCAGGAGCTGGTCCAGAAGCTGGATGCCTTTGCCTACGACGGCGCGCGGGAGGTCCACTTCATCGGCCATCTCCAGACCAACAAGGTCCGCCAGGTGGTGGGGCGGGTAGACCTGATCGAATCGGTAGACTCCCTCCATCTGCTTCAGGCTGTGTCCGACTGCGCCCAGCGTCTGGGCCGGGTGCAGGATATCCTGCTGGAGGTCAACATCGCCGGGGAGGCCAGCAAGAGCGGGTTTACTCCCGACGGGGTGTTTGGGGGGGTAGAAAAGGCCCAGGAACTGCCCGGAGTCCGGTTGCGCGGAATTATGTGCATCCCCCCGGCGGCACAAGATGTAGGGGGCAATCGGAAATTTTTCCGAAAAACATACCAAATTTATGTTGACATAATTAGCAAAATGGTGGATAATAGGGAAGACCTCAGTTGTCTGTCCATGGGAATGAGCCGTGACTTTGCCGACGCGGTGCGTGAGGGCGCGACCCTGGTGCGCGTGGGAACGGGCCTGTTCGGCCCCCGTGGTTGACAGAAAACCAATAACAAGAGAAGAAGATCATCGAAAGGGGAAGTATACGAATGAGCTTTCTTGACGAGCTGAAGCGCCTGGCCCGTCCCTATGAGGATGAAGAGGAAGATTACGAGGAGTTTGAGCCCGCCCCCAAGCTGGAGCGTAAGCAGCGTGAGCGGGCCACCGAGCGCCTGAGCGCCCGGGAGCCGGAGCCCACTACCTCCATCTTCGATACCCAGGCCGAGCGCCGGAGCAACAAGGTGGTCAACATCCACACCACCACCCAGCTCCAGGTGGTGCTGGTAAAGCCTGACCGCTTTGAGGCCGCGCCTGAGATCGCGGACCATCTGCGGGAGAAGCGCACCGTGGTGCTCAATCTGGAGTCTGTGGGCAAGGACGTTGCCCGCCGTTTGCTGGACTTTGTCTCCGGCGTGGCCTATGCCAGCGAAGGCAAGATCAAAAAGGTGGCCATCGGAACCTACATCGTCACCCCCTTCAACGTGGACATCCTGGGCGATTTGGTGGGTGAGCTGGAGAACAACGGGCTTTACAATTTCTAACAGGCAAGCAATGTAGGGGAGGGGCTTGCCCCTCTCGAAGAACACAACAGAGAAAGCAGGAGGGATACGTATGCTGACACCCCAGGAGGTAGCCCAGCGCTCCTTTGGCAAGGCGTCCTTTGGTGGCTATAATATGGCGATGGTGGACGACTTTTTGGACGAGCTCACCGCCGACTACGAGACCCTCTTTAACGAAAACGCTCTTTTGAAGCAGAAACTGGGGGTCCTCTCGGGCAAGATCCGGGAGTATCAGTCCACCGAGGAATCCATGCGCAAGGCGTTTTTGGCCGCCCAGCAGATGTCGGACAAGCTGGTGAAGGAGACGGAAGAAAAGTGCGCCGCCATGCTGTCCAAGGCTGAGACCACCTCCGCCGCCAAGCACCAGGAGCTGAGCCAGGGCTTGGGTGCCGAGGAGCAGAAACTGCAGGCCGCCCAGCGTTCTGTGGAGCAGTATAAGGCCCAGATCCGCGCCGTCTGTCAAAAGCAGATGGACTATCTCGACCAGCTGGACCGGCTGGTCGTTCCCGCCATTCCCAAGGCGGAGGACCACACCGTGGAGGATATCCAGGCTGCGGTGGAGCGTTCCGTCGCCCTGGAGGACGAGGAGCTCCGCGCCGCCGAGGGCGTGCTGGAGACCGTTCCACCCTTTGACGGTCCCGCCGCCGCAAGCGCGGCTCCCGAAGACCACCCGCGTCAGCCCTCGGAGGCTCCCGCGGAGCACGCCCCCCGCCGTTTGGCGCCCGATTTGGACCCCACGGTGGTGGAGGAGAGCTCCGTCAGCCTCTACGAGCAGCTGATGGCGCAGCGCAGGAGCGAACAGCAGCCCCCCGCCGCGGACGACGCGCCCACCCGGCGCATTGACCGCAAGACCTTGGAGTTCGGAAAGGACTTCGAGATCGACTGAGCGCAGTAATGAAGGGCCGGTCTTAGGACCGGCCCTTTTTATTCGCCGGGAAAGGCCAAGGGCCTTTCCCGGCGGCTGGTTGCGGCCCCCTGCGCGCACTTGCTGCGCTCGCGCACTTATGGGCCGAGAAGTATGTTTTCCGACGCACATGTCGCCGGAAAACATGATAATACACCTTCGCCGCCTGCGGGCGGCGAACTCTACGAGGTTTTTGTATGTCTATTCAACTTTCCGACCATTTCAACTATCAGCGTCTGCTGAAATTCTGCTTTGCCCCTATCATGATGATGGTGTTTACCTCCATTTACAGTGTGGTGGACGGCTTTTTTGTGTCCAACTGGGCAGGGAAGACCCCCTTCGCCGCCATCAATCTCATCTACCCCTTCATCATGATCCTGGGTGGAGTGGGGTTTATGCTGGGTACAGGCGGCTCCGCCCTTGTAGGTAAGACCTTGGGAGAGGGAGATGCGGACAGGGCCAACCGCTACTTTACCATGATGGTGTGCGCCACCGTGGTGGCGGGCGTGACCCTCTCCGTGCTGGGCATCGTGTTCCTGCGGCCCATCGCCCTGGCCCTGGGGGCCACAGCGGATATGGTGGAAGACTGCGTCCTCTACGGCCGCATCGTTTTGGCGTTCAACACCATGTTCATGCTCCAAAACCTGTTTCAGACATTCCTCACCACCGCCGAGCGGCCTCAGCTTGGCCTGTTGGCCACGGTGTGCGCCGGGGTGACCAACATGGCCCTGGACGCCCTGTTTGTGGCGGGCTTCCGCTGGGGGATCGCTGGGGCGGCATTGGCTACCGGGATCAGCCAGACGGTGGGCGGCGTGCTGCCGTTGCTCTATTTTCTGCGGTCCAACGACAGCATTTTGCGCCTACGCGTCACGAAAATAGAGGCTAAGCCCCTGGTCCAGGCCTGCACCAACGGCGCGTCCGAGATGATGAGCAGTATTTCCGGCTCTGTGGTCAGTATGCTCTTCAACTTCCAGCTCCTGCGGCTGGCGGGAGAGGACGGCGTGGCCTCCTACGGTGTGCTCATGTACGTCAATTTTATCTTCCTCGCTATTTTCATCGGCTACACCATCGGCACCGCGCCCATTATCAGCTACCACTACGGCGCGGAAAACCCCGCCGAGGTGAAGAACATTCTAAGCAAGAGCCTGCGCTTGATGGCGGGGGTGGGAGTGGCCATGACGGCTCTGGCCTGGCTGCTGGCCTCGCCGCTGGCCCACATCTTTGTGGGCTATGACCAGGGGCTGATGGAGATGACCCGCCACGCCTTCCACATCTGCTCCTTCATGTTCCTGGTGGCGGGGATCAACATTTTTGGCTCCTCCTTCTTCACCGCCCTCAATAACGGTTTGATCTCGGCGGTGATCTCCTTCCTCCGCGGTCTGGTGTTCCAGTGCCTGTCGGTCATTATTCTGCCCATCTTCTTCAAGCTGGACGGCATCTGGTGGGCGGTGGTGGTGGCCGACGTGTGTTCCTTCTGCGTCACCGCCGTGTTCTTGCTGGCGAAGCGGAAGAAGTACGGGTATTAAGCTTTTGCATGTGGACAAAGAAGCCCGGCGTTCTTGGAACGCCGGGCTTTTACGTCACTCTCCGCTGGGAGAAAAGGCAGGGGTTTCCATGGACTGGGCGGGGTCAACTTTTTCGGCGGACAGGTCGGAAATGCCCTCGCCGGGGTCAACAGGCTCAATGGCCAGAGCATTGTCTTCGTTGGCAACGCTGGGCGTTTCCAGGGGCAGCAGGTCGTAGTGGGCGGGCTGCTCTTGCTCCACCTTCGCGGGTGTCTCTTGAACGGTGGGCATTTCGACGGGGAACTCAGCGGGGGCTTTGTCCAATGCCACCTGTTGCCGTTCCACCACCGTCACGGCGATAGCGTCCCCCGCCGGGTCCAGCCTGTGAAGCCCAGCCAGAGCTTTTTTACTGGCAAAGGGTAGCGTTACCGCCACCTGATTGTGCTCCTCGTCCACCCCGGTGACCCAGAGTTGATCGGTAAACTTCAGCTCCTTCAGCAGATTTACTACCTCTGTTTGGAGGTTGTTCAGCCGGACAAGGGGATAGGTGACGTCCCGAAAGCCCACCGAATGGTCGCCGCACATGTCCTGGATCTCCAGATAGAGGCTCTTGTCCTCTGCCGGCGCGCCCACCACGCAGACGATCAATCCGCCCCATTCGTCAATATAGGACCCACCGTACCAGTCCGGATAGCTGTCAGGGCCGCAGTCGGCGGAGAACTGGGCCATCAGGGCCTCGTAAGCCGCCGTGGCTTCTTCCTGAACCGGCCGCTCCGTGATAACGGCTCCGCCAGGAAGGATGGGGTGGGTGCCGTCGATGCCGTTGCCCTGATCCCCACCAGTGGCCAGACTAAGCTCCGATTTCTGAGTTGACTCCGCCATCTCCACCGCATAGGCATGAAGGGGCGGGTTTAACGCGCAGTAGATCGGTCCGGCAGAGATGGCCAGCGCGGCGCAGGCCGCCACGGCCACATATTTTTGCCAATGGAAGGGTTTGGCCTTGACCGGCTGGGTCAGAGCCATCTTTAAGTCTGCCTGGGCCTCCAGGCTGGGGTTCAACTGCTCCTTCATGGAATCAAATATATCATGCTTCATCAAAATAGTCTCCTTTCAAAAGCTCCCGAAGCCGCTCCCGGCCGCGGGTCATGCGCATGCGCACCGCGCCCGGGCGAAGACCGAGCGCCTGGGCAATAGCCTCGGTGGGCAGATCCTCAAAGTAGAACAGATAGATGGGCAGACGTTGCTCCTCGGGGAGGCTTTGCAGGGCCTCCCATACGCGGTTTTCCTCCGGCTCGCGGAAGGGGGCGGCAAGGGCCTCCGCGTCCTCCAGCGGGACGTTCTTTCGCCGGGACGTGGCGGCGGTCACCCGCCGGGAGAGATTGACGGTGACGCGCAGCAGCCACGCCTTGCGGTGCTCCTCGTCGTGAAATTCCTTGCGGGTATTTAAGTAGGCCAGAAAAACCTCTTGAAACACGTCGTCCGCGTCGGCCTTTGATCCGGTTTTGGCAAAGGCCAGACCGTAGACCATGCTTTGATATTTGTCGATTACGGCCTGTGTTTCCTCCTGACCGCCCGTACGCAGCGGTGTTGCTTCCATGGACCTCCACCTCCTTTCACCTATAACTCAAACCAGCGGGGCGTTTTGTCACAGGGAAGCAAAAATTATTTCTTTGGACGACGGCGGAGAATGGAGCGTTCCCCTTGACAGGCAGGGGAAAAACGGGTACAATAGCGGGGTGAAACGCAGGGAAGAGGACGAGTACCCACCCTCGCGCCGCAAAGAGAGCCGCTGAACGGGTGAGAGGCGGAGGGCGCAGCTTGGGGAAGGATCACCTCGGAGCGACGGAGTTGAACCAAGTAGGCCCCGGCGGGTCGTCCCGTTACAGACGAATGAGGGCCGTATGTTATGTACGGAACGAGAGTGGTACCGCAGAGGTTCGCGCCTTTGTCTCTTGACGAGACAAGGGCGTTTTTTGTTGGGAGGGGACATGACGTTACCAAAGAGAAAAGCTACTAGATTGAAGGCATATGATTACAGTTTGCCGGGTTACTATTTTATTACTCTTTGCGTGCAAGACCGCCGTTGCATCCTTTCGGAAATCAGTGTAGGGGAGGGGCTTGCCCCTCCCGTGGTGCGACTGACAGGAATAGGAAAGCTGGCAGAAGAGCAGTTGCAGCGCATCCCGGAACGGTTTACCACCGCTGCCGTAGAAAAGTATGTGATTATGCCAAATCATATCCACCTGATTCTTCGGATGAAAGAAGGGTCGGGAGGGGCAAGCCCCTCCCCTACAGTCACACAAGTGGTAGGTGTATTCAAATCGTTAACGACCGGCTGTGCGAGGGTGAGATAAAATTGTTTCAGCGGTCTTTTTATGACCACGTGATCCGTAACGAGAGTGACTACCAGGAAATATGGACCTATATTGATCAGAACCCTGCCAAATGGTCGGAAGATCGGTTCTATAGGGATTAAAAACACTTTAAATAAAGGAGACTGACACCATGGACTACAACGAGACAGTACACCTTCCACAGACGGACTTTCCCATGCGGGCGGGGTTGCCCAAGCGGGAGCCGGAGATGCTCGACGCCCTCCAGAGCCTCTATCACAAGATGGTGGCGCGCAACGAGGGCAAGCCCAAGTTCGTCCTCCACGACGGCCCTCCCTATGCCAACGGCAACATCCACATCGGCACGGCCATGAATAAGATCCTCAAGGACATCATTGTCAAGTCCAAGAACATGACAGGTTTCCAGGCCCCCTACGTCCCCGGCTGGGACACCCACGGCCTGCCCATCGAGACCGCCGTACTGAAGGACAAGACGGTGAAGCGGGACGAGATGACCACCGCGGAGTTCCGCACCAAGTGCGAGGAGTACGCCAAGGGCTACATCGCCAAGATGACCGAGCAGTTCAAGCGGCTGGGCGTGCTGGGCGAGTGGGAAAATCCTTATATCACCCTCCTGCCCGAGTTTGAGGCCAAGCAGGTGGAGGTCTTCGGCAAAATGGCGGAGAAGGGCCTCATCTACAAGGGCCTCAAGCCCGTCTACTGGTGCCCCGCCGACCAGACCGCGCTGGCCGAGGCGGAGATCGAGTATCAGGACGACCCCTGCACCACCATTTTCGTAAAATTCCCTGTGCTGGACGACAAGGGCAAGCTGGGGCAATACTGCGACCTCAAAAAGCTCTCCTTCGTCATCTGGACGACGACACCTTGGACTTTGCCCGGCAACATGGCCATCTGCGTCAACGCCGCCTTTGACTATGTGCTGCTGGAGGCCCCCAACGGAGAGGTGTATATCCTCGCCAAGGATCTGGCCGAGGGGGTCTGCAAGCAGGCGGGGATCGACTTTTCCGCCTGCAAGGTGCTGGCCACGGTGAAGGGTAGCGAGTTTGAACTGATGACCGCCAAGCATCCTCTCTTTGACCGGGAGAGCGTGCTGCTGTGCGGCGATCACGTGACGCTGGACGCCGGTTCCGGCTGTGTCCACACCGCCCCCGGCTTCGGTGCGGACGACTTCTATATCTGCCGCTCCTATGATAAGCAGGGCCTGACCGATATCGGCGTGCCCGTGCCCGTGAACGCCAAGGGCGTGATGACCGACGAGCGGTACAACGGCAACTACTACGCCAAGGGCAACGACCTGGTCATCGCGGACCTGGAGGCCTGCGGCGCGCTTTTGAGCAAGGAGAACATTACCCACAGCTACCCCCACTGCTGGCGTTGTAAGAACCCCATCATCTTCCGGGCCACCGAGCAGTGGTTCTGCAGCGTGGACGCCATCAAGAAGGCCGCCGTGGAGAGCTGTGACGGCATCTGGTGGAAGCCGGAGTGGGGCAAGGAGCGGATGATCTCCATGATCTCCGAACGCAGTGATTGGTGCATCTCCCGCCAGCGTGTCTGGGGCGTGCCCATCCCCATGCTCTATTGTGCTGAGTGCGGCCACGAGGTCATCTCCCCCGAGACCATTGCCCATGTGGCCAAGCTCTTCCGGGAGCACGGGTCCAATATCTGGTTCGATTCCGACGCCGACGCCCTGGCCCCCGCGGGCACCAAGTGCCCCCACTGCGGCCATGAGCATTTCACCAAGGAAACCGACATCATGGACGTGTGGTTCGACTCCGGGTCCACCTGGGCGGCGGTGGCCGACGAGCGGGATTATCTCAACTACCCCGCCGACCTCTATCTGGAGGGTGGCGACCAGTACCGGGGCTGGTTCCAGTCCTCCATGCTTACCTCCATTGCCGTCAACGGTGTGGCTCCCTATAAGCAGATCGTCACCCACGGCTGGACGGTGGACGGCGAGGGCAAGGTGATGCACAAGTCTCTGGGCAACGCCGTTTCTCCCGACGACGTGCTCAGCCAATACGGCGCGGACATCCTGCGGCTGTGGGTGGCAAGCGCGGAGTACACGCAGGATATGCGTATTTCTCCTGAAATTTTGAAGCAGCTCTCCCAGGCGTATCTGAAGATCCGCAACACCGCCCGGTATATGCTGGGTAACCTCAATGGCTTTGACCCGGACGACGCCACCCCTGTGGCTGGGCTACTGGATCTGGACAAGTGGGCGGTGGCCCAGATGAACGCCCTGGCAAAGACCTGCCGCGCCGCCTATCACACCTATGATTTCCACGTGGTCTACCGCTCCATTTACAACTTCTGTGTGGTGGAGATGTCCAACTTCTATCTGGACGTGATCAAGGACCGGCTCTACTGCGGCGACGCCGCCGGGCGCAAGAGCGCCCAGAGCGCGCTCTATCTCATCCTGGACGGTCTGACCAGGCTGGTGGCTCCCATTCTGGCGTTTACCTCGCAGGAGATCTGGGCCGCCATGCCCCACGCCAAGGAAGATGACGCCGAGAGCGTCCTTTTGAACGACATGCCCGACTTTGACCCCGCTCTGGCCCTCGGTGAGGCGGAGGAAGCGCGCTGGACGCAGCTGCTGGAGGTGCGGGACGCCGCGCTCAAGGCCCTGGAGCTGGCCCGGGAGCAGGGGGTCAAGAAGAACCAGGATGCGGAGGTCACCCTCACCCTGGATGGCGAGACCTTTGCCGCCTGGGAGAAGGGGAGCTTCCTTCCCGGCTTCGATGAGGCCGATCTGGCCACTTTGTTCATCGTCTCCAAGGTGACGGTGGAGCAGGGGAGCGGGGTGGAGGTTGCCGCGACCGTGAAGCTGTCCGAAGTGCCCAAGTGCCCTCGTTGCTGGAACCACGATGGACACATCGGTGAGGCGGGCCACCACGGCGAGCTGTGCGACCGTTGCGCTGCCGTGCTGGCCAAGGAGGGCTAAGTTGAAGGAAAACATCAAGCGGGCGTGGCCCTGGTATCTGCTGGCGGCGGCGCTGGTGGCCGCCGACCAGGTGGTGAAGCTGTGGGTGCGCTCCGCCATGGCCCTGGGAGAGACCCGGCCCTTCATCCCGCATTTTATTGAACTTTATCATCTGCAAAACACCGGGGGGGCCTTTTCTCTCCTGGCGGGGCAGACCTGGATGCTCACCGCCCTGTCCGCCGTGGCTACGGTGGCCTTGGTGGTGTGCCTGTGGGGGGACTATGTGACCACCAACGTCTTCTCCCGCCTGTGCGTCACCTGTGTGCTGGCGGGGGCGGCGGGCAACCTCATCGACCGGGCCATGTTTGGCGCGGTCACCGACATGTTCAACTTTACCTTTATCCGCTTTGGGGTGTTCAACGTGGCGGACATGTGGGTGGTGGGCGGCGTGATCGGCTACTGCGCCTATCTTCTCTTCACCCAGTTTAAGGGAACAAAGGACAGTCAGACCGCGGACCCCGGGGAGGATGGCCATGAAGCTGACCCTTGAGGAAGACGGCCTGCGCCTGGACGCCGCCATTGCCGCCGCCGTGGAGGGCCTGAGCCGTTCCGCGGCGCAGAAGCTCTGCGAGGAGGGCCGGGTGACCCTTCAGGGAAAGCCCCTGTCCAAGAAGGAAAAGCTCTCTGCCGGGACGGAGATCGACATTGATCTGCCTGAGCCTGAACCGTTGGAGGCCCAACCGGAGGATATTCCCCTGGACATTGTGTATGAAGACAGCGAGGTCATCGTCCTCAACAAGCCGGTGGGCATGGTGGTCCATCCCGCACCGGGACATTCGAGCGGCACGGTGGTCAACGCCCTCTTGTACCACTGCGCCGGGGAGCTGTCGGGGATCAACGGAGTGGTCCGCCCCGGCATTGTTCACCGCATCGATAAAGACACCTCCGGGCTGTTCATCGCCGCCAAGACTGACCGGGCGCACCTCTCTCTCGCCGCCCAGCTTCAGGACCACTCTCTCTACCGCCTCTACCATGGCATTGTGGTGGGCGGTCTCAGGGAGGATGAGGGGACGGTGAACGCCCCCATGGACCGCAACCCCAAGGACCGCAAGAAGATGGCGGTGGTGACGGGAGGCAGGGAGGCCGTGACCCACTACAAGGTCTTGGAGCGGCTTGCGGGGTACACCTACGCCGCCTTTCGTCTGGAGACGGGGCGCACCCACCAGATCCGCGTCCACATGGCCCACCTGGGCCATCCTCTGCTGGGGGACAGGGTGTACGGAAGTCCCAAGGGTTATCCGGGGCTGGCGGGCCAGTGCCTCCACGCCAAGGAGCTGTCCTTCGTCCACCCGGCAACGGGGGAGCGGGTGACGGTGAAGAGCGAATTGCCACCTTACTTTACCACGATTTTAGAGAAATTACGCCGCCAGGGTTGACAATGCCCCTGGCGGCGTTTACAATGGAGCTTGACCGCAGACAACAGGATATCAGGGGCGCTGGACGCAAGTCCGGCTGTGATGCGGGAGGTATTGCCCTCCCCGGTCCCTCCAAGCTGATCCGGGTAATGCCGGCGTAGCGAGTGTATTCGACATAAAAGTCGTCTCCTTGTACCGCGCCAATCTGGTGACTGCGGTACATTTTTTTAGGAGGAACGACACATGGAAAACCAAAGTAAGGCCCGTCTGAACGTCCGTTGGCTGGTGGAGAGCGCGCTGATGATCGCCATTGCCACCGTGCTCAACGAGTACACCAAGTTTATCCCCATGCCCCTGGGAGGCGGCGTGACCATCTGCTCCATGCTGCCGCTGGTGCTGATCTCTTTTCGCTTCGGCTGGCAGCGGGGCTTGGTCACCGCAGGGGCGTTCAGCGCGCTTCAGCTGCTCTTCGGCATGGATAACGTGGCCTATGCCACCAGCGCAGTCATGGCGGCGGGGATCATTCTGCTGGACTACATCGTGCCCTACACCGTCATTGGTCTGGCCGGGCTTTTCCGCACCAAGAAGCTGGAGACCAGCTATATCCTCGGCATCGTGGTTACGTTTTCCCTCCGGCTGCTGTGCCACTTCATCACCGGGTGGTGGATCTGGGACGCTTTGTGGCCCAACGAGTTTGGCATGATCGCCCCGGTATATTCCATTGCCTACAACGGCTCTTATATGCTGGGAGAGATGGTGCTCAGCAGCGTGGTGACGGTGCTTTTGTGCAAGACAGCCCTCCGCAAATACATGGAGGGCAGCGACCTGAAGTAAACATGAAAGGGGAGGCCGCCTATGGGTAAATTTGACGGTGTGATGATCGTCAGCGACTTTGACGACACCTTTTTTCCCGAGTCCCACGTCCTCCCCGAGGCCAACCGCCAGGCGGTGGCCTATTTCCAAAGCGAGGGCGGCATTTTCACCATTGCGACAGGACGCGCCCGCACCACCTTTCGCCGCTATGTGGCCCTGGCAAATCCCAATGCTCCGGTGATCTTAGCCAACGGCGCGCAGCTCTACGACTTCTCCCGGGAGGTGTTGGTAGAGGAACGCACCGTGCCCGAGACCATCGCCGCCGACCTGCTGGAGCTGGTCAAATTAGTCCCTGAGGTGGGCCTGGAGGCCTACCACGGAGAGGATATTTACATCTGGAATCCCAACGAGTGGACGTGGTTCCACCTGGAGCGGGCGAAATGCACCGCCCAGGAACGGGAGATCGCGGACATGCCCCAGCCCTGGGGCAAGGCCATCCTCCACCAGAAAAACAGTATTCTGAAAGAGGCCCAGCGACTGTTTTTGGACCGCTGGGGCGACCGCTACGAGGCCATCTTCTCCAACTTCCACATGCTGGAGCTGACAGGGAAGGGGACCACCAAGGGGGGCATGGTGCTGACCCTGTCCCAGCGGCTGGGGGTGCGCCAGGAGGACCTCTACTGCGTGGGGGACAACCAAAACGACCTCCCTATGCTGGCGGTGTCCGCTGTGCCCTTTGCCCCCGGCGACTGCGCACAGGAGGTCAAGGACTCCGGTGCGCACCTTCTGCCTCCCAGTGAGGAGGGGGCCATTGCCGGGTTGGTGGAAGAGCTGGACAAGCGGTATTGACAGAGGTGCTGTATGGTTAGAGAGATCGCTGAAACGGAATTAGAGGAACTGCTAGAGCTGTATTTGCATTTACACGAGGGTACCGTGCCGGAGATGACTGAACACCTAAAACGCGCCTGGAACACCATCCTGCAAGATGAAAACCACCATGTGATCGTCAATGAGGTCGCTGGCAAGATCGTTTCTTCTTGTGTTTGTGTGGTCATTCCTAATTTGACGAGGAGCGTCAGACCATATGCGTTGGTGGAGAATGTGGTCACGTGCCCGGAACATCGCGGCAGAGGATATGGGACAGAGTGCCTGAACTATGCCAAGAAGATCGCCGAAGAGCAGGGGTGCTACAAGATCATGCTACTCACCGGCGCGAAGGATAGACCGACGCTCCAATTCTATGGCAACGCCGGATATGACAGCTCTGACAAGACCGCGTTTGTCCAGTGGTTGGAATAACACTGCGGCGCGTTTTCGTTCAAAAAAGACACGGTAGACCGTTGCGGTCTGCCGTGTCTTTTCAATTTGGACTTCTTCGCGTTTACTCCGCCTTCTCCGCCTTAGGCGCGGCTTCCTCCGCTTTTTTGGCGCGGTAATGCTCCGTTGTGTCCGCGTCGGAGAAGGGGGGAGTGTCGTTGATCTCAGCGGCCTTGGCGTTGAGATATTCTGTCAGGGCAGTCAGTCCCTCCTCGGTGACGGGGAAGGTCTGCCGCTCCAGCTCCTTGGCGTAGGGCCGGGAAAAGGGCCCCTGCCAGAGAACGGCGGTCATTTCGTCCTCCTGGGGCTTTTCAAGCTGGAAGCGCATGAGCCCCGCGCTGCCCAGCCAGCCGTTGCCGTTGAGGAAATGGCTGAGAGAGGGTAGAGAGATGGGTTTGATCGTCATGGCGCACCTCAATCAAAGACCATGGTGGCGAAATAGTCCGCCGGGGTCTCGGCGCGGCGGATGAGCTTTACGCTGCCGTCGGGGCGCAGGAGCAGCTCGCTGGAGCGAAGACGGCCGTTATATTGGTAGCCCATGGAGTGACCGTGGGCCCCGGCGTCGTGAATGACCAACAGGTCGCCCAGGTCGATCTCCGGGAGGGCGCGGTCGATGGCGAACTTGTCGTTGTTCTCGCACAGCCCTCCGGTCACGTCGTAGACGTGGTCGCAGGGCGCGTCCTCCTTACCCATGACGGTGATGTGGTGATACGCGCCGTACATGGCGGGGCGCATAAGGTTGGCGGCGCAGGCGTCTACCCCCACATACTCCTTGTAGGTATGCTTGAAGTGCGTCGCCTTGGTCACCAGGCAGCCGTAGGGGGCCAGCATGAACCGGCCCAGCTCGGTGAAGATGGACACGTCTCCCATCCCGGCGCTGACCAGCACCTCCTCATATGCCTTGCGTACGCCTTCACCGATGACCGCAATGTCGTTGGCGGTCTGGTCAGGGCGGTAGGGGACTCCCACGCCGCCGGAGAGGTTGATAAAGGCGATGTGACAGCCGGTCTCCTTTTGTAGCTCCACCGCCGTCTGGAACAGGATGCGGGCCAGGGCGGGGTAGTAGTCGTTGGATAGGGTGTTGGAGGCCAGGAAGGCGTGGAGGCCAAAGTGCTTGGCGCCCATCTCCTTCAGCTTTTTGAAGCCCTCGGTGAGCTGAGGGCGGGTGAAGCCGTACTTGGCGTCCCCCGGCTTATCCATGACCTGGAAGCCCTCCTTACTTTCCCCCAGGGTAAAGGTGCCGCCGGGATTGTAGCGGCAGGAGATGGTCTCAGGAATGTGCCCGATGGTTTTTTGCAGAAAATCGATGTGGGTAAAATCGTCCAGGTTGATGGTGGCGCCCAGCTTGTCGGCCAGCACGAACTCCTCGGCGGGGGTGTCGTTGGAGGAGAACATGATCTCACTGCCCCCAAAACCGCACCGGTCAGAGAGCATCAGCTCGGTGAGGGAGGAGCAGTCCACCCCGCAGCCCTCCTCGCGCAGGAGCTTTAAAATGGCGGGGGTGGGGGTGGCCTTAACGGCGAAATACTCCTTAAAGCCGGGGTTCCAGGCAAATGCGGCTTTCATGGCGCGGGCGTTCTCTCGGATGCCCTTCTCGTCGTAGAGGTGGAAGGGGGTGGGGTAGGTCTTGACGATCTCCTGGAGCTGGGGCAGGGTGACGAAGGGTCTTTTCATGGGCAGGTTGCCTCTCTTTCTCTGGGGACGAAGAATGGATTCAGGCCAGATACACCGCCTGGGCAGCGCGGTAGGTCATATAGCAGTCCAGCTTGGCAACGGTCTCAAAGGGAGCGTGCATGGAGAGGACGGCCACGCCGGCGTCCAGCACGTCGATGTCCCGCTGGGCCATATAGGCGGCCACAGTGCCGCCGCCGCCCTGGTCGGCCTTACCCAGCTCGGCCATCTGCCAGAAAACGCCCCGGTCGTCCAGGACCCGGCGGGCGAAACCCACCAGCTCGGCGGAGGCGTCGGAGCCGCCGGACTTGCCCCGGGAGCCGGTATATTTGCAAAGGCCGATGCCGTAGTTGAGGCGGGCGGCGTTGCGCTTTTCATAGACCTCGGCAAAGTTGGGATCGTAGGCGGCGGTTACGTCGGCAGAGAGGCAGAAGGACGCCTCGTAACAGCGCTTCAGCGGGGTCTTCTGGCTGTCGCACAGATCGCTCATAAAGGTGTCGAAGGCGGCGGAGCGCATCCCGGATACACCCTCGGAGCCGATCTCCTCCTTGTCCGCCAGCATGCAAACGGCGGTCTTGGTAGGCACGGCGTTCAGCTCCAGCAGACCCGCCAGGCAGGCGTAGGCGCACACCCGGTCGTCGTGGCCGTAGGCGCCGATCATGGAGCGGTCCAGACCCAGGTCGCTGGCCTGGAAAGCGGGGACGGCCTCCAGCTCGGCGGAGATAAAGTCCTCCTCCACAATGCCGTATTTCTCGTGCAGCAGCTCCATCACCGCCAGCTTCACCCGTTCGCTGCCCTCGTCGTCCTTGAAGGGGCGGCTGCCCACCAGAAGGTTGAGGCTCTCGGCGGGGATAGCCTCCCCCAGAGGCTTCTGAGACTGATCCTTGGCCAGATGGGGGAGCAGATCGTCCACGGTAAACACCGGGTCGCCCGCGCCGGGGCCGATGGCCACCTGAACGGTCTGGCCGTTCTTCAGGGCCACCACGCCGTGGAGTTCCAGGGGGATGGTCACCCACTGATACTTGCGGATGCCGCCATAGTAGTGGGTCTTGAGAAAGGCCAGCTCGCTGTCCTCATAAAGGGGGCTGGGCTTCAGATCCAGCCGGGGAGAGTCGATGTGGGCGGCGGCGATGTGGGCGCCCTGGCTCAAGGGCGAGGAGCCGATGACCGCCAGCATGATGGACTTGCCCCGGTTGACCCGGTAGACCTTGTCTCCGGCCTTCAGGGCCATTCCGGGGGTGAGGGGCTGGAAGCCCTGGGCCTTGGCCAGCGCCTCGGCGGTGGTAACGCACTCCCGCTCCGTCTTACCCAGGTCCAGGAACTTTTTGTAGTCCTCGCAATAGCTGTGCATGGCGATCTCATCCTGGGGACTGAGACGGTCATAGCCGTTCTTGGGGTTGTAGAGCAACGCGTCCCGACGCTCCTGACCGGGGGTCTTTTTGGTTTCTTCCATGGGATATTCCTCCTTCAAATTAGTTAACATAATATGCAAGAAAACATTTGGGCTACCTGCTGAAAAAGCTTTTCTTCCATTGTGGAATCGTCGGTGTAGACAGTGAAGTCACATAGGTTTACATAATATTCATTCGGCTTTTGAGCCGCCACCCGGGCACGGGCATAAGGCTCGCTGATGGCGTCCCGGCGCATGACGCGGCGGACGCGCACCTCCTCCGGAGCCACCACCGCCAGAGTCACGTCGCAATCTTTGGCCAGGCCGGATTCAAAGAGGGCGATAGCATCGAAGACGAGACCTTTTGCGTTTCCTTCCCGGGCCTCTTGGGCCAGAGCGCGGCACCGCTCCAGAATGTGGCGGTGGGAGATGGCGTTCAGGTCGGCCAGGGAGGTGGGGTCGGAAAAGACCATCTCGCCCAGGGCCTTTCGCTCCAACCGGCCCTGATGATTTAGAATACTCCTTCCAAACCGCTGTGTCAACTCCCCAAGCAGGGCGGGGGAGGTCTCCAGGAGGGAATGGTAAAGGGCGTCGCAGTCCACGCACACGCATCCCAGGTGCTCCAAGGCCTTCAGAACGGTGGTTTTTCCCGCCCCGGTAGGGCCGGTGACGCCGATGGTCTTCACGCCAGCTGGGCCTCCACCGCGTCCTCGGTGGCCGCCATGGCCTGGAGGGTCATCTCCAACAGCTTGTCCAGCTCCCAGCCCAGCAATTCAGCCCCCTGGGTAATGCATTCGCGAGAGCACCCGGCGGCAAACTTCTTGTCTTTAAACTTTTTTTTCAGGCTCTTCAGCTCCATGTCCTTGGTGGACTTGGAGGGGCGCATGAGAGCCGCCGCGCCGATGAGGCCGGTGAGCTCGTCGGCGGCAAAGAGCACCTTCTCCATCTCGTGCTCGGGCTTGGCGTCGGTGCCTGTCATGCCCCAGCCGTGGGCACAGACGGCGTGGATCAGCTCGGGGGTGGCTCCGGCCCCGGCCAGCAGCTCGGGGGCCTTGACGCAGTGCTCGTCCGGCCATTGTTCAAAGTCCACGTCGTGCATCAGCCCCGCCGTGGCCCAGAACTCCTTGTCGTCGCTGTAGCCGAGCGCGTCGGCGTACCAGCCCATCACCGCCTCCACGGTGAAGGCGTGGCGGAGATGGAAGGGCTCAGCGTTATACTGCTTGAGCACCTCCACCGCCTTGTCCCGGCTCATGCCGGCAGAGAATGTACCCATTGTTCATCGCTCCTTTTAGAGTATTTATAGCGAAATGATATGGAACCCAGCGGCCTTGTTGAGGCGGTTGGTCACCGCCAAGCCGAGACCGGTTGCGTCGGGGGACTGGGCCCAGATGCGCTTCACAGCCTCATGGTCAAAGGCCCGCAGGGCCTCAAAGATGTGACGGGCGTGCTCTTGAGGATCATCGGCAGGACCGATGGCTTGCGTAGAGAAACCGGAAAAAAAGTTTACATAATCAGAAAAGCAAATGACCCCATCACCTGGCTGAAGGTGGGCGGAGATGTACCGGGCGGTGCCCTGTGCGTCTCCGCTAACCACGGTCACAGGAGCTTTTGGTGCGTAGTGGCGATATTTCATTCCCGGCGCGCGAGGATGCTCGTTAGTTGACATAAGCCTGAGAACGGCCTCGTCCACCGCCACCTCGCCCAGCACGTTGCGCAGCTCCTCCAGGGTCACTCCGCCGGGTCGAAGGAGCCGGGGCGGGGTGGTGGTGAGGTCCACAATGGTGGATTCCACCCCCACGGTGCAGGGCCCCGCGTCCACGATGGCGTCGATCTTGCCGTCCATATCCTCCAGCATAGCCTCCGCCGTGGTGGGGCTGGGCCGGCCCGAGGTGTTGCCTGAGGGGGCGGCCACGGGGACGTTGGCGGCGGCGATAATGGCTCTGGTCACGGCGCAGTCGGGGCAGCGCATGCCTACCGTGTCCAGTCCCGCCGTCACCGTGTTGGGGACGATGGGTTTGCGCTTAAGAATGATGGTCAACGGTCCCGGCCAAAAGCGGCGGGCCAGGTCATAGGCGGCGGGGGAAATGTCCTGACAGTACCGCTCCAGCCAGTCTGCACTCGGGATATGGAGGATGAGGGGGTTGTCCTGAGGACGGCCCTTGGCAGCAAAGATGGCGGCCACGGCGGCAGAGTCCAGACCGTTGGCCCCCAGGCCGTACACCGTCTCGGTGGGGATGCCCAACAGCCCGCCGGAGGCAATGATCGCCGCGCCCCGCGCCGCGTCGTCGGTGGTCAGCCGCTTGGTGTCCATAGCATTCATCATTCAAAAATGCCCACGGGAGTGCCCGCCAGCTCAATGGTGGTGGCCTTGTCAAACCCCGCCTGCTGGAGGTAGTGCTTGACGGTGAGGATGCCGTACTTGGGGTTTTTGTTGTCGTCCTCCCCCAGCAGGTCGATGTCGATGTGGTGGGGGCCGGAGCCGAGGAGAAAGCCGTCGTCCTCCAAAAGTCCCGCCAGGTCATCCTTGACCTGCTCCAGGGTCGCCCCCTGGGGAAGGGAGGGGAAGTGAATGAGAAGCTCCATGAAATGTCCTCCTTGGCGGTCTTACTGGGCCGCTTGTTGTTTCAGCTGCTCCGCTTGCGCGGCGGTGCGCAGCGCGTCAATGATCTCGTCTAGATCGCCGTCCATGACGGCGTCCAGCTTGTAAAGGGTCAAGCCTACCCGGTGGTCGGTGAGCCGGCCTTGGGGGAAGTTGTAGGTGCGGATGCGCTCGTTGCGCATCCCGGTGCCCACCTGAGTGCGCCGCTCTTGGGTAATGGCGTCGGTCTGGGCTGTCTGGGCCTGCTCGTAGAGCTTGCTTCGCAGCATGAGCATGGCCTTGTCCCGGTTTTGGAATTGGCTGCGCTCCTGTTGGCACTCCACCACCAGGCCGCTGGGCTTGTGGATGAGGCGCACGGCGGAGGAGGTCTTGTTCACATGCTGTCCGCCCGCACCGGAGGAACGAAAGACCTGCATTTCAATGTCGGCGGGGTCGATGTCCACCTCCACCTCGTCCACCTCGGGGAGGACAGCGACGGTGGCGGTGGAGGTGTGGACCCTCCCACCCGATTCGGTCTCGGGCACCCGCTGAACACGGTGGACGCCGCTTTCAAACTTCATTTTGGAGTAGACCCCGTCCCCCTGGATGAGAAACACCAGCTCCTTCACGCCCCCCAGCTCTGTCTCATTGGCGGACATGACCTCCACGCTCCAACCCTTGGACTCGGCATACATGGAGTACATCCGAAACAGGGAGTGGGCAAAGAGGGCGGATTCCTCGCCGCCCACTCCGGCCCGCAGCTCCACGACGACGCTTTTGTCGTCGTTGGGGTCACGAGGAAGGAGCAGGAGCTTGAGCTGGTTTTCCAACTCCGGCAAAGCGTCGTGAGCCGCCTGATATTCCTCCCGGGCTATGTCCTTGAGCTCCGGGTCGCTCATCAGCGCCTGGGCCTCCGCCATGTCCCGCTTGGCCTTTTGAAAGGCGAGAAAGGCGGTGACCACGGGCTCTAAATCCCGCTGTTCCTTATTGAGCTTGGCCACCAGAGCGGGGTCACCGTAGGTCTCCGAGGCGCCCAGCTGGGCCTGGATATGGGAATAGCGTGCTTCAATGGCCTTTAATTTATCCTCCATGTGGACCCGCCTCCTTTCTCGGCGTATTTGGCAGGGGAGAGGTTGGCCACTCCCGGTCCCTAACGGTCAAACATAAAGGATTTCACCAACGCCAGCGGCTCCCGGAAGAACATATGCACTGCCGAGGGGGCGTGGCTTACCGGGGCGGCCAGGGTGGAGACATACTGGTCACGGTAGGTCTCGCCTGCCAGCCGGGCGTTGCGCGCCCTGTCCCACAAAAGCTCGATGCGGGAGAGGTGAAAGCCGTTGGACACCAGGACCACATCCTGGGTAAGGTCCATATCCTCCCGCTCCATCAGTGCCATGGTGTTGTTCGCGTTCTGCCAGGTGTTAAAGGACTGGTCCTCCCGGTAGATGCGGTTTCCCTCGATCCCATGAGCGGTCAGATAGTCGTACATCCCCTGAGCCTCGGAAACGTGCTCGTCGTTTCCCTTGCCCCCGGTGACGACGACCGTCATATCCGGGTGGTCGGCCAGATAGGCAAGGGCGGTGTCCAGCCGGTCCTTCAGCAGGACCGACGGCCCGTCCTTTTTCATCTGACAGCCGAAGATGACCATGAGCTTGGGTTCGCCCACCAGGTGGGTTTGACCGTGGAGAGAGATATAGACCTCCAGTCCGGCGAAGACCAGGACGGCGATCAGAATGAGGGCCAGCAGGATCTTGAGCAAGAGGTGGCTCCGCCGCCCGCCGTAGGGCCTGTAGGGTTTGGTGTTCATGTTCCCTTCGCCTCCTCCAGTTCCGCCGCCAGCTTCTCCCAGACGGCGTACAGATGCGCGATATTGTTTTCTAATTCTTCCCGCTTTTCGTATAGCTCCTGGAGCTTCAAATAGTCGCTGGCGGCGTCGTCGATGGCGCAGGCCAGCTCGTCCATCTCCTCCTCCGCCTTTGCCACTGCCCGCTCCGCAGCGGCGACCTCTTTCTCCAAATATTTGGTGCCGCCGGGGCGCTTGGGCTTGTCCGGCTTGGGCGCGGCGGTGGGCTCCGGGGCGGGGGGCTTGGCGTTTTTCAACTGAGCCTTGCGCTCCAGATGGGCCAGATATTCCTGGTAACCGCCCTTGAAATCGGCGATGTGTTGATCCTGGATGGTCCACACCCGCCCGGCAAAGCGGTCGATAAAGTAGCGGTCATGGGAGACCAACAGCAAACAGCCCTCAAAGCCGTCGATGGCCCCTTCCATCCACTCCCGGCTGGCAATGTCCAGGTGGTTGGTGGGCTCGTCCAAAATGAGGAGGTTGATCTTCTCGTCCATGAGCATACAAAGGCGCAGACGGCTCTTTTCCCCGCCGGAGAGGGAGGAGACGGTCTTGAACACGTCCTCGCCCCGGAACTGGAAGGCCGCCAGACGGTCCCTGGCCTCCTGGGTGGAGCAGTTACAGCCGTAGAGCATGGTGTCCACCAGATTGCGCTCCGGGTGGTCGAAGACCACCTGCTGGGGCAGATAGCCCACCTTGACGGTGGGGCCGAAGCGGACCAGCCCGGAGGTGGGCGGTTCTTCGCTCAGCAAAATTTTCAGGAAGGTGGATTTGCCCGTGCCATTGTCTCCCAGAAGGGCGATGCGCTCTCTGCCGGTGACCACCAGGTTCACGTCCCGGAACAGGGTGCGCTCCCCAAAGGACTTGGAGAGGGCTACGGTGGAGAAGACCTCGTCGCCGTGGAACTCCCGCTCTCCAAAGGAGGCGGTCATGGCCTTGCGCTGGGTGGGCTTGTCGGTGGTGCGCAGCTTCTCCATGCGCTTTTCCATGGAGAAGGCCCGCTTGTGAAGCTTGTCGTTGCCCATAAAGGCCCAGAGGTGGAGCTTGTCCACCGCCGCCTGGAGCTGTTCCAGCTTGGCCTGCTCCTTTTCATAGCGCTTGAGCTGTTCGTCAAAGCGGCGTTTTTTCTCCACCACATAGAAGGAGTAGTTCCCGGCGTAGAAATTGGCCTTGCCCTCCTCCAGCTCCACGATGCGCTTGACCACCCGGTCTAAGAAATAGCGGTCGTGGGAGATGGCCAGAACGGTGCCCTTGAACTTGTCCAAATAATCCTCCAGCCATTCGGTGGCGTGAAGGTCCAGGTGGTTAGTGGGCTCGTCCAGCAAAAGGAGGTCGGTGTCCTCCAGGATAAGACGGGCCAGATTGACCCGGGTCTTCTCCCCACCAGAGAGGGCGGCAAATTCCTGTTGGCGCATTTCCGGGGGGATGCCCAGCCCCGCCGTGACCTTGTTTAAGGGAGTAGCGGTATCATAGCCCCCGGCGTGCTCGTATTCGGCGGTGAGGGCGTCGTACTTCGCCAGCAGGGCCTTGTCCTCGGGGGCCTCGGACAGCTTGGCGGCCAACTCGGTCAGCTGATGCTCCATCTCATGGAGCCGGGCAAAGGCGGTGTTCAGTACGTCTTCTACGGTGTATCCCTCGGGGTAGACGGGGATCTGGGAGATGAGTCCCACCCGGCAGCCCTTGGCAAGGGAAATGGAGCCGCTGTCGGGGATAAGCTCCCCGCAGAGCATCCGAAAGAGGGTGGTCTTGCCCGCGCCGTTGTGGCCCAGCAGACCCACCCGTTCCCCGGTGTCCACCTGGAAGGTGACGTCTTCAAAGATATTCTGCCCCACCTCAAAGCCATGGCGCAGGTTTGTGACGGATAATTCGATCATAGACGCTTCCTTTTCTCGCGTGGCGCGGCATCGTGATGGGGAAGGAAGGTCACTCCTTCTCCGGGGTGATGGACACCAGATACCGCACGATCTCTTCAAATTCCATTTTGCGGGAGGCCTTGACTAAGATTGCTGAACCGGGTTCTACCAGCTTGGCGATGGTGGGCAGGGCCTCCTCCTTGGTAGCAAACCAATAGACCTGGGGGACCTGAGCGTCCTCAGCGGCCTTGGCGGTGTGACGGGACAGCTCCCCGATGGCCACCAGGCAGTTGATGTGGGTCTCTCCGATGAGCTGGCCGACCATGGCGTGCATATTGGGGCCAAGGGGGCCCAGCTCCAGCATATCGCCCAAAATGGCCACCTTAAAATCCCTCTGGGTGGAGGCCAGAGTCTGAAGGCCCGCCCGCACGGACTGGGGATTGGCGTTGTAGCAGTCGTCCAGGATGCGCACGTGGGCACCCCGGTCCACCACATTCATGCGCATTTTGGTGGGGGCATAGCGGAGCACGCCCCGGACGATCTCATCCGCCGTCATGCCCAGCTGCTCACCTACGGCGGCGGCCATAAGCACGGGGTAGATCATATAGTCTCCCACAGCGGGGATGGTCAATTCCGCCATACCTGCCGGTGTGTGGAGGACGCAGTGGAGGTTATCGGTGGCCAGGTTCCGGTCCAGGTCAGAAACGTAGTAGTCGTTGTAGGGGGAGGCGCCGCAGGTGATGATCCGCTGCTTGATGGTCCCCTTGAGGGTCATAAGCAGTTCGTCGTCCCCGTTGAGGATGGCGAGGCCGTCCTCAGGCATATGGGCAAACACCTCTGCCTTGGCCGCCAGGATGCCCTTCCGGGAGCCCAGGTTTTCGATGTGAGCGTCGCCAATGTTGGTGATGAGGGTGATGCTGGGCTTGATCAGGGCGCTGATGAAGTCGATCTCTCCAGCGTGGTTCATGCCCATCTCCATGACGCCGACCTGGTGCTCGTGGGTGAGGTCCAGAAGGGCCATGGGGACCCCCAGGGTGTTGTTGTGGTTGCCCGGAGTCTTGTAGACGGAAAATTTTTCGCTCAAGACCGCCGCCACCATGTCCTTGGTGGTAGTCTTGCCTACGCTGCCCGTCACCGACACATAGGGAATGGTGAAGCGGCTCCGGTACCATGCCGCCAGGGTGGCGGGGACCGCCGCGGTATCCTTCACAAGGATATAGCCCTTGCCGGGCAGGAGCGTTCCCGGCTTGCGGGCGGTGAAGGCAGCCACCGCTCCGCTCTTCAGAGCCTGGTCGATGAAGTTGTGACCGTCGGTGCGCTCGCCCATCAGGGGGAGGAATACGTCTCCCTCATGAAGCTCCCGGGTGTTGTAGCAGACGGTGGAGACAGGGGTAGACGGGTCGGCATCCCCCAACAGCGTGCCGCCCACGGCCTGGGCGATTTGGGCTAATGTAACAGCTTCCATGTGGTATTAACCCCTTTCACGCTGTGCCAGGTCTAAGAGCCTCTGGCACAGCTGCTGATAAGAAACGCCCACCGCGGCGGCCTCCTGGGGGATGAGGCTGGTGGGGGTCATGCCGGGGAGGGTGTTGACCTCCAGGAAGTAGACCTCTCCGGTCTTAGTCATGAGAAAGTCACTGCGGGAATAGGCGCAAAGGCCCAGAAGGCGGTGGACCCGCAGAGCGGCGTCCTGCATCACACGGGCGGCGGCGGGGGTGACCTCCGCCGGGCATACCTCGGTGGTGGCGCCGGGCTGGTATTTGTTTTGGTAGTCGTAAAAGCCCACCTTGGGGATGATCTCGATGGGGGGGAGGGGCTTGTTGTCCAGCACGCCGCAGGAAAACTCACGGCCCTCGATGTAGTCCTCCATCAGCAGACGCTGTCCAAGGTGCCGGGCCAGGGTGTCTCGCAGAGCTTCCCGGTCCCGGCAGATGGTCACGCCGATGGACGAGCCGCCGGTGGGCACCTTTACCACACAGGGGAGGGACAGCTTGGCGGTCAATTCACCCAGGCTGTCGGTGGTGACAGAGACATACTGCCAGTCGGGGGTGAGCACTCCCTCTGCCCGGACCAGGCGCTTGGTAAAATCCTTGTCCATGGCGATGGCGCTGCCCAGGTAGCCGCTCCCGGTGTAGGGAATGCCCAGCAGGTCGAAGGCGGCCTGGACCCGTCCGTCCTCGCCGCAGGCGCCGTGAAGGCCCAGGAACACTACGTCCGCCGCCGAGCAGACCTCCAGCACACCGGGGCCGAACATCCGGCGGCTTTGGTCGGCGCGGCTTCCCTTTACCGCCTCAAGGTCGGGGGCGTGGGCGCCAATGTCGGTGGGGGGCAGGGGGGGCGGCGCGTCAAAGATCTGTTCATAGGGGCGAGGGTAGTTTTCCAGTCCCAAAAACAGATCCACCAGCGCGGCCTTGTGGCCCAGCTCGGCCAGGGCCTGGCAGACCTTGGCCCCGGTGGAGAGGGAGACGTTGCGCTCACTGCTCAGGCCGCCGGCCAGTACGATGACATTCATACAAAGAGCCTCCAATGGCGTTTTAGTTGTCGTCGGGGAGATCGTCCTCCGGGTCGAAGGGGGGCGCGTCGTCAAAGCCCTGGGGGGTGTCGGCGGATGGGGGCTCGGAGGACGGGGCGGCGGACGCGGGGGCGGGGGAAAGGCCCTGGCGGTACTGCATCTCCTGCCACTGCTCCTTGGTCACCAGCACCTGGCGGGGCTTGGCGCCCTCGAAGGGACCTACCACGCCCTTTTCCTCCATCTGGTCCACCAGCCGGGCGGCCCGGCCATAGCCCAGCTTCAGGCGGCGCTGGAGCATAGAGACAGACGCCTGGCCCATCTCCACCACCACCTCGATGGCGGCGGGGAGCAGCTCGTCAAAGTCCTCGCCGCTGCTGTCGCCACCGGGAGCGCCGCCCGCGCCCTTGGCGCCTTTATCCTTGTCTTGGGCGTTTCGGTCGATCTCTTCCATGACTGCTTCATCATATTCCGCGCTGCCGCTTTGTTTCACAAAATCCACCACCGCGGCTACCTCCTCGTCGGAGACGAAGCAGCCCTGGACCCGGTGGGGCTTGCCCGCGCCAAGGGGGAACCACAGCATATCGCCCTTGCCCACCAGCTTCTCCGCACCGGTGGTGTCCAGAATGATGCGCGACTCCAGAGAGGAGGACACGGCGAAGGCGATGCGGCTGGGGATGTTGGCCTTCATCAGGCCGGTGATCACGTCGGCGGAGGGGCGCTGGGTGGCAATGACCAGATGCATCCCCGAGGCACGGCCCATCTGGGCCACACGGCAGATGGATTCCTCCACCTCCTTGGCGGCCACCAGCATCAGGTCGGCCAGCTCGTCGATGAGCACGACCACTTGGGGCATTTTCTCCATCCCCTCGGTCTTGGCGGCCTTGGCGTTGTAAGAGGCCAGATCGCGCACCCCCACCTCGGAGAAGGCGCGGTAACGCTTCATCATCTCGGTGACCGCCCACTGGAGCGCCCCCGCGGCCTTTTTGGGGTCGGTGACCACGGGGATGAGGAGATGGGGGATGCCGTTGTAAATGCCCAGCTCCACCATCTTGGGGTCTACCATGATGAGGCGCACCTCCTCGGGGGTGGCCTTGTACAAAAGGGAGATGATCAGGGAGTTGGTACAAACCGACTTGCCCGAGCCCGTAGTACCGGCAATGAGCAGGTGGGGGAGCTTGGCGATGTTGCCCACGATGCAGTTGCCGCCGATGTCCTTGCCCACGGCGAAGGATACCTTGGAGGCGCTGGAGGTGAAAGCGTTGGAGTCGATCACATCGTGGATGTGGACGGTGGATACCAGCTTATTGGGCACCTCGATGCCCACGGTGGAAATTTTATCGGGGATGGGGGCAATGCGCACCGCCTCCGCGCCGAGCGCCAGGGCAATGTCGTCGGCCAGATTGGTGACCCGGCTGAGCTTGACCCCCTGGTCCAGCTCCATCTCATAGCGGGTGACCGAGGGGCCCCGGACCACGTTGACGATGTTGGCGTCCACGCCGAAGGAGCGGATGGCCTCCGCTAGCCGGTCCTGGTTCATCTTCAGCTCACCCAGGGCCTGACCGCCCTCTACCCCAGACTCCTGCTTGAGTAGAGAGACAGGCGGGTATTGATAGGCCATGGGCGCGGCCTGCTCCAGAGACTGGGAGATCTCCTGGGTGACCTCCTCCGCGGCGGCCTTGGCCTCCTTGGCGGTGACCTTTTCCGAGGGCTTGTCCGCCACGGGCTTGGCAGGCGTCATCACGTCGGGGTCCGCGTCGGCGGACAGGGGCACGCCGGGGGAGGGGACGGTGAAGGGGGGCTCCAGCGCGTCCAGGGTATCGTCGCCGGGCAGGTCGGAGGCCTCTTCCCAAACGGGAGGCTCCTCCTCGGCAAGGTCCACAGGGACGTCCTCCGCGGGGAGCTTGTCCTTTTTCGGCGGACGGGAGGCGGCGCCGGAGATAAATTCTCCGGGGGTGGGCACCCGGCGGTCCTTGTCGAAGAACCCGGTCTTTTTCGGGGTGTGCTCCACGTTCACATGGACCCGGGGCACGTCGTCCAGGGGAATGTCTACGTCGCTGGGACGGGTGGTGGCGGCGGTGCGGGTAACAGGAGGCTTCTTCTCACGGACCGGCTTGGGCGAGGGAGGGGGAAAGTCTTCGGGATCATACTCCCGCCGGGGCCGGGACCGCAGGTCCTCCACCAGCTCGATGAGGTTGAGGTGGAACATGCCCAGCACGCACAGGGCGGCCAGCACCACGAACACGACTCCCGCGCCGATGCCGGAAAACACCGCCGAGAAGGAGAGGGACAGCAGTCCGCCCAATACGCCGCCGCACTTCAGCGCCAGCCCGTCGGCCCACAGGGTCTTGACCATGGCCCAGGCCCAGGGGTAGTCCAGCTTGCAGAGGGTCAGGTGAAGAAATGCACCCAGCAGCACAGGGAACAGCAAAGCGCAGGTGAGCCGCAGGCGCACCGGACGGCCCCGGTGGAAGGCCAGGATATAGGCGCACAGCAGCAGCAACGGCGGGGTCAGCCAGTAGCCGTAGCCGATCAGGCCCTTGAGACCATCGGAGAGCAGATTGATGAAAATGCCGTCCAGCCCAAAGTAGCCCAGGGCGGCAAAGAGGGCCAAAAACAGGCACACCACTGCGCCGATCTCTCGGCGGATGGGCTTGGGGGCCGGCTGACTTCTGCGGCTGGTTCCCGATGGGGAGCGGGAGGAGGACGAGCGGGCAGAGGAGCCGCCGGAGGCGCGCTTGCCGCCGCTCGCGGTAGAGCGGCTGGAGGCCGGCTTCTTTTGTGAAGAGGAAGGCATGGGATTCAACTCCTTATTTCAAAACAAAGGTTGCAATGATGGTGACGATGCCCACGGCCCAGCAGTAGTAGGCAAAGGCGCCAAAGCGGCCTTTCTTGGCCAACAGGTTCACCAGGCGGATGGCAAAGTAGCCGCTGACGGCGGCCACGGCCATGCCCAGGATGTACTGAGGGATGAGGGCGGGGTCCACCCCGGTCTTGGCGGCGTCGATGACCTCCAGCAGGGTCGCCCCCAGCACCGCCGGGAGAGACATCAGGAAGGAAAAGCGCACGGCGAAGGTTCGGTCCAGGCCCCGGGCGGTCCCGGCGGAGATGGTCGTCCCCGAGCGGGAGAGGCCGGGCACCACCGCCAGCGCCTGGGCGCAGCCGATGAGGAGCGCATCGGTCACCGTCATGGTCCGCTCGTTCTTGCGTCCGGGCCTGAGACGGTCACTGGCAAAGAGCAGCAGACCCGTGACCAGAAGGGCGCAGCCAATGAAGAGGGTGCTGGCCCCCAGAGCCTCCACCTTGCTTTTGAAGGGGAGGACCACCACCAGGGGCAGGGTGGCCAGAATGACCATGAGCACCAGCCGACGGGCGGGGGGCGCGGTCTCACTGCCGTCCCGCCGCACCAGAGCGACCGCGCCCCGGAAGAACTCGGCGATCATGTCGGCAATGTCGTGCCAATAGTAAACGAACACCGCCAGCAGGGTGGCGAAGTGGAGCAGGACGTTAAAGAGCGCGTCGGGCGCTTGACCGTTGAAGAAGTTTTGGAAGAGTGAGAGATGCCCGGAGCTGGACACGGGGAGAAACTCCGTGACCCCTTGCAGCAGGCCCATAAACGCGGCGGAGAGATATTCCATGAGACGACCTCCTGGCTGGATATAAACATACAAAGTTATATTACCACACAACAGGAAATAATGCCAGCTTTTTCTTTTAGGGGCGGGAAACACCGGGATTCAAAGACGAACTGCGCCGTCCAATGATGCTATTGGTGAAAGCAGTAGCGAGAGAAGCTGTCATGAACAAAGACTTATAACTTCCAGTTTGCAGATAAAAAGAAATGTTTATCAAAAGCAATCTGTATGCACCTGATACGCAAAGGTGCATTGAGAGTAATATTTGCTGTAATTATGCGCTTTCAATTTAAGCAAAGAAGAACCGACCGGGAAACTTTTCGTTTGTTTTTCCGCCAGAAGCAAACCTTCAAGAGTACGCCATGAAACAAATAAACATATATCAGGATAGTGTCAATAAAGCGTATAAAGGATAACGAAAAGAAGCAAAAATGGCCCACCCCGTTTAAGATGGGGTGGGCCATTTTTGCGTCGCGGCGGGAAGACTAACTTAATGACATTGTGCCGGGGGCACGGTGTTTTTGGCCCTGGGTGGTTTAATTGGGGGCCTGACTGGAAAACTGCTGATAGGCCTGCTGGACCATATCGGGCTGGGCCTGGGGGATGGTTTTGTACCAGCCCTTCTGCTGGGCGGTCTGGAACAGGTCGGTCTGGGTCTTGTGGCTCTGGTTGAGCAGATCGAGAAAGGTGTCGCGCAGCTGGGTGTTGGTACACTCGCTGGCCCAGATACTGTAATTGTCGCTCATCTTCTTCTCGCAGAAGATAAGGTCGGTCATGCGCTCCTGATCGGTCATGAGTAGTCTCCTTTCGTCTGATCACTTGAGGAAGTTGAGCAGGTCGTTGTAGTTGTCCTTGTGCCGCTGGGCATACTGGTTGAAGGCGGCTGTAAGGCTCTGGTCGGTGCAGCCCTCCTGGGCGGCGGTGTACTTGCAGGCCATTAGCTTTTCGTAGTTGAGCTGATCGGAGAGGGCGTCCAGCTCCTTGGTGGTCAGGTTTGCCATGGTATTTTCCTCCTTTCGTAAGATGGAGGTAGTATTTTACAATCCATTGGAATTATGCGTGGGGAATAGGGGATTTCCCTCCTTGTCAAATTGATAGCGGAGGCGAAAACGCTGGTCCAGGCAAACCACTTGAGCGAAGCAAAAGATAGGCGTCATCGGGAAGGGGGCGGCGGGGTCGTAGGGGAAGGTGAGAGTAAAGCCGTCCCCGGTGGTCTGGCGGCGGCCTCCCCGGGAGGCGGCGAACGCCTTGCGTAAAATATCATCAGGGAACGGCGGCGGAGGCGGCGGCGCGGAAGCGGAAAACGCGTGCGCCAAAACGGTCTCCACCGAGGCGATAGGGTAACAGCCCCGCTGCTTGAGCGCGTCCACTGAGAGGGTGCGCTTCAGCGTCAAAAAGCCGCCCTGGGGCGCGAGGGTCCCCAGCAGGAGCCGCCCGCCGCTCCGGCCCACAGCGTAGGCGCGAAAGAGGCCGGAATCGTCGTTGGGACGTTTGACGGAAACGGTTACCCTGCCGTTTTGCTCATCGATGGTCCAGTTCATAAAAAGACCCCCTTTATTTGGTAGCAGTTTATGCGGCGGCGGCGGGAAAAGAAACAGTATATTCCGCCGCGCCAAGGCCAAAATAAGGGCACAGCTTTCAAAATAAAGGAGGTCTTTCCAATATGAACAACAGAACCCTTCGGAGGCTCATCCCTCTGATGCTGGCGGCGGTGATGCTGGTGACCGCGGCGCTGGCGCTGGAAAATACCACGCCCAGCACAGGGGCAGACCGCGCGCCCATCGCCCAGGAACAGTGCTTTGAGACCTGTAAAAACGTGGCCTATACCGGCCGGGTGTCCGCCATGGACCCCGAGGGCGGCGCCCTTCGCTACCGCCTGTCGGAAAAGCCCGCCCGGGGCAGCGTGGAGCTGGCCGAGGACGGCACGTTCGTCTATACCCCCTTTGAAAACAAGACGGGGAAGGATCGCTTTACCTTTGTGGCGGAGGACGAGGCGGGGAATGTCTCTGAACCCGCTAAGGTAGAGGTGCGCATTCGCAAGCCCTCCACCAAGGTGACCTATGCCGACATGAGCGGCGTGCCCAGCTACAACGCCGCCATCAAGCTGGCGGAGGAGGGGGTCATGGTGGGCGAACGCATTGGGGACAGCTACTATTTCCGCCCTGATGAGCCGGTGAACCGCAGCCAGTTCATGGCCATGGCCATGTCCGCTCTGGGCAGCGAGCCGCTGGCGGAGACCCTGACCACCGGCTTTGCCGACGACGAAGCCATTCCCTCCTGGTGCAAGGGCTATGTGTCCGCGGCGGTGCAGCAGGGCATCGTCCGGGGCTATCCCGGCCTGGACGGGCGACCCACCTTCTCCCCCAATGGCCTGGTGACCAAGGCGGAGGCGGCGGTGCTTCTGGACCGCATGATCTCTACCACCGATGTGGCAGTGACTACCTTCTATCCCGACACGGTGGCCGCCCCTGCCTGGGCCTTTCAGGCGGCGGTGAACCTGGAGAGCGCGGGGGTCATGCCCGCCAGCGTCTCCGGCGGTCTGGAGCTGGAGGAGACCCTGACCCGGGGCCAGTGCGCCCAGCTCCTGGCCGGAGCCATGGAGGTCATGGAGGCGAGAGAGACAAGCAGCTGGTGGAAATGGTGAAGAGAGAGCCGTCCGGGAAACCGGGCGGCTTTTCTTACATAGGCAGAAAAGAAAATTTTATCCGAGGGGTTGACAGTGGTGAATGGTTTGATTATAATAACACATGAACAATAGCTCATACGTTGGAGGTGAAGAGATGAACGAGCAGGAGACCGTGAGCGTAGAAAGGGTAAAGGACCAGCTGCCTGAGGACGAGGTCCTCTACGACCTGGCGGAGCTTTTCAAGATATTTGGAGACTCCACAAGGGTGAAGCTTCTTTACATTTTGTCGGTGTCCGAGATGTGCGTGCAGGACCTGGCCCAGCTGCTGGGGGTGACCCAGTCGGCGGTGAGCCATCAGCTTCGGGCGCTGAAGGCCAGCAAGCTGGTGCGCTACCGCCGGGAGGGGAAGACGGTGTTTTACGCCCTGGCCGACGGCCATGTGCGCACGATCATCGACCAAGGCTTAGAACATGTTGAGGAATAAGCGCGAGCATAGACACGCAGGCCACGATGGACCGGCCCGCACGGCAAAAACAGGCTGGGCGTAGCCCAGCGGCATTTTGCCAAGGGGCGGGAAGCGGGGCCGTCAGCGTGTCCAATGCGAACGTGATAATCTCGAAGGAGGCAATTACCATGAAAAAGACCTACAAGATCGAAGTGGACTGCGCCAATTGCGCTAACCTGATGGAGGAGGCGGCCCAAACGACTGCCGGGGTGGCGGGGGCCACGGTGAACTTTATGACCCAGAAGATGACGGTAGAGTTCGCCGACGGTGCCGACGAGAGGGCCGTGATGCAGGCCGTGGTCAAGGCCTGCAAGCGGGTAGAACCCGACTGCGAGATCGAGGTGTAAGACTTTACGCGGGATGGAGGTGATCCCATGACCAAAAAGCAAAAGAAAACGCTGACACGCATTCTTGTGACGGCGGGGCTGTTGGTGGTTTTCGTCCTTGTGCCGTGGGAGGCGCTGCCCCTCGGCGGCGTATGGCGGCTGGCGGGATATCTGGCGGCCTATCTGGTCATTGGACACGATATTTTAAAGAAAGCCTGGCGGGGCATTCGCAACGGACGGATGCTGGATGAGAACTTCCTGATGGCCGTCGCCACCGTAGGGGCCTTTGGACTGGCCATCTACACCCGTAGCGGCGACTACCTGGAGGGGGTGGCCGTGATGCTCTTTTACCAGATCGGCGAGTGGTTCCAGAGCTGGGCGGTAGGCCGCAGCCGGAAGAACATTGCCGGGCTTATGGACATCCGCCCCGACTACGCCAACGTGGAGCGGGACGGCGCACTGGAGCGGGTGGACCCGGACACGGTGGCGGTGGGGACGGTCATCATAGTCCAGCCGGGGGAAAAGGTCCCCATCGACGGAGTGGTCCTGGAGGGAAGCTCCACCCTCAACACCAGCGCCCTGACGGGAGAGAGCCTGCCCCGGAGCGCCAAGGTGGGGGACGAGGTGTTCAGCGGCTGCGTCAACATGACGGGGGTGCTGAGGCTTCGTACCACCAAGGCATTTGGGGAATCCACCGTGTCCAGGATCCTGGACCTGGTGGAAAACGCCAGCAGCCGGAAATCCCGTTCCGAGGACTTCATCTCCCGGTTTGCCCGGGTCTATACCCCGGTGGTGTGCTTCAGCGCCCTGGCTTTGGCGGTCCTGCCGCCGGTGATCTCTCTGGCGTTGGGGCTGGAGGCGGGGTGGAGCGTGTGGCTGTACCGGGCGTTGACCTTCCTGGTAGCCAGCTGTCCCTGCGCCTTGGTCATCAGTATTCCGCTAAGCTTCTTTGCCGGGATCGGGGGAGCCAGCCGGGAGGGCATTTTGGTGAAGGGCTCCAGCTATCTGGAGGCTCTTTCCAAGACCCGCCGGGTGGTGTTTGACAAGACGGGCACCCTCACCGAAGGAGTGTTTGAGGTCAACGCTGTCCACCACAGCCCCTTGGCGGAGGAAGAACTGTTGGAATATGCCGCCCTGGCGGAAAGCGCTTCCTCCCACCCCATCAGCAAGAGCATCCAAAGAGCCTACGGCAGGGAGCCGGACCGGAGCCGGGTCACCGATATCGAGGAGATCGGCGGCAACGGCGTGACGGCGGTGGTGGACGGGATCTGTGTCGCCGCAGGGAATGATAAACTGATGGAGCGCCTGGGGATCGACTACAAGCCCTGCCATCATGTGGGGACCATTGTCCATATGGCGGTGGACGGGGCTTACGCCGGGCATATCCTCATCTCCGACCGGGTGAAGTCCTCGGCCAGAGAGGCTGTTGCCGCGCTGAAGCGGGCGGGGGTGGAGCAAACCGTCATGCTTACCGGCGATGCCCGGGCGGTGGCGGAGCAGGTTGCGGGAGAACTGGGGGTGGATAAGTTCTATGCCCAGCTTCTGCCCGGCGACAAGGTGGAGAAGGTGGAGGCTCTGCTGGCGGAAGGGAGCGGCGGCAAGCTGGCCTTTGTAGGAGACGGCGTGAATGACGCGCCTGTGTTGTCCCGGGCAGACATTGGTATCGCCATGGGGGCCATGGGGTCGGATGCCGCCATCGAGGCCGCCGACGTGGTGCTCATGGACGACGACCCCCTGAAGATTGCCAGGGCACTGGGAATTTCACGAAAGTGTTTGCGGGTCGTTTACGAGAACATCGTTTTTGCCATCGGCGTTAAGGCAGCCTGCCTGGTCCTTGTGGCCCTAGGCGTTACGGGGATGTGGGCGGCGGTGTTTGCCGATGTGGGGGTGATGATCCTCGCGATCTTGAACGCGATCCGTTGCTTGAGAGCGTGAAAATTTTAACGAATTGACCAAAAGAAAATCGCCCCGAAATGCTTGCATTTCGGGGCGGTTTTTTGTAGAATGAGCGTAATGAAAGGGAGGGATCGCCATGCGGCAATTTGAAACCAAGGTCCAGGAATTGAAGCACTCTGTTTTGCGGGAGACAGCGCGGCTGGCCTGGGAGGATAAGCTGACCACCGGCGTGCTGGACATTCCGGAGAAGATCATCCCCGGTCCCGAGCCCAGCACCCGGTGCTGTATCTACAAGGAGCGGGCCATCATTGGCGCGCGGGTGAAGCTGGCCATGGGGGGCGACCGCTCCAACCCCAACGTGGTGGAGGTACTGAGCGTTGCCTGCGACGAGTGCCCGGTGACCGAGATCTCGGTGGGCCCGGCCTGCCGGGGCTGTCTGGCCACCCGCTGTGTCCACGCCTGCCCCAAGGGGGCGATCACGGTGGTGAACCACAATGCCACCATCGACCACTCCCAGTGTATCGTCTGCGGCAAGTGCGTGGCCGCCTGTCCCTACGGCGCCATTGAAAAGCACCAGCGCCCCTGCGAGAAGGGCTGCCCGGTGGACGCCATTGCCATGGGGGAGAACAAGAAGGCCGCCATCGACATCAACAAGTGCATCGGTTGCGGTGCGTGTACGTATCAGTGTCCCTTTGGGGCCATTATGGACAAATCCTGGATCGTAGACACCATCCAGATGCTCAGGGGAAGCGCCACCTGGGGCTATAAGGTCTACGCCGTGGTGGCCCCCGCCATCGTGGGGCAGTTTGCTCCCGCCAGTCTGGGCCAGGTGGTCACCGGCCTGAAGCAGCTTGGCTTCACCGAGGTGGTCGAGGTGGCCCAGGGGGCGGACATGGTGGCTGACCAGGAGGCGGATGAGCTGGCGGAGAAGGGGGTCCTCACCACCTCCTGCTGCCCCGGCTTTGTGGGCTATGTGAAGCGTCACCATCCTGAGATGGAGCAGTACGTCTCCCACACCCCGTCGCCTATGGTGATGATCGGACTCCACCTGAAGGAGAAGGAGCCCAACGCAAAGGTAGTATTTATCGGGCCGTGCGTGGCCAAGAAAACGGAGTTCCAGCTGGGCCGTTCCCGCAACTCGATCGACAGCGTGCTGACCTTTGAAGAGCTGGCGGCGCTGTTTGAGGCCAGAGAGATCGAAGTGTCTGAACTGGAGGAGGGCGCCCTGGAGGGCGCATCGCCCTATGGCCGGGGCTTTGCTGCCAGCGGAGGTGTGGCCGGAGCGGTGACCCAGGCGCTGAAGGAAAAGGGCAGCGACTTTGAGGTCAAGCCGGTGGCTTGTAGCGGCATTGAGGAGTGCAAAATCGCCCTTTTGAAGCTGAATCGGGGACTGCTGGACGGCAACCTGATCGAGGGCATGGCCTGCGTGGGCGGATGCATTCAGGGACCCTCCAACATCATCCGCACGCCCAAGAACAAGCAAGAGCTGGAGGAGCACAAAAAGACCGCCCAGAAGACCACGGTGACCGGCAAGGCGGAAAAGCCCGCCAAGAAGGACAAGGCCGCAGCCAAGACCAAGGGCAAGGACGAGCTGGTCTGAGACCGATAAGAAGTATAGCGAGGGCGGACGCCATTGGCGTCCGCCCTCGTTGTGTGTTTGTTGTGGCGCTATCCCTGCTGGTCCAGCTCGTAGGCGATGAGCTGCCTGGCGACGCGGGGGGTGCGGCCGGGGTGGCGCAGCTCCCACTGGCGGGCCCGCTCCCGTAGCTCCTCAGGGGGCAGCTTGAGGCCGTACGTCTCCGCCAGATCGGCAGTCATGCGCAAGAACTCCTTAGGGGTGAGGGACAGGTAGGCAATGCGCACCCCAAAGCGCTGGACCAAAGAGGTGGCCTCTTCAATGGTCTCGGCAATGTCCATCTCGTCCCCCAGCCGCTCCGCGGTGGTCTGGCGGAGCAGGTTACGGCGGTTGGAGGTGGCGTACACCACCACATTGTCCTGCTGCCGCTCCAGGGAGCCCTCCAAAATGGTCTTCAGCTGGGCGTAGGTAGAGTCCCGGCTCTCAAAGGCCAGGTCGTCCAAAAAGAGGATAAATTTCTGGGGCCGGCCGTCCAGCATACGCGCCAGAGCGGGGATGTCCTCCAGGTGGTCCTTGTCCAGCTCGATGATCCGAAGCCCGCCCAGCTCGGGGTGGGAGAGCAGGCTTTTCACGGTGGCGGACTTGCCCGTACCGCTGTCGCCGTAAAGGAGAACATGGTTGACCCGCTTGCCCTCCAGCAGGGCCTTGGCGTTGTCCACCACCTGTCGGCGCTGGGCCTGATATCCCCACAGCTCCCAGGGCTGGGGGCTGTCCGGGTGGGAAATGGGCAGCAGCTTGCCGCCCGTCCAGCGAAAGGCCCGGTACTGGGCGAACAGGCCACAACCATTGACACGGTAGAAGTCGGTCAGGGTGTCCAGGTCCCAGCCCGCCACCCAGGTCAGACTGGGCAGGGGATAGGGCTCCAGGAGCGCGACGCCTGGTTCGGTGACGGCGGCCATTTGGAAGGTGGTCAGCTCCTCCGCCGCGGCGGCGGTGAGGCTGTCGTCCTCCTCGCCTCGCTCGGCCATGCGCCCGTAGGGAGTCTCGGTGAAGCGCAGGGCCTCCCAGAGCCAGCTGCCCAGGCCGCTGTGGCCCTCGGCCTTGAGGAGGTAGTAAAGCTCGGCCCAGCTCTCACAGGCGGCGTTGGCGTCCTCAGCGAGGAGGGCGTCCAGCAGACGGAGATACGTCTCCATCACCGGGGTGTCCAGCAGAGGGCGGAAATTGGCCACGCAGCGCAGGCGGCTTCGGAGAAGGGAGAGCTTCATATCAGTCCTTCAGGGCATTGGCCCAGGCCTCGATGGCGGCAATCTCCTTCTGGCAGGACTCCTTGGTCTCGCCCTTGGTGAGGATGTACACCTTCACCTTGGGCTCGGTGCCCGAGGGGCGGACGATGACAGAGGTGCCGTCGGTGAGCTCATAGCGCAGGACATTGGAGCCGGAGAGCTCCATCTTGCTGTCCTTGCCGCATTCAACACAGTGGACGGAGCCATCCTTATAGTCCTTCTGCTCGGCCACGGGATAGCCCGCGATGTCCACCGGGGGTTTGGTGCGGAGGTTGGCCATCAGGTCGGCCATCTTCTTGAGGCCGTCCAGGCCGGGCATCACCAGATTCAGGGTCTTTTCCTGATAGACCCCGTACTTCTCATAGAGCTCCTGGAGCGCGTCGTAGAGGGTCATGCCCCGGTCATAGTACCAGGCAGCCATCTCGGTGGCCACCAGGGAGGCGGTGACCGCGTCCTTATCCCGGACATAGTCGCCCAGCATGTAACCGTAGGATTCCTCGTAGGAGAAGATGACCTTCCCCTCGCCGCTCTCCTCCAGAGCGTTTTTCTTTTCCGCCATGAACTTAAAGCCGGTGAAGGTATCGAACATCTTCACGCCGTTGACCTCGCAGACCTTGCGGGCCATCTCGGTGGTGACGATGGTCTTCAGGGCGGTGGCGTTGGCGGGCAGGGTGCCCATGCGCTTCTTTGCCCCGATGACATAGTCCAGCATCAAAACGCCGGTCTGGTTGCCGGTGAGGACGATGAACTGGCCGTCCCTGCCCCGTACCATGAGGCCGATGCGGTCGGCGTCGGGGTCGGAGCCCAGGATGAAGTCCGCACCCTCCTTGTTGGCCAGCTCCACCGCCAGGGCAAAGCCCTCCGGGTTCTCCGGGTTGGGGGAGACCACGGTGGGGAAATCGCCGTCGATCTTCATCTGCTCAGGAACGCAGATTACGTGCTTCATGCCCAGCCGCTTCAGGGCCTCGGGGATGAGCTTGTGGCCGGTGCCGTGGAAGGGGGTGTAGACCATTTTGAACTTGTCCGCCACCTTGGCCACCACGGCCTTGTCCGTGGCCTGGGCCATAACGTTGGCCAGGAACTTCTCGTCGGTCTCCTCACCCATGATGGTGACCAGGCCCTTGCTGAGAGCCTCCTGATAGTCCATGCGCTTGATGCCGGTGAAGATGTCGATCTCGCCCATCTTGGCAGCCACGGCGTCGGCATGCTGGGGGGGCAGCTGCGCGCCGTCCGCCCAGTAGACCTTGTAGCCGTTATACTCCTTGGGGTTGTGGCTGGCGGTGACGTTCACCCCGGCGATGCAGCCGTACTCCCGCACGGCGAAGGACACCATAGGGGTGGGGCGTAGGGACTCGAAGATGCGGGTGGGAATGCCGTTGCCCGCCATGACGGCGCAGACCTCCTCGGCAAACTCCCGGCCGTGGTTGCGGCAGTCGTGGCAGACGGCCACGCCCTTGGCCGCAGCCTCGGGGCCCTCGGCCAGAATGACCTCGGCAAAGGCCTGGGTGGCGTGGCGGATGACGTGGCGGTTCATCTGGTGCAGACCCACGCACATGGTGCCCCGCAGGCCGGCGGTGCCAAATTCCAGGGGGGCGAAGAAGCGGCCCTCGATCTCCTTTTCGTCGCCGCGGATGGCCTCCAACTCCGCCTTCTCGGCGGCGTCCAGAGCGGGGGAAGCGAGCCACTTTTCATAGGTATCACGATAGGACATAATAAAACCTCCCATTTTAAGTCTGATATGGAAATTATACCACAAGGGAAAGAGAAACTTCAATAGGCAGTTGGCGGTTTTGAATAAAAAAGAGGCGGCCCTATTTGTGGTAGGAGCCGCCTTCGTTGATCTTAAAGCTCCGGTAGAGCTGCTCTAAGAGCATCACCCGGGCCAGGTGGTGGGGGAAGGTCATGGGGGACATGGACACTCGGACCTGGGCCTCCGCCTTCAGCTGTTCGTCCAGGCCGTAGGAGCCGCCGATGAGAAAGCACAGCTGGTTGGACGGCCCCGCCTCCCAGGTCCGCAGACGCTTGGAAAGCTCCCCGCTGGAGAGAAGCTGTCCCTCGATGCACAAAGCCACCGTTCGCGCCTTGGGCGGGAGCTTGGCGCGGATGGCCGCGGCCTCCTTGGCCAGGGCGGCGTCGATGAGAGCCTGGGACGGACCTTGGGGCAGTTTTTCCTCGGCAAGCTCTATGATGTCCAGCTTGCAGTAGGACGAGAGCCGCTTTTGGTATTCCGCCACCGCGTCGGCGTAGAATTTTTCCTTCAACTTGCCCACGCAGAGCAAATAGATGTGAATCATGTCTACACCTCCATAGTCAGTCCGTCACACAGCACGGGGGCTACCTCCAGCCGCACGGGGGGAAGCCCCTCCAGCGCACGGGTGACAGCGGAGCGGGCAAGAGCGGGGGTGTTGTTTTCCCGGGACAGGTGGGCCAGGACGACGGTGTGGGCGCCCTCTTGGGCGCACAGGGCGCACAGCCCGGCGCCGTCCTCGTTGGACAGGTGGCCCTGGGGGCCGGCGATGCGGGATTTTAAGTAATAAGGGTAGGGACCATTTTGCAGAGCGTCTATGTCGTGGTTGCACTCGATCACCGCCAGGTCCACGCCCCGGACAGCGGACTCCACCTGAGAGGTGACCAATCCCAGGTCGGTGACCAGGCAGGCGGAACGGCCGTTGGGGGCGGTGAAGCGGTAGCCAACAGAGCCGGGGGAATCGTGGTTGGTGGGGATGGGGAGAATGCTCAGCGCGCCGATGGCGCAGGGCAGGGCGGGCTCCAGGGTGCGGAGCAGCCGGTCCACCGGCAGGCGGTATGCGATCTGTCGGGCGGCAGGGGCGGTGGCATAGAGGGGAAGCTCAAACCGCTTGGTGAGGGTAGCCAGCCCGGCGATGTGGTCGGAGTGGGTGTGTGTGATGAGACAGCCCGCCAAATGCTCAGGGGAGAGGTTTTGATGAGCCAGGGCGGCGCAGATCCGCTTGGCGGAGATCCCAGCGTCCACCAGCAGATGGGTGCCGGCGTGGGAGACCAGGGCGCAGTTGCCCGAGGAACCGCTGGCAAAGATGGTGAGGCGCATCGGCGAGGTCTCCTTTCCTTAAAAGTGGAAGAAAAAGCAGGCGATGGCCGTGGCCGCCGCCTGCTTAATAAAACCGGTCTGGCTGTGCTCAGCCTGCGTTGGCCTGGGCCTCCTCCTGGTCGGGGGTGATGACCACCCGAATGTCGGCGCCCACGCCGGTGAGCTTGCGGACAATGTCCTCGTAGCCCCGCTCAATGTGGTAGATGGAGTCAATCTCAGTGACCCCGTGGGCGGCGAGACCGGCAATGACCAGCGCCGCGCCGGCCCGCAGGTCGCAGGCCCGGACAGGCGCACCGGTGAGCTGGCTTACACCTTCGATAACGGCCACCTTGCCGTCCACCTGGATCTGCGCACCCAGGCGGCGGAACTCGTCCACATAGCGGTAGCGGTTGTCCCAAACGCCCTCGGTGAGAACGCTGGTACCCTGGGCCAGACACAAAACAGCGGCGATTTGGGGCTGCATATCGGTGGGAAAGCCGGGATAGGGCATGGTTTTGACGTTGGCGCGGGAGAGCGCGCCCCGGCGGGAGACCACCAGGTCGTCGCCGTCCTCCACCACGCTGACCCCCATTTCCTGAAGCTTGGCGGTGATACATTCCAAATGCTTGGGGATGATATTGTGGATGCGGACCTGACCGCCGGCGGCGGCCACGGCGGCCATGTAGGTGCCCGCCTCGATCTGGTCGGGGATGATGGAGTAAGTCCCGCCTGCCAGACGGTCCACGCCCCGGACCTTGATCACGTCGGTGCCCGCGCCCATAATATCTGCGCCCATGGAGTTGAGGAAGTTGGCCAGGTCCACGATATGCGGCTCCTTGGCGGCGTTTTCAATGATGGTGAGGCCGTCGGCCAAGGTAGCGGCCAGCATGATGTTCATGGTGGCGCCCACAGAAACGATGTCCAGATAGACCTGAGAGCCCTTCAGACGGCCGTCCCGGGCGGTGGCGTGGATATAGCCGCCCCGCACATCTACATCGGCGCCCATGGCGGTGAAGCCCTTGATGTGCTGGTCGATGGGCCGCCCACCCAGATCGCAGCCGCCGGGAGGCGGCACCTGGGCGGAGCCAAAGCGGCTCAGCAACGCGCCGATCAAGTAATAGCTGGCGCGGATCTTCCGGGCCAGCTGGTGGGGGACAGGCTGGTTGCGCACGTGGGAGCAGTCGATATCCACGGTGGTGCGGTTTACTGTCCGCACCTCCGCGCCCAGGTCCTGCAAAATATTCAAAATAAGGGTCACGTCGCTGATTTGGGGGATATTCTCAATACGGCAAACGCCGTCTACCAACAAAGCCGCGGGGATGATAGCCACAGCGGCATTTTTCGCGCCGCTGATATCGATGGTGCCATATAGTGGTTTTCCACCGGTAATCACATATTTTGTCAATTTCAAAACCCTCTATATCCAAGACCCGTGCGGGCTTGGGGAATCTACCGCCGGATACCGAAAAAGCCGATCGGGGAAGGGAACCCAGCGGCGAAGTTGTCGTCAAAAGAAAGATGGCAAAGCTTAGTGTGCTCAAATACCACATATAGTATAACACAACTTGCGGGAAAAACAAGCACAAATTGCAAAATTTGAAAAAATTTTGGGGTCGCACCGGAGTATAGCTGCCAATTTCAAGAAAAATCAAACAAACTTTCGATAAAAACCGCCTCCCGAAAAATCGATTCGGGAGGCGGTTTTGTGCCTTTTGGGGAGTCAGCCCCGGCTGATGGCGCCGGTGAGAGCGTCCACCAGATAGAGGTTGGTGTCCGTTTCCAGACGCAGGACGGGGGTGAGGCGGGAAGCTCCGGAGGGGCCGGGGGAGAGGACATAGCCCTGGGTGGCCGAGAGGATGGCGGAGCAGGCGTCGCCGGAGTCGATAATGCCCGAGCGGAAGCGAAGCAGCAGCGTGGGGATGGAAAGAGGCTCCGCTTGGGTGGCCTCCGCTGTGGGAATGCCGGTAAGGCGGGCGCCGCTGATCTCGGCAAGACAGCCGAATTCATAGGTCAGCGTGGCCGTACAGGAGAAGACCGGCTTTCCGTTCCAGAGCTGTACGACCTCCAGCGTGTCCTCGTCCTCGCCGACGACCATGGCCTCAAGGCCCATGCGCTTCAAAACGTCAAGACCATGGGTGCGCTGATCCAGGGAGCCTGTGCCATAGGCGGCCTGTTGACTGTCCTTGACGGTGCGGAACGCGGCGGTGAAGCTGCCGTCCTCCCGCGCCTCAGAACGGCCAAGCTCCCCCGTATAGTAGGAGACCAAGCCCCGTTGGGTGGCGGTGGTGCTTTCCCCCAAAAGGCCGGAGAACATTTCCAGCTCCCAGTCGCTGTCACGCTCCAGGGTCATGGAGGGAGGGAAGTCGGCGCGGGGGATGATGTCGGGGTCCACAGCGATGCCCCGCTCCTCCAGAAGGGCTACGGCGTCCAAAAGGAGCTGGGCCTGGCGCTGGCGGCTGGTCATGCCCTGGATGAGCATCAAAAGACCCAGCAGGAGGTTGGTGATGATCAGGATCAGCAGGACCAGGTTTTTCAGCTTAGAGCTTTCCAAGGTGGCTTACCTCCCTTCCGCGCGGGTAGCCCAGAAGGGGACAAGCCGGTCCTGGACGCCCAGAGGATCCTCGTAGAGAATGACCAGCTCCAGACCGCGGGCGCCGACGATGGCGGCAGCCTGCTCCTGGGGAAGAAGGGTGACGCTTTGTGCCTCCGCCACGGTATAGTGGCGGGGCCGCAGGATGAGGGAGGTGATGGCGTGATCCTCCACAGTGAATTTAGCGCACCAGCCGTCCACACCCTGCTCAATGGCGGCGCCCCGGTAGGCATAGCCGTAGGTGACGGTGGTGACGCTCCCCTGGGTGGCGACCTCCCGAAGGTAGAGCCGCGCGTCTCCCGCGGTGGCGCCCACGGTGGCCTCCGCAAGCATGCGGGTGGCGTCCAACGGATGCTCGGCGGGGAAGCGGAGCGCGCTGTCATCGGTGCGGCGGTAGGTGAGCGTGTTGTCCAGGATGCGCAGGGTCTCGCCGCCATCGGTGATAGCGTGGCCCCCGGTGATGGCGTACAGCGGGTTGGTCTGGGGATGGAAGGAGAGCAGCTGAAGAATGCGGTTCAGGGTGGCGTCCGGGGTCCCGTCCTCGTTGACGGCGAAGGGCTCCTCTCCCTGGAGACAGGGGACGGAGGGGGTGGAGGAGAGGACCAGGGCGTCCCGGCGCAGAAGGGGATAGCTGCCGTCCTCGCAGGCGAAGCGGGCGCCGTTGGCGGGGAAGCGCTGGGCGAGATAGTCCAGACTGGCGGACAGGTCGGTGGACAGAGGGGCGGCGTAGTACCGCTCGTCAGCACCTGAGGTGGCGAAATAGAGGGTCTGGGCGGTGACGCACAGCCGCCGGGCGCTGTAGCCGGTCAGGACGGGGTTGTCCTGGTCGGAGAGCCAGAGGGTGAGAGCGTCCAGAGGGATGTCGCCGGAGTATTCACAAAAGGCCCCCGGCTGGGACAGGACCAGCTCCCACTGCCGGGCGGTGACGGGGACGGGGGTGGCGGCGTCGTTGAGCGCCTCGGAGAGCAGCGCGGAGATCTGGGTGTAACCTTCCTGGTCCTCCTGGTGGTAGAGCACGGCGTACCGCCCCTCCGTCCAAGTGACGGCAAAGGCGGCGGGCTGGAGGGTCTGGGCCGAGCGGGTGAGGCTGTCCAGACTGCCCACGGAGCCAGTGGCGGAGGGAGACAGGCGGGAGAGGAAGGTCCGCCCTCCCTGGGGCAACAGCGTGCGGCTCGCCAGGAAAACTGTCGAGCAGGAGAGAAGGATAATGAGAAGGGTCTTGCACCCCTCCCAGAAACGGCGGCGCTTACCCTTCATGGCCGGGCCCTCCGATGGGCAGCTCCAGACGGATGCGCAGACCGGGGCCGTCCTTGTCCACCAGCTGGAGCACGCCGTGGTGGCGGTCTACGATCTCCTTGGCGATGGAAAGGCCAAGCCCGGTGCCGCCGGACTGGCGGGAGCGGGCCTTGTCCACCCGGTAAAAGCGCTCAAAGATACGTTCCCGGTCGGGGGCGGGGATGCCGATGCCGTCGTCGTCTACCTCCAGCCAGACAGAGGTATCGGTTCGACCCACCTTCATGTCGATGTGGCCGCCGTCGGGGGTGTATTTGATGGAGTTGGAGACGATGTTCATCATCACCTGCACCACCCGGTCCCGGTCGCCCACCACATCGGGCAGGCGCTTGGGGCAGCGGAGGGTGAGAGTGTGGTTGTGGCGCTCCGCCTCCAGCTTCACCGCCTGGCAGACCTGTTCGGTGGCGGCTAAGAAGGAGAAGGGGGCGAAGGTCAGCTCACCCCGGCCGGAGTCAAAGCGGGAGAGGGTCAGCAGGTCCTGAACGATGTGGGTCATGCGGTCGGTTTCGTTGAGGATGATGGTGAAAAAGCCGTTGCGGGTCTTTTCAGGCAGCTCGTTTCCGCTGTCGGCCAGGGTCTCGGCGTAGGCGCGGATGTTGGTCAGTGGGGTGCGCAGCTCGTGGGAGACGTTGGCCACAAACTCCTTGCGCATTTCCTCGTCCCGGCGTTGGGCGGTGACGTCGTGGAGCACCACCAGCACGCCGCTGTCCGGGCTCTCCTTGTCAAAGGGGGCTAGGGTCAGCTCAAGGAAGCGGTCCTCCATCTTCCGGCTACCGGTGAGGTAACCGGGGGCCTTGTCCATGGAGAGCACGTCGTAGAAGGGAGCCACGTCGGCAAACAGATCGTCGTAGGTGGTGGTAGCGTCCACCGGAAGACCCAGGAGCCGGCCTGCGGCGGGGTTGGCGTGGATGACCGCGCCGCGGTGGGAAAAGGCGACCACACCGTCGGTCATGTGGAGGAAGAGGGTGTCCAGCTTGTTGCGCTCGTTTTCCACCTGGGCCAGAGTGTCCCGCAGCTGGCGGGCCATGACGTTGAAGTTCTCGGTGAGTACGCCGATCTCGTCCTTGGAGCCCACCTCGATTTTCCTGGAAAAGTCCCCCGCGGCCACCTGACGCACGCCGTCGGTGAGCCGCTCGATGGGGCCGATCATGGTTTTGGACAGGAGGAAGGAGAGGAGCACCGAGATGGCCAGACCGAACACCAGCGCCTCCAGAATGAGGGTGAACAGCTGGTCGCTGAGCTGCTGGGAGGTCTGGCGGTTGTCATAGAGATAGATGATGTAACCCGCGCCGCCTCGCTGAATGGGGACCGCCACATCCATATAAGAGGCGCCGGGATCGCTGGCATAGCCCTCCTTGCCCTGGAGGGCGGAGGAGAGATTGGGGGTGACATCCAGCTGGCGGCCGGTGTCATCAGAGGTGGCGAGGCAGGCGGCGGTCTCCCCATCCAGAACATAGTAGTTGCGGGTGCGGCTGTCTACGCCCAGAGGACCCACATAGCTGCGGAGGATGGCCTGGATCTTTTCGGGGGAATTGGTCTCTCCCTCCTCCGCGGTGGTCACGTCACGGACAAACTGTTCATCGGTGAGAACGGTGGACATGTCGGAGTAGAATTCGTCCAGATAAAACACGGTGACGGAGTTCATCAGGAACGCGCCTACCACCGTCATCAGCGCCACGATGAGCAGCACCATGATGAGCACCAGCTTCATATGGAGCGAGCGAAACATACACCGTCACCTCCTGTCCCTCTGTGTAATATCATCTGTTATTTTTCGTCCGGGTGGGAGCTGAAATAGTAGCCCAGTCCCCGGCGGGTGACGACAAAGCGGGGGGTGGCCGGGTCGTCCTCCAGCTTTTCCCGCAGCCGCCGAACCGCTACATCCACCCCCCGCACGTCGCCTACATAGCCCTCGTAATTCCAAACGTGCTCCATCAGCTCTTCCCGGGAAAAAACCTTGTCGGGATGGGTGGTCAGGAAGGATAGGAGCTCATATTCCCGCTGGGACAGCTCCAGAGGCTCGCCGTCCTTGTAGGCGGTGGCGGTCTCGTTGTCCAGCCGCAGACGGCCCAAAGTCACCAGATCGGCCCCGGCGTCAAGACGGGGCGGCATGGCCACTCGTCGGATGTTGCTCTTGACCCGGGCCAGCAGCTCGCGCATGGAGAAGGGCTTGGTGATATAGTCGTCCGCGCCCAGCTCCAGGCCCTTGACCTTGTCGCTCTCCTCCTCCCGGGCGGTGAGCATAAGGATGGGCACGGTATCCCCGCCGTCCCGCAGGGTGCGGCAGACCTCAAAGCCGTTGAGCTTCGGGAGCATCAGATCCAGGAGAATGAGGTCCGGTTTTTCCCGCCGGGCCAGCTCCAGCCCGGCCTGTCCGTCATAGGCGGAGAGGACGCGGTAGCCTTCCTTTTCCAGGTTGATGGTGAGAATGGTGACGATGTTGGCCTCGTCCTCTACCACCAGAACGGTCTTTTCCATGGGCATAGCTGTGTCCTCCTTACCCGTTCTCTTGGTCCAGGAGCCGCCGGACCATCAAAATGAGGGCGATGGTCTTGCCGTCCTTCAGCGCGCCGCTCATGGCCTGATCCACCAGCTCATCCAGGGGGACGCGCTCCGGGGCGATGAATTCATCGTCGTCGGGGTGGCACTCACCTTGAGAGAGGTCGCGGGCAAAATAGAGGTGGAGCACCTCGTCGGTGTAGCCCGGGGTGGGGTAGAAGACCCCCAGTTTGCGCCAGGTGTTGGCGGTGAGCCCCGCCTCCTCGGAGAGCTCCCGGCGGATGGCCTCGTCCGGGTACTCTCCCGGCTCCAGCTTGCCCGCGGGCAGCTCGGTAGTGACCTCTTTATAGGGATAACGGAACTGCCGCACCACGCTGACGGTGCCGTCGTCATGGAGGGGCAGAACGCACACCCCGCCGGGGTGGCGGACCACCTCCCGGACGGCCTCGCCGCCGTCGGGCAGCCGGATGGTATCGACGTCCAGATGGAGAAGACGTCCGTTAAAGACCCGGCGGCTGTCTAAGGTTTTTTCGGTGAGCTCCATGGGAAGACCCCCTTGATCTTGATCTTATGACCTATATCTTACCACAAAAAACCACGGTTGAAAAGCGGGGAGATGCAAAAAAGAGCGGCAAGCACCCTTGCCGCTCTTTTTGTGTGTATATCAGCCCGGAGGCCAAGTCATGTCACGGCCGGAGAGGACGTGAAAATGGAGATGGGGGACGCTCTGGCCCGCCTGGGGGCCACAGTTGGACACCACCCGGAAGTCGGTAAGACCAAGCTCTTGCGTCACCTTGGCGATGACCTCGAAGATATGGGCCACCGCCGCGGAGTTTTCCCCGGTCACCGCCCCGCAGGATGGGATGTGGGCCTTGGGGATGACCAGGAAGTGGGTGGGAGCCTGGGGATCGATGTCGTAAAAGGCGTAGCACACCTCGTCCTCGTACACCTTCTTGGATGGGATGTCCCCGGCAGCGATCTTACAAAAGAGACAATCGGACATAACATGACCTCCCTTCGGATGGGACCAGTATATCAGCTTTTTCCCGACTTGTCCAGACGAACTCGTATAAACCACCACGGCCCCGGCAAGAATTGGGAAAACGGCAGGGGGCGATGGAGTTTGCGAAGCAAAACGGTGGTGCTGGTGGCGTTTTATAATGTGAAGGCGCTGGGGGTGCGGTATCTGGAGACCGCCCTGCGCGCCGCGGGATGGAATGTGGCCACGGTGTATTTCAAGCGGTTCAACTCCCGCGCGCCGTCCCCCGCCACGGCCCGGGAGTTGGAGCTGCTCACCAAGCTGGTGGAGCGGGAGAGGCCGGTGTTTGTAGGGCTGTCGGTAATGAGCTCCATGTATTTGGAGACGGTGGAGCAGGTGATCCGCGCCCTGAAAGGGGCGGGAGAGACGGTGGCGTGCGGCGGGGCATACGCGTCGCTGGAGCCAAAGCGTCTGCTGACCCTGGGAGCGGACTATGTGCTGCGGCTGGATGGGGAAAAGTCCATTGTAGCTCTGGCGGAAACACTGAAAAGCGGGGGAGATCCCCGTGTACTGGACAACCTCTGCTATCTGGAAGGAGGCGGGGCCCACTGCAATCCCATCGCACCTTTGGAGGAAGACCTGGATGTATACGGGCAGCCCACGGTGAATAGTCCAAACGCCTATTTGATTGACGAAGACCGCTGTGTCCCCGGCGACCCTCAGTTAGATACGCTGAGCTACGAGGTCATCGCCTCCCGGGGATGTCCCTTTACCTGCTCCTACTGTGCCTGCCAAAACCTGCGGCGGCTCTATCCTGCGGGAAGCAAGCCCATCCGCTTCCGCTCGGTGGACAGCGTGATGGCGGAGCTGGAGGAAGCCCGGAGACAGTGTAAACGGCTGGTGTTTGTCCACTTTTACGATGAAATATTTCCCAATACGCCGGGCTGGGTGGAGGAATTTGCCGCCGCCTACAAGCAACGCATCGGTTTGCCCTTCAGCATCTGGACCCATCCCAAAATAGTGGACGGGCCTATGTTGAAGACCTTAAAGGACGCGGGACTGGTAGAGGTCATCATGGGGATCCAGTCCGGCTCACCTTATATCCGAAAGGATATCTTCCACCGCTACGAGACCAACGAGGATGTGGCCCGGGCGACCCGGGTGATCGCGGAGTCGGGGGTGTTCTGGGCCAGCTATGACTTCATGCTCCTTCATCCCTTTGAGACAGCGGACACTATGCGGGAGACTTACGAGCTGGTGAAGGGCATTCCCGGACACTATGAGCTGCAAATGCACGGTCTCAACTTTTTGCCCGCCACCGACATCGTGCCCATGGCGGTGGAGGGGGGCTTTGTGACGGCGGCGGACATGGAGGCGACCTTGTACGCCCCCATGGCAGAGCAGTTCTCCACCTACTGGCACGAGCAGGGGGATGAGGAGAGCCGACGATGGTATGCGCTGACCTATCTCTGGCAGTTTCCACGCCTGCGCCGCCGCTGCTTGGAATGGGAGGACGCGCCGGGAGCTTATGCCGGCGACATCGACACCCTCTACGAAAAGGCAAAACGCATGGAGAAGCGGCGATATCTTCGGAAAAAAGCGGGGGTTGTCTTAAGAAGGTTAGGCGTCAGAAAGCACCGCTAAAAAATTTCAGAGAAATATGTAAAGTGCGCTTGACATCTGCGGGAAGCTGTGTTATCCTACGGGTGTAAAGCGCACTTTACATATTTACAAGGAGGAGTTTCCTTGGACAATCGCATTGCCGCCCTCCGAAAAGAGAGGGGGCTTTCCCAGGCGGAGCTGGCCGAGGCGGTGGAGGTGACGCGGCAGACTATCATCTCCCTGGAGGGCGGCCGCTACAATGCCTCCCTGGCCCTGGCCCACAAGCTGGCAAAGTATTTCGGCACAAGTATTGAGGCGCTGTTTATCTTTGAGGAGGATGAATGACATGGCGCTTATCAAACTGATCGGCGGGAAGGACTATACCCGGCAGCTGAAGAACCAGTGTTTGGCGGCCATTGGCCTGCTGCTGGTGGGGATCGTGGGCATCGTTTGCTATTTTACATTGGTTCCGGGCAGCGGCCTGGAGGACTTTGCCCGGGGCTTTTATATTGGAGGCGCGTCGGGGATCACGGCAGGGGCGTTGATCCTGTTGATTCGTTGCACGTATCTCCTCCACAACCCGAAGGCTTACCAAAAGGCCAAGGTGAAGGACACCGACGAGCGGTCTCAGACCATTATCCACAAGAGCTTTGAGATTGCGGGGGCGGTGACCTTCTTCACCGGGGCGGCTCTGCTGTTTGTGGTGCTGCCTTTCAGCGTGGCGGCCTTCCGGGCGGTGATGGGGCTGATCGTCCTCTTTGTCCTCACCTTTGTGGCCACCAGTTGTATGTTAGAGCGGAGGATGTAAGGGAAGGGCGGACCGCCGAGGACGGCGGTCCGCATGCAGAAGGTGTCGGACATAGAGCCGCGGCGCGCCGTTCGCTTTGGGAAAAGCCCTTGACAAACGGCGGAAAACTGATAAAATAGAGCAAGCATCAGCAAAAAGGCATTGACGGGCCGCCAACCCCGAGCCGCCGGTGATGAGCCGGACGTTTCATCCCCGTTACAGGATGGTCGAGTGTCCTTGCCATGAGGAAATCAGGGTGGTACCACGGAGCGCGCGCTTCGTCCCTGCGGACTTGGCAGGGATTTTTTATTGTTTTCAACCTATTTTGAATACGATGGAGGTAACTACGATGAAACAGACCAAGCCCTTTGGGGTGAACGAGCTGCGGGAGATGTACCTGAAGTTTTTCGAGACCAAGGAGCATCTCCGCCTACCCAGCTTCCCCCTCATTCCTCAGGACGACCCGTCCCTGCTGCTCATCAACTCGGGCATGGCCCCTATGAAGCCCTACTTCACCGGGGAGAAGGAGCCGCCCCGCCACCGGGTGACCACCTGCCAGAAGTGCATCCGCACCGGCGACATTGAGAACATCGGTCACACCGCCCGTCACGGCACCTATTTTGAGATGCTGGGCAACTTCTCCTTCGGCGACTACTTCAAGCGGGACGCCATCCACTGGGCATGGGAGTTTTTGACCTCCCCCGAATGGGTGGGCATCGACCCTGACCGCCTCTATCCCTCCGTCTTTGCCGGCAACGAGACTACCCCCGCCGACGACGAGGCGTTTCGTATCTGGAACGAGGAGATCGGCATCTCTGCCGAGCGTATCTTCAAGTTCGGCAAGGAGGACAACTTCTGGGAGCACGGCTCCGGCCCGTGCGGCCCCTGCTCCGAGATCTACTACGACCGCGGCCCGGAGTATGGCTGCGGCAAGCCCGGCTGCACCGTGGGCTGTGACTGCGACCGGTATATGGAGGTCTGGAACATCGTCTTCTCCCAGTTCAACAACGACGGCGAGGGCCACTATGAGGAGCTGAAGCAGAAGAACATCGACACGGGCATGGGCCTGGAGCGGCTGGCGGTGGTGTGCCAGAACGTGAACTCGCTGTTCGACGTGGACACGGTGATGAACATCACCAACAAGGTCAGCGAGATCACCCACGCCCACTACGGCGAGTCCACCGCCAAGGACGTGTCCCTCCGGGTCATCACCGACCACATTCGCTCCGCCACCTTCATGATCTCCGACGGCGTGCTCCCCTCCAACGAGGGCAGGGGCTACGTCCTGCGCCGCCTCCTGCGCCGGGCCGCCCGCCACGGCAAGCTCCTGGGGTTCAACGAGCCGTTCCTCTACGAGGTCTGCGCCACTGTGGTCCACGAGAACCAGGGCCACTATCCCGAGCTGGCGGAGAAGCAGGGCTATATCACCAAGGTCATCCGGGTGGAGGAGGAGAACTTCGCCAAGACCATCGATGGCGGCATGAACATCTTGAATAACCTGATTACCGCCCACAAGGAGAAGGGGGAGACCGTCTTCTCCGGGGCGGACGCCTTCAAGCTCTACGACACCTACGGCTTCCCCATCGACCTGACCATTGAGATGGTGGCCGAGCAGGGGTTGTCGGTGGACCAGGATGGGTTCCGGTCTTTGATGGAGGAACAGAAAATTCGTGCCCGTAAAGCCCGGGAGGCTCTGGGCGACCTGGGCTGGACGGGCATTGAGTTCGGCAAGGACATGCCTGAGACGGAGTTTGTGGGCTATACCAACGCGGTCACCGACGGCAAGGTGCTGGCTATCGTGTCGGGCGACGAGCTGCGCGACGAGGTCGCCGCCGGGGCGGAGGCCATCGTGGTGCTGGACAAGACCACCATGTACGCCGAGATGGGCGGCCAGGTGGCTGACCACGGCGTCATTTCCAACGACGGCTGCACCTTCGAGGTGCGGGACGTGCAGAAGAACAAGGGCGGAAAGTATATGCACTACGGCGTGGTGAAGTCCGGCGTGCTCAAGGTGGGGGATGGGGTTACCATCTCTATCAACGAGACCCGCCGCAAGGCGGTGATGCGCGCCCACTCCGCAACCCATCTGCTGGATAAGGCTCTGCGCACGGTGCTGGGCGACCACGTCCAGCAGGCGGGCTCTCTGGTGGAGCCTGACCGTCTGCGCTTCGACTTTACCCACTTCTCCGCCATGACCCCCGAGGAGCTGGCCCAGGTCAGCGACATGGTCAATGCCGCTATTCTGGAGGGCTACCCCGTGGAGACCAAGGTCCTGCCCATTGAGGAGGCCAAGAAGACCGGAGCGGTGGCTCTCTTTGGCGAGAAGTACGGCGACACCGTCCGGGTGGTGGACATGGGCGGCGGTTACTCCGTGGAGTTCTGCGGCGGCACCCATTTGGACAACACCGCCAAGGCGGGCACGTTCCACATCCAGAGTGAGTTCTCCGTGGCCTCCGGCGTGCGCCGCATCGAAGCCACTACCGGTCTTGCTACCCTTCAATATATGCGCGGTCATGAGCGGCTTTTGCTGGACGCCGCCGCCGCCATCAAGGCCAAGCCCGCCGAGCTGAGGGAGAAGGCCCTTCAGCAGATGGAGGAGCTGCGCCAGCTGCGCAGCGCCTTGGCCCGCTTCAAGGAGAAGGAGGCGGCCGGGGAAGCCAACTCCTTCCTCATGGGCGCCAAGGACGTGGGTGGCCTGAAGGTGCTCACCGCCTCGCTCCCCGATGCCGACGCGGACCGTCTGCGCAAGATGGGCGACTTTTTGAAGGACAAGGCCGCCAACGTTGTGGCGGTCCTCTCCGCGGTGAAGGACGACAAGATCACCTTCCTGGCCGTCTGCGGCACGGAGGCTGTGGCCAAGGGCGTCAAGGCCGGGGACATTATCAAGCAGGTGTGCGCCATCGCCGGAGGCTCCGGCGGCGGCAAGCCCGACTCCGCCATGGGCGGAGGCAAAGACGTGCTCATGCTGGATAACGCCCTGGCCATGGTGGATAACTTTGTGGCCATGAAGCTGGGGGTGTGAGAAGGTGTTGCCCCAGGACCCCTTCATCCTGCTGAGTGTCTGCAACACCAAACTGCGGGACGAATATCCCAGCCTGGACGCGCTGTGCGACGGCCTGGACGAGGACAAGGCCGCCTTGGTGGAACGCCTGGCGGCGGTGGGCTACGCCTACGACCCAAAGACGAACCAATTTCGCCCGTAGGGGCGGGCGGGGCAAGCCCACCTCTACGAGCACAAACGTTGCCATGGGCAATGTAGGGGAGGGGCTTGCCCCTCCCGCTCCATCTGATTAGGAGGGACCCATTATGACCTTGGATTTCAACACCATGGAGGAATCCGTCTTCCCCAATTTTCTGGGCGGCGAGGGCGCGCTTCGGGCCAAGATGTACGTGGACGAGCTGGGCAAGATCCTCCGCGGCGTGCTCGACCCCGGCTGCTCAATCGGCTACCACACCCACGAGACCAGCAGCGAGATCATCTACATCCTCTCGGGCACGGGCAAGGTGAGAGTGGAGGATGGGGAGGAGTCGCTGAAGCCCGGTGACTGCCACTACTGCCCCAAGGGCCGCTCCCACGCCCTTATCAATGACAGCGACGACGGACCATTGGAGTTTTTCGCCGTGGTGCCGAACCAGTAAAAGCCGAAACGCAAAAAGCAAGGCAGGTCAATACGACCTGCCTTGCTTTTTGTTTTCTAATAAAATATCACATCTCCCGGCGGCCCTCCAGGGCGCGCATGAGGGTGGCATCATCGGCAAATTCCAGGTGGCCGCCTACGGGCACGCCGTAGGCCAGCCGGGTCACTGTCACCCCGAAGGGTTTCAACAGGCGGGAGAGATACATAGCAGTGGCCTCTCCCTCGGTGTCCGGGTTGGTGGCCATAATGACCTCCTTCACCGTTCCGCCCGACACCCGCTCCAGCAGCTCCTTCACCGCCAGGTCGTCGGGGCCGATGTGGTTCATGGGGGAGATCACGCCGTGGAGGACGTGGTAGAGCCCCCGGTATTCCTGGCTGCGCTCCAGGGCGGCCACGTCCTTGGCCTCGGCCACTACGCAGACGGTGGTGGCGTCCCGCCGGGAGCTTTGGCACAGGGAGCAGGGACCGCCTCCCTCGGAGAAGTTCTGGCAGACGGGGCAGCGGTGGATCTGGCCCTTGGCGTCCAGCAGGGCCTGGGCAAAATTGGCCACCTCACCCTGGGGCAGGCCCAGCACGAAAAAGGCCAGCCGCTGGGCGGACTTGCGGCCCACGCCGGGGAGACGGGCGAACTGTTCCACCAGGGCGTCCAGGGCGGGAGGGAAGGCGGCGTTACTCATGGCAGGCACCTCGCAGGGCGGCCAGGGCGGCGGCCCGGTCCGGCTTTCCAAACACCGCCGAGCCCGCCACAAAGGTATCCGCCCCTGCGGCATAGGCAGCGGCAATGGTGTCCACGGCGATGCCGCCGTCCACCTCCAGACGGCAGGCGGGGTTGATCCGGTCGATGTACCGACGCACGGCCCGGACGGTGTCCAGCTGGGCGTCCATAAACTTCTGCCCGCCAAAGCCCGGCTCCACCGTCATCACCACCACCACGTCCAGCTCGGGGAGATAGGGGAGAATGGCCTCCGCCTTGGTGATGGGCCGCAGGGCCACGCCTTTTTTTGCATCATGCTCACTCATTACATCCAGGGCGGCGCGGATGCCCCGGGGAGTGTCCGCCTCCAGGTGAACAGTGAGCTGGTCCGCCCCCGCCTTGGCGAAGGCGGCGGCCATGTCCACGGGCTTTTCGATCATCAGGTGAACGTCCAGAAACATATCGGTGGTCCTGCGGATGGACTCCACTACCGGAACGCCGATGGTGAGATTGGGCACGAAGCGGCCATCCATCACGTCCACATGGAGCCATTCGGCGGAGGAGACGGCGGCGATATCTGCTCCCAGACGGCAAAAGTCGGCGGAGAGGATGGAGGGGGCAAGGGTAATGGGTTGAGCCATGGATAGTCATCCTTTCTTTGGTAAGGTCATAGGCAACGGGACAGGGGGGCGCATAGGATGGTGCAAGCGGCTCGGCTCCCGGGACGGCGGCAGGGTCCCCCAAGCCGCCCACGGCCCGCTTGCGGCTCTTTTTGTCCGCCGCTACGACCCGGCAGGCCCGCCGCACTGAAGATATAGCCCCGCAGCGGTGAATTTTCACCGCTGCGGGGTACCGTTTAATATGTAAAGTCCGCGGTGTTAACAATGTGGGCCTGGTAGCCCTCCTTTTGCAGGGCGGCCAGGATGGCCTCCTTGTGCTCGTGGCCAAAAGCCTCCAACGTCACCTTCAGTTCCACCGCGCTTTGGCGGTTGATAGAGACAAATTGGTTGTGGTCCAGCTTGACCACGTTGCCCTTTTCCCGGGCAATGATCTCCGCCACCCGCAGCAGCTCGCCGGGGCGGTCTGGGAGAAGGACGGAGAAGGTAAAGATGCGCCCCCGGTTGATGAGCCCGTGCTGGACCAGAGAGGACATGGTGATCACATCCATGTTGCCCCCGGAGAGCACGCAGGCCACGTTCTTGTCCTTGCAGTCCAGATGGTTGAGGGCGGCGATGGGCAGCAGTCCCGCGTTCTCCACCACCATCTTGTGCTTTTCCATCATATCCAAAAAGGCGTCCACCAACTCGTCATCGTTGATAGTGATCACGTCGTCTACATACTTTTGGATATAGGGGAACACCACATCGCCCACCGTCTTCACCGCCACGCCGTCGGCAATGGTATCCACGCTGTCCAGGGTGACCGGTTTGCCCGCCTGTAGCGCTGCTTTCATGCTGGCCGCGCCGCTGGGCTCTACGCCAATGACCCTCACGTTGGGGTTTAAGAGCTTTGTCAGCGTCGCCACTCCGGCGCACAGTCCGCCGCCGCCGATGGGGACCAGGATCACGTCCACATCGGGGAGGTCGGAGAAGATCTCGTAGGCGATGGTGCCCTGACCGGTGGAGACGGTGGCGTCGTTGAAGGGGGGGATGTAGGTGAGGCCCTGCGCTGTCTCCAGCTCGTGGGCCTTGGCGGCGGCGTCGTCAAAGGTGCCGCCGAAGAGCACCACCTCCGCGCCCAGAGCCTTGGTGTTGTTTACCTTCACCAGCGGGGTGGTGGTGGGCATGACGATGACTGCCCGGCACCCGGCCTTCTGGGCGGCCATGGCTACCCCCTGGGCGTGGTTGCCCGCCGAGGCGGTGATGAGGCCGCGCTGGCGCTGTTCCTCGGTGAGGGTGCTGATCTTATAGGTCGCGCCCCGGATCTTATAGGCGCCGGTGACCTGCAGGTTCTCCGGCTTTAAGTACACTTGGTTGCCTGAGGCGGCGGAAAAGGCGGGGGAGTGGACCAGGTGGGTGGGGCTGATGACCCCGTCCAGCACCCGGCGGGCGGCCTTAAAATCCTCCAATGTCATAGCCATGGCAAAAACTCCTTTGGTTTGGTCACATTCTTTCCTATTTTACTCCACACCGTCTACAAAGTCAACGTGAACTTGCGAGTCCTTGCCCAAGGGCTGCTTGTTACCTCCGTCGGCTCTTTATGGAAATTTAATTTGCCATATAAACGAAAGGAGTGTATAATATACTCTGTATTGATATCCGTAGCGGTCAGCAGGAGGCGAGTCAATGAATACCAAAACCGTAAAGTCCGCTGTGCCCGTGTTGTTGATCGGGGCGACCTGGCTTATCTGGGCCTTGGCCTTTCCCCTCTACAGGCCCCTTCACTTCGCCGGGGCGGCGGTGATCTCCGCGCTGGTGTACGGGCTGAGCCGGAGCTTTGTCTGGCGGGACCGTACCGTGGTGGTCCCGGACACGCCCGTCGAGGAGAAGAAGGAAGAGGTCAAAGAGCCCCAGACCGAGGAGGAAAAAGCCCTGGCGGAGCTGCGTACCGAGCGGGATAAGGCGGTGTCTGAGATGCGCCGCCTCAACGACGCCATTGCCGACCCCGCCATCTCCGCCCAGATCGACCATCTGGAGGACGTGACGGGGAAGATCTTTGACGTTGTGGCGGAAAAACCCGCCAAACGGCCCCAGATCCGCCGCTTTTTACAGTATTATCTTCCCACCACCCTGAAGATCCTCAACGCCTATGACCGCATGGGCGGCGCGGGCATTGAGGGGGAGAACATCTCCGCCACCAAGGAGAAGGTGGAGGGCATGATGGATACCATCTCCGCCGCCTTTGACAAACAGCTGGACGCGCTCTACGGCGAAGAGGCGCTGGATATCTCCACCGACATCACTGTGATGGAGCAGATGCTGGCCCGGGAGGGCCTTTCCGACAACCAAATGCCCGGCGTGTAAGGAGGGAGAGACGATGTCAGAAAAGAACTCCAAGAAGGCGCTGGCCTTGGCCATTGTCTGGTCGATCATTACGGTAGGCACCGCCGCGGGGATCATCTGGGCGCTGCCTACCCTCGCGCCGCTGCCCCTGCTGCTCTTCGGCGTGAGCCTGGTAAACGCGTTCGTCGCGTGGGGTGTGTTTTTCCACATCCGCGGCCATAAATAAGTGAACTGAGGATAGAAACAAATTTTCACCACAGAAAGGAAGTTCATCCCATGAATGAAGAAAACATGACCCCCGAGCTGACCCTCACTCCCGACCTCACCGCCGAGGTGGCCCAGGTGGCCGCTCAGGCCCAGGCCGCGGTGGAGGCCCCTAAGGCTCCCGACATCACCCTGACCACCGATCCTACCGCCGCCCAGTCCGCCCAGGCAGCCCAGGCTCAGCGGGACGCCAATGCCGTCGCCCTGGACGAGAGCCAGCTTACCGAGGCGGAGCGGAAGATCGTGGACGACTTTTCCCAGAAGATCGACATCCGCGATTCCAGCGTGGTGCTCCAGTACGGCGCGGCGGCCCAGAAGAACATTGCCGCCTTCTCGGAGAACACTCTCAACAGCGTGCGCACCAAGGATCTGGGCGAGGTGGGCCAGGCCCTCTCCTCTCTGGTGGTGGAGCTCAAGGGCTTCTCCCAGCCGGAGAAGAAGGGGATCGCCGGCTGGTTCCAGAAGAAGCGCAACGAGATGGAAGAGATGAAGGCCAGCTACTCCAAGGCGGAGGCCAACGTGGACAAGATCGTGGCGGTGCTGGAGGGTCACCAAGTGACCTTGATGAAGGACATCGCCATGCTGGACCAGATGTATGAGCTGAACACCAAGTACTATAAAGAGCTCACCATGTATATCCTGGCAGGGAAGAAGCGTCTTGCCCAGGTGCGCGCCAACGACCTGGAGGAGCTGCGCAAGAAGGCGGAGCAGAGCGGCGCCCAGGAGGACGCCCAGGCGTACAACGATCTGGCCAACCTCTGCACCCGCTTTGAGAAGAAGATCCACGACCTGGAGCTGACCCGGATGATCTCCATCCAGATGGGCCCCCAGACCCGGATGCTCCAGAACAACGACACTCTCATGCTGGAGAAGATCCAATCCTCTCTGGTGAACACCATCCCCCTGTGGAAGTCCCAGATGGTGTTGGCCCTGGGTCTGGAGCACTCCCGCCAGGCCACCCAGGCCCAGTCCGCCGTCACCAACATGACCAACGACCTCCTGCAAAAGAACGCCGACATGCTCAAGATGGGCACGGTGGAGACCGCCAGGGAGGCAGAGCGCTCTGTGGTGGATATCGAGACCCTCCAGCACACCAACCAGCAGCTCATCTCCACCCTGGACGAGGTCATGCATATCCAGGAGGAGGGCCGCAAGAAGCGCCAGGAGGCCGAGGTGGAGCTGGGCCGGATCGAGGGCGAGCTCAAGCAAAAACTCCTGGAGTTGAGAGGTTAAACCATCCATTTGTGTGCCTCAAAGGAGGTAACTATGAAGTCTAACGGCAAAAAGCTGGCGGTGGCGTGGATCGTCACCATCGCCATGATCGTGGCGGCGGTGTTCATCGGCCTGCGCAAGGGTGGAGACACCCCAGCGCCCCCCAAGCCCCAGGACATGGGCCTGGATATGAGCCTGTCCACCAAGCAGTTTCAGAACCATATTCTGGACAGCGCGGGGGTCCTGTCCGCCAAGCAAAAGGAGACCATTTGTCTCTATAATGCCAACTGGAACCAGCGTTACGGCAGCATTATCATGGTAGCCACCACCAATACGGTGGGCGGCGTTTTGGACGATTTTGCCTACGACCTGGGGGAGAGCGTGGAGCTGGCCGCCGCGGACGCGGTGTTGGCGGTCAATCCCAAGACGGTGAGCGCCTATCTGGCGCCGGGACCGGACTATCCTCTGTCCGGTGGACAGATCACCTCCTACCTGGACAATTCCTTTTTTGCCTATGTGGACCATGGGAGTGTGGGAGACGGCATCCTCAACCTGTTCGCCGACCTGAACACCTATTATGTGGACAACTATGGCCTGGGCTATCTGGACAACTCCAGTGGTTTGGGCGGCGAGCGAAGCGGGGCGGCGCTGCTGGTGGGCGTTGTTTTACTGCTGCTGGTGGTGGTGCTCATTTTGTCCGCGGTGGACTCCGCCCGGCACAGCGCCTACCGCACCCGTTACTATGGCGTGGTGGGCGCGCCGCCCTTCCGACCCATGCTGTTTTGGCACGGACCCGGCTACGGCTGGTACCGCCGCCGCTGGCGGCGGCCCCCGCCTCCGCCCCCCAGGCCGCCCCGTCCTCCCAGACCGCCCCAGCCGCCCCGCGGCGGTGGAGGCGGGTTCAGCGGCTTTTCCGGGCCGCGCGGGGGCGGCAGCCGCGGCGGAGGATTTTCCACGGGCGGCCTTGGCAGAGGCGGAGGCTTTTCCGGTGGCTCCCGCGGCGGCGGCTTTGGCCGCGGCGGGGGCGGGGGAGGTTTCTCCCGTGGAGGGGGCTTTTCCGGCGGTTCCCGAGGGGGAGGCTTTGGCAGACGGTAAGGCAGACCATGAATCGATAGAGAGAAGAGAGAGGAGCGTATACCATGAATATGATGAACTATGACCGCAAGGCGTTGAAGGAACGGGCGAAGGCGTCTTTGCGCGGGGCGAGGCCCCGCACCTGGAAGGTGACGCTTTTATACTGGCTGTTGGTGGCGCTGATCCCCGGTGCCATCAGCTTTGCCTTGCAGTGGGTGGGGCAGAGCGGTATTTTCGCTTACCTGAAAGAGCTGTACACCGATCCCGTGGGCTGGTCTATGCGGATCGAGGCGATGGATACCAATGACCTGCTGGGCTACTACAGAAGTATCTACGTGCCTGTAGTCGGCGCGGGACTGGTCTCTACCTTTATCACCATTCTGGTCCGTATTTTCCAGGTGGTCATGTCCTACGGCTACGCCAACTACGCGCTGAAGCTCTACTGCGGCGAGCCCACCGAGACGGGGCATATCTTCTCCGGCTTCCCTGTGGCGGGGCGGGCCATCTGCACGGGAGTCGTGACCTTCATCTTTGAACTTTTGTGGACCTTGGCCGCGGCGGTGATGGGTATTTTCGCGACCATGATCCTTGGAACAGCTATGACAGCCGCCGGAGACATCGGCCTTGTGTTTGGACTTTGTGTTTTACTGATGATCGCGGTGTGGGTGGCGGTGATCCTGTTCTCCAACTTCATCGCTTGCCGCTATGCTCTGGCGCCCTATTTCATCCTCACCACCGACATGGGCACCATGGAGGCGGTCCGGGAGAGCAAGGAGGCCATGCGGGGCAATCTGGGCCGCCGGTTCATGCTGGACCTGTCCTTTATCGGGTGGGAGCTACTCAATGGGTTGATCGTGATGGGCGTGTTCCTGGTGGGCTACATCGTTCTGGTCATTGCCCTTAGTGTTTCCATGGCGTTTCAGACTGTGAACTCTATGTCGTATGTGGACCCGTCCTACTTTGAAAGCGACCTGTATGTGAACCAGGTCGTAGGGCAACTGATGGGGCAGCTCCTCGCGGGAGTAGGAATCCTGGCTGTACTGGCTGAGGTGGCCGCGTTACCCATCGGTCTGTGGCTGACCGCGTATCGCGGCAGCGCCTACGCGGGATTCTTCCTGGCGGCCACCGGGCAGGATGAGCCTCCTGCCGCACCCCATCCCATGGGAGACTACATTCCGCCCCAGCCCAGCGATATCTGGGACAACGTGCCCACGCCGCCGTCCTTCACTAGCCCTGTGCCGCCCGCGCCTTCTGTTCCCACCGCGCCGGAGCCTCCCGTGGCCCCGGAAGCGCCTGTGGTGACCGAGACACCGGAGACGCCCCCTGAACCAGAGGCTCCCGTGCCGGAAACGCCTTCGGCGCCTGAGACCCCCGCGGTGACGGAAGCTTCCACGGAGGAAGCGCCGGTGGAGACGGAGGCCCCGGCGGAAGGAGTCAGCTTCGAGGTCACCGAGACCCCGGAGGATGAGACTCCCAAAGAGGAAGGCTGACCATGGCGCAGAAGCTGTTGTCCTTTTTCATGACCTTCTTTCTGCTTTTGTCCTCGGCGGACGCCCCGCAAGAGACGCCGCCCCCCTCCATCCCAGACGGCATCCCGCCCCTCCATGTGGCGGGGACAGTTCTGGCCGACCCGCAGGGGAACACGGTGCGCCTGAAGGGCGTGTCTACTCACGGTTTGGCCTGGTTTCCTGACTATGTGAATGCCGACGCCTTTCGTACCATTAAGGAGGGCTGGGGAGCCAACGCGGTGCGTCTGGCCCTCTATACCCAGGAGTATGGCGGCTATTGCAGTGGCGGGGACAGGGAAAAACTGAAGGAGCTGGTGGACAAAGGAGTCCAATACGCCACCGAGCTGGGTATGTACGTTATCCTCGACTGGCACATCCTCTCCGACGGCGATCCCCGCGCCCACCAAGACGAGGCAGTGGCATTTTTCAACGAAATGTCCCGGAAATACGCGGACCATACCAACGTGCTCTATGAGCTCTGCAACGAGCCGCAAAATTCTCCCTGGCAGACCGTCATCAAGCCCTACGCCGAGACGGTGCTGGCCGCCATCCGGGCCAACGACCCGGACGCGGTGGTCATCGTGGGCACCAATACCTGGTCCCAGGACGTGGAGGATGTGATCGGACGCCGTCTGGCGGATGAGAATGTGGTCTACGCTTTCCACTTTTACGCCGCCACCCACAAGGAGAGCTATCGCCAAAAGGTGAAAAACGCTCTGGCGGCGGGGATCCCTGTCTTTGTCAGCGAGTGCGGCCTCTGCGACGCCAGCGGCAGCGGCGGGGTAGACGAGAACTCTGCCAGGGAGTGGTTTGCTCTGCTGAAGGAAAACCACGTCAGCTTCCTGGCCTGGAGCCTCTGCAACAAAAACGAGACCTCCGCCCTTATCAAGCCGGACTGCGCCAAGCTCTCCGGCTGGGCCGCCGAGGACCTGAGCCAGAGCGGCAAGCTGTTCCGGGACGCGATCCTGGACGGGTAACAAATATGATACGGCAAGGCCGCCGGGGGATGGGACCCCGGCGGCCTTGTTTTTTCATTTCCCCTTGACAAAAAGGAAAAAATGTAGTATACTCCAAAAATGTAAAGGCCAGCTACTTTACAGAAAACACAAGGAGGCGAGGACGTGAAAAACCAGGCGTACCGCATGGCGCTGCTGTTTGACTTCTACGGCGAGATGCTGACCTCTCGGCAGAAGGAGTTCTACGACCTCTACTACAACGAGGACCTGTCCCTCTCCGAGATCGCGGAAAACTATGATATGTCCCGTCAGGGCGTGCGCGACGCCATCGTCCGGGCGGAGGCCGCGCTGGAGGAACTGGAGGAAAAAACGGGCATTGTCAAGCGCTTCCAGGAGCAAAAGCACCAGCTGGAAGAGATCGAATCTCTGGCCCAGGCGGCCCGGAGCGTCAGCGCCGATCCCACTGTCAGCGACTATCTGCGGCGCATCCAGGAGCTGGCGGCGCATTTAAAACAGGAGTGACCTATGGCATTTGAAGGCTTGTCCGAAAAGCTCTCCAACCTGTTCCAACGCCTGCGGGGCAAGGGACGGCTCAGCGAGAGCGACGTAAAGGAGGCCATGCGGGAGATTCGCTTGGCCCTTTTAGAGGCCGACGTGAGCTACAAGGTGGTCAAGGACTTTGTGGCCAAGGTCTCCGAGCGGGCGGTGGGCTCCGATGTTCTGGAGAGCCTTACCCCGGCCCAGATGATCGTGAAGATCGTCAATGAGGAACTGACCGCCCTTATGGGCGGCGGTGAGGCGAAGCTGAACATCTCATCCAAGCCGCCCACGGTGGTGATGCTGGTCGGTCTCCAGGGGGCGGGCAAGACCACCAACGGGGCCAAACTGGCAGGGCTTTTGAAAAAGCAGGGCAAGCGGCCGTTGCTGGCCGCCTGCGACGTATACCGCCCCGCCGCCATCGAGCAGCTGCAGGTGGTGGGCGGACAGCTGGACATCCCCGTCTTTCAGATGGGACAGGCGGACCCGGTGGACATCGCCAAGGCCGCGGTCTCCCATGCCAAAAGTCATGGCAACGACATGGTGTTTTTGGACACCGCAGGCCGCCTTCATGTGGACGAGGCGTTGATGGACGAACTTCGTAACATCAAAGCCGCCGTGGAACCCACCGAGATCTTACTGGTGGTGGATGCCATGATCGGCCAGGACGCGGTGAACGCCGCCAAGAGCTTTGACGAGGCGCTGGATATCACCGGGGTCATGCTTACCAAGCTGGACGGCGACGCCCGGGGCGGCGCGGCCCTCTCCATCAAGGCAGTCACCGGAAAGCCCATTAAATACGCGGGCACGGGAGAGAAGCTGGAGAACATCGAGGTGTTCCACCCCGACCGCATGGCCTCCCGCATCCTAGGCATGGGCGACGTTTTGTCCCTCATCGAAAAGGCGGAGGCCGCCTTTGACGAGAAGAAGGCCGCCGAGCAGCTGGAGCGTCTGCGCAAGAACAAGTTCACCCTCCAGGACTACTACGACCAGCTGGTCCAAGTAAAGAGCATGGGTTCCCTGTCTGATATCGCCGGGATGCTCCCCGGCATGAACGCCAAGGCGCTGGAGGGAGCGACCTTCGATGAAAAGGCCCTGGGCCGCACGGAGGCCATTATCCTCTCCATGACTCCCTACGAGCGGGAGAATCCAAGTGTGCTCAACTCCAGCCGGAAAAAGCGCATTGCGGCGGGCTGTGGATTGGACGTGGTGGATATCAACCGCCTTTTGAAGCAGTTCGACATGATGCAACAGATGACCCGCCAGTTCACCGGCAAAAACATGTCCCGCAAGATGAAACGGGGCGGGGGACTGTTCGGTGGCAAGATGAAGGGCCTGCCCTTCTAAAAAAGTTGGCATCGCGTTTCGCGTTACCATAGATGAGAAAACCAAGTGGAGGTGAATGTGTTATGGTGAAAATCAGACTGCGCCGCATGGGCGCAAAGAAGGCGCCGTTCTACCGCATTGTGGTGGCTGACTCCCGTTATCCCCGCGACGGCCGCTTCATCGAGGAGATCGGCACCTACGATCCCCTGGCTGAGCCCGCCGCCGTCAAGGTGGACGCCGAGCGCGCCCAGGCCTGGATCAAGACCGGCGCCCAGCCCACCGAGACGGTGAAGAACCTGCTGAAAAAGGCCGGGGCGATTTAAGGAGGGCACCACACAATGAAGGAACTGCTCACCTACATTGCCCAGAGCCTGGTGGACGAGCCCGAGGCCGTCCGGGTGGAGGAGATCCCCAACGGGAGCGAGACCGTCCTGGAGCTTCATGTGGCCCCCGGGGACATGGGCAAGGTCATCGGCCGTCAAGGCCGGATCGCCAAGGAGATCCGCACCCTCATGCGCAGTGTCGCGCAGCACAAGGGCCAGCGGATCACCGTGGACATCGTGGACTGATGAAAAAGGCGGGCCGAAGTCGGCCCGCCTTTTTTCTCAGCCGGCAAAGGAGTGACAGGCCATGCGCAGTGAATTTTTAGAGACGGGGGAGATCGTCAACACCCACGGCATCCAGGGGGAGGTCAAGCTTTTGCCTTGGAGCGATTCTCCCGCCTTTTTGCTGGATTTTAAGACGTTATACGTGAACGGACAGGCCCTGGCCGTGGAGGCCGCCAGAGTCCACAAAACCACCCTTCTTGTCCGCTTTGCCGGGGTGGATTCGGTGGAGGCGGCCATGAAGCTGAAGGGCAAGCGGGTGTCCATCGCCCGCAAGGACGCCAAGCTCCCCAAGGGCTCATTCTTCCTGGCCGACCTCATCGGCCTAACGGTGAAGGACGAGGAGGGGAGCGTCATCGGCATGGTGAAGGAGGTCTTGACCCCCTCCGCCCAGCGGGTGTATGTGGTGGAGACCCCGGCGGGGGAGAAGCTGATCCCCGCCGTGCCTGAATTTATCAAGAAGGTGGATATCGAGGGGGGCGAGATGACCGTCTCCCTCATTGAAGGGATGTGACCGGATGTACCGCGTGGATATCATGACCCTCTTCGACCTGACGGTGGGGGACGTGCTCAGCGAGTCTATCCTGGGCCGGGCCCAGGAGCGGGGCTATATTAAGATCGAGACCCACCAGATCCGGGACTACACCCTCAATAAGCAAAAGCAGGTGGACGACTACCCCTATGGCGGCGGGCGGGGCGCGGTGATGCAGGCCGACCCCCTCTATCAGTGCTGGAAGCACATCTGTGAGGTCTCGGGGAATGAAAGACCCCACACCATCTACCTGTCCCCCTGTGGCAGGACCTTCACCCAGGCGGAGGCGGTGCGGTTGGCCCAGGACTATGACCATCTGGTCCTGGTATGCGGCCATTATGAGGGGATCGACCAGCGGTTCATCGACGCCTATGTGGACGAGGAGCTGTCCCTGGGCGACTTTGTGCTCACGGGGGGTGAGATCCCCGCCATGGCGGTGACCGACGCGGTGTGCCGCATGGTGCCCGGCGTTCTGCCCGACCCCGAGTGCTACGAGGACGAGAGCCACTTTAACGGCCTGCTGGAATATCCCCAGTATTCCCGCCCCGAGGTGTGGCAGGGGATGCGAGTGCCCGAGGCCCTGCTCACCGGGGACCACAAGTCAGTGGAACAGTGGCGGCGCAAGGAGGCCCTTTTGCGCACCAAGGCCCGCCGCCCGGATATGTTTGCCGCCTACCGGCCCCAGGGCAAACTGGACGAGGAAGTGTTTGCTCAGCTGGCGCGGGAGGAGCGCATGGCGGCCCTCACCCAGCCGCTGATCTGCCGCAGGGTGGTGGAGGCCGACCTGGACGCGGTCATGGACATCCTGGCCCAGGCGGTGAAAAAACTAGCCAAGGCGGGGATCGACCAGTGGCAGGGGGGCTATCCCGACCGGGCGACCATTGCGGCGGATATCGCCAGAGGCGACGGCTACATTTTGACCTACGGGGAGAAGCCCGCCGCCTTTTTCGTGCTGTCCGACCGGCCGGAGAAGAGCTACGAAGGGCTCACCGACGGGAAATGGCACGGGGACAGGCCGTATGCGGTCATCCACCGCTGTGCTGTGGACAGGGAGTTCCTGGGCCTTGGCGTGTCCGACGCCATGCTGGCCGAGGCGGAGAAGCTGGCCCGGAGCGCGGGGATCGGCTGGATGCGGGTGGACACCCACCGCAAAAATAAGCCCATGCAGGCCCTTCTGCGGCGGAGCGGGTATGAATACCGGGGCAACGTTCTAGTGGAGCCGCCGGAGGGCCACGACCCCCGACGGGTGGCCTTTGAGAAGGAAATCATTTCCGGGGAATAAGCCCTTGACGAATGGCGTCGAGGGGAGTAAAATAAGCACAGAGAGATGGAAGCGTCCCCTTTGCCGCAAGCGTCAGCTTGCGGCGCTTTTTATGGGTTTTGCCCAATGCAGACCGGGGCAGTTTTTGTGGAAAATGTCCTTTGACTTTGCCACCTGAAAGGCGTATAATAAAAACGAATTTCATAAGGCAATCAACGACACACGCAGCGCTTTGGCGCGTAAGACTGATCACGGTACAGATGCGCGGCGTGTGTATGGACGAAGAGACGGAGCACCACACGCGAAGCGTGTGGTGTTTTTTGCGCGATTTTAAGGAGGTACGTTTATGAACGACAGCGCTTATCTGGGGACGAAACGAGTGGGCGTGCTGCTGCGTAAGTTTGCAGTTCCCTGCATTTTCTCCCTCATCATCTCCTGCCTTTACAACATTGTGGATCAGATCTTCGTGGGCAACGGCGTGGGCTATCTGGGCAATGCCGCCACAGGAGTCATTTTCCCCATCACGGTAGTAGGCTGGGGCTTGAGCCTGTTCTTTGGGGACGGCGCGGCCGCTTCGCTGAGTATGTCCCTGGGGGAGAACAAGAGCGAGCACATCCACCGCTCGGTGGGCAACGCCATCCTTGGCTCCTTTTTCTCCGGCGTTGTGGTCGTTGTGATTGCCTACTTGTGGGGGGATGGCTTGCTCCGCATGATTGGGGCTACCGATGCCAATATTCAGATGGCCCATGACTACGGCGTGATCATCTTCGCCATGATGCCCCTGGCCATGACCCAAAACACGCTGGCCTCCATCATCCGGGCTGACGGCAGTCCGAAATACGCCATGGCGGCCATGTTGACGGGCGCGGTCATCAACATCATCGGCGACCCGGTGGCCATCTTCGCGCTGGATATGGGCGTAAGGGGTGCGGCCTGGGCCACCATCCTGGGGCAGTTTGTCAGCTTCTTGATCTGCGCCGCTTATCTGCTGCGCTCTAAGACCTTCCGCGTGGGCAAGGGCAGCTTTAAGCCCAGCCTGACCCTGCTGAAGCCGGTGATGGCGCTGGGTACATCCAGCCTGCTGACGCAGCTGTCCATTGTGGTCATTACCGTGGTGAACAACGTTCTCCTGGTACGCTACGGCGCGCTCTCCGCCTACGGCGAGGATGTTCCACTGGCCGCCTTTGTGGTCATTATGAAGCTTTTTCAGATCGTGCTGAACATTGCCATCGGCATCGCCGCCGGCGCACAGCCCATTGTAGGCTATAACTACGGAGCGAGGAAATATGACCGGGTGCGGGCGCTGTTCAAGCTGATGATCCAGTGGACGGCCATTGTTGGCCTTGTCTGCACGGCGCTGGTGGAGGTGATCCCCGGCGTGTTCATCCGTATGTTTGGCTCGGCAAATGACCAGAGCTATTTTAACTTCGCCATTTTGTGCCTGCGGATCTATCTGTCTCTGATCCTCTTTACTTGCGTTCAAAAGGTCTGCGCCATTTTCCTCCAGTCCATCGGGAAGGCAAAGGCCGCCGCGCCGCTGTCTGTGCTGCGCGACCTTCTGCTGATCGGCTTCTCTCTGGTTATTCCTATGGCGCATGGGGTTACGGGCATCTTTTGGGCCGCCCGGCCGCCGATATCGTGGCGATGCTCATCACCGGCGGGGTAATGGTGCGGGTGTGGAAGGGCCTGAAGGAAGAAGCACCGCAAGGTTGACAAAACGGGCAGGATAGGCTATGATAGCAAGGTGACAACCAAATATGCAGCGGTATCGAAGTGGTCATAACGGACATGACTCGAAATCATGATGCCCCTTGAGGGACGTGGGTTCGAATCCCACCCGCTGCGCCAAAGGACCCCTGTAAGCGTCGGTTTACAGGGGTTTTTCAATAGAAACCAAAAGGAGAGATCGTAATGCTGTTTATCGAATATCCCAAGTGCACCACCTGCCAGAAGGCGCGCAAATGGCTGGAGGAACAGGGCGTTGCTTTTGAGGCGCGGCACATCAAGGAACGCCCGCCCACGCCAGAGGAACTGAAGGACTGGTGGGGACGGAGCGGACTGCCCCTGCGGAAGTTTTTCAACACCAGCGGGCTGAAATACAAGGAGCTTGCGCTGAAGGACAAGCTGCCCGGCATGAGTGAGGAGGAGCAACTGGCCCTGCTGGCCACTGACGGGATGCTGGTGAAGCGGCCCATTCTGGTGGGAGACGGCTTTGCGCTGGTTGGTTTTCGGGAGGCGGAGTGGCGCACTGCTCTGAGCCTGTAAGGGAGCGTTGTTCGTATGATTCTCGTTCTTTTGACGCACACTACCGTCAAAGGAGTTGAGAAACATGATTGAACAGGATACTGTTCGCCTACTGCGCGAGTGTGATGCGGGAGTGAAAATGGGAGTGGACGCCATCGAGCAGACACTGCCCCATGTCAAGTCCGCCAAGCTGAAAAATGAGCTGGCAGAGAGCCGCAGTGAGCATGAGGCGCTGGACCGCCGACTGCAAAAGCTTCTGGACCGATATCACGACGACGGCAAGGACCCCAATCCCATGGCCAAGGGGATGAGTTGGATCAAGACCAACGCCAAGCTGGCCCTGGAGGACGACGACGCCACCGTAGCCGACCTCATCACCGACGGGTGCAACATGGGGGTCAAATCCCTGCGCAAGTACCTCAACCAATACAAGGCCGCCGACGAGGACAGCAAAAAGGTGGCCAAGGACCTCATCGATCTGGAGGAAAAGCTGACCCTCCAAATGCGAAGCTATCTATGAAAAAAGCGACTGTCTCCCATAAGAGACAGTCGCTTTTTATAATTTGCTCAGCCATTCCAGTCCACATCGTAGACCCGTGTTACCGTGAAGCCGCTCATTTGACCGGTAGCCATATCGAAGTTCAGGTCATATTTGTAGTCCAGGCCATAGTGCAGCCACATGACCTCGTTTCCGGTCCAATCGGGGTATCTTTCCGCCGCCTTTGCCTGGGTCCACTCGGTGACAGGGGTGCCGTCGAAGGAGATGTTCTTCAGAACGTCCTTGTCATCCTCGGCGGCCATATTCAGCTCCAGCCGGGCGATCACAGCCTCTCCCAGGGTGACCGCCTCATCCTCCGTCGCAAAGGAGATGGAGAAGGACATCCTGTCCGTCACCTTGATGCTGCCGCCGGTATAGTAGGACTTGGGCTCCAGCTGCATAGTGGGGTCCACGGTGATGCGCTCATAGTTTTCGTCCACCCAGGATACGTCCAGGCCCTCGTCCAGCAGGGTCTGAACGGTGGTCTCGCCCACCCGGATCTCCTTGCCGTTGAAGCTGATGGGTAGCAGGACCTCCTCCGGCGCTTCTTCCTTTTCCTCCTGAGAGCAGGCGGGCAGAAGCAGCATAAGCGCCGTCAGCGCCAGACAGAGCAGAGAACGCATCTTTTTTGTCTTCATTTGGATCACCTCAAAAAAGCATTCAAATCGCCGCGCAGATGAGCTCACCCATACGTTTTGTGCCGATAGGGGTGACTCCCAGCTCGGCGGTGTCGGCGGTGCGCCAGCCCGCCGCCAGCACGGCGTCCACCGCCCGCTCCACCGCGTCCGCCTCGTCCGCCAGATGGAAGGAGTAGCGAAGCATCATGGCTGCGGACAGGATAGTGGCGATGGGGTTGGCCTTATCCTGCCCGGCGATGTCGGGGGCAGAGCCGTGGATGGGCTCATAGAGGGCGGGGGCGGCGTCCCCCATGGAAGCGGAGGGGAGGAGGCCGATAGAGCCGGTGACCATGCTGGCCTCGTCGGAGAGGATGTCACCGAACATATTCTCCGTCACCATCACATCAAACTGGCCGGGGTCGCGGACGAGCTGCATGGCGCAGTTGTCCACCAGAACATCCTCATAGGCCACGTCGGGATATTCCTTCGCCAGGCGGTGCATGACGGACCGCCATAGGCGGGAGGTCTCCAGCACGTTGGCCTTGTCCACGCTGGACACCTTCTTGCGGCGCAGACGGGCCAGTTCAAAGGCCCGGCGGCCGATGCGCTCGATTTCCAGCTCGCTGTACGCCATGCGGTCGGCGCACTCCACCCCCCGGTCGGGGGTGTCGTACCGCTCCCGCTGGCCGAAGTAGATGCCGCCCGTCAGCTCCCGCACCAGCATGAGGTCGATGCCCTTCTCGGCGGTCTCCTTTTTCAGGGGGCAGGCGTCCGCCAGGGCGGGGCGGAGGACGGCGGGGCGGAGGTTGGCGTAGAGGCCCAGGTCCTTGCGGATGGCGAGGAGTGCGGTCTCGGGCCGCTGTTCGGCGGGCTTGTCAGAGCCCCACTTGGGTCCGCCTACCGCGCCCAGCAGAATGGCGTCACATTCCTTGCACTTCTCTGCAGTACCCTCGGGATAGCTGACGCCGACAGCGTCGGTGGCACAGCCGCCCATAAGCACGTCAGTGTAGGTGAAGGTATGGCCGAATTTTTTCCCCACGGTATCGAGGACGTTCACGGCCTCGTTGACCACCTCCGGGCCGATGCCGTCTCCCTTGATCAGCGCGATTTTGTAATTCATAGAAAGCACTCCTTTTCGGTGGGCTTACGCCTTTTTCTTCTTGGGTTTAGGGACGGGGAGCTGATCGTACATGGCGGGGAATAGGGCGGCTAAAAAGTCGCGGTCGTCCACGTTGTCCACCGCCAACAGCTCCTTGGCGCCGGGGTAGGGGACCTCAAAGCGGGGGTCGGGGGTCATGGACACCGCCGCCTCCACCGGCTTGACCAGCAGACGCTCGTCATAGACGCCGCCTGCAACCTTATCCCGGTAGTAGAGGACATATTCTCCCATCATAGCCCGGCAGGACACACCCTCCGGGCACTGCTCCAAAATAAAATCCATGTATTCCTTACTGGTTGCCATAGAAGCGCCTCCTTTCTTAGCGGGCCACGCCCCGGGCCTTCAGTGAGGCCAACAGGCCGCCGCTTTGGATGATGCCGTCAATAAAGGCGGGGAAGGGAGCGGCCTGCCAGGTCTTGCCCTGAGTGGCGTCGGTGATGACTCCGGTGGCAAAATCCACCGTCACCTCATCGCCGGGTCGAATGGCCTCAGCCGCCTCGGCGCACTCCACGATGGGGAAGCCGATGTTGATGGCGTTTCGATAAAAGATGCGGGCAAAGGAGGGAGCGATAACGCAACCCACTCCGCTGGACTTGAGGGCCAGGGGAGCGTGCTCCCGGCTGGAGCCGCAGCCAAAGTTTTTACCAGCCACCACGATGTCCCCCGGCTCTACCGTTTTTGCAAAGTCCGCGTCGATGTCCTCCATGCAGTGGGAGGCCAGGGCGGCGGGAGAGGGGTCGTTCAAATGGCGGGCGGGGATGATGACGTCGGTATCTACGTTGTCGCCGTATTTATAGATTTTCATGTTTCATTCCTCCTTACAGCGTTCTGGGGTCGGCCACACAGCCTTTGACGGCGCTGGCGGCGGCCACGGCGGGGGAGGCCAGGATGATCTCCGAGTCCACCGGGCCCATGCGGCCCACAAAGTTGCGGTTGGTGGTGGAGACGCACCGCTCGCCGTCGGAGAGCACCCCCATGTGTCCGCCCAGGCAGGGACCGCAGGTGGGGGTGGAGAAGGCGCAGCCCGCGTCCAGGAAGATATCCATCAGTCCCTCGGCAAGCGCCTGCTTCACAATGGCCTGGGTAGCAGGGATAACGATACAGCGCACGCCGTCTGCCACCTTGCGGCCCTTGAGGATGGCAGCGGCCTCCCGCAGGTCCTTGATGCGCCCGTTGGTGCAAGAGCCGATGACCACCTGCTGGATAGAGGTCCCCGACACCTCCGTGACCGTCTTGGTATTGGAGGGCAGATGGGGGAGGGAGACGGTGGGCTCCAGGGAGGAAAGGTCGATGGTCACGGTGCGGGCGTAGACGGCGTCGCTGTCGGCTTCCAGAGCGGTCCAGGACCGGGCACAGTGCTCCTTCAGGTAAGCCGTCGTTTTGTCGTCCACCGGGAAAATACCGTTCTTGGCCCCCGCCTCGATGGCCATGTTGCAGATAGTGAAGCGGTCGTCCATCTCCAGAGAGGAAACGCCGTTGCCGGTAAACTCCAGGGACTGGTAGAGCGCGCCATCCACCCCGATGAGGCCGATGAGGTGGAGGATCACGTCCTTGCCCGAGACGTAGGGGGGCAGCTTGCCCGTCAGCTCCACCCGGATGGCAGGGGGGACCTTGAACCACAGACGCCCAGTGGCCATCCCCGCGGCCATGTCGGTGGAGCCGACGCCGGTGGAGAACGCGCCCAGCGCGCCGTAAGTACAGGTGTGGGAGTCCGCGCCCACGATCACCTCGCCGGGGGCGGCAAGGCCCTTTTCGGGGATGAGAGCGTGCTCCACCCCTACCTGGCCTACGTCAAAAAAGTTGGTGATGGCAAAGCGCTTGGCGAAATCCCGGGCCTTGGCGCACAGCCGGGCCGCCTGGATGTCCTTGCAGGGGGTGTAGTGGTCCAGGACGATGGCGATCTTATCCTTGTCGAAGACCTCCGTCAGTCCCGCCTTGTCAAATTCCGTGATGGCCACGGGGGTGGTGATGTCATTGCCCAGTACCAGGTCCAGCTTACCCTCGATGAGCTGGCCCACCTCCACGGTCTCCAGCCCCGCGGCCCGTGCCAGGATCTTCTGGGTCATGGTCATTGCCATAAGATGACCTCCTTGGTTGAAAATGTGGTATCTATTTTAGCACAGCTCTGTGGAAAAAGCCATATCTGGAATAATTTTTCTTGGAGCGACCACACTAATCCCAATGAAAGAGCTGGAAGGGAGCGGCGGAATGTTTGCGGAGCTTTGGGAACGGGTGAGCGACGTGGAGGTATTTACCTCCAGCGTGCGGGAATGGGTGGCTGGGCTGTCGGTCAACTCGGTCATCATCCTCATTATGATGATCTTCATGCTGGTGGGAGCCATTGACAAGCTGCGGGGCAACAAGCTGGGCTATGGGCAGGAGTTTGACGAGGGCTTCCGGGCCATGGGTCCCCTGGCCATCGCCATGGCGGGGGTGGTGGCCGCCGCACCGGTGCTTGCGGCGGTGCTGGAGCCCATTGTCGTGCCCCTCTACCGCCTGCTGGGGGCGGACGGAGCCATGTTCGCCGGGACCCTGCTGGCCTGTGACATGGGAGGCTACCCCCTGGCCCAGGAGCTGGCCCAGACCGAGGCGGCAGCCAACTTTTCCGGGTTGATCCTGGGCACTATGATGGGGGCGACGCTGGTGTTTACCATCCCGGTAGCCCTGTCCATTATCAAGCCGGAGGATCGGCCCTATTTGGGGGCGGGCACCCTGGCGGGGCTCATCACCATCCCCATTGGCTGTATCGCCGGGGGATTGGCCATGGCTATGACTCCCTATCCCATGGATCTTCTGGCGATTTTCCGCAACCTGATCCCGGTGATCCTCATCGCCGCCCTCATCGTTCTGGGCCTGTGGTTTGCCCCGGCAAAGATGATCGCAGGGTTCAATCACTTCGGCGCGGGGGTCACCGCTGTCATTACGGTATTCACCGCCATTGCTGTGTTCCAATATCAGACCGGCATCCATTTCCCCCTCTTTAACCTGATGGTGGAGGCGGAGAGCGAGGGGGGACTGGTGCCCCTGGAGGAGGGGCTGCTGGTGTGTGGGCAGATCGCCGTGGTCCTCATCGGCGCCTTCCCCATGGTAAAGTGGATCACCAAGACCTTTGGAAAAGCTCTGGGTAAGCTTGGCAAGGCTCTGGGGATGAACGAGAGCGGTTCGGCGGGGCTGGTGGCGACGCTTGCCAACAACATTGCCATGTTCAACATCTTTGGGGAGATGAACGAGAAGGGTAAACTCCTCAACGTGGCCTTCGCGGTGGGGGCGTCCTTCGTGTTTGGCGACCACCTGGGCTTTACGGCGGGAGTCAACCAAGACATGATCTTCCCCATGATCATTGGCAAGGTGGTGGCCGGTGTCACGGCGTTGATCCTGTGCAGCTGGCTGTCCCCCAAGCTCCTTTCTAAAATTCAGGACAGCAGGGGAGGGAAGCGCTGATGGAGTGGACGAAGGAACAGCTAAAAGACGTGGTGGAGCAGGTCCTGCTGGTGCTGAACGGAAACGGCGGCGTGGGCGGCTTCCACAAGGAGGCCGACCCCTCCGGGGTACTGCTGGTGCGCTCCGGTACAGTGAAGTGCGAGCCCTTTGAGGGGCGGAGCGACGTGCGGGTAAAGGACGTGACCACTCTGGCAGAGGCGCCCCGTATTGCCGCGGGGGTGATGGAGGTGGAAAAGACCTCCTTCCCATGGACGCTGAGCTATGACGAGTTTGACGTCGTGTTGTCCGGGACGCTGGAGATCAAGGTCGGGGAGCGGACCTACACGGGGCGAGCGGGGGATATCTTCTATATCCCCAAAGGTTCCAGCATTTCCTTTTCTTCTCCCGACCTGGCCCGGTATGTGTACGTCACCTATCCCGCCGACTGGAACAGCTGACAAAACAGCCCTTCGGAGCGTTTCCGAAGGGCTGTTTTTCAATACCTGTTCAAGGGGACGGAGCCATCGTCGCCGCCCTTTTCGATGGCGCGGACGATCATGTCATAGCCGTAGTCGGCGTTGACCTGGATGTGTACGGTGTCCCCCACCTTGCTGCCCAGCAGGGCCTTGCCCACAGGGGACTCCTTGCTGATGAGACCATGGAGGGCGTCCTGACGGACGGTGGTGACGATGCGGTAGCTCTCCTCCGCGTCGTCCTCCGGGAGGTAGACGGTGATACGGTCGAACAGCCCCGCGCAACCCTCGGGCGCGGCGTCCTCCACCATCACGGCGGTCTTTATCATGTTCTCCAAAAAACGGATGCGGCCCTCGTTGCGGTTTTTCTCCTGCTTGGCGGCCTTGTACTCAAAGTTCTCGCTCAGGTCGCCAAAGCCGCGGGCCACCTTCACCGCTTCTAAAAGCTGGGGCCGCAGAACAATGCGGCGGTGATCCAGCTCCTGGCGCATGAGCTCCAGATCCTTTTTGGTCAGCTCGTTATGCATGCGGCGTCACCTCAGCGGATGAGATGGCGGGGGCACTTTTCCTCGCACTTTTCACAGTGGACGCACTTGTCATAGTCGATCCGGGCCAGGAACTGCTCCACGGTGATAGCTCCCTCGGGGCAGGTCTTTTCGCAGATGCCGCAGCCCAGACAGCCGATGTCGCACACCTGCCGCACAAAAACGCCCTTGCGCTTGCTGGAGCAGAGGATGGACACGTGGGGGTCGGCGGGCACCAGGGAGATGATGCCGCGGGGGCAGGTGGCAATACACTTGCCGCAGGCCTTACATTTGTCCGGGTCCACCACGGCCACATGGTTTTCCGGGTCCACGTGGATGGCGTCGAAAGGGCAGGCTTTTACACACGAGCCGAAGCCCAGACAGCCGTCAGGGCAGGCCAGCGGACCGCCGCCGGGGAGGCGGGAGGCGGCAAGGCAGTCGTTGATACCGTCGTAGTCATAGTTCTGGTGGACGTGGCCGTGGCCGGTACAGTGGACCAGGGCCACTTTACGGGCCTGGGCGCTCAAAGAGACACCCATGATCTCCGCCATGGCCTTGGCGGCCTCCTCGCCACCTACGGGACAGCCTCCGGGAGCGGCCTTGCCCGACAGGACGGCGGCGGCGTAGGCGGCGCAGCCGGAGAAGCCGCACCCGCCGCAGTTGGCGCCGGGGAGGGCCTCGGTGAGCGGCTCCAGACGGGGGTCCTCATCCACGGCGAACACCTTGCCCGCCACGGCCAGCACTCCGCCGAACAAAACGCCAAGCCCTGCCAGCACCGCGAAGGCGTATACAACATTAAGCATGGTCACACAACCTTTCTCAGCATGAAATCACCAAACCACCTGAAGCCCGGAGAAGCCCATAAAGGCCATGGCGATCAGGCCAGCGGTGATGAGCGCCTGGGGGAAGCCTTCAAAGCACTTGGGGAACTTAGCGTAGGCAAGCCGTTCACGGACGCTGGCGAAGAGGACGATGGCCAGGGTGAAGCCCAGACCGGAGAACACGCCGAAGGCGGTGGAGGCCAGGAAGCTCCGCTCGTTCTGGACATTCAGCAGAGCCGCGCCCAGCACGGCGCAGTTGGTGGTGATAAGGGGGAGGTAGATGCCCAGAGCGGTATAGAGAGTGGGGACGAACTTTTTCAGGAACAGCTCCACAAACTGCACCAGCGCGGCGATGACCAGGATAAAGGCCACCGTCTGCATATACTCCAGCCCCAGAGGGAGAAGCAGGAACTCGTTGACCAGCCAGGTGACCATGGAGGAAAGGCCCATGACGAACACCACGGCCAGGCCCATGCCAATAGCGGTGTCCGTCTTTTTGGATACCCCCAGGAAGGGGCAGATGCCCAGAAACTTCACCAGCACGAAGTTTTCCGCCAAAATGGCGGCCAGGGACAGGGAGACAAGCTCAGTCAAGCTCATTGGGCGTCCCCTCCTTTCACATCCGCCTCAACAGGGGCGGTGTCATCTTTCGCCTCGGTCTTAGGAGCCTTGGGGGGCTTGGCGCGGAAATGCTGCACCACCGCCACCAGCGTACCCAGCACCAGGAACCCGCCGCAGGGGGCGGCAATGAGGATGGCTTTTACGGGCAAAATTTCGTGACCAAGGATAGCGCCCGCACCCAAAAGCTCCCGGATGAAGCCCATAATGGACAGCGCGGCGGTAAAGCCCAGGCCCATGGAGAGACCGTCCAACGCGGCGTAGCCGGGGGTCTCCTTAGAGGCGAAGGCCTCGGCGCGGCCCAGGATGATGCAGTTGACCACGATGAGGGGAATGAAAATGCCCAGAGACTCGGACAGGGCGGGGAGGAAAGCCTTCAGACACAGCTCCACGATGGTGACAAAGCCGGCGATGATGACCACGTAGCAGGCGATGCGGACCTCCTTGGGAATGGCCTTGCGCAGGAGAGAGATGACCACGTTGGAGCAGATCAACACGATGGTGGTGGAAAGGCCCATACCCAGCGCGTTGGTGAGGGAGGTGGACACCGCTAAGGTCGAGCACATGCCCAAAAACAGCACCAGGATGGGGTTTTGGAAAATAAGGCCGTTGAGGACGATCTCCTTGATACGGGGATCGGACTTTCGGACCGGCTTGGCCTGGACCAAGGTCTCCTCTGCCTTGACCTCAGCCTCGGCCTGCTTTACTTCGTTTGCCATCAGGAGAGCCCTCCTTTCTGATAGGCCTCGGCTGCCTTGAGTGCGTTGTTGACGCCCCGGGTGACGCCGTTGGAGGTGACGGTGGCGCCGGAGATGGCCTGGATGTGGGAGGAGTCGGCGGAGGTCTTGGAGACCAGGATCTCGCCGGAGTGGCCGGGGTACTGTTCCAGGAGCCAGCCGTGGCGGTTGGTGTTCAGGGTCTCAGCGTGGCTGAGAATGTCCACGCCGGTGACGGCGCCGTTGCCGTCCACCCCCACCATCAGTTCCAGACTTCCGCCAAAGCCGTTGGTGGTGATCTGGACGCAGCAGCCTGCGGGGGAGCCGTTCCTGGTGGCCTTGGTAATGGACACCAGACCGTCGATGCCCTCGGGCAGGTGGGTGACAGGTTCAAAGTCGGCGTCAGGCATGACCTTGGAGAGCGCGGCCACACGCTTTTCCTCCGCGTGGGTGTTGATCATGGGTCTGGTGACCATGTTCACCAGGGAGAGGAGCACGGCGACGATGGCGGTGATGACAAAGAGGGTGCCGATGATGCGCAGATAATATTGGACGCGGGGGTCCAGAGGCTTTTTGACCTTGGCAGCGGTCTCTTGCGCCTCTTGGGTCTCAATGACGGGGGAGTCCATTATTTGCTCGCCTCCTTCTTTTCCTTCTTTTGGAACCAAGGCGTGCCAAAGCGGTGGGGCGGGAACGCCTTGTCCAGCGACCACACCAGGGTGTTCATCACCAGGATCGCGAAGGACACCCCCTCGGGATAGGTGCCGAAGTAGCGCAGGAACACGGTCAGCGCGCCGCAGCCGATGGCGTAGACCGTCCGGCCAGTGGGGGTGACAGGGGAGGTAACATAGTCGGTGGCCATGAAGATGGCCCCCAGCATGAGTCCACCGGAGAAGAGGTTATAGAGCATCCAGTCCATTCGGCCGATGCCGCCCATGGGGAAGAGGAAGGTGAGAACGGCGACGGTGCCTAAGTAGCAAAGAGGGATGCGGGGAGAGATGACCTTGCGGAGAACCAGATAGGCTCCACCGAACAGGAGCATCAGGGAGGCGACCTCGCCCAGACAGCCCGCCTGCTGGCCCACCAGGAGCTGGCGGAGGCTGATCCCCTCGGGAAGCAGACCCTGGTGGAGATAGGACATGGGGGTGGCGCTGGAAACGGTCTCCACACCGCCGCCGAAGATGGGGGCCCAGAAGGTGCGTCCGGGCGCGATGTACTTGCCCATAACGGCGGGGAAGGAGAAGAGAAACACCCGGCCTGCCAGAGCGGGGTTCATAAAGTTCTTGCCCAGACCGCCGAAGAGCTGCTTGACTACCACGATGGCGAACACGGCGCCCAGGGCGGCGATCCAGTAGGGGGTCTCCACCGGCAGGCACATGGTGAGTAGCAGCCCGGTGACGGCGGCGGAGAGATCGCCGATGGTCTGGTGCTGCTTGGTGAGACGGCGGTAGAGGTATTCTGCCCCCACCGCGGCGGCGATGGTCACCGCCGTCAGGGATACCACCCGGAAGCCAAAGAAGTAGACCGCCACCAGCCAGGCGGGCAGCAGGGCGATGAGCACGTCCAGCATCAGGTTGGGGGTGGAGTCGGGAGAAGCAATGTGAGGGGAAGAGGCCACGGAAAAGCGGCGCTTGGTCTCGGTCTCGCTGTTCATTTGGCAGTCGCCTCCTCTTCTTTGGCAGGTTCGGCGGGGACGTCGGCAGGGGACGCCTCCGGCTCGGTCTTGGCCGCTTCCTCGGCGGCCTTTGCTTCCGCCTCCGCTTTTTCCGTTGCGGCCTTGGCGGCGGTCTGGAGCTTGCGGACCTCGTTCTTGCCCGCCCGGATGACCTGGACCAGAGGGATGTGAGCGGGGCAGCTGTACGCGCAGGAGCCGCATTCAATGCAGTCCAGGATGCGCAGTCCTTCCAACTGGTCAAAGTGCCCGGCGGAGAACCGCTGGTTGAAGGTCAGGGGAACCAGGTGCATGGGACAGGCGGAGACACACCGTCCGCAGTGGATGCAGGTGAGGACCCCTTTGGGGGTGGGGGAATACTCCCGGGTGGACATGACCAGTAGGCCGTTGTTCCCCTTGATGATAGGGGCGGCCAGGTCATACTGGGCAATGCCCATCATAGGTCCGCCGCACAGGACCCGGCCAGGATTGCCCTTCAGGCCTCCGGCGGCCTCAACCAAGAACTCCATAGGCGTTCCGATGGGGACGAGGAAGTTGGCCGGGTGGACGACTCCCTTGCCGGTGACGGTGACGATGCGGTGGGTGAGGGGTTTGCCGTCAAACACCGCGTCGTAAACAGCGGCGGCGGTGGAGACGTTGAACACCGCGCAGCCCACATTGGCGGGGAGCCCGCCGGGAGGGACCTGGCGGCCGGTAATGTTTTGGATGAGCTGCTTCTCCGCTCCTTGGGGATAGCGCACCCGCAGAGGGCGGACCTCCACGTCGGCGGGGGCCTCTGCCTTCAAAGCATCCACCGCGTTCAGCTTGTTGGCCTCCACGCCGATGACCAGCTTTTCGAGCCCCAGGGCGCGCATGAGCACGCGGCCGCCCTCGATGACCTTCTTCGGCTGCTCCAGCATGAGCCGGTGGTCGGCGGTGAGATAGGGCTCGCACTCCGCGCCGTTGAGGATCACGGTGTCCGCCTTGCCCAAAGCGGAGGAGAGCTTGGCGTGGGTGGGGAAGCCCGCGCCGCCCATACCGGTGATGCCCGCGGCCCGCACGATGTCGATGACCTGCTCAGTGGTCAGCTTCTCCGGTTGGGCAGGACGGAAGATGGGGTCGGCGGGGGTGTTCTGGCCGTCGTTTTCGATGACCACGGACATGACGGGACTGCCGCCCGCGTGGGGGCGGGGCTCCACCGCCACCACCTTGCCCGAGACAGAGGCGTGGATGGGGGCGCCCAGCCCGGCGGGCTCACCCACGACCTGACCTACGGTGACGCTGTCACCGACGGCTACCGTGGGGGCACAGGGAGGACCCACATGTTGTGACATCGCCAGGATCACTTGCTCCGGGGGCTGGGGCAGAGGCGCCACAGCGAGGGCTTCGGTGGCCTCTTTATGTCCGCGAGGGTGGACGCCGCCAAAAAAACGATGGATCATAGCTTTCACCTCTTTATAGTTTCCAAACATCATTTTAAAGGAAACACAGTGGTTTTATGATACACGCTTTTTGAGAAAAAGTCCAGCGGTTTTTGCGGAGCGGCACGAAAAAAGTCGAGGGAGAAGGTAGAAGAAGGAATTGACAAAAGAACCGGAAAGAGATATAGTAAATCAATATTGGTTTTTTATCTGCTTGCGGAAGGTAAAGGAGGATGGGACATGAAAATGCGAGGAGCCCGAATCGTCATGGAGTGTCTGCTGGAGCAGGGCGTAGATACGGTGTTCGGCTATCCCGGCGGCACGATTTTAAATGTGTACGACGAGCTGGAGCTGTCCGGCTATGGTGAGAAGATCCGCCACATTTTGACCTCACATGAGCAGGGGGCGTCCCACGCCGCCGACGGCTATGCCCGCTCCACTGGCAAGGTGGGGGTGTGCTTCGCCACCAGCGGTCCCGGCGCCACCAATTTGACCACCGGCATTGCCACAGCCTATTATGATTCCTCCCCTGTGGTATTTATCACCTGCAACGTCAACGAGAATCTGATCGGCAAGGACTCCTTCCAGGAGGTGGACATCACCGGCATTACCATGCCCATCACCAAGTGCAACTACCTGGTGCGCAATGTGGAGGACCTGGCCGACATCATCCGGGAGGCCTTTGCCATTGCCCGCTCCGGGCGGCCCGGGCCGGTTTTGATCGATATCGTGAAGAACGTGACCTCCGACGAATGCGAGTTTGAGCCGCTCCCCTTGGAGCAGCACGCCCAGCACGGACGGCTGGCCCGCCTCCTGCGCCGGGCCAGCCACGATCTGAAGGACCCAGAGCCGGACCGCCGGGACGTGGACGCCCTGCTTGCCATGATTGGCGAGGCGGAGCGGCCTTTGGTTCTGGTGGGCGGCGGTGTGATCCGCTCCAAAGGGGCGGTGCCTGAATTCCGCAAATTTGCGGAGGCTCTGGGCGCACCTGTGGCATCCACCATCATGGGCGGCGGCGCGCTGCCCGGCAATCACCCGCTGTTCACCGGCATGATTGGAATGCATGGTTCTCACGCCTCCAATTATGCCGCCAGTGAGTGCGACCTGCTCATCGCCATCGGCTGCCGCTTTTCCGACCGGGTAGCCACTGATCCTGCCACCTTTGCGCAAAAGGCCAAGGTGGTACATATCGACATCGACCGCTCGGAGATCGACAAGAACGTCAAGACCGACCACCACATCATCGGCGACGCCCGCCAGGTGCTGGAGCTGCTGAACAAGGGCATGAAAAAACGGGAGTTCAAGGAGTGGCGCGAATGGGTTTTCTCCCACAAGGAAGTGCCCCTCAAGAAAGATGATATCCTCCATCCCCATGAGGTGCTGGAAATGATTCAGGAGGTGACCGACGGACAGGCCATCATCGCCACCGACGTGGGACAGCACCAGATGTGGTCCGCCCAGTACTACCACTTCTCCCGCCCCGGACAGTTGATTACCTCCGGCGGCTTTGGCACCATGGGCTTTGGCCTGGGAGCCGCGATTGGGGCGAAGACGGGAAATCCTGACCAGGTGGTGGTCCACTGTACAGGAGACGGCTCCTTCCGTATGAACTGTAATGAGCTGGCCACCGTGGAGCATTATCAGATACCTGTCATTACGGTTATTTTTAACAACCACACCCTGGGCATGGTGCGCCAGTGGCAGAGCTTGATTTACGGCAAGCGGTACTCCCAGACCGATCTGGAACGGGGACCTGATTTTGTGAAGCTGGCAGAGGCCTATGGCATTTCGGGAGGCCGCGCCGCCAACCAGGAGGAATTCCGCGCCCAGCTTCAAAAGGCTGTAGACAGCGGGAAGCCCTATCTCATCGAGTGCGCCATCCACAAGGACGCCATGGTCCATCCCATGGTGCCCGGCGGTGCGGAAGCCACCAGCTTCCTGCTGGATTAAAGGAGGGGAGAGCATGAAAGAACAGATCACTCGCCGCACTCTTTCGGTGCTGGTGGAAAACACTGCGGGCGTGCTTTCTCAGGTGTCCCGGCTGTTTTCCCGCAAGGGCTATAACATTGAGTCTCTGGCGGTGGGAGCGACTGATGACCCTCAGGTCTCCCGCATCACTATTGAGGTCATGGGGGATGACGCCGCCACCGCCCAGATCATGAACCAGCTTCGCAAGCAGTTTTGCGTCTATTCTGTGCAGGAGCTTCAGCCCGACCGCTCGATCCGCCGGGAGCTTGTCATGTTCAAGGTCAAGGCGGAGACCTCCGACGTGCGCAACGAGGTCATTCAGATCGCCAACATCTTCCGGGCATCCATCATCGACGTGTCGGTGCAGTCATTGACCCTTGCCCTTATCGGCGATGAGTCCAAGGCGGAGGCCATGCAGCGGCTGCTGGAGACCTTTGGCATCCTGGAACTGGTCCGCACTGGCATGGTGGCCCTGGAACGGGGGGCGTACACCATCGGCGACGAGAGCAAGGAGACCACCGAGTTCAATTTGGGCAAGAATATCCTGTAATTATTATAAAGGAGTGTTCTATCATGGCAAAAATGTACTACGAGAAGGACTGCGACCTGAAGGTGTTGGACGGCAAGAAGATCGCCATCATCGGCTACGGCTCTCAGGGCCATGCCCACGCGCTGAACCTGAAGGATTCCGGCTGCGACGTGTGCGTGGGCCTGCGCCAAGGCTCCAAGCGTTGGGCGGAGGCCGAGAATGCCGGCCTGGCGGTGAAGACTGTGGCCGACGCCGCCAAGTGGGGTGATATCGTGATGATCCTCATCAACGACGAGGTCCAGGCTGAGGTCTACAAGCGGGATATCGAGCCGAACCTGGAGGAGGGCAACGCCCTGGCCTTTGCCCATGGCTTCAACATCCGCTATCAGCAGATCGTCCCCCCCAAGGGCGTGGACGTGTTCATGGCCGCCCCCAAGGGTCCCGGCCACACGGTCCGTTCCACCTATGTGGCGGGGAAGGGCGTGCCCTGTCTGGTGGCGGTGGAGCAGGACGCCACTGGCAAGGCCTATCAGGTAGCTCTGGCCTATATCGCCGGCATCGGCGGCGCACGGGCCGGCGTGATGGAGACCACCTTCCACGACGAGACTGAGACCGACCTCTTCGGCGAGCAGACCGTCCTGTGCGGCGGCGTGGTGGACCTTATGCGCTGCGGCTTTGAGACGCTGGTGGAGGCCGGGTACGAGCCGGAGAATGCCTACTTCGAGTGCATCCATGAGCTGAAGCTCATCGTGGACCTCATCAACAAGGGTGGCATCGGCATGATGAACTACTCCATCTCGGATACCGCCGAGTTCGGCGAGTATGTCTCCGGTCCCCGCGTCATCCCCCACGAGGAGACCAAAGCCCGGATGCGCGCCGTCCTCTCCGACATTCAGGATGGCACGTTTGCGGGCAAGTGGATTGCGGAGAACAAGAACGGCCGTACCTTCTTTAACTCCAAGCGCGCCCAGCTGGCTAAACACCAGATGGAGATCGTGGGTGCGCAGCTGCGCAAGAACATGATCTGGGGCGACGATCAGGATATGGACACCGCGTCCAACTGAGAGTGTCCGCGACAAAACAAAAAAGCAAGAGGTTGTTTCAAAGGAAACAACCTCTTGCTTTATATTTGAGTTGACCAATCTTACAGCCGGAATTGGATAAAGTAGTTGATCAGTACCTGGGCCATTTCAGCGCGGGTGACGGTCCCTTTAGGGTCAAGTAGGTGGTTGGGTTTTCCGTTGAGCAACCCGGCGGAAACACACCATGCCACACCACCTTGGGCCCAGACGCTGACGGCGCCGCTGTCTGCGAAGGAGGTAATGGAAGAGAGCGCGGCGGGGGGCTTGCCCACGTAACGCCAGAGGACGGTAGCCAGCTGCTCCCGGGTGAGGGGGAGGGAGGGGGAGAAGTGGGTGGCGTCCGTCCCCTCCATATATCCCATCTCATCGCACCAGATCACAGAGTCGATGTACCATGTGCCCGCTTCAACATCTTGGAAAAAGAGACCGGCGGTGGAGTGGGGCTCCCCGGCAAGACGGTTGAGCGTGGTGGCCAGCATCCCGCGGCTCATGGGGGCGTTGGGAGAAAAGGTGGTGTCGGAGGTGCCGGTCATGATCCCGCGGTGAGAGACCTCGTCCACCGCCACAGCGTACCAAGCGTTGGGGGAGACGTCATCGTAGACAGCAGCACTGACAGGAAGGACCAGCAGAGAGAAAACAAGCAGAAGGGACAAGAGGCGTTTCATAGGCAAGTATCCTTTCTGAAGAAGGCCGCCGCTCTCCGCGGCGGCCTTAGTGGCACCCTTGAGAGGAGTCGAACCTCCGGCCTACCGCTTAGGAGGCGGTCGCTCTATCCAACTGAGCTACAAGGGCATGGAACGTGGGTATTCTACCATAGATATACTGTTTACGCAAGGCGCAAAGAAGAAAAATCAAAAATTCCGTGTTTGGCCCTTGACAGCCCGTCCAAAATGCGGTATACTATCCTAGCTGTTTGGACGATTAGCTCAGCTGGTATGAGCATCCGCTTGACGTGCGGGAGGTCACAGGTTCAAGTCCTGTATCGTCCACCAGATAAAGCCCTGAGGCATTTGCCTCGGGGCTTTTTTGTGCTTGCATCAAGGAGCGCCTGAAGGCAAAAAGTAAATTTCACGAAAGGACTTGATTTTTGGAAGGAATTGTGTTAGTATTTTCACAATCGACTGTTTACCTTTGCGTAATGAGGGTGAGCGGTAGGGAAAACATCATTAAAAATGTAGAAGGGAAGTACATCAAAATGAAGAAGTTTCTTGCGATCGTGCTCTGCGTCTGCCTGATGGCTACCTGCCTGGTGGCCTGCGGCGAGAAGGAAGCGGACTACAAGCTGGGCATGGGTGTTGTGGTCAGCACTGACAGCTCCAGCTCCGAGACCCACAACGCTCAGGTGGACGCCACCGTGGCTACCGTGGTTACTGACAAGGACGGCAAGATCGTCTCCTGCCGCATCGACGTGGCCCAGAGCAAGATGGACGTTACCGACGGCGCCGTTGACACCGCCAAGACCTTTAAGTCCAAGATGGAGCTGGGCGATGAGTACGGCATGGCCGGCAAGGTGGACAACGACGGCAACGGCACCATGCTGGAGTGGTACGAGCAGGCTCACGCCTTTGAGGAATACGTTGTGGGCAAGACCGCCGCTGACGTGACCGGCATGCCCACCAAGGAGGCCAACGGCCACATCATTTCCGATGATCAGGCTCTGCTGGACGCCGGCTGCTCCATGCAGGTCACCGATTTCGTGGCTGCTGTCGCCGCTGCGTGCAACGATGAGCAGGCCATGAGCTTTAAGTCCAAGGGCGGCTTCACTCTGGGTGTGGCTGCTACCACCACCGCCGGTGATTCCAAGGCCGCTACCGCCGATGAGGACGGTCTGGTCGCCATGTACACCGACTTTGCCGCCACCGTTGTGGCCGACGGCAAGATCGTGGCCGCTCTGAACGACTCCATCCAGCCTAAGATCACCATCAACGCCGCTGGCGAGATCATGGACGCCGCCTTCAAGGCTACCAAGCGCAACCTGAAGGAAGAGTACGGTATGGAGGGTAAGGTGGACAACGACGGTAACGGCACTATGCTGGAGTGGTACAAGCAGTCCGAGGCCTTCTCCAAGTTTGTCGCTGGTAAGACTGCTGACGAGGTCGCCGACCTGCCCACCCAGGAGGTCAACGACCATGTCATCTCCGCCGATCAGGGCCTGCTGGACGCTGGCTGCTCTATGCAGGTGACCTCTATGCAGAAGACCACTGCTCAGGCTGCCAAGAACGCCCACTAAGCCAAAGCAAATCTAATATGGGCATGAGGCTTTGGAAAAAGTTCATATGCCTGTGTTTCGCAATAGGGTTCCCCGTCTTTTTGACGGGGTGCCCTATTGTTGCACAAAAGAAGGAACCACAGGGAAAAGTTTACTATACCTTTTTTGACACTGTCTCCACCATTTACAGCTACGCGGGCGACGACGAAGGGACGTTTGAGGAAAACGCCGCCGCGGCGGAGGACCTGCTGGAGGCTTACCACCGGCGTTTGGACATTTACCACGAGTACAGCGGCATGAACAACCTCTGTACGGTGAACAAGGGCGCCGGGGGAGAGGCTGTGGAGGTGGATCGGGAGACCATGGACTTCCTGATCTACGCCAGGGAGCTGTGCGAGGAGACAGGGGGAACGCTGAACATCATGTTCGGTGCGGTGCTACGGCCCTGGCACGACAGCCGGGAGCGGGCGGCAAACGACCCCGGCTCCGCCGCCATCCCGTCAAGGGATACTCTGGAGGAGGCCGTGGCCCACACGGGGCTGGAGCTTCTGGAGCTGGACGAGGAGGCATGCACCGTTCGCATCACCGACCCGGACGCCCGGCTGGATGTGGGCGCCATTGGAAAGGGATATGCCACTGAGCAGGCTGCTCGGCTGTTGGAGGACATGGGGGCCGAGAGCTACGTTCTCAACATCGGCGGCAACATCCGTATCATCGGCCATAAGCCGGACGGAAGCGGCTGGATGACGGGGATCAAGGACCCCTTTGACCATGAGAGCGCCTACGCCATGTATCTGGAGTTGGCGGACACCTCCTGTGTTACCTCCGGCGTGTACGAGCGGTACTTTGAGGTGGCAGGGGAGCGCTATCACCACATCATCGACCCCGACACCCTGACGCCAGCGCGATACTTTGCCTCGGTGTCTGTGATCACCAAGGACAGCGGCTTGGCCGACGCGCTTTCTACGGCGCTTTTCTGTATGCCCCAGGCGGAGGGACAAGCCCTCATTGACGGCCTGGAGGACGATGTTCAGGTCCTCTGGATCGCCTTGGACGGCAGCCAGATGTACACGGATGGGATCCACCCGATTGACCGGGATCAAGATACAAAATAGCAAAGAAAGAAGGAGAGAGGAACCATGCTGAAACGAAAAAACATTTCGTCTCTACACGTTCCCCACAACAAGCACACCGCGGCGTGTGAGCCGGTGCGCCTCGCTGTGCCCAGCGAGGTCATCCTGCCCATGAACATGCACTCGGGGCATGACGCGGAGCCTATCGTCAAGGTAGGCGACTATGTGCGGGTGGGGCAGCTGATCGCCAGGGAAGAGGGGCGTTTCTCGTCCCCGGTCCACGCCACCGTATCCGGTACCGTGGCGGAGATATCCCCCATTCCCACTGCCCGTGGCGGCGAGACCCTTGCCATTCGTATCGAGAGCGACGGCAAGATGGAGAAGGATCCCGGCCTGAAGCCCCCCGTGGTCAACGGCACGGAGGAGTTTCTCCAGGCGCTGCGGGAGAGCGGCCTCGTGGGCCTCGGCGGCGCGGCGTTCCCCACCTGGGCGAAATTCAATGAGATGTGCAGCGGCCAGTACACCGTGGACACCGTTTTGGTCAACGCCGCGGAGTGTGAACCCTACATTACCTCTGACCACCGCATGATGGTGGATCACACCGACCTCATCGTGAAGGGCGTGGAGTATCTACGCAACAACATGATGGAGTATCTGAAGGACGCTACCTTCCTCATCTGCGTGGAGAAGAACAAGCCCGACGCTATTGCCAAGCTGAAGGAGGCTCTGGCGGACAAGCCCTATGCCAGGGTCCATGAGCTGGAGGCCATCTACCCTCAGGGCGCCAAGCAGGTGACCCTCTACAACGCCACCGGACGGGTGGCCATTGCGGGCAAGCGGTTCCCTGCCTTCCACGCGGTGATCATCAACGTCTCATCCTTTGCCAAGATGGCGGAGTATATGGAGACAGGTATGCCCCTGGTGGAGCGCATCGTCACTGTGGACGGCCCCGGGGTCAAGACCCCCAAGAACTTCATCGCCCCCATCGGCACCCGCATCAGCTACCTGCTGGAGCAGGTTGAGCTGAAGGGCGAGCCGGGCAAGGTGGTCATCGGCGGACCTATGAACGGCAACGCCGTGGTGTCGGTGGACAGCCCCATCGTGAAGGTGTCCAATGCCGTGCTGGTCTTTGACGAGAAGCACGCCGTGCTCCCCGACGCCACCAACTGCATCCATTGCGGTAAGTGCGTGGAGAAGTGCCCCATCAACATCACCGTCTGGGCCGTCTATGGCGCGCTCCAGACCAAGGACGAGGACGCCCGTGAGGCCAAGCTCATCGACACCGGTGTGCGCCAGTGTGTGGACTGCGGCTGCTGCTCGTACATCTGCCCGGCTCACCGGCCCCTGCTGGGCTGGAACCAGGAGGCCAAGGGCTGGCTGAAGAAATACGCCGCTGCCAAGAAAGAGAAAGAGGAGGGGAAGAACTGATGAAAGAACTTCACATTTCCGCCGCTCCCCATATCCACAGCGGCATCGGGACCGGCAACATCATGCTGGACGTGGTCATCGCGCTGGTGCCCGCCGCCATCATGGGCGTGGTCCTCTTTGGCACCCAGGCCCTGCTGGTGCTGGCCACCTGTGTGGTGGCCGCCGTGCTGGGCGAGTTCCTGTTTAACCTCTGCGTCCATAAGAAGCAGACTATCAAGGACTGCTCTGCTGTGGTCACCGGCCTGCTTCTGGGCCTGAACCTCAGCACCAACGTGCCCCTTTGGCAATGTGCTGTCGGCTCTGTATTTGCCGTGGTGGTGGTCAAGGGGCTGTTCGGCGGTTTGGGTAAGAACCTGGTCAATCCCGCCATCGCCGCCCGCGTGCTGATGCTGTTGACCTTCGGCGCCGTGGGCGGAGGGGCCAACCCCGTCCGCTTCGTGGAGCTGGAGTCCGCGGCCACTCCCTTGGCTGCTCTGAACACCGGGGTGGATGGCCTGTCCGCCGCCCCCGGCCTGAAGGATCTGTTTTTGGGTCTTCACGGTGGCGCCATCGGCGAGACCTGTGCCGCGGCTCTGCTCATTGGCTTTGTGTACTTAGTAGCCCGTAAGGTCATTAAGTGGTACGTCCCCGTGGCCTTTATGGGCACGGTATTCGTCTGCTATCTGGTCTTCACCCTTGACCCTGTCTATGCCCTGGCCCAGGTGCTGGCCGGCGGTCTGGTGCTGGGCGCTGTGTTCATGGCGACTGACTATGTCACCACCCCCACCACCGGGGCGGGCCGTGTTCTGTTCTGCGTGGGCGCGGGCCTCATTACCTTTGCCATCCGCCAGTTTGGCTCCTATCCGGAGGGCGTGTCCATTTCCATTCTGGTGATGAACCTGTTTACTCCCTTCCTGGAGCAGTGGACCGCGAAAAAGACGTTGGGAGGTATCAAGTGATGAAACATACCGACCTTGTGAAAGCCGTTGCGCTGATCGTGGTCATCGTGCTGGTGTTCGGCGCGGCCATGTTTGGCCTGAACTTCTACACCGGGCCGCTCATCGAGGCCAACAACGCCGGGGCGGTCTACGGCCCGTTGCTGGCTGTGATGCCCGAGGGGGCTTCCTTTGACGGCGAGGCCCAGATTTACGCCGCCGATGGCTCTGTGCCCACTACGTTGACCGATGTGCCCGAGACCGTTGCCGCCATCTACAAGGAGGCCAACGGCATGGGTTATGCGGTGAAGACCACCGCGACCTCTCAGTATTCCAAGGCTCCCATGGAGATCACTCTTGGCGTAGACGCCGAGGGCAAGATCATCAAGGTGCAGATTGACTCCTACAATGATACGGAATCCTACGATTTCCGTGTGAAGGACCCCGGCTATCTGGACACTTACGTGGGCAAGGACTCCGCTCTGGCCGACGTGGGCCTGGTGGCGGGGACGACCTTCTCTTCCACCGCCTTTAAGCAGGGCGTGTCCGACGGTCTCAACGCACTTATCGCCAACGGCCTCATTGCTGAGGGCGTGAAGGGCGACGACCAGCTCCTCACCGAGATGATCCCCACCGTATTCCCCGGCATGTCCAGTCTGGACGGCATCCTGAAGGCCGAGCCTATTGAGGTAGACGGCGCCGTGGCCGCTTACAAGGCCAACAACGGCTCCGGCTTTGCCTATATCGTGTCCAAGGGCGAGACCATGGTCATGGCCATCACCAACGCCTCCGGCAAGTGCTTTGTGTACGATACCGAAGGCAACTATGTTGCGGATGACAATCCCGACGCCGTGGCTCTGGCCACTGCTCACGCTGCTGCCAATCAGGAGGACTTCAACACTGCCGCTCAGGAGAAGTTCGGCCGCATGATGGAGGGAGCGGAAAATATGACCGCCCTGGAGCTGCCCAACTTCAGCACTGTGGTGGCCGGCGCTTCCTTCAACGTGGGCGACCAGCTCTACTACGGCTTCTACTCCAGGAGCTACGGCTATGACGACATGGACGTGTACGTGATCATTGATGCCGCGGGCGCCATCGCCAAGGTGGATGCCAAGACGATCTTCTTTGACGCGGAGTATTTCCCTGTGGCCCAGGGCGTGGACACCGCGGCCTACAAGACCGGGCTGCAGGGCCTGCGGGACGGAGAGGACGGCGCAGTGGTCATCTCCGGTGCGACTATGACTACCAACTCCATGAAGCAGTCCATCAACGACGCGTTCGAGGTCTATGCGGGCGCGCAACTTACTGAACCGGAGGTGCCTACCAATGAATAAGACCAATACCGGTATGAAGGAGGCCGGCATCCTCCTTCCCTTGGGCGTGGGCTTTGTCATGGCGTCCAGCAACGACCTGCGCGCTGCTGTGGGCATGGGTGTGGCTGTTTTGCTGGCCCTGTTTTTCAGCGCGGTGGTCATTTCCGCCCTTCGCAAGGTGATTCCCCAGGCGGCCCATCTGCCCATCTATATCCTCATCATCACCGGCTTCGTCTCCTTGATCCAGATGGTGATGGAGGCCCATTTCCCCGGTGTGGTGAATATGCTGGGCGTCCACCTGGCGGCCCTCAGCGTCAGTGCCGTGCCCTACCGGGACGCGGAGCACGTTTCCGGCCACATGGGGGAAGGACCCTCTGTCAAGACCGCTATCGAGACCGGCCTGCTGTTCACCTTTGTCATGGCGGTGTGCGCCGTCATCCGTGAGATCCTGGGCAGCGCATCTATCTGGGGGATCGCCATTCCCTTTATGCAAGACTTCCGCGTTTCTGCCTTGAGCGGCGTGTTCGGCGGCTACTTGGTGCTTGCCATTGTCTTTGCTGTGATGCGTAAGGTCAGCGGCAAGAGCTATGAGGAAAAGGAGGGCAATGAGCAATGAGCTTTAATGTGATCTTAGGTATCATGCTGGCGGGCCTGTTGTCCAACAACTACGCCCTCCTGCACTTCTTGGGCACCGGAGCGGTCATCGAGAACGAGCGTTCCTCCCGCAAGTCCCTGCTGGTGGGCCTTATGACCACCGTGGTGATGGTGGTGTCCACCGCCATTACCTGGCCTATTCAGACCTATCTGCTCAAAAGCGTGCCCTATCTCCAGAACATGGTCTTTGTGCTGGTGATGCTGTTGGTGGTGGAGGTGATCCACCTCTTTACCAAAAACAAGGTGGAGACCTTCTGCAAGGTGGACTTTATGAAGTTCGCCATCAACGGCGCGGTGATGGGCCTTTGTATCCACAACACCGCTCTGGACTTTGCGGAGGCTCTGGTCACCGCCTTGGCCGTGGGGATCGGCTTCATGATCACCATGACCGTGTTCGCCAAGCTCCACTCCAAGATCGACCAGGACGCCGTTCCTGCCGCCTTCCGCGGCCTGCCCGTCAACCTGCTGTGCGCGGGGATGATCGCTCTGGCTCTGCTGGCGTTTTAATATGAAAAAGCGGGATCTCCTTTTGATCGGGACCATCTTGCTTGCTGCCGTCGCCCTCTTGCTCGCCTCCCGGCTCGGGAGGCGGGCGGGGGGCGCGGTGGTCGTTAGGGCAGGAGGGGAGGAGCTGGGGACCTACTCTTTGGCGGAGGACGGGACCTACTCCCTCAACGGCGGCACCAACGTGCTTCAGATCGAGGACGGCAAGGCTCGGATGATCGAGGCCCACTGCCCCGACCATTACTGCATGAACCAGGGCTCCATCCGCAACACCGGAGAGACCATCACCTGTCTGCCCAACAAGTTGACAGTGACAGTGGTGAGCGGGGGAGATGACTTTGTGGAGATCGTGGGGTGAGCAGCGGAAATGAAGACTTCCAAGCTGACAATGCTGGGCCTTTGCGCCGCCCTCGCCATGATCTTTTCCTTTATTGAAAGCCAGATCCCCACCATGCTCCCGCCGGGCATGAAGCTGGGCCTGCCCAACATTGCCATCGTTTTCGTCCTCTACCGGGTGGGAGTCAAGGAGGCGTACGCGGTGAATCTGGTGCGCGTCGCCCTCACCAGCCTGCTGTTTGGCAGTGTGCTCAGCCTGGCCTACAGCTTGGTGGGAGGGATGCTTTCCCTGACCGCCATGGTGCTCATGAAGCGCTTTAACTCCTTTTCCAGCGTCTCGGTGAGCGTGGTAGGGGGACTGTTCCACAACATCGGCCAGGTGGCGGTGGCCTATTTTGTCACCGACACCGCTCAGCTCTTTACCTACTATCTCCCTATGCTGCTGGTCAGCGGCACCGTGGCTGGGGTCGTCATCGGCCTGGTGGCCGGGATCGCCGTGAAGCGGCTGGCAAAATGGACGCCCCGCTGATTCCAGCGCGCCCCTATTGACGGGGACGAAAAAATTCGTTATACTAGCTATATTCCGACTCGCGAAGACCTCAAAATTGGAAAGATAGGAGAGGATGTCATGTATAAGATCGTTAACAAGCAAGTGCTCAATCCCACCGTGACGAAAATGGACATCGAGGCGCCCTTTGTAGCCGCCAAGGCCCAGCCCGGCCAGTTCATTATCCTGCGGGTAGACGAGACGGGGGAGCGGATCCCTCTGACTGTCGCCGGGTATGACCGGGAGGCCGGTACCGTCAGCATCATCTTCCAGATCGTCGGCGCCACCACCGAGAAGCTCAACCATCTCAACGCCGGCGACTGCATCCACGACTTTGTCGGCCCTCTGGGCGTTCCCACCCATGTGGAGGGTCTGAAGAAGGTGTGCGTGGTAGGCGGCGGCGTAGGCTGCGCCATTGCTCTGCCCATCGCCCAGAAGCTCCATGAGCTGGGTTGCTCCGTCACTTCCATTATTGGCTTCCGCTCCAAGGACCTGCTTATTCTGGAGGACGAGTTCCGCGCCGTGTCCGACACCCTGCACGTCATGACCGACGACGGCTCCTACGGCCGTGAGGGCAATGTCTGCGTGCCGCTCAACGAGATGTTTGCCGCCGGAGAGACCTTTGACGAGGTCATTACCATTGGGCCGCTCATCATGATGAAGTTTGTGGTCCAGGCCACCAAGCCCACCGGCATTCCCTGCATGGTGTCCATGAACCCCATCATGATCGATGGCACCGGCATGTGCGGCGGCTGCCGCCTCACGGTACATCAGGACGGCAAGGCCGTTACCAAGTTTGCCTGCGTTGACGGCCCCGACTTCAATGGCTACGAGGTGGACTTTGACGAGGCCATGTCCCGTGGTATGATGTATCAGCCCTTCGAGCGTCACGCCCACGAAGAGACCTGCAATCTGTTTAAGAAGGAGGTGCGCTGAGATGGCTAACATGGCTCCCAACAAGAACCCCATGCCCACTCAGGCTCCTGAGGTTCGTGCCCATAATTTTGACGAGGTAGCTCTGGGCTACTCTGAGGCCACCGCCTTGGACGAGGCCATGCGCTGCCTCAACTGCAAGAACCATCCCTGCGTCACCGGCTGCCCGGTGAACATCCATATCCCCGAGTTTATCGCCAAGATCCAGGAGGGCGACTTTGAGGGCGCTTATCAGGTCATCCAGCAGTCCTCTTCTTTGCCCGCCGTCTGCGGCCGCGTCTGCCCCCAGGAGACCCAGTGCGAGTCCAAGTGCGTCCGGGGCATCAAGGGCGAGCCTGTGGGCATCGGCCGTCTGGAGCGTTTTGTGGCCGACTGGCACAACGCCCACGCCACTCAGCTTCCCGACCCCGTGCCCTCCAACGGCCACAAGGTGGCGGTGGTTGGCTCCGGCCCCAGCGGCCTGACCTGCGCCGGCGATCTGGCCAAGAAGGGCTATGAGGTCACCGTGTTTGAGGCGCTACATACCGCCGGCGGCGTGCTGGTTTACGGTATTCCCGAGTTCCGTCTGCCCAAGGCCATCGTCCAGAAGGAGGTGGACAACCTCACCGCCATGGGCGTGAAGATGGAGACCAACATGGTCATCGGCAAGACCCTCACCATCGACGAGCTGTTCGACATGGGCTTTGAGGCCGTGTTTGTCGGCTCCGGCGCGGGCCTGCCCAACTTCATGAACATCCCCGGCGAGTCCCTGAAGGGCGTCTACTCCGCCAACGAGTTCCTGACCCGCTCCAACCTGATGAAGGCGTACGAGTCCGACCCTGTCACCCCCATCATGAAGGGCGGCAAGGTGGCCGTGGTGGGCGGCGGCAACGTGGCCATGGACGCGGCCCGTACCGCTCTGCGCCTGGGCGCGGAGAAGGTGTATATCGTCTATCGCCGCTCCCTGGAGGAGCTCCCCGCCCGTAAGGAGGAGGTGGAGCACGCCATGGAAGAGGGCATTGACTTCCAGCTGCTCAACAACCCCGTGGAGATCCTGGGCTACAACAACCCCGACGACCGCCGCGACCCCAAGAACGGCTTCGTTACCGGCATGCGCTGCATCAAGATGGAACTGGGTGAGCCTGACGAGAAGGGCCGCCGCCGCCCCGTGGAGATCCCTGGCAGCGAGTTCGAGCTGGAGGTGGACACCGTGGTCATGTCCATCGGTACCTCCCCCAACCCCCTCATCAAGTCCACCACCGAGGGCCTGGACGTGAACAACCGCGGCGGCATCATTGTTGAGGAGAACGGCGCCACCACCAAGAAAGGCGTTTACGCCGGCGGCGACGCCGTCACCGGCGCGGCCACCGTCATTTCCGCCATGGGCGCGGGCAAGGTCGCGGCCAAGGCCATCGACGAGTATCTCTCCGGCAAGTAATTTCTCCGCGGAGGATGCTGCTTGTCCTGTAGGGGGCAGGTTCCAAACCCACCCGAGTAGGGCGCGGCTTCCCAGACGCGCCACTCGGACCCGAACCATTTTTATTCCAAACATGAGAGACGGCACAGCGTTTGCTGTGCCGTCTCTTTTTGCGTCCGCGAAAATGCGCCTTGATATTTCAAAAATGAAGAAGTATAATTAGTTATACAAATCATACTTTCGGAGGTGCGGCATGAAAGGACCGAAGGGAAAATACGCATGGACTGTGACGGTAGGAGAGAAGGGACAGATCGTAATCCCCAAACAGGCGCGGGAGGTGTTCGGCATCGCGCCGGGGGACACGTTGATGCTACTGGGGGATGAGGCGCGGGGCCTCGCCATCCCGCCCAAGGCGGCCTTCGACCAGCTGCGGGGGATGATCTTCGGAGAGGACGGCGAAAGGCAATGAGGAAGGCGTGGTTGGACAACCTCCGCTGGAGCGTTGTGCTGTTGGTGCTGGTTTATCATGTGTGCTATCTCTTCAACGGCGTGGGGATTTTGGGGAGCATTCCCGGCGCGCCGAGCCTGGCCGCGGGAGACTGGTTCGCCGCCGCTGTGTACCCGTGGTTTATGGTGCTGCTGTTTTTAGTGGCGGGGATGAGCAGCCGTTTTGCCCTGGAAAAGCGCACGGCCAAGGCGTTTTTGAAGGAACGGACAGTGAAGCTGCTGGTCCCGTCCACCCTAGGATTGTTTGTGATCCATTGGATCACTGGATATCTGAATATAAAGCTGGGCGGAGGGCTGGAATATATTCCTGCTCCGCTTATCTATCCCATTTCTGCCGTGAGCGGAACGGGTCCACTTTGGTTTGCCCAAATGCTGTGGCTGTTTTCCTTTGCTCCCGCGTTGCTGAAGAGGCTGGATAAGAAGGACCGGCTGTGGACCTGGTGCGGAAAGTGCCCAGTGTGGGTGTGGATCCCATCGGGCTTTTTATTGATCTGGACGGTGTCTCATGTGGGTAATCTCCCGGTGCTTACTATGTACCGTTTTGGCGCCTACTTCATGGCCTTCGCGCTGGGGTACTGCGTCTTCTCCCACGACGATATGACCGACGCTTTGGCAAAGGCCGCCGTGCCCTTGACGTGCCTGGCTGCGGCGGCGGGGATCGTCTATCTCCGCTCCTATGGCGGAACGGACTATACCGCGTCCAGCTGTCTGCAAAGCTACCTCACCAACCTCTATGCGTGGACGGCGTGCCTGGCTTTCTTGGGCCTGTTTCGGCGCTGGCTCGACCGCTCAAATATCGTCGGCAGCTATCTGACAAAGACGAGCTTTGGGCTTTATGTGCTCCATTATCCTGTGTTTTTGTATATCGCATACCTTTTGACCTCCTATTGTGCCCTTTCCGCCGTTGTCAACTACCTTGCCTTGCTCACGGCGGGAACGGCGCTGACCTTTGTCCTTTATGAGCTCCTGCGCCGCGTTCCGGTGGTCCGCTTTCTGGTGCTGGGGCAGAGAAAGAGAGATACATAAATTTCCATATCATGAAGCCTTCTTCCAAGATTGACATTTTTCCCGTCTTGTGCTAGGATAAGGATGAATTATGCCTGTCAAAGAACTTTGGCGGGCAAAAGACCTCAAGGAGGTAACAGTATGAAGAAGAAAGTGCTTGCGCTGGTCCTGACGCTGGCGATGGTGGCGTCTTTGTTGACGGTCCCCGCCGCCGCGACGGGGAGCAAGACCTATCCCGACGCGGTTGGCCACTGGGCGGAGGAGAGCATCCTGCGCTGGAGCCGCTGCGGCCTGGTGAAGGGGGACAACCTGGGGAACGTGAACCCCGACAAGCCCCTGCGCCGCTGTGAGATGGCCACCATCCTCGCGGATATGCTGGGGCTGCGGAAGGCCGCGCCCATCAGCACATTCAAGGACATCAACGGCAGCGAGTGGTACGCCCGGGCCATCCTTCGCTGTGCCGCCGCGGGGATCATGGAGGGCAGCAACTCCATGAGCTATCCCGAGGACTACATCACCCGGGAGGAGGCCATCGTCATGTTTGGCCGGGCTCTTGGCGTCCAGCCCAACGACGATCCCGACCTCTCTGATTTCCTGGATGGCGAAGAGGTCTCCGGCTGGGCCGTGCCCTACATGGCGACCCTGACCGAGCTTGGCATCCTCTCCGGCATGGGGGACGGGACTGTCGCGCCCCATGCGGATATCAACCGGGCGGGGGCCTTTACCCTGATGGATAAGGCGATCTCCGTCTACGCCAACGCCCCCGGGACCTATACCTCCCAGAACGCCAACGGCTTTGTGGTCATCAACGCCAACTCCCAGCAGGAGGGCGAGGTAATCCTCACCGGCAAGGCTACCGGCGTTTTGGTGGCGGTGGGCGCTACCAACCCCGTGCGGCTCCGCGATTTGAAGGCGGAAAATGTCCTTGTGGAGGGCAAGGGTGACGTGGTGGTTTCCGGCAAGTCTTCTCTGGACGCCCTGGCGGCCAACACCGAGATCGCGGTCACTGTGGACACGGAGGCCAGCGTGGGCACCCTGGATGTGAACGTGGAGAAGATCGCCGTGACCAACGCCGGCGAGATCAAGAAGCTGAACTGCGGCGAGGCGGGCAGCGTGACCAACTCGGGCAAGGTGGCCGAGCTGGTAGCGGACGCTCCCTCTGCCATCACCAACACCGGTACGGTGGATAAGCTGGTGGCCAACGCCGCCATTACTGTGAACAACACCAAGGGCACCGTGAAGAACGCCGAGATCAACATGGGCGGCGTGGTCATGGACGGCCCGCCCCAGCAGATGACCGTGGCCAGCGGCGTGGTCCGTCCGGCCAACAGCTCCGGCCGGCCCATCACGGCCACCGGCGCGGTGTCCTCCGGCGGCGGTGGCGGTGGCGGCGGTTCCAGCACACCCTCCAAGCCAACGCCGGGCATCAAGCTGGACAAGACCACCGCGGAGCTTACAGAGGGGAAGACCATGACCCTGAAGGCTACCGTGACCCTCCCGTCCAGCGACGCCATCAAGGGCGATGTGATCTGGACCAGCAGCGACGATACCGTTGCCACTGTGGAAGACGGTACGGTGACCGCCGTGAAGGAAGGCGAGGCCACCATTACCGCCAAGGTCACTGTGACCATTCCCGAGCCCAGTCCGAGTCCGAGCCCCAGCGCGTCGCCGTCTCCCAGCCCCTCCACGGAGCCGTCTCCCAGCGAGGAGCCCACGCCCAGCCCCAGCCCCAGTGAGGAGGCGACGCCCAGTCCCAGCCCCAGCGAGACGGCGACGCCCAGCCCCAGCCCAAGTGAGGAAGCGACGCCCAGCCCCAGCCCCAGCGAGGAAGTGACGCCCAGCCCCAGTCCCAGCGAGGAAGCGACGCCCAGCCCCAGTCCCAGTGAGGAAGCGACGCCCAGCCCCAGTCCCAGTGAGGAAGCGACGCCCAGCCCCAGCCCCAGCGAGACAGTGACGCCCGATCCCGAACCCGGCGAGAGCTCGGATCCCAACCCCAGCGAGCCGGTTGAGGGCGGCTCTGAGGGGGACGGCGATACAGAGACCGAGTTGCCTCCCCCTGCTCCCGCGGCGGTCCGCGCCGCCGCTCCGGCCGCCTTGTCCGCTCAGGCAGCTCCCGCTGCCCGTGCGGACAACACCAAGACCTACACCGCCACCTGTAAGGTGACCGTCAAGGCCAAGCCGGTAGAGACGGTTGCCGTCACCGGCGTGACCTTGGACAAGAGCGAGTTGACCCTGGAGGCGGGCAGGACCGTGACTTTGACCGCTACCGTGGCTCCCGCTGACGCTACGGACAAGTCCGTGACCTGGGCCAGCAGCAATGAGAGCGTCGCCACGGTGAGCGCGAACGGCAAGGTCACTGCCGTGGCTGAGGGCGCGGCCACTATTACCGTCAAAACCGCCGATGGCGGCTTCACCAAGACCTGTACGGTGACGGTAACGCCTGGGACTACCCAGCCTCTGCCTGTTACTGCCGTGACCCTAGACAAGGAGAAATTAGCGTTAGAAGTAGGCGGCGAGGCGACCCTTGTAGCCACGGTGACGCCTGATAACGCGGATGACAAGACCGTGACCTGGACAAGCAGCGACTCAAATATTGCCTCCGTGGACGAAAATGGCAAGGTCACAGCCGTAGCTGCAGGAACCGCTACTATTACCGCCACTGCGGGCAACCAGACCGCCACTTGCGAAGTCACGGTCACCGAGAAGACCTCTGTGACAGTCACGGTGACAGGCGTTGAATTGGATCAGACTACACTGACCGCAAAGGAAGGGGACACGCTGGACAAGCTGGTCGCCACAGTGAAGCCGGAGGACGCCACAAACAAGAAGGTCACCTGGCAGAGTAGTGATGCAAGTGTTGTAACGGTAGATGCGGAAGGGAACGTGACCATCGTAGGGAAAGGGAGCGCTACGATTACAGTCACCACCGAGGATGGCAGCCATACCGCCACCTGCACGATCACAGTGACCGCTGCCTCTGAGGGGGGCGAGGACCCTGAGCCCGGCACCGACCCGGAGAACCCTGGTGGGATTACCGACCCCGATGAGGGCGGAGGCCAGGGTGGCACCACTGAGCCTGGTGGCGACGATACCGACCAAACCCCCACCGAATGACTAAATCAACAAAAAGCCACGTCGGGATAAAAGCTCCGACGTGGCTTTTTTTGCACAAAGGTGAGATTCAATTCTGCTCAAACACCCGCAGCTGGCGCAGGAGGGGATAGGCGGTGATGGACTGCCCGTCCAGGTCCACATGGTGCATATGCACCGCTGTAAGCTGGGGGTTTTCGTAGGTAGTGTAATAGTAAATACCTTTATCTACGTTGCAGCAGCAGGTATACACCGTCATCTCCAGCTTGCCGCCCTCCAGCTGGACACAGCCGCGCTGCTGGGCCACGCTGCCCAGAATGTGAAAGAACTGGCCCACGCAGGCCTCCTCACAGTCAGCATCGCACACCGAGTTCATTCGGGTAAAGGCGGCGCGGACGAAGCGGGAGGCGGAGGATAGGTCGCCGGGAAGGCCGATGCCGCCCATGCCCCGGCTATACGGCTGCAGAGTAACGTCGGGGGCAAAGAGGTTCACCGGTGGCTGAGCCGAAACGGTCATAAAGTTGGAAAGGTTGAGCATTTGATAGGGGAAGGGGGGCTCGTTGGTCATGACCCCCACCGGGTCGTCATAGATCTGAAGGCCGTCCTTGGTGGATTCCACCACCAGCGCGCCATCCCGAGAGGCAATCATCCAGTGGAGGGTGGCGGGAGGCAGCTCCGGGCTGAAGGCCGCGTCCACCAGGTTGAGGCGGTCCAACAGAGCGCGGACCTCCGGCAAGGTGGCGCATTGGGCCAGTACCCAGGGGATGAACTCAAAGGAGGCCACGTTGTCCTTGCCCTGGGCTTCCGCTTGATAGCAGGCGTTGCCGGGGAAGTTGAGCCCCGCCATCCCCAGGCCCTTTTCGTTGACCGCCTCATAGTAGAGGGGGCAGCCCCGGACCACATGGGCCACGCCGATCATGGCGTGGTGGCGGTGGATGGGCGGCAAAAACCGGAAGGAGAAGGGATAATTGCGCGGCGTGATGACTACCTTTTCGTCATAGGAGCACTCCAGGTCCAGAGTGCGGCCAAAATAGAAGTCCTTGCCTTGAAAGCCAACAGCGGTACACATGAGAAGGTCCTCTCCTTTCCCTCCGCGGGCGGGGAATTACAGGGTGATAAGCTCGTAGTCGCGGCTGCCACAGCCCAGCTCGGCGGCGCACTCGATGGTGTGGACGCCGTGGCGGGTCTCAATACGCTCCACCAGGTGGTCCCGGCCGGGGTCCTGGGAGGCGTACACCAGGTCTACACAGGCCTGGTCAATAGCCACAGGGTCCAGGGAGGCCAGAATGCCCACATCCCCCATGCAGGGGTCCTCGGCCACGGCGCAACAGTCGCAGTCTACCGACAGGTTGCACATGATGTTGAGATAGGCGGCCTTGCCGGAGAACATCTCGATCACCGTCTTGGCGGACTCCGCCATACAGCGGAGGAAGTCGTCCTGCTGGGCGGCGCAGTCCCAGAGCTTGGTCTGGTCATCGGTGACCCCGGCGGAGTGGATGATGCACTTGCCCGCGGAGGAGGCACAGCCGATGGACAGCTGCTTCAGCGCGCCGCCGTAGCCCCCCATGGGGTGGCCCTTGAAGTGAGACAGCACCAACAGGGAGTTGTAGTTGGCCAGGTTCTTGCCCACCAGGTTCTCCTTCAGGAGCTTGCCCCCCTTCACGGGGAGAGCCAGGTCGGGCCCCTCCGCGTCCAGCAGGTCTACGGGGAAGAGCTTACTCCAGCCGTGGCCCTCCAGGAGCTTGAGGTGCTTGTCGGTGTAGTTGCGCTCGCCCTCGTAAGCGGTGTTGCACTCCACCACCGTGCCGCCCACGTGGTCGATGATGGGCTTCCAGAACTCGGGGTGGAGATAGTTCTGGTTGCCCTCCTCGCCGGAGTGGACCTTGGCGGCCACCTTGCCGGGGAGGGTCACCCCCAGGGCGTTGTAGAGCTTGAGCACGTTCTCCGGGGTGATGACAGGGCAAAAATAGACCTTAGACTTTTCCATGATACGCAAACCGTCCTTTCCTTATTCATAATTCATAAAATGGTCCTGATATGCATAATTATACCAGCTTTTTTCTGATTTAGCAAGGAGGCTTTACACAGGGCGAAAAAGGGACTATAATGTCAACTGCACGCGCAAGGGAAGGGAGGAGTACGGGATGGACGACAAGACAAGACGAAAAGCGGCCCTGGTCCAGGGGATGCGAAACGGTATTCCTATTGGCCTGGGCTATTTTGCGGTGTCCTTCGCTCTGGGCATTGCCGCGAGAAACGCGGGACTCAGTCCCTTCCAGAGCTTTTTGTCCAGCCTGCTGTGCAACGCCTCGGCGGGGGAGTACGCCGGGTTCCGGGGGATCGCCGCCCAGTCCGGGCTTTTGACTATGGCGGTGATGACCTTTGTGGCCAACGCCCGGTATCTGCTGATGAGCACCGCCATGAGCCAGCGGATGGACCCCAAGGGCCACCCCATCCACCGCTTCCTCATGTCCTTTTTCATCACCGATGAGTTTTTCGCCATCACCATCGTCCGTCCCGGCTATCTGGAGCCATTTTATCACTACGGCGCGGTGCTGGTGGCGTCTCCCTGCTGGGCGCTGGGCACCGCTCTGGGCTGTGTGGCGGGAGAGCTGATGCCCGCCCGGGCGGTGAGCGCCCTTAGCGTGGCCCTGTTTGGCATGTTCCTGGCGGTCATCGTACCCCCGGCCCGGAAGAACAAAATCATTGCCGGGCTGATCCCCGTGTGCTTCGTGGCCAGCTTTGCCTTGAGCCGTCTCCCTCTGGTCTCCCGGCTGTCCGAGGGGACCCGGACCATCCTGCTGACAGCGATCATCGCCTCCGCTGCCGCGGCGCTCTTTCCCCACGAGAAGGAGACGGACGAGGGGAAGGAGGGGGCGGAGCCATGATGCTGTATGCCTATATTTTTGTGATGGCGGCGGTGAGCTACGCCATCCGCGCCCTGCCCATGACCCTGATCCGCAAGCCCATCCGCAGCCGCTTCATCCGTTCTTTTCTCTATTATGTCCCCTATGTGACCCTGGCGGTGATGACCTTCCCGGCCATCGTAGACGCCACCCAAAGTCCCGTGGCGGGGGCACTGGCCCTGGTGGTGGGCCTGCTGGCCGCGTGGTTTGGCGCGGGGCTGATGCCCGTGGCGGTCCTCTGCTGTGTCACTGTTTTTCTTGCGGAATCCATTTTACGGTAGCAAAAAAGGAAGCCCTTCGGCTTGGCCGAAGGGCTTCCTTGCAGTTAGAGCGGGAAAGGGGCCCAGGGGGAGTCGGGGTCGAGTACAAAGGGCGTTCTGCTCTTGCGGCCCTTTCGTTTGCCCTGCCGGAGGGAGAGAAAGACCTGGGACTCAAAGCGGCTGAGCAGAGGCGTCTTCTCAAGGTCCCAATGGTCCAGGGGCGGGGGAGGGGTCGCGGCGCGGAGCTGCTCATAGAGGGAGATCGCGCGGTCGGACGCCCAGATGTAATGGTCCAGCAGAGAGACGCCCAGCACGGCCAACTTTCCGCGAAGCACATGGGTGGTCATCAGGTCCGCCTGGGAGAAGAAGGGGGCGCCATCGGGATGGTTGTGGGCCAGGATCACGCCGTAGGCCTCGCTGGACAGCGCCAGGGAGAGGATGCGGCGGATAGGCAGGGCGGTGTTGTCGGCGTCCCCATGGGTGACTACGGCGCCGCTGCCCAGCAGGTGGAAGTCCCGGTCCACGCAAATGGCGCACACCCGCTCCACTGCGTGTCCCTGAAAATGAGGCGCCAGGAGGCGGGAGACGGCCACGGCATCCATGACCACCAGGTCACTGCGGTGGAAGCGGTCGGCGTAGCGGAAGGACATGGCTCCCACCAGCGCCAGAAAGGCGGCGCTAGACTCGCTCAAACGGGGGTCATTCAGCAGGGTAGAGCGGGGAAGAGTAAGGACGGTGGAAAGGCTGTCATAGCTGTTCAACAGCGTATGAGCCGTGGCGCGGGCAGCTTCCTCGCCGTCACCGGCCAGGGCGAGCAGATAGGTGAGCAGCTGCAGGTCGCTCATCTCCACCGCCGGGGGTAGAGAATGGTTTGATCTGGACATGGGGAGCTTAGTTGAGGAAGTCCTTGAGCTTCTTACTGCGGCTGGGGTGGCGCAGCTTGCGCAGGGCCTTGGCCTCGATCTGGCGGATACGTTCCCGGGTGACGTTGAACTCCCGGCCCACCTCCTCCAGGGTGCGGGTGCGGCCGTCTTCAATGCCGAAGCGTAAGCGCAGGACCTTTTCCTCCCGCTTGGTGAGGGTGCCCAGCACCTCTACCAGCTGCTCCTTCAAGAGGGTGTAGCTGGCAGCCTCGGAGGGCTCGGAGGCGTCCTCGTCGGGGATGAAGTCGCCCAGGTGGGAATCCTCTTCCTCACCGATGGGGGTCTCCAGGGAGACCGGCTCCTGGGCAATCTTCAGGATCTCCCGCACCTTTTCTACCGGCATGCCCATCTCGGCGGCAATCTCCTCAGGGGTGGGATCGTGGCCCAGCTCCTGGAGGAGCTGACGAGAGACGCGGATGACCTTGTTGATGGTCTCCACCATGTGAACGGGAATGCGGATGGTGCGGGCCTGGTCAGCAATGGCACGGGTAATGGCCTGGCGGATCCACCAGGTGGCGTAGGTGGAGAACTTAAAGCCCTTGACATAGTCAAACTTTTCCACGGCCTTAATAAGGCCCAGATTGCCCTCTTGGATCAGGTCGAGAAAGTGCATACCCCGGCCCACATACCGCTTGGCGATGGAAACCACCAGACGGAGGTTGGCTTCGGCCAGGCGCTGCTTGGCGTTTTCACCCTCCCGGACCAGCTTTTTCAAGGCGGCGGCGTCTTCCTTGGAAAGCTCTTCCTTCAATTCCCGGAGCTGTTCCTCGGCGGCGGCGCCGGCAGACATCGCTTGTGCCAGCGCGACTTCCTCGTCGGAGGACAGCAGATTCACCTTGCCGATCTCCTTGAGATACATGCGCACGGGATCGTCGATGCCAAAGGTGTCGCCCAAGGCGTTGGGGTCCACCATTTCCTCGGGCGGGATCTCTTCCAATTCCTCGGCAGGGGGAGGGGCGTCCTGGTCCAGGTCGGTCAGATCCTCCAGTTCAGCCAAAGGCTCCAGGTCGTTGTAATACTCCCCGGCGGTGTCGATGCCCAGAGATTCAAAGGTGTCGTACAGCTTGTCCAGCTGCTCTCCCTCCAGCTCCAGGTCCTCCAAGGCCTCCATCAACTCCGCGGAGCTGAGCTTACCCTTCTTGCGGCCTCGCTCCATCAGCTCTGCCACCTTCTCTGCGCCGGGGACGCCCTCCAGGGCCTTCATGATCTCCTGGCGGCCGGCCTCCAGGTGCTCCTCCCGGAGCTTGTCCTGGTCGATCTCCGACGGGTCTTGGGGCATGGGGGTAAGATTGACTTTTTTCGCGCTCATGTTTGATCCTCCGTTGTTTCTTTCTGTTTCTTTTTTGCCTGAATGGCAAAGAGATCGGCCAAGGGGTCGCCTTTGTCCGCGTTGCGGCGGGCCTCCTCCTGGATCACGGCGATGTAGTCCTGGACCGCCTGACGGCCCTCGGCCAGGGATTGAGGGGTGTGGAGGAGGCGGGCCAGCAGATCGGCCTCCTCGCCGCTCAGCACCGCGTCGAAGGCGGCGGGGTCCGGGGGCAACTCCCCCTGGGACAAAGCGGCATATATTCGGCCCCAGAGGGGGGAGGAAAACTGCTCGGGAGACAGATCCCGGCAGAGGTTGAGAAGCGTAGAATCCAGGAAGAGCAGGCGGACCAGCCCCTCCTCCGCCCGGGCGGAGCGTACGTTTTGGTAGCGAAGGTCTCGGGCCTGGGGCTGGAGGTTGACCGCCGGGGTGAGGGCGGAGCGCTCCTCCTTGCGCCGCTGCTGTCCCGCGCGGCGGCGGCGGGAGTCCTCCACCTCCCGCACCATGGCCTCCTTAGACACGCTGGCCGCCTCGGCGGCCTTGCCGGCGTAGATCTCCCGCTCCACGGGGCTGGACAGCTGGGCGATCATCTGGGCGGCCTCCTTGAGGAAGGCGGTGCGTTCGTCGGTCTTGGTAAGGTCATATTTCTTTTGGATGGTCTCCAGGCGGTATTCCGACTGGTCCGCGCTCCCCGCCAGCAGCCGCTCAAAGGCGGCGGCGCCTTGGAACTTGATAAAGTCGTCGGGATCCTGTTTGACCAGCTCGCCCTCCGGGGTCTTGCGGCGGGGCAGTTGGAGCACCCGAACGCGAAAGCCGGTGTCCTTGAGCACCGTCATAGCCCGCTGAGTGGCCTCCACACCGGCGGCGTCGTTGTCGTAGCAGAGCACCAGTTCCTTGGTATATTTGCCGATGAGCCGGGCGTGGTCGGCGGTGAGGGCGGTGCCCATGGTGGCCACGGCGTTGTCGATCCCCGCCTGGTGCAGGGTGATCACGTCCAGGTTGCCCTCCACCAGCAGGAAGAAGCTCCGCTTGGTGAGCTTGGCCCATTGGATGCCGTAGAGGATGGAGCGCTTTTTGAAAATGGCGGTTTCCGGGGTGTTGAGATACTTTGGCGTGGAGTTGTCCATCACCCGGCTGGTGAAGCCCAGGATCTCGCCGGTGGCGTCGATGACAGGGAGCATGAGGCGGTTGCGGAATTTATCGTAAATGCCGCCGTTCTTGCCCGCCACCACCAGCCCTGCTTCCAGCAGCTCGCCCTTCGCAAAGCCTTGAGCGGTCATGGCCTTAATGAGGGAATCCCAGCTGTCCGGTGCGGCCCCAAGGCCGAAGCGTTTGACATAGGCAGAGTTGAGCTTCCGCTTGGTAATGTATTGGCGCATAGGCTTTCCCTGGGGGGATTTGAGGGTTTCGTAGTAAAACCGGGCGGCCTGCTTGTTGAGCTCCAGCAGGCGCTTGCGGCGGTTGCGCCGCTCTTGGGCGGCCTGGTCCTCCTCGGGCATCTCCAGACCGGCCCGGGCGGCCAGCTTGCGGACCGCCTCAATAAAGGAGAGGTTTTCGATCTCCTGAACGAAGCGGATCACCCCGCCGCCCTTACCACAGCCAAAGCAATGGAAGATATGCTTGTCCGGCGAAACGGCGAAGGAGGGGGTCTTCTCTCCGTGGAAGGGGCACAGGCCCCAGAGATTGCCGCCCTTGGCGTGGAGGGGGAGATAATCAGATACGACCTCCTCAATGGGACAGCGGGCCGTCAGCTCGTCCAAAAATGATTGTGGAATGGCCATTGCTCCGCCCCCTCTCCGGGAATCATACCCATTTTGCTTATTTTACTGTCCAGGCCTTGGGAATAAATACGTCGCCGTACCGATCCACGGCATAGGAATCGGTCATGCCGGCAAGATAATCGCACACCGCCCGCTCCGGTCCCTCGGCCTGCGCGATGGCGTAATAGTCGCCGGGAAGCTCATCCAGATGGTCTATGTAGTGGCGGAATAAAAGCTCCAGCATGGCCTGAGCCTTGGATTCCTCCCCCTTGGCCACGGGATTGCAGTAGACTGCCTGGAACATGAAGGCGCGTAGGTCGGCTAAGGCTTTTTTGCGGGTGGAGGAGAGGCGGACGCCCTCGCCATCCTGGCTGGCGGCGATGGCATCGGTGGTGAGAGTATTGATGCGTTCACCGTGGGAGAAGCCCAGCTCCTGCTGAAGCTCCAGAGGAATGTCCATCTGATAGATGATGCCGCCGCGAATGGCGTCGTCAATGTCGTGGTTGATGTAGGCAATCTGGTCGGCCAGACGGATGATCTCGCCCTCCGGCGTGGCGGGCGGCTGGCCGCCGGTGTGGCACAAGATCCCGTCCCGGACCTCCCAGGTGAGATTCAGTCCCTCGCCGCCGTTTTCCAGCCGCTCTACCACGCGAAGGGACTGGACGTTGTGCTGAAAGCCGTCCGGCATCAGCTGGTTCAAAATACGCTCCCCGGCGTGACCGAAGGGGGTGTGGCCCAGGTCGTGGCCGAAGGCCATGGCTTCGGTCAGGTCCTCGTTGAGCCGCAGGGCACGGGCGATGGTTCGGGCGATGCGCATGACCTCCAGGGTGTGGGTCATTCGGGTACGGTAGTGGTCGCCCTCGGGCTGGAGGAAGACCTGAGTCTTGTGCTTCAGGCGGCGAAAGGACTTGGAGTGGACAATGCGGTCCACGTCCCGCTGGAAGCAGGTGCGGATGTCGCAGGGGGGGATGTCTCGCTCCCGGCCGCGGCTTTGGGCGGCAAGGGTGGCGTTGGGTGCAAGAAATGCCGCCTCCCGCTGTTCGGCCTCTTCCCGGATGGTCATAAGCTTCCTCTCCTCTGCCGATTTCTCCTGTTTTTTAAGCTATACGCTGCCGAAGAGGAAAAACCCTTCTTTTCTCACAAAAACCTTTAGAAAAATATTTCCGGCAAGTTCTATTCCTTTACAGATGGAGCCATGAATTCGCCAAGTGCCTCTGGGCAAAGAGCTCCGGCAGTTAGTTCTGTCACAAGACCTGTAAAGCTATTTACCATTTCAGAAGGGAAACGTAGGATAAGGGTCACCTGATCGGCGTAGGCAATATCTTCTACGGCGCCGCTACACTGGCCGCACAGCAGTTTCAGCTGCTCCAGCAGGGGATAGGGTGCGGTGAGGGACAGCCTGGTCCAGGGCTGCATTTTGCCGATCCCTGCGGTGTCCAGAGCGTCCCGGGCGGTTTGGGAGTAGGCCCGTACCAGGCCGCCCGCCCCCAGCAAAACGCCGCCGAAGTACCGGGTGACCACACAGCAGAGGTCAGTCACCTCCGACTTTTGGAAGACGCCGAGCATAGGTACCCCCGCGGTGCCTTGGGGCTCGCCATCGTCGGAGTACCGCTCCACGCCGTTTTCCAGCCGGTAGCACCAGCAGTTGTGCCGGGCGTCCCGGTGACGCTTTTTCACCGCCTCGATGTGGGCGCGGGCCTCCTCTTCTGAGGTGACAGGCAGGATATCACCGATGAAGCGGGAGCGCTTTTCTACCACCTCTGCCTGGGCGGGGCCCAGAGGGACAAGGATCTCCGTCATAGGGCTTGCCACTCCTCCTTGGTCAGCGCGTAATGAAGCTCGGTGCGGGTCTCGCCCATGAGTTCTACAAAGGCTTGGTTGGTAAAACGGTAGATAAAACCACACTTTTCCACCACACGGCGGGATTTGGCATTGAAATCATAGTGGCCGCACCAGATAGAGGCCAGATCCCGGCCTTCAAAGCCATAGCGCAGCAACTTCCGCACCGCCTCGGGTACAAGCCCCCGCCCCCAATAGGCGGGGTTGAGGGCATAGCCGATCTCATCGTCGGGGGTGGGGAGAAGGGTCTGATGCCGGTCCACGAAGCCCGCTGAGCCAATGACCTTTCCGGTGGGCTTGTCCACCAGAGCAAAGGTGTCAGGGGCGGCAAACACAGTGGCAATGATCTCCCGGCTCTCCTCCAAACTCTTATGGGGGGGCCAGCCCGCGTCCGGGCCGACACGGGGATTGCAGGCATATTCATACAGGTCAGCGGCGTCCTTTTCCTCAAAGGGCCGCAAAATAAGGCGTTCTGTTGCTAAAACCATATACTCAGTCCTCCCAAGGCTCTTTGGGCGGCGTCCAGCCGCCGGTGATGAACTCTTTCAGCTTGCCTAAGGTAATGGGGGTGCAGACAGCGGTGACCTCAATGGTTTCGCCGTACTCCACGCTGTCCACCTGCGCCTCTCGGTAGAGCTGGTCCAGAACGCCGCCCTGGTCGTAGGGGATGGACAGGTTCACTTTTTTGCGGCCCGCATCCAGCCGTTGGGCCATCTGGTCACGGAGCTTGTCCAGTCCTTCTCCGGTGCGGGCGGAGACGGCAACGCGGTCCTCTCCGTGGGGCAAGATCTCGCCGGGACAGAGGTCGCACTTGTTGAAGACCTCCAGCCGGGGAGTTTCGGCGGCGCCGAGAGAGAGGATCAGCCCCTCCACCACCTCCGCCTGCTCCATCCAAGCGGGGTTGGAGGCGTCGATGACGTGGAGCAGCAGATCGGCAAAGGTCAGTTCCTCCAGCGTGGCCTTAAAGGCCGCCACCAGATGGGTGGGCAGCTTGCGGATAAAGCCCACGGTGTCGGAGAGAAGCGCCGTGCAGGTGTCGGACAGCTCCAAGGTGCGGGTAGTGGTGTCCAGCGTATCGAACAGGCGGTTGTTGGCGGGGATATTTTCCCCGGTCAGAGTGTTCAGAAGAGTGGACTTGCCTGCGTTGGTGTACCCCACCAGGGCCACCACGGGGACTTGGTTCTTTTCCCGCCGTTCCCGCTGAACAGCCCGGACCCGGCGGACTTCTTCCAGATCCTCCTTGAGCTTGGAAATCTTTTTGCGGATGTGGCGGCGGTCGGTCTCCAGCTGTGTCTCGCCGGGGCCGCGGGTGCCGATGGCGCCCTCCTGCCGCTCCAGGTGGGTCCACATACCTGTCAGGCGGGGAAGCAGATATTGATACTGGGCCAGCTCCACCTGTAACCGGCCCTCCTTGGTCTGGGCCCGATGGGCAAAGATGTCCAGGATGAGGGCTTCCCGGTCCAGCACCTGGACTCCCAGCTCCTGGGTGAGCACCCGGAGCTGGGAGGGGGAGAGGGAGTTGTCGAAGAGCACCAGATCGGCGTTCAGGGTGTTGACCAGGTCCTTGACCTCCACCAACTTGCCCTCACCGATGAAGGTGCGCGGGTCGGGTGCATCCTTGTTTTGCAAAACCTGACCGACGCTGACCCCGCCCGCGGTGTCCAGCAGGGCGGCAAGCTCGTCCAGGGTGGCGTCGCTGGCGTTGTCCTGCGGGTTGAGAACGCGGGAGCTGAGACCTACCAGGATGGCGCGGTTGCGGGGTTTTTCTGTGGTATATTCCATATCAGCTTTGATAGACCTCCATGATCTCACCGATATACATGCGGTGGTAGTCCTTGTTGGGATAGTTTTTACCGTCCACCTCGCCGTCCAGGAAGTGGTTCGGCTCAATGTCGTCAAAGTAGACCTTTTTACACACCAGCACCAGCTTGGCCTCCTGGAAGTAGGGGGCGTCCCCCACGCCGTAGGCCAGAGAGAAGCCGCACTCGTTGACCTTGTCCACCTCCCGGCCCGACTTGGAGCCGCAGAGCTTCAGGGCGCCGCGCCAGCTCTCGTCGAAGAAGGCGACGGTAAAGTAGTCGGAGTTTTCCATGAACTGATAGGTGAACCGCTGGGGACGGACGTAGACGGTGACCACGTTCTTGCCCCAGAGCACCCCCATCCCGCCCCAGGAGGCGGTCATGGTGTTGGCGTTGTCCTTGTTGCCCGCGGTGAGGAGCAGCCAGTCCTCCCCGATGGCGGTGAAGGGGTTGAGTTTCAGAGATTTGACATCGACTTTGTTCATGGCAATCGACCTCCGTTTTAAAATGCGTACCATTATAGTGTATGGAGAAGGGATAGAAAAAAGCCCGCACGGGAGCCGTGCGGGCTTTTTTGACGACAGGAGACTTACTGCAGGCCGAACTTCTTGTTGAAGCGGCTGACCCGCCCGCCGGTGTCCACGACCTTCTGCTTGCCGGTGTAGAAGGGATGGCACTTGGAGCATACCTCCACGCGGATATCCTTCTTGGTGGAGCCGGTCTCGATGACGTTGCCGCAGGCGCACCGGATGGTGGTCTGTTCGTAATCGGGATGGATTCCTTCCTTCATGGGTGTTCACCTCTTTGCACACAATTGGCACACGTTATTTGGCGTGTACACGCTATCTTACCATATGAGTTGGGTAAATGCAAGTGCTTTTTTCAAAAAGTCAGTCCGCGAGGGGGGTGTGGTCGCAGAGTTCCAATATCTTAGCCTGGAGGGCCTTGAGGTCCAAGAAAGTGTCCGGCTTCTTGCGGGGGTCCCGCAGGAGGGCCGCGGGGTGGAACAACGCCATGACAAGGGTGCCGTTTTTATCGTACCACTTGCCGTGGTCCTTGCTGATCTTAAAGTCCGGTCCAATGACCCGCATGGCGGCGATGCGGCCCAGGCACACGATGATCTTAGGGCGCAGGAGAGCCACTTGGTTGCGCAGATATCCGATGCAGGCGTCCTCCTCGGTGTTGAGGGGGTCGCGGTTCTGGGGCGGGCGGCACTTGACGATGTTGGCGATGTACACGTCCTTCCGGGCCAGGCCGATGGCCCCCATCATCTGGTCCAGGAGCTGGCCGCCCCGGCCCACGAAGGGCTCCCCCTGCAGGTCCTCGTTCTCGCCGGGGCCTTCGCCGATGAAGAGCACCTCGGCGGTCTTGGAGCCCACCCCAAAGACCACGTTGGTGCGGGTCTCGTGGAGAGAGCAGTTGCGGCAGCTTTTACAGGCGGCTTCCAATTCGGGCCAATCCATCATAGTGTCGTCCTCCTTTTTCGAGCCTTTTCGACATTATACAGGATTTCCCGGGAAATGGGAAGAGGTGTTCTCAGGAAAACCGCACCTCGCCCGCCAGATTTTGGGTGAACACCTGGCGGACGGCTTCGGGGGAGGGGTCCTGCCCCAGGGCCCACATGAGCTTGGTGACCGCCGCCTCGGTGGTCATGTCAAAGCCCTGGATAACGCCCTGAGAAAGGGCCTTGCGGCCTACCTGGTAGAGGGAGAAGTCACTGCGCTCGTAGAGGCACTGACTGCACACCACCACGGTCAGCCCCGCGTCGGTAGCCTTTTGGAGCTGGGAGATGAGATCCCGGCGAATGAAGTGGAGCCCACCCGCCCCAAAGGCCTCGATGACGATGCCCCGGTAGTGCATTTGGAGCAGCGCGTCAAAGATTTCCGGGCGCAGGCCGGGGGTGAGCTTGATGAGGAATACGCCGGGGTCCAGCGCGTCCAACAGGCGGCAGGGGCCGTTGGGCGGCGAGGGGAGGGCTTGGGGGTGGAGGGTCAGCCCGCCGCCGTCCACCGTGGCGCACAGGGGCCAGTTGACGCTCTCAAAGGCGTCGAAGGCGGTGGTGCGGGTCTTCACCGCCCGACAGCCCAGGATGATCTTGCGGTCAAAGGCCAGAAAGACGCCGTTTTGCCCGTAAGCGGCCATGGCAAAGGCGGCCCGGAGGTTTTCCATGGCGTCGGTGAGGGGATGGTCGATGGGAAGCTGGGAGCCGGTGAGCACCACGGGGATGGGGAGATCGGGCAGCATGAAGGAGAGCACCGAGGCGGTGTAGGCCATGGTGTCGGTGCCGTGGGTGATGACAATGCCGTCAAAGTCGTCCTTGGCGGCAAAGATGGCCCGGGCGATGAGCTGCCACTCCTCGGGCTGGATGTTGGAGGAGTCCAGGTGGAGGATGTCCCGGATGGTGAAGCGGTAGTGCCCTTCAAAGACCTTGAGCCGCTGGGCCAAGGCGTTTCCATCCAGGCCGGGGACCAGACCGTCGGCGGTCTTCTGGGAGGCGATGGTACCGCCGGTGGTCAAAAGGAGGATGTGCTTCATGGTTTTAATCTTCCTTTCATGGGTTTTTTATCAAATCATATTGCAACGGGGAAATGGAGGGATTATAATGAGGCCATCCAAGAGGAAAGAGGAGTGGTCCGACATGAAACAACCCAGAAGCGTAGGAATGTGCATCGTACTTAGCCTTATCACCTGCGGCATCTATGCCATCTACTGGATGTACTGCATCCATAACGATGTTCAGGAGGTCAACGGCACGCCCTTGGGGGTGAGCGCCGGAATGGTGATCGTGCTGAACATCATCACCTGCGGCATCTACGGGATCTACTGGAACTACAAGATGGGCCAGATGCTGGACATCGCCAAGGGCGTGCCCAACGGCAATTCCGCCATTCTCTACCTGGTGCTGTCTCTCCTTGGCTTCGGGATCATCAGCATGGCCATCATGCAGAGCGAGCTCAACCATTTTGAGACCGGCGTCGATGGACTGTAAAAAAAGACTGGTAAAAGTGCTTATGTGGGCCGGGGCGGCGCTGACAGCCGCTCTGGCCTACGCCGCTTTGGTGTGCTTTTTGGGATACGGCGTCCCCTGCATGTTTCACACGCTGACAGGGCTGTTATGTCCCGGCTGTGGGATCACGCGGATGGGCGCGTGCCTGCTCCGGGGAGATATCCCGGGGGCGTTCGCGCAAAACCCCGTGGTTTTTCTGCTGCTCCCGGTGGCGGCCGTCGTACTGCTGGTCCACGTGAGGCGCTATGTGAAAACAGGGAAGTGGGCGGCGCCGAAGTGGGAGGAGCGGTGCTGGGTGACGCTGGCGGTCGTGCTGGTCCTCTGGGGCGTGGCGCGCAATCTGTTTCCGCTCACGTAAGGCGTACGGGTACGCCGGCGTCTATCGAAAGAGTATCGGGCGTTACCAGACAGTCGTAGGCCCAGATGTCCACCCCCGACCGGGCCGCCATACGGAGAGTATCTCCAAATTCGGGGTGAGTCTCATCGTTGGGAGAGAAAAAGTCCACGCCCTTCATTTGGATCACAAAGCACACCGCCGCTTGGTAGCCCTGCTGCCGGGCGGCGGCCAGTTCTTTCAGGTGCTTGACGCCGCGCTCGGTGGGCGCATCGGGGAAATAGGCGCCGCCGTCCCGCTCCAGAGTCACGCCCTTGACTTCCACGAAGCCCTTCTCCGCGGCCGATTCCCAATAGAAATCGAAGCGGGAGCTGCCCCAGGTCGTCTCCGGGCGCAGAAGGGTGAGACCGGAGAGGACGCCGCTCCTTGCCCACTCGGCAAAGACCTTGTTAGGTGCCTGGGCGTCCATGTTGATGAGCAAGGATCCCTTTTCCACGGCGATGAGATCATATAGAGTCTTGCGGGCGGGGGCATCCGCCCGCTGAAGATACACGGTCACGCCGGGGACCAGCAGCTCCTTGCAGCGGCCGGTGTTCTTCACGTGGGCGACTACCGTCTCGCCGCCGACCTCTACCAGGGCGATAAAACGGTTGGGGCGGGAGAGGAATTTGCCGGGGATCACCCGTTGATATCGCATGAAAACACCCCCTACTTTTAATGGCAAACAGCATTGTAGCACGGGAATTGTCAACTGTCCAGAGAACAGGATGAATTTGTGGATTATGCCGGGGAACAAAGAACTTTTTTGGGACGTTGTAATAATTTCGTAAAAAGTATGGCTAAAAGGCGAAAAAGATGTTGCGTCAAGGAGAAGGGTGGAGTATAATGTCAGGCGTAAGGGAGCGCGGCTCCGCCGCACTCAAATTTGTCCGGAAAACGGAAAGGAAGGTAATCACAAGATGAAGAACAGCAAGAAGTTCCTGGCTCTGGCGCTGGCTCTGGTGATGGTCTTCGGCCTGGTGGCTTGCACCGACGGCAAGACCAACCCCACTGCCCCCGCCGACCCCACTGAGAAGGTCGATCCCACCCCCGACGCCAACCCCACCGAGGCCGCTGATCCCACCGATGCCCCTGCCGGCCCCAACGCCGACGACATCGACGACAACATGACCTCTGAGGACGGCAAGTATCAGGTTGCCTTCATTACCGACGTGGGCCAGCTGAAGGATAAGTCCTTTAACCAGGGCACCTTCGACGGCGTGAAGCTGTACGCCGCCGCCAACGGCAAGAGCTACAAGTACTATCAGCCCGCCAACGGCGATCAGGCCACTGACGATGACCGCTACGACGCCATGAAGGCCGCCGTGGAGGGTGGCGCCGAGGTCGTGGTGTGCGCTGGCTTTATGCAGGAGGCCGCTCTGAAGAAGGCCGCCGCTGAGTTCCCCGAGGTCCCCTTCGTGTTCATCGACGGTTATCCCATCGGCCTGGATAACGTGGCCGGTATCTCCTTCCAGGAGGAGCAGTCCGGCTACCTGGCCGGCTACGCCGCCGTGAAGGAAGGCTTCACCAAGCTGGGCTTCACCGGTGGTGGCGGCGGCACCAACCCCGCCTGCTGCCGCTTCGGCTATGGCTTCGTCCAGGGTGCCAACGCCGCTGCCGCGGAGCTGGGCGTGAACGTCCAGATCAACTACTCCTGGGAGTACGGCGCCGCGTTCCAGGCTTCCCCCGAGCTGCAGAGCATGGTCTCCGGCTGGTATGAGACCGGCACCGAGGTGGTCTTTGCCTGCGGCGGCTCCATGTTCCAGTCCGTCGTCGCTGCCGCCTCCGCCAATGACGGCGCAGTCATCGGCGTGGACGTGGACCAGTCCTTCGAGTCCGAGACCGTCATCACCTCCGCCATGAAGGGCCTGTCCTCCGCCGTGCAGTGGGCCGTTGCCAAGGTCTATGACGGCACCTTCAGCGATATCGGCGGCCAGGGCACCTCTCTGGGCGCTAAGGACGACGCCGTGGGTCTGCCCACCGCCACCTGGAGCCTGAAGGGCATGAATGTGGACGACTACAACGCCCTGCTGGCTAAGATCGTGGACGGCAGCGTCAGCATCGACGCTGACTACGAGGCCAACTTCGGCCAGACCTACTCCAACGTGACCGTGACGGTCATCTGATCTTTCGAGCGAAAAGAGGGAACGCGCCTGCGTTCCCTCTTTTTTTATGCGTTTCGCCAAATCAGCCTTGTAATTTAGCGGGTCGTATTGTATAATAAAGAGGCATTTTAGCGGGAAGGTGGCGAGGGCCATGGAAGGCGAGAACATCATTGAAATGCTCCACATTACCAAAGAGTTCCCCGGGATCATAGCCAACGACGATATCACGTTGCAGCTGCGCCGGGGGGAGATCCACGCGCTCCTGGGCGAAAACGGCGCGGGCAAGTCCACGTTGATGAGCGTCCTCTTTGGCCTCTACCAGCCGGAGGCAGGGGTCATCAAGAAGAACGGGAAAGAGGTCAAGATCAACAACCCCAACGACGCCACTGAGCTGGGCATTGGCATGGTGCACCAGCACTTCAAGCTGATCGACGTGTTTACGGTGCTGGATAACATCATCCTGGGCGCGGAGACCACCAAGCTGGGCTTTTTACAGAAGAAGGAGGCCCGCCGCAAGGTGGAGGAGCTGTCTGAGCGGTACGGCATGAAGGTGGATCTGGACGCCAAGGTGGAGGACATCACCGTGGGGATGCAGCAGAGGGTCGAGATCCTCAAGATGTTGTACCGGGACAACGAGATCCTGATCTTCGATGAGCCCACCGCTGTTTTGACCCCGCAGGAGATCGACGAGCTGATGGCCACCATGAAGGCGTTTGCCAAGGAGGGGAAATCCATCCTGTTCATCTCCCACAAGCTCAACGAGATCATGGCGGTGGCGGACCGGGTGACCGTGCTTCGCAAGGGGAAGCATGTGGGTACGGTGGAGACCAAGGACACCAGCAAGCAGGAACTGTCCAACATGATGGTGGGGCGGCCGGTCCAGCTGGAGGTACATAAGGACCCCGCCAAGCCGGGGGAAGTGGTGCTGGAGGTGGAGCGCTTTTCCGTCCCCGCGAAAGGACACCACAAGCGCGACGCAGTCCACGATGTCAGCTTCCAAGTCCGGGCGGGAGAGATCGTCTGCATCGCGGGCATCGACGGCAATGGCCAGACGGAGTTTATCCACGGCCTCACCGGGCTGGACAAGGCCGCCGGAAAGGTGACGCTGTGCGGCAAGGATATCTCCCACGCCTCCATTAAGGGCAGGGGAGAGAGCATGAGCCACATTCCCGAGGACCGGCACAAGCACGGCTTGGTGTTGGACTTTACTCTGGAACAGAATCTGGTGCTTCAGCGCTTCCGGGAAAAGCAGTTCCAGCGAGGGGGCTTCATTGACCGCAAGGCGGTGCGGCAGTATGCCGAGAAGCTGATCGGGCAGTATGACGTCCGGTCCGGACAGGGACCGGTGACGGTGGCCCGGAGCATGTCCGGCGGCAACCAGCAAAAGGCCATCATTGCCCGTGAGGTGGACCGGGACAAGCCCTTGGTCGTAGCGGTCCAGCCCACCCGAGGGTTGGATGTAGGCGCCATTGAGTATATCCATGGCCAGCTGGTCAAGGAGCGGGACGCGGGTAAGGCGATACTGCTGGTCTCCTTGGAGCTGGATGAGGTCATGAGCCTGTCCGACCGCATCCTGGTCATGTACGAGGGCGAGATCGTGGGCGAGCTTGACCCGAAGGAGACCACGGTCCAGGAGCTGGGCCTTTACATGGCAGGCGCGAAGCGGATGAATGGGAAGGAGGGGGCGACGGCATGAGAAGGAAAACGGGCAACCTGCTGGAGCGGGAAGGCACAAAGACCGTAGCCGCCTCCCTGATCTCTATCCTCATCGGCCTGGTGGTGGGGAGCATCCTGATCATCGTGGTGGGGCTTATCAGCCCGAACCTCGGTTCTGCCAGTATTGGCGAGGGCATCCGCCTGGTGTTTTTCGGCATCGTCAGCACAGGCCGTAATGCGGCAGGCACACTGACCTGGGGTTTTAACCCCCAAAACATCGGCAACATGCTCTTCCGGGCGACACCGCTGATCCTCACCGGGCTGTCGGTGGCAGTGGCCTTTAAGACGGGGCTTTTCAACATCGGCGCGCCGGGGCAGTACCTGATGGGCACGATGGCGACGCTGGCCATCGCGCTGGGGATCCCGGCCGACGCTATGCCTAAGCCCTTGCTTTGGCTGCTGGCCTTCCTGGGCGGCATTTTGGCCGGGGCTCTGTGGGGGTGCATCCCCGGCATGGTCAAGGCGCTTTTGAATATCAACGAGGTGCTGGCGTGCATCATGACCAACTGGATCGCGGCCAATGTGGTCACCTGGTTCTTTGACGCCACCAAGGTGTTCCAAAACACTGTGGAAAACACGAAGACCAGCTATATCTACAAGACGACCTATGGGAAGACGCTGGTGGACGGTGTGTGGACCTATGTGGACGGCAACGGTGTGTCCACCGCCAAGCTGGGGCTGGACAAGCTGTTTCCGGGGTCCCAGGTCAACGCCGGATTTTTGATCGCGATCCTCTTTGCCATCGGGGTCTATATCCTGATGACCAAGACCACCTTGGGCTACCAGCTCAAGGCCTGCGGCGCCAACCGCCACTCCGCCCGGTACGCGGGCATCAACGACAAGCGGAATATTGTCCTTTCCATGGCAATCGCCGGTGCGCTGTCAGGAGCGGGAGCGGCGCTTTATTGGCTGGCGGGGAACACAGAGTTCTTCTGGTCCACCTACCAGTCGCTGCCCGCCATCGGCTTCAACGGGATACCGGTAGCCCTGCTGGCCTCCAACAATCCCATTGCGGTGATCTTCACTGGCATTTTCATGTCCATGCTCAACATCGTGGGCCTGCAGCTCACCAAGCTGACGGCGTATAACGAGTACATTACCGACGTTATTATCTCGGTCATCGTGTATCTGAGTGCCTTTTCTCTGGTGATTCGAATGCTATTTACCCGCCGCAGAAAGGGCAAGAAGGAGGCTGCTGTTCCGGCCTCCGCCACCCAACTTGCGGAGGCGGCAGTGGGAGCGGCGGAGACGCTTCCTACGGCGGAGACGCCGCCTGACACAGCAGTGGACGCCGACAGCGGGAAAGGAGGGGATGAGGTATGAGCTTTCTGATCCAACAGACCCTTTTGTACGCTGTGCCCCTGATGCTGGTGGCATTGGCCGGTGTGTTTGCGGAACGAAGCGGTATCATCAACCTGGCGTTGGAGGGCATTATGATCTTCGGCGCCTTTGTGGGTGTATTCTTTGTACGGCTGATGCAGGGCGTGGACGTGTTCGCCAGCGCGGCCAAATCGGGCGGCTGGCTGACCCTCCAGGGCCTGGAACTGTTGGCGATGCTGGTGGCGGCGGCGCTGGGCGCGGTCTTCTCCCTGCTCTTGTCCTTCGCCTCGGTGAATCTTCGGGCGGACCAAACCATCGGCGGCACGGCCCTTAACCTGATGGCCCCTGCACTGGTGCTGTTTCTGGTGCGGGTCATCGCCAACCAAAACACCCTTCAGATGGCCACCGGCGATGCCGCCAGCTGGTTTATGATCAAAAAGACCACCTTGGGGTTTGACCGCACAGCCGATTTGGGCTTCTTTGGAAACACCTTTATTCATAAGGTGTATTTGGCCACCTATGTGTGTATTCTGCTGTTTGTGGTGCTGTCCATTATCCTTTATAAGACCCGGTTTGGTCTGCGCCTACGCTCCTGCGGTGAGAACCCCCAGGCGGCGGACTCCCTTGGTATCAATGTTTATAAAATGCGTTACGCGGGCACGACCATTTCCGGCGCGCTGGCGGGTATGGGCGGCTTTGTATACGCCCTGACCACTGCCAACTGCGCTTCCACAGGTGATGTGGCCGGGTTTGGCTTTTTAGCCTTGGCTGTGATGATCTTCGGCAACTGGAAACCTCTGAATATCGCCGGGGCCTCGTTGCTGTTTGGTCTCTTTAAGTGTATTGCCGCCTCCTACACCTCCATTGACATCAATGGTGATGGGGTGTTTTGGCTGAAGGAGCTGAGCGCCAAGGTGTCCTTCTTTGGCGCGCATTTCTACCGTATGCTGCCCTATATCGTCACTTTGATCGTGCTGGCCTTTACCTCTAAGAAGTCCCGCGCACCCAAGGCGGAGGGCGTTCCCTACGACAAGGGAATGCGGTAACCGCAAAGAAAAACCTCAAAAAGAGACGCCGGGTTCCCGGCGTCTCTTTTTGGCTCTGGGGAGAAAAGTTTGGGAAAAGGTGTTGACAAGCGCCCGGGATTTTAGTATAATGACCCTTGCCGTTTGGAAGCCGTGGTCAACAGGGGAGCATAGCTCAGCTGGTAGAGCGCATGCCTTACACGCATGATGTCACAGGTTCGAGCCCTGTTGTTCCCACCAGATGGCTCGGTAGCTCAGTTGGTTAGAGCGCCGGCCTGTCACGCCGGAGGTCGAGGGTTCAAGTCCCTTCCGAGTCGCCATTTGCCTCTGTAGCTCAGTTGGTAGAGCAGAGGACTGAAAATCCTCGTGTCGTTGGTTCGATTCCGACCGGAGGCACCAAGCTCCGTGGGATGGGAAGTATCCCGTCCCACGGAGTTCCCCTAAAGGGGAGAAATTTCGGCAAGATATGCGGGTGTAGCTCATCTGGTAGAGCGCCACCTTGCCAAGGTGGAGGTAGCGAGTTCGAGCCTCGTCACCCGCTCCAAAATGCAGATTCTTCCCTGTTTGGCAGACAGGGGGAAGAACGGAAAAGTGGAACTCGCTACCTCCACCGTATGTATAATTGGAGGTTACCGGGTTCCCTAAAAATGGCGAAAGCCATTCTTAGGGTGGTGGAAGCGAGTTCGAGCCTCGTCACCCGCTCCACTTGATATGACAGCGACACAGTCGCTGTCATATCAAGTGGAAACCGTGGGAGATCATACTGCTCAGGCTGGCAAAGCCAGCCTTCCGCAAATCCGCCTGCGGCGAATTTACGCCGCACTCGCGGCGCAGTCCAGAAGGACTGTAACGGGACTATTTTGAGACCTGACGCATAGAATGAGGATGTGGCGACATAGCCAAGTGGTAAGGCAGAGCTCTGCAAAAGCTCCACCCCCAGTTCGAGTCTGGGTGTCGCCTCCAAAAAAGAGGACGCGTGAGCGCCCTCTTTTTTCTTTTACACATGGAGATGTGGAATCTGGGCAAACCGGACGGTCGGCCTACTATGAGCGAGTGGCCGGTGCGGGTCTGGGAGGAAGCAGAGCTTCTGGAGCAGTATGCGGCGGAGGTCCGGAGATGGATCCGGGGCGAGTTTCCGAATACGAATACGTCTTTGCGCCGTACTACTTCAATTGGAGGCATTGGAATACGCTCTTGAGCAGTGGCTGACGGTGTCCATGGAGAGGGGAACCTTTGAAGCCCATCACTTTCGGTATCTGACAGAGTGCGTCTACCGTTTAGGAAGGACAGGAACAGAATGACAAGGATTTTGTTTATCTGCCACGGCAATATCTGCCGCAGTCCTATGGCGGAGTTTGTGATGAAGGACTTGATGGCGAAGGCGGGGCTGGCGGAGGATTTTGACATTGCCTCCGCCGCCACCAGCAGGGAAGAGATCGGCAACGATATCTACCCGCCCGCACGGCGGGAGCTGGCCCACCACGGCGTCCCTTGCGAGGGCCACCGGGCCAGACAGCTGACGAGGGAGGACTACCGCCGCTATGACTACCTGGTGGTCATGGACGATGCCAACCTCCGCAACGCCCGGCGTATCTGCGGCGGCGACCCGGAGGGGAAAATACGCCGCCTTCTGGACTTTACCGCCCGCCCCGGCGAGGTAGCCGACCCCTGGTACACCGGAGACTTCACCGCCACCTGGAGGGACGTTCTGGAGGGCTGCACCGCACTGCTGGCGAGGGTAAAAGCGGATGTGGGATAAAAAATGTGTACCAACCGTGTGTACCAAACGGGGGCGGCTCTGACATTTGCCCTCAAAAAGAGCAAAAGAAAGGCCGCCTAGCTGTTATTTTGCAACAGCTAGGCGGCCTTATCGTGGTGGAGCACGGCGCGCAGCCGTCGAACTCTCCACCGGCGGCCATCGGGCCCACCTCCCGCAGGGTCAGGGTGCGGCTGTCGCCGCCGTAGTTGTAGGTGATCGTGATTTCGTCGTCGTACACGAAAACCGAATTGACAAAGACCTCCACCAACCGGCGCTGCTCCTCCCGGTCCTGGTAGTCCCGGTCCCGGAACTGCTGGAGGAAAAACAGGATGTGCTCTTTGGTGAGCCGGATGGTGTGGGACAGCTCCTCAGCGGCCAGGGCGGCCTCCAGCGCCCGTTTTTCATCGTCCAGGGCATCCATGCGCTGCTTGAGTATGTCGGTAAACATACCGGCCTCCACGGCCCTCACGAGGTTTTCTATGGACTTGTTGATGGTGGCAAGCTGGGCGGTGTAGCTATCCACCCGCGCTTGCTTTTCATCCTGGGCCAGATAGAATTGCCAGGTGTTCTCCGCGATAAACTCCAGGAGGTCGTCGTCCTGGAGGAGGCCCACGGTGGCGTCCAGCACCAGCTTTTCGATCCACTCTTGCCGGACCGCCTTTTTGGGGCAGGCCCGCTCCCGTTTCCGCTTTGTGCAGAGGTAGTAGTTATACTTCGCCCCGGTTTTGCTGGTACCGCTCTCGCCCACCATGTTGGACCCGCAATGCCCGCAAAAGAGCTTGTCGGTCAGCAGGTAGTCCGCGCGGCTCCATTTATGCGCCGGTGCCCTCTGATTGACCTGGAGGAGCTTCTGCACCTTGTCAAAGGTGTCCTGATCCACCAGGGCCGGGACGCCGCCCTCTATGCGTACTTCGTCCTTGTAGGTGTACACCCCGACGTACTTCTCATTTTGCAGCATGGTCCGCAGGCTGTTCTTTGTGAATGGCTTGCCCCGGAGGGTCCTCAGCCCTTGCTCATTGAGGTGCGTTATGATCTCCGCAATCGTGTAGCCCTCTGCGTACATTGCGAACACGGTTTTGACGGTGGGCGCTGTCGCCGGGTCCACCACGAATTTCTTTGTTTCCGGGTCCGTCAGGTAGCCCAGGGGCCGATTGCCGCCGGTGCTCTGTGCTTTGCGGGCACTCTCCCGCTGCCCGCGGCGGATGTTCTGCGAGAGCTGGAGGCTGTAATACTCCGCCATTCCCTCCAGCACACTCTCCAGGATCACGCCCTCCGGGGACTGGGGGACGTTCTCTGCGACGTACTCCACCCGGACCCCGTTTTTCTTGCAATGGTACTTGTTGAACGTGATCTCCTCACGGTTACGCCCGAAACGGTCCACTTTCCAGAGAATAATCACTTTGAACTGGTGCTTTGCCACGTCAGAGAGCATTTTCTGAAATTCCTCTCTGTCGTCGTTCCGGCCCGTCATGGCCCGGTCAACGTACTCATGCACCAGGTTATACCCGTGCGCCGCTGCATAGGCCCTGGCGGCGGTCTGCTGCCCCTCTATGGATTGCTCCGTCTGACTGTGGGAGGAGTAGCGGTAGTAGGCCACGGCAGGCTCCCCGTAGCTGGACGCCGGGATCGAGGTATTCAAGTGTATTTTGGCGCTCAAGTCAATATCACCCCCTATGACGGCCCGCCCTCAGAGGCGGGCTTTTTTTTGCGCCTTGACGGATCAGGACGCGAGGGTGAGGAAAGTCTGTTGAAATTCCGGGCCGTTGCAAAAGCCCTTGAACACAAACTCCTGTCCGCCGGTCCCGGCGGTGGTGACAATGATGGTGTGGTAGCCCAGCAGCTTGCCCAGGACCCCGTTGCTGATGGACACGTCCTGGACCCTGGAGATCGGCGCCGTCAGCTTTACGCTGTGTAGCACTCCGACCCGTCCCGTCACCTCAGTGGAGGTGATGGTCAGGCGGCTCATGTTGGTGGCGAGGATGTCCGCGCCCAGGATCAGGGCGGCAATGACGATGCAACCCAGGGCCGTGGCGGGATTGCCTGCGTGGGTACCGGCGGCGACGCCCACGACCACCACGGTCAGAGAAATGATGCCGGTGGGAATGAACGCGCTCCAGTGTTTCCGGCAGGTGACAATGGCCGGTGTGTTCTTCATGGTATCAGCTCCTTTTCTTTGTGAAGTCAACATAATAGACTTTTCCGACCCGGCGGATCAGCCCATTTTTTTCATCTGCTGGACGCGGTACTTATCCGCTGCCAGCATACCCTCAATGTACGCCTCCACTCTCACCTGGTCCATGAGATCGAGCTGCGCCCATAGGGTCAAGATGCGCGGGGTCCCCGCCTGCTGTGTAGCTTTCTCCCTCCTCACGTCCTCCGCCACCGCCTGCTGAAAAGCGGCGGCTTTTTTAATGTCTCCGCCCAGGGCCTCCAGCGCCTCCCCGGCAAGCTCCGCCTGGAGGGCTGGATTTTCGTAGTCCACGGGATCGTCCACGCGGCCCAGCAGATAGTCAACGGACACCCCGAAAGCGTCCGCAATGCGGACCAGGGTATCGCCTTTGGGGGTGTTCTTGTTTTTGCCCCAGGACGTGATCGTGGCCCGCGTGACGCCGAACATATCCGCGGCCCGCTGGGAATTTGGCAAGATGTCCTGGGCAGTACAGAGCTGCTTGTACCTGTCGAAAAAGTCCATACTGACGCCTCCGAAAAATTTTTTAACTGGACCCCTTGACAAGTTAAATTTATTTTGCTATATTGTGTGTAGTCAGCTAAAACAATTTAACTCGCCGCCCATCTTCGGCCCCGGCAGGCTGAAAGATTGAGCTGTGCTTCGAGGTCCACATGGCTGTGGGTACTTCGATTTTATCACAGAGTTAAAAAGTTTTCAATAGCTGACAGATAAAATTTTTTAACAAGGAGGTGTGAGCGTGTTGTTAGAGGACTGGACCGCTGAGGTGGTGGGCCGGATGCACAAGGCGCAGATCACGGGAAAGCAGCTTGCCGAAAAGGCCGGTATCACCAACGCCTACCTGTCCACGGTACTCAACGGCCACAAGGGCACCGAGGGCACCAAGCAGCGGATCATCACGGCGCTGGAGGAGCTGGAGGCCGCGGCAACCGCTGGCAGGGGAGGCACCCCATGACCCCGGCGGTGAAAAGCGGGATCGACGTGTCACAAATCCCGCGGGTGGATGTGACCAACCTGAGCCGCACGACCCTCTCTGCGGTACCGCCTCCCTGACAACTACCCGCCCCAAAAGCGCCGGGAGATCAAGGCCAAAAACACCCGCCTCATAAACGCGGTGAAATCGGCCAAGGCCCTGCATGAGCGGTGGGTAAAAATCCGCGACATCTGGAACGAGACAAAGACCAAATTCAAAATCGACTAAACGAAAAGGAGACAACATCATGTATCAGAACATTGCTACCAAGTGCCTGACCGGCGAGGTCCGCCTGTCCTACGCCCATCTGTCCCAGCCCTACGCCAACCCCAAAAACCCCCAGGCCCAGCCCAAGTACACCGTGACCCTGCTGATCCCCAAGAGCGACACGGCCACCAAGGCCGACCTGGACGCGGCCTTTGCCGCCGCCGCCAACGAGGCCGTCAACAAGAAGTGGGGCGGCGTCCGGCCCCCCGTGATCGCCCCCATCATCCACGACGGTGACGGTGTGCGGACCGACGGCACCCCCTACGGCGAGGAGTGCAAGGGCTACTGGGTCCTCACCGCCTCCAGTCAGAACAAGCCCCAGGTGGTGGACATTTCCAACATTAACGTGGAGCTGGCCCCCCAGGACATCTATTCCGGGATGTACGCCCGCGTGACCGTCAATTTCTTCGGCTTCAACACCGCCGGGAAAAAGGGCGTGGGCTGCGGCCTGGGCAACGTCCTCAAGGTGCGCGACGGTGAGCCGCTGTCCGGCGGCGCCTCCGCTGCCTCCGACTTCGCCGGGATCGGACAGGCCGTGGGGGCTACACCCGGCGGCATCAATCCCATCACCGGCCTGCCCATGTGATAGGCCCCAAGAGCGCCGGGGCAACCGAATAGCCCCGGCGCTCTTTTTATCACAAAGGAGGTACGGATATGCACCATCTGAGCATCGACCTGGAGACCTATTCCAGCGTCCCCATCGGCAAGGCCGGAGCGCAAAAGTACATAGCGAGTGACGACTTTACCATCCTCCTATTTGCCTACTCCCTGGACGGGGGGCCGGTGGAGGTGGTGGACATTGCAAGCGGTGAGGTATTGCCCTCCTGGCTGAGATCGGCCATCACGGACCCGGAGTACATCAAACACGCCTACAACGCCCCCTTTGAGTGGGGCTGCCTCTCTAAATTCTTCGGCACCCTGCCCCCGGAGCAATGGCGCTGTACCATGTTCCACGGCCTGTACTGCGGCTATACCGCCGGTCTGGACGCCACAGGGTACGCCCTGGGCCTCCCGGAGGATAAGCGCAAGAGCAACACCGGCAAGGCCCTGATCCGTTATTTCTGCGTCCCCTGCAAGCCCACAAAGTCCAACGGCGGACGGACCCGCAATTTCCCCAAGCACGACCCGGAAAAGTGGGCGCTGTTCAAGGAGTACAACCGTCAGGACGTGGTGACGGAAATGGAGATCGAGCGCCGCCTGTCTGCGTTCCCGGTCCCTGACTGGGTGCAGAAACAGTGGGAGACCGACCTGATAATTAACGCCCGCGGCGTGGCCGTGGACATGGACATGGTGCGGGGCGCCCTGGCTATCGGCGCCGAGGAAAAAGCGGACCTCATGGAGGAGGCTACACGGATCAGCGGGCTTGACAACCCCAACAGTGTGAAACAGGTGATCCGCTGGCTCAACGAGGAAACCGACAGCGAGGAGGTAGTGACCAGTCTCACCAAGGAGACCGTCAGCGCCATGCTGGGCCGGGACACCAACTCCCCGGACGTGCAGCGTATGTTGGAAATCCGGCAAGAGCTGGGCAAGACCAGCACGAAAAAATATGACGCCATTGAAATGTGCGTCTGCCCGGACGGACGGACCCACGGCCTGCTCCAGTTCTACGGGGCCAACCGCACGGGCCGCTGGGCTGGGCGCCTGGTCCAGGTCCAAAACCTCCCCAGGACCTACCTGGAGCCGCTGGAGCTGGCCCGTGATATGGTCCGCGACCAAAAGCGCGCTGGGCTGCGGGTGGTCTACGGCTCTGTGTCTGACACCCTCTCCCAACTGATCCGCACGGCCTTTGTGGCCGCCCCCGGCAACGTCCTCATTGACGCGGACTTTTCCGCCATCGAGGCCCGCGTCATTTCCTGGCTGGCTCAGGAGGAGTGGCGGCTGGAGGTTTTCAGGACCCACGGCAAAATCTATGAGGCATCGGCGTCCCAAATGTTCGGGGTGCCCATTGAGCGGATTAAAAAGGGCAACCCGGAGTATTCCCTGCGGCAGCGGGGCAAGGTGGCCGAGCTGGCCCTGGGCTATCAGGGCGGCGTGGGCGCCATGCGGCGCATGGACACCGGCCACCAGCTTGACGATCTCTCCGACGACGAGGTACCGTTTTGAGAGGAGGCCCACCCATGAAAACCTATCTTAAAGGCGACTACGGCACTACGGCGAGTATCACCGACAACAAGGACGGCACCGCCCGCCTGGTGATCCGCCGGTACGACGGCCACAAGGTCCAGGACACCACCCACAAATCCCATGCCGGGGCGCTGGCGTCCTGGCGCCGGTTTACCAAGTAAGGAGGACATTATGGACTATCCCATCATTCACAACGACGCCGAGCTGCGGCAGGCGTACAAGGACCTGAAGGGCATGATCCCTCTGGAGCTGATGCTGGCGATCAAGGCCCGGATCAGGCAGTACCGGGAGGAGCGGCTACACAGGGAGGAGGGAAAGCATGAGGAGCAGGCGTAAGAGGACGACGGTGTGGGCCTACCTGGACGGCAAGAAGCTGGTGGACGTGGTAAAGGCTGCGCTGGACAACAACATGATGGTCGATGATCTCAAGGCCCAGCTTATCCGGGAAAACCCCGGCCACGAGGTCACATTCAAAGTGGAGTGAGGAGGCAACGACGTGAAGCGGTACCAATACTATCAGCCCAACAAGAAAGACCTCAAGGACCGCTGCCCTGACTGTTCGATCCGGGCGCTGACCAAATTTGAGGGCATCACCTGGGTGGAGGCGTTTGACAAGCTGGTGGGCTACGCCCGTGAGAGCCAGACCGTTCTCAACGCGCTGCCGAACATCAAGCGGTACATGGAGGAGACCGGCTACCCGTACACCGCCTGTTACAAGGACCGGCTGACGGTCCTGGACTTCGCCAAGGCCCACCCCAGCGGGACCTATTGCCTCTACGTCCGATCCGGCTACGGCACCCACCTGGTCACGGTGGAGGACGGGGCGTACTTCGACACCTGGGACTGCGGCAAGCGGCTGATCTACGGCTACTGGACAAAAGGAGGGAGACACTGATGGCGAGGATCAAAAAGAGCGTCGAGGAGGCCCTGGAGCGGGCCGAGGCTCTGAGCCGGGAGCACCCGGCTCAGACCTTTTGGGTGATGGACAAGCCCTGTCACCACGCCGTTGTGGTGGGCGCGGACTTTGTTCACCGGGAGCGGGTGCTGGAGCACTGGGACACTGTGGCCGTCGTCCGCGGCGGTGTGGTGGTCCGGGCCGGGTGAGGAGGGAGCTACACGATGGAATACTGGGCGGAGCTGCTTTTCTACCTGGCCCCATTCCTGGGGCTGCTGGCCGTCGGGTCCCTCATTTCGGATTTTATTCTGCCCCATATCGGGCCGCTGGCACGGTGGATTGACACCCTGCCCATGATGCAAGAGGAGGACCAAGACGGTGAAGATTGACGATCTCCAGGTGGGCGATACAGTCTACCAAACTGACGGGGTGCGCGTGTACCCCAGTGTGATCCAGAGCATTTACCCTGGCCCCGGTGGCCGCACGATTTTTGACACTGACGGCGTGGCCTTTGACCACCGGGCCGTGGGCACGTCCATCTTTCTCACGGCGCCGGAGGCCGAGGCTGCAAAGGAGGCTATGAGGTGAGCAGAATGACCCCTGATGCGGCGATCCGCATACTGTCCCAGGCAAAGGTCTACCCGGCGCCGGGGAACGTCAACCAGTCAAACTATGACCGGGCGCGGCGGCTGGCGATTGCCGCCCTGCGTGAAATGGCCGTCCGGGAGCGGGTGGCCCACAACAAAAGAAAACAGGAGGATTGACACCATGACAGATCAGTGTATCAGCATTATGCAGGCGCTCCAGGACTGCGCCCCTTGCGCCAAGAAAATCAGGATCAAGCTGGGCCTCTGCGAGGTGCTGGCCCAGCTTGCCGAGGAGGCCGCGGAGCTGTCCCAGGCCGCGCTCAAGCTGCGGCGGGCGCTGGACGGCACTAACCCCACGCCCGTGGACTTCGGGGCCGCGGAGGCCAACCTGTACGAGGAGCTGGCGGACGTGCTGCTGTGCATGGACGCCATTGCCAACCGCCCGGAGGCCCTGGACACGGTGGCGCCCACGATCCGGCGCAAGACGGGCCGCTGGCTGGAGAGGATCGAGGACGCGGAGGGCGGCCCGGAGGTGTGACGGGTTACACAGTGCCGGAGACAACGTAAAAGCGGAGAGGCCATTACGGTCTCTCCGCTTTTACTGTGAGCGCGAATACGTGGGCCACCCAGGTGATCTCCAGGTGTTCGTATGCGCGCGTTATGGTGGAGGCGTCGTCGCGCTGGTCGAACCCGTCGGACTCTAACAGCGCAAGGTCGGACTTGGCAAGCTCAGGGTGATTCTTATTGATATTGTAGTATATGAGGAGCTTGTCGTCGTAAAGGTAAACCTCCGACACAAAACATTCAATTATTTCTTTCTTGTATTTTACAAGACGGCTGGTTTTATACCGAGCGCGAGGAAGCGAGGGCGAACGAAGCCGAGGAGCTTATCAAGGTTATGGGTATCGGCGCTAAGCCGGAGAAGAAAACGGCGAGCAAGCCGAAGCGCCAGGAAGCCGCAAAAGAGTATAAGCCCTCCGGCAGATACGAGCCGGAGCGCGGTATGGGCCTGCGCTTTGAGGATATAGAGCTCCCCGAGCCGTTCGAGATTCCCGAGGACGATATGCCCGATTTTAGCCCGGCCGACCTTCGACTCCCGCCCGAGGCGCTTTACAAGAAAATGATGGGAAAGCGGGGCTACCGATAATGTGGACCCGGACAAGCCCCGGGCGTCCCGTATTGCGCTTTATTTTTCCGAGTATAAATCTAAGGGCCCGAGCCATAGAACGCGATACGGGACGCCTGGGAGTTAAATATGGACGAACAGGAGGAAAAGAATAAATGACACTACTTGATTTGCTGCAAAAACTCTCGCCCGATACCCTTATAGGCATTTGGAATATCGATGACAAGCGAGCTAAATACCCGACGCCACAGACCTACCAAAAGGCCGGGAATATTCAGTGGAGTAAGATTCGGAATATTATTGACTACGAGGTAATGGCGATTTGTGTAAACGAGAAAAATGGCGGCTTATTTGTCCGAGTATATAATAAGGCTCGGCTCGATATGAGTATTGCTAACTCTGATTTAGCACAAAAAATAAACAATATGCGTCCGTAGCTCAGATGGATAGAGCGCCAGACTCCGACTCTGGAGGCCGCGGGTTCAAGCCCCGCCGGGCGTACCACGCTTATTTTGCGACAAAAAGAAATAAGGAGGACTCAATAATGGAGTACAAAATTGGACAGATTCTCACCTCGAATCAAGACGTGGAGGTTGAAAAGGCTTTGTCTGGGGAAAAGGTGATTATTCCTAAAGGCAATAGAATCATAATTGGCGCGGACAATCTGGCGCACCACCTTCGCGACGGTATGATTCAGCCTCTCGGCGACGCGACGGTTAAAGGTTATGACTCAGCAGGTTTGGCGGAGTATCTGCTGCTCATTCTTAAAGCGCATTTTCCTATTTCTGAAATGCTGGAGGACTATGACATTGAAGAAAAAGACCTCCTGGACGAAATCGAATACGCCCTTGACGACATAGGGCTTTAAGAGAGGAGGTGACGGAGAAATGAAAAAGTGTATTGCGGTAGTCGCGGCGCTACTTTGCATTCTTAGCTTAGCTGGCTGTATGGGTAACTCTGGAAACTTGACGGAGGGCTTTACCAATGAGACAAATACCTTTAATTACATACTCACCTATGAGGCGGGCGAGTATCATTTGCACGAGGTAAACAAGTGGAAAGACGGAGGTTCCGACGCTCTTGGCGTTACCACGAAATGCTGCGGGAATCAATTTTGGACCTCCTTTAACGAGGCGGTGCTGTATACCAATAAGCCCGAATACCTTCCCGAAAACGTGATTATCTGCGGTGCGAAATAAGGAGGATTCCAAAATGCGATTGTGTAGAGCAAAAGGCGTTGACGCTATTTTTCATAAGTGGGCAGAGGTATCAGAAGTTATACCGCCCTCGCCTATGGTCGGCGGGCACTCTGGCGGCGTTATTCGGTACGCCACCGCTATTGTAGAGTTTATTCATAACGGGCAAGTTATCGAAGTTATGGCGAATGACGTTATTTTCTGCGACACCGAGAAGGCGGCCGCGTGCCTCGGTTATAAGAAAGAGGAAAATCCGCCATGCCCGCACGGGTATTCTAATTGGGACGATTGCCCCGACCGCTGTCATTAAAAAGCGCAGGACGCACCCAGACAAGCCAGAATCAGTCCGTATCGAGTTTTAGAGCATAGGCTCTTAGATTTACCCTCGGAATAGAAATGGGCTTGATATGGAGCTCCTGGGAGCAAAATAAGCAAAAAGCCGAGCGAGCATAAAAACTCGTTCGGCTTTTTACTATCTTTGGAGATGGACTTCCACAAGATATTGTGCTATACTATTTCAATAATCACAAGATAAGGAGGAAAATCTATGCGAGCTCAGAATGAGTTTGAGCGCGCCTTACTGAAGTTTGAAAATCAGCTTGGCGCGCTCAGCATAGCCTGCGAAAATCTCGAAGTCGTTTTTGCGGAAAGACACGTAGAGATTTTCGCGGAAGACCCGGTCGAGTAAACCGGTCGTGCAAGCTCTCTGCTCACAACAGAGAGCTTAATTCTTATTATAAAGTAACCCAGCACTTTTTGTAAATAACTGCGAGGAAGAAAAAGACGGGCAGGTTTATGACCTGTCCGTCTTCATCTCGAACGCCAGCACAATACCATAGGGGAACACGAAAACGGTGCTCCCTGGTGTTCGACCAGCGATAATTTTGGTGGAGCCGAGGGGAGTTGAACCCCTGTCCGAAAGCACTTTGACGGGAACTTCTCCGGGCGCAGACGGTTATTTACATTCCCTTACCCCGACGCGAACCGTCACGCTGCGGGGCTTGGTAGAGTCATTGTGCATGGCGCGGGCAACTCTTACCGCGCTCACGGACGCCACTAAGATGACACCCTTGCCGGCCCGTGGCCCCTCCGGCGCGGATGGCTGCGGCTAATTAAGCGGCAGCGAGAACTACGTTATCGTTGTTCTTTAATTTATAAGTTGCCCATTTTAAGGATGTTAGGCGCATCCGCCCGCTATTCCCGCCTCCATACCCCCGTCGAAACCGGTACGGCCCCTCGTCGGAGCAAGCTCCATATCGTTCGTTTCCGGCTAAAACCGAAAACTCACTCATTCCGCTGTTCCTCCTCTCCAAATCGAACCCGCTGCGCTGGGCTTCGATTTGGTAGAAGGTCAAGGGCAAGACCCTTGCCGCCGCGAACGATGGGATCAAGATCAGGTCAAGCAAACGTAGTTCTTCGTGCTGGGAGAATTACACCTTTTCGGGTGCGGGATAGGTCTCGCCGTGAGTGTCGATGGTGACGGTGGCGATGCGCTGGGCCTCCAGAGGTTTATCCTGGAAATCGGTGCGCACGGAGACGATGGCGTCGGCCACGTCCAGGCCCTCCAGCACCTTACCGAAGGCGGCGTACTGGCCGTCCAGATGGGGCGCCTTCTCCACCATGATGAAGAACTGGCTTCCGGCGGAGTTGGGGGCCATGGCCCGGGCCATGGAGAGGACGCCCCGGTCATGGACCAGGTCGTTTTGCCGGAAGCCGTTGCCGGAAAACTCCCCCTTGATGGAGTAGCCCGGACCGCCGGTGCCGGTGCCCTTGGGGCAGCCGCCCTGGATCATAAAGCCGGGGATGACCCGGTGGAAGGTGAGGCCGTTGTAGAAGCCGCTTTGGGCCAGGGCGATGAAGTTGTTCACTGAGTTGGGGGCCTTGTCGGGGTAGAGCTCCCCGGTCATGACGCCGCCGTTTTCCATGGTGATGGTAAAGGTGGGATTGGACATATGCAACACTCCTTTGTTTGTCAGACGCGTTTACCGCGTCCGTTGTTCCTTCATTCTGCGGTCGATCTCCCGCTTGGCGTCCCGCTGGGCGGCGGAATCCCGCTTGTCATAGAGCTTCTTGCCCTTCGCAAGCCCCAGCTCCACCTTCACCCGGGGGCCGGAGAAGTACACCGACAGGGGAATGAGGGCGTAGCCGCTCTGCTGCATCTTTGCCCCCAGACGATAAATCTCCCGCTTGTGCATCAGTAGCTGCCGGGGGCGCCGGGGCTCCTTGTTAAAGATGTTTCCCTTCTCGTAGGGGGAGATGTGAACGCCCAGAAGAGTGAGTTGCCCTTCCTTGATGACGCAGAAGGAATCCTTCAGGTTGACGTTGCCTAAGCGGATGGATTTGACCTCTGTACCCGCCAGGGCGACCCCCGCTTCATAGGTGTCTTCAATAAAGTAATCGTGGTAGGCCTTGGGATTTTTCGCCACCACCCTTTTTCCGCTCTGCTGCGCCATGGGCTCACCTCCTGACCAGAAAGGGAAGTATACACTATTATATCACATCTGTCAAGAAAAAAGCGGGAGGGCTTGTGCCCTCCCGCTTTCAATATATTTGAAGTTTACTCGACGACCACAAGACGGACCTTGCCGCCCTGGGCGGGGGAGCGGTCAAAGTAGACGGTGAGGGCGTTGGTGTAGGCCAGCGCCTCGTTGAGAGAAGAGAACCAGGTTTTGGACTTGGCGTTGTAGCAGCAGTCATCAATGTTGGCCGCCAGGGGATAGACTGTGCCGTTGACGGTGACCGAGTCGTCGGTGAAGGCGGTGCGGCGGACCCGTGCCTGGGAGCGGAGGGTGATCGTGCTGCCCAGGCGGCTGACGCCGTCGAGTTCAGAGGTGCCGGGAGCCACGCCCACAAAAGTGTTTTCGGCGCCCACGGCGGAGAGGGCGGAGATCAGGTGCAGGGAATCCTTATTGTTTTTCACGTAGACTGTGGGGTTGGAGGTAGAAAGGCCGGTGGAGCCGGAGGAATACATGCCCTCGCCCTTGGTGAGGATGCCGTAGGTGTAGCATTCGCCGGTGGCGTCGTTCAGCTGGAGGATATCCACGCTGCCGTTATTATCCACATGGTAATAGGTGATCTGGCCGGCGGGGATGGAGGCAGCGGTGACCTGGGAAAGGGTCACCCGGGTGAGGGGACTGTTGCCGGCCTTGTCATAGATCGCCGCCTGGGGAGCCACATTCAAGCTGCCCAGCTTGCCTTCAGAGGGCCGCCAAGTCCCGGAGGGGACGTTTTCGACCACAGTGGTCAAACGGAGATGGCCGCTCTCAAAGGAGGCCACGCTGGCCAGACGGCCGGGGGCGCGCTCCATGGCGGTGGCGGAGGAGGTGACCTCACCCTTCACAGTAAAGCCATACGCCAGCTCCACCGAGGCCTGATAGCCGGATTCGCTGTTGCCGGTGATGGTGGCAACGCCGATGGGCTCGCCGGTCACAGCGTCGGGAGAGACCACCCCGGCCACATTGTTATAGCTGTCCAGCAGGAGGGTCATGCGGTCGCCCAGTTTGAAGCTGGTCAGATCCTTCAGGGCGCAGTCCAGAACATTGAACTGGGCGCCCATGACGGTGATGGTGCTGGGGCTCACCGCGCTGGGGCTGGCGTTTTCATAGACGCCGGTGAGCTTGCGGTCGGAGAGGTTGAGCACGTCCGCGCCGCCGTCAAAGCTGCCCACGTCGTAGGGCTTGACGTCGCTCAGAGTGGCGGGAACACCGTTTTTATAGACGGTGGGAGTGACAGAGGAGAATAGGGGGCGGAAGGGGTCGGTGCCGGGCTTGGCCACGGCGGTGACGGAGTTGAGCCCCTCGGCCAGAAGGTAGATGGACTGGAGCGCGCCTGCCTTATTATAGCAGAACACGGCGTTGGTGCCGTAGGGCATCTGCTTGGCGTAGGTCTCGCCGTAGGAGGACTCCTTCTCGCCGCTCTGGTAGACGGGCGTGGTGGGGTCCACCAGGATCTGCTCCTGACCCTGGGCCACCACATAACGAGCCTCGGCCTCCAAAATGCGGACGGTGCGGGTGGCGTAGTCGGCGTCCTGCTGGAGGGCCAGCACGTCCCCCTCCTTGTCCAGCACCAGCTTGCACCGCTGGCCCTGATAGGAGGTGGAGAGGTTGCCCCGATGGGTGCGGTAGCTCTTTTCCGCGGTGCGCAGGGCCCAGCCGCCGTCAGAGGTGGTCTGGCCCTTTACCTCCAGCACCAGCTGGGACTCGGTAATGGAGCCACCCAGAGAGGCGACCAGAAACACGTCCTTGCCACCCCGGGGAGCGGTAAAGAGGGCGTTGGCGAAGAGGATGGCGGCGTCGCCACGGGTGATGGAGGCCAGGGGAGCGGCGGACACGCCGTTGGTGAGGCCAATCTGGGCAGCGGTGGAGAGATAGCCGTCATACCAGGCGGAGCCGAAGCCTACGGTGTCGTCGCTGTAGCTCAGCACCCGCATGAGGATAGTGACCGACTCAGCAAAGGAGATGGGAGCGTCCGGTTTAAAATAGCCCGCGCCGTCCCCACGGATGAGGGGGGCTTTGGTACCCTCCCCGGTCGAGACCTGGGCGGCCACATGGATGTAGCCACGGGCCCAGTGGGTAGAGGGGACGTCACGGAAGATGGTGCGGTTCATCTGGGACGCGGCCTTGCCGCCGTCCCCCACCAGCTCCACAGCCATCTTGGAAAACTCTGCCCGGGTCAAAGTCCCCTGGGGCCGGAAGGCGGTGCCGCCGGTGCCGTTGACGATACCCAGCAGCCGCAGCAGGTCCGCGCTCTCCGCCACGTTAGGGTCGGCGATGTCGGTAAAGGCGGGGGAGATGGGGGTGGTGGCGGCGGAGACGGCGGGAACAGTCCCCGCCAGCAGGCACACCGCCAGAAGCAAAGCGATCCATTTTGTTCTCTTCATTTGCGTATCCCTCCTAGATTTAGTCTGCCCGCAGGGCTTCCACGGGCTGGAGACGGCTGGCTTTGATGGCGGGCCAGAGGCCGAAGATGATGCCCAGAGCTACCGAGATACCGAAGGCGGCGACGGTGATGCCGCCGCTGGGCATGATGACCAGGCCGAATTGGGCTTTTGTCAGGACCATGGTTATGATGTAGCCCGCGGCGATGCCGAACAATCCGCCGATGCCGCAGATCATGGCGGCCTCGATGAGGAACTGGATGATGATGCTTCGCCGCTCCGCGCCGATGGCCTTGCGGATGCCGATCTCACGGGTGCGCTCGGTGACGGTGACCAGCATGATGTTCATGATGCCGATGCCGCCCACCAGCAGGGAGATGGCGGCGATGCCCGCGATGAACTGGTTGTCCATGTCTTCCTGCTTCTGCTGGTTTTCCTGATACTCGCCGGGGTTATAGACCTGGTAGCTTCCGGTATTTTGATTGATGATCCCGGAGAGGAAGCTGTTGAGGGAGGTGACTACTTTTTTGATATCCCCGGAGGACCTGGCCTTCACATAGTACTGGTCGATGGCTTCGTTGTTGTTGTAGTACCGGGTCATGGTATAGGGGAGCATGATCAGCTTGTCCTGGCGCTTGAGGGATTCCTTGATCCAATAGGTGTCGTCGTTTTGATCGTTCTTGGACTTGCCCAAAACCGCCTTGGCGGCCTTGCTCTCGTAAACGCCCACCACCCGGAAGGGCCGGCCGTTGATGTTGATGGTTTTGTCGATGGGGTCGGCAAAGGAGAAGAGGTATTCGGCAGTGTCCGAGCCAAGAACGCACACCTGGCTCATGTTCTGGATCTCCATATAGCTGATCTCCCGGCCCTTGGCAATGGTGTAGTTGTTGCACAGGCCGAACTGGTCGTTGCCCAGGTAGATAGTAGGGTAGTGGTCCTCCTGCTGGCCGCCCATGCCGCCTTCGACGTACACGCCGCCGCCAACGACGGCGATGGATCCCATGCCGTAGCGGTCATTGCGGGCCAGGGTCTTGGCGCCATAGGTGATGGTCATGTCCCGCCAGATCTGGCCGTTGGGAGTGATGCCCGCCACCTCGTCCAGGCCCTGGCAGTAGTCGTACAGCTCCTGGCCGATGTCCCGGGGGGAGTTCCAGGAGTAGGCGTATACCTCCAGGATATTCTTGCCCTGGCTCTCATAGAGGGCCTTGGTGGCAAGGTTCTTGCCCTGAGAATAGCTTACCAGGACGATGACCGCCGCCAGGCCGATGATGACGCCCAGCATGGTGAGCAGGGAACGGGCCTTGTTGGAGGAGATGGACTTGACGGCCATCTTCAACGCTTGACGGATATTCACAGTCCAACCTCCTCTCTGGGGCCGTCGGCCACGATCTTGCCGTCGGCCAGGCGGATGATACGCTCGGCGGTGGCGGCAATGCCGTTGTCGTGGGTGATCAGGATAACGGTGGTGCCGTCTTCATGGAGGGAATGAAGGATCTCCAGCACATGCTTGCCTGTCTTGGAGTCCAACGCGCCGGTTGGCTCGTCGGCCATGATGATAGAGGGGTGGGTGGCAATGGCCCGGGCGATGGCCACGCGCTGCTGCTGGCCACCGGACATCTCGCTGGGCTTGTGGTTGGCCCGGTCGAACATGGCCACCCGCTCCAAGGCCGCCTCGCTGCGCTCACGGCGCTTTTCTCCGGAGAAGCCCTGATAAATGAGAGGAAGCTCTACATTTTCCCGGGCATTGAGGGCGGGAATCAGGTTATAGCCCTGGAAAATGAACCCGATCTGCTTGTTGCGGATATGGGCCAGCTGGCGGTCGGACAGTTCGGTGATGTCCGTGCCGTCCAGATGATAGTCGCCGTAGGTGGGGATGTCCAGACAGCCCAGAATGTTCATGAGGGTGGACTTGCCTGAGCCGGACTGGCCGATGATGGAGACGAACTCGCCCCGGTCAATTTGGAGGGAGACGCCGTCTAGGGCCCGCACCTCGCTCTCCTTGCCCTCGTTGTAGATCTTATAGAGGTCTTTGATATCAATGAGCATGGCGTTCACCTTAACCCCAGCTGGAGGCCTGGGTCACGTAGTAGTTGACGAAAATGGTCTCTCCGCCAGTAAGACCCTCCTTGATCTCCACGTTGTAGTTGTCAGTCAGACCGGTGGTGACAGGCACGGCGTAGAAGCCGTCCTTCTGAGAGGGATACTGGGGTACCTGCCCGGGCATGACCTCAGGGATATCCACATCCACGGCGTTTTCCGGCTTGGAATCGGCCTGAATAAAGACCACGGAGGTGTCATCGCCGATGTACTTCACGCTCTGCATAGGTACCACGATGCAGTTGTCCGACTGGCTGGTGACAAAGGAGTAGCTCAGCCACATACCCTCCATCAGAGAGCCGTCGAAGTTGTCCACCTCCAGGGTGACGGGGTAGTTGGTCATGCCCGAACCCATGGAGTCACCGGAGAGGGACATATCGATCTTGGTGACTACGCCGGTGAACATTCCGCCGTCGCCCCACTGGCTCTGAAGGTTGACCATCAGGCCGGGCTTTACATAGGCGATGTTGCGGTCGTCCACGCTGATGGTGACCACCATAGTGGTGTTGTTGGAGATGGTAATAACGGTGTCGCCGCTCTTGACCTCCGCGCCCTCCACCAGAGTGCAGGAGGTGATGGTGCCGTCGATGGGGGCTACGGCGTTAAAATCGCCCAAGGCCTTTTCCGCGTCCTCCAGAGCCTTGGCGGCGTCGTCCACGCCTTTTTGCAGGTTCTCCAAACCCTTCTGGGCGGTTTCCAGGTCGCCCCGGCGGGTGCGGATCTGCTCGTCCAGAGCGTCGGAGCTGAGGGTGAGGAGCGCGTCCCCTGCGTTGACGTTGGCGTAACGCAGAAGGTTGGAGGAGACCACAGGACCCTCTACCTCAGTGACCACCTCGCGCACCTCAAAATACTCGGTCTGACCGCCAGAGTAGGGGTAGATGGGGGTGCCGTCGGCGGCGGTGAGGGCGGCGGTAGCGGTCATGCCCTCGGTGAGGGTGCCCTGATTCTCAAAGGAGACAATGACCTCAAAATGGTCGGCACCCTCGGGGGTGATGTAATGGACCTTGTTGACCTTCTCCACCTTGCCTACGAAGGACTGCATCACGGCGGGGATGGAAACGTCCACGCTCTGGCCCACGGAGATGGCGTGTTCATAGGCGTAGCTGAAGTAGAGGGAGAGCTTCAGCTTGCGGTCGTTGACCAGGGTGCAGACCTTGCTGCCCTCGCCCACGCGTTTGTTGATGGTGAAATCCTCTACCTCGGTGACCTTGCCCGAGAAGGGGGCGCGGACGGTGAGCTTGCCCTGCTTGGCCTGGAGGTCGGCGATGTCCTTTTGGATCTCGCCCATGGACTTCATGGCCTCGCTGATGCGCTCCTGGGCGGCGGCCAGATTGTCCCGGCGGGTGTTGACCTCGTCCTCAGCGGCCTGGGAGAAAATGGTGTAGAGGGGCTGACCCGCGGTCACCATATCGCCGGCGTTGACGAAGAGCTGCTGCACCGTGCCCGTCTGGGTCAGGGTGATGGCGGCGGATTCCTTGGCCCGCGCGCTGCCCTGTCCCTGAACTGTGGAGGAGATAGAGCCCCAGTCGGCGGTGGCAGTCTGCATCTCGCTGTTCACTTCCTCTTGCTTATTGAGGAATTTCCAAAGGAAAAAACCTCCGACAGCAAGGGCGGCGATGACCACAACGGCGATAACGGCGTTGCGGATCTTTCTTGCCGTCTTCTTTTTCTTGCCCGCAGATTTTTTCGGCGGGGTGGCCGGGGTGGGAGCCTCTGAAACGGGGGCCTCCGGGGTGGCGACTACGGTGTTTTCTTCGCTCATGTTACATCCTCCTTTTTATCCTTGCGGCCGGGCCGGAGACCCGGCTGAAATGACCATCTAGTATTATACTCCTTGAAAGTGGCGGATGGTAGTTACAATGTGGTAAAATTCTTAAGGGTTTATTAAGATGTGGGAACAATGTATTTTCTAACCAAACATATGACGCATGACCGGGGTAAAATGTTCCCGCGAAAGACCCTCCCTTCCAACAAAATATCTCCAACGAACCGCCCGCGGGGTGGAGGGGGGTGGCATCCACCCCTTGGGCAGCTGTTGGAGACGCAAAAAGGCGGTGCTGAGCGCGTTTGTCTCAACACCGCCGGACAATTCCAAGCGAACGCACACTCAAAAACCGCGCCCACTCTTGAAAAAAGAAAGGTGAACGGGTATAATGAGCCTGTGGTGCAACGAAATGTTGCTGTGCTGAGTACGACCCTACTCTGTACAGGGCTGCGGGGTGTTGGCGCACCCCGCGGCCTGCCGCCTCTCGGCGTCTCCATGTCCTATTCTACTGTAACGCCCCGAGAAAATCAAGGCCCCCGGCAAAAAAATCCGCCCTTCGGGGCCGGGAGGAGACAGTCATGAAGCTGGTATCCTGGAACGTCAACGGCCTGCGGGCCTGTATGAATAAGGGCTTTTTGGAGAGCTTCGCGGCCCTGGACGCGGACGTGTTCTGCCTCCAGGAGACCAAGCTCCAGCCTGACCAGATCGAGCTGGAACTGCCTGGTTACCAGCTCTTTTGGAACTCCGCAGACAAGAAGGGCTATTCTGGCACGGCCATCTTCACCCGGCTGGAGCCTCTGAGCGTCACCTATGACATCGACGACGCCTACCACACCACCGAGGGCCGGGCCATCACCTTGGAGTTGCCGGACTGCTATGTGGTCACCGTCTACACTCCCAACGCCCAGGACGGCTTGAAACGGCTGGACTACCGCCTGTCCTGGGAGAACGCCCTGCGTCGGTACTTAACGAAGCTGGACAAAAAGAAGCCGGTGATCCTATGCGGGGACTTGAATGTGGCCCACCAGGAGATCGACCTAAAAAATCCCGGCCCCAACCGGGACAACCCCGGCTTTTCCGACGAGGAGCGGGAGAAGTTTTCCGACCTCTTGAGCTGTGGCTTTGTGGACACCTTCCGTGCCACCCACCCGGACCTGGCCGGGGCCTATTCTTGGTGGAGCTACCGTTTCCACGCCCGGGAGAACAACGCCGGGTGGCGCATCGACTATTTTTTGCTTTCCCAGCGTTGGCAGGATAAGATCAAGGAAGCCGCCATCCACCCGGAGGTCTACGGCAGCGACCACTGCCCTGTGTCTCTGACCCTGGAGGATTGACTGAAGTATGCGCAAGCGGGCCGCGTCATTGATGCGGCCCGCTTTTCCGCGCTGTCTGCACCCCCGACGCTCCTCACGAATAAGATGGCTTTGTGTAAGGGGGAAGCAAGCGATGAAACGAGAAGGAAACATCTGGGTGCTGGGCGGCGACCTGCGGCAGGAGAAGCTGGCTGCGCTCCTGAGCGAGGACGGCCACTGTGTCCACACCTATGCCCTGGACCAAGCCGCGCCCTGTGGCGGCATCATCACGGAAACGGCTCTGGAGGGTCTTCACCGGGCGGACTGCGTGATCCTGCCTCTGCCTGTAGCGGCCAAGCCGGGGGTACTTCACACCCCGTTGGGAGACGGGGAACGCCCGCTGGCAGATATTTTTTCCCGCCTGCGCCCGGGGCAGTTTCTCTGCGGCGGCATGGTGGGGGAAGAGACGGCGGAGCTGGCCGGGGAATACGGACTGACCGTCCACGACTACTTCCGCCGGGAGGAGCTGGCCGTGGCCAACGCGGTGCCCACCGCCGAGGGGGCGGTGCAGATCGCCCTGGAGGAGCTGGCGGTCACCCTTCACGGCGCCCGTGCCCTGGTGCTGGGGTATGGAAGAGTGGGCAAGCTCACCGCCCACCGTCTGGCCGCCCTGGGCGCACGGGTCACCGTGGCCGCCCGGAGCTATGAGGCTCTGGCCTGGGCAGAGGCCTACGGCCACGAGGCTCAGCAGCTCACCGACCTGGCAGGGTACCTCTGCGGCTACGATCTGGTGGTGAACACTATCCCCCGGCGGGTGCTGACCCGGGCGCTTTTGGAGGAGCTGAAGGAGAGCTGCCTGGTGATCGATCTGGCGTCCAAGCCCGGAGGGGTGGACTTCCAAGGAGCGGCGGAGCTGGGGGTACGGTGCGTATGGGCGCTATCCCTGCCTGGCAAGGTCGCGCCGGTCACCGCCGCTTCCGCCTTGCGCGACACCATTTACAATATGCTGCGTGAGTATAGTTAGGAGTGTTACCATGGAGCAAATCACGGTAGGCTTTGCCTTTTGCGGCTCCTTTTGCACCTTACATCAGGCCATGGCTGCCCTGGAGGCTACCAAGGCCAGGTTTGACCATGTGATCCCCATCGTCTCCCAGATCGTGGCGGACACCGATACCCGGTTTGGCCCCGCCCACGAGTTCATGCGGGAGATGGAGCGCATTTGCGACCACCGGGTCATCACCACGGTAAAGGAGGCCGAGCCCATCGGGCCCAAGGCTTTGCTGGACGCGCTGGTGGTCTGCCCCTGTACGGGGAATACCCTGGCGAAGCTGGCCAATGGGGTGACGGATACCTCAGTGACCATGGCGGCCAAGGCCCACCTGCGAAACGGACGGCCGCTGATCCTGGCCCCGTCCACCAACGATGGCTTGGCCGCGGCGGCGGGGAATATCGGGACCCTGCTTGCCCGGCGGAACGTGTACTTCGTTCCCTTCCGTCAGGACGATCCCGAGGGGAAGCCAACCAGTCTGGTGGCGGACTTTTCCCTGGTGGCCGAGACGGTGAAGCTGGCCCTGGAGGGCAGACAGCTCCAGCCCGTGCTGTTGGGGCCCAAATAACATAGACGCCGGAGCTTCCGTTTGGAGGCTCCGGCGTTTGCTTACGGCTGTGCGGTTGGAGGGGAGTCCTCCGAGGGCGCGCTATCTGCTGTTCTCAGGGACAAGCCCAGGGAGACTGTGACGGCGACCAGAGCGGCCAGCAGCAGCCAGGCGCCCCAGGCCATGGGGAAGGCGTAGCGGAGGGTGAGGTAGGCGTGATAGCCGCCGTAGGAGGCGACCTGGACGCACGCCGGTACCGGCGTGCGGTGGTATGCGCCTATAGCCCATACCACCGATAGGGCATCGGCAAGGAAAAAGTAGCGGTCGTGCATATAGGGGAGCAGGAAAGGGACGCCGATGGCAAGAATCAGGGCGGCGGTAAGAAGGTGGCTGCGCGTCAGGCGGCGGCGATAACAGAAAAGCCACGCCAGCAAGCCCAGGACCAGCAAAAAGGCGGCCAGAATGCCCAGCTTCGCCAGGAGGTCGGCGTTGACCTGCGCACCGTGAGGGATGAGCGCGAACACAGAGGGGGCGTTGAGGGTGAGGCGGTCATGGTATTGACCGGCCTGCTTGAAATAGACGCCCAGAATGCTGAGCAGAGGCCGCCCCAGAAGCAGGGCGGGGAAAATGGCGGCCAAATAGGACACGGGGAACAGGCACAAATGGCGGAATTTTAGCCGCTTAGAGTACCAGAGGACGCACCAGAGTGGAATCAGGAAGATGGTCTGGAGCTTAAAGGAAAAAGCAAGGCCCAGCCACACCACACCGCGTGCCGGATGCTCCTCCAAAGCGTCCGTCAAAGCAAGGAGGGTGAGGGCGGCATAAAGACTGTCGCACTGGCCCCAATAGGCGCCGTTGAGCACCACGGTAGGGAGCAGGAGTAAAAGGGAGAAGGCGAGGGGATAAGTCCATTTCTTCTGAAAGACCCTCTGGGCCAGCCGCGCGCCTGTAAAGGCCAGGAGCAGATCGAAGCCCAGGGAGAGGACCTTGATGAGGTAGAGGTCGAGAGCGGCGGGGAAATAGGAAAAGGCGGCAAGAAAATAAAGGTAAGGGACGTTGTAATCGCCCAGTGGTTCGCGCAGAGCGAGAAATCCTCCGTTTTCCCGGAAAAACCGCACCCAGGGGGAGAGAAAATCCCGATAATCAGAGGTTTCATGGGTCAGCAGGGGAAAACGCAGGGCAAGCGCGGCCACCAAAACTGCGAGACAGATATACAGGGCCTTGCGGTCCAGCTTTGCCCGGATCAGAAACAGCGCGCCCAGACAGAGCCAGGCGGCAAGCGTTGGCACCAAAAAGAGTCCGAGAGCCATATCCAGCCCTCCTTTCGGAGGTAGTATAACAAAAATCAGCCGGACTGTCCACCGCCATGCAATAATTTCTTCCATTGCTGCCATACTAACACCTGACTGGAGGGGTGAAAATGGAAACATTGGCGTTGGGCACCAGATTGATCTGGGGAGTGGACGCTCTGGAGGCTCTGGGAGAGCTGGAGGGGCTGCGGGTGCTGGTGGTGTCCGACAGCTTTTGGATGAAGAACGGAAAGGCGGAGGAGATCGCCCGACGGACCAAGGCGGCGAAAGCAGAGCTTTTTGGCGAGGTGAACGGGGAGCCGGACCTGAAGCTGGTGGCCCGGGGCGTGGTGGCCCTGGAACGGCTGGACGCTCAGGTGGTGGTAGCGCTGGGAGGCGGGTCAGCCATGGATTGCGCCAAGGCCCTGGGCTGGAGCGCGGGGCGGAGGGTGCGGCTGTGGTGCATCCCTACCACCGCCGGGACCGGGTCGGAAGTCACGGCTTTTTCGGTGCTCACAGACAGCGAACGGGGGGTGAAATATCCTCTGGTGGACCCGTCGCTGGTGCCGGAGACGGCGGTGCTGGACAGAAGCTTTCTGACGGGTGTACCGCGGGAGATCACCGTCTACACCGCCCTGGATGTGCTGACCCATGCGACAGAGGCCTATGTGGCCAAGGGGGCGAACCATTTTACCGACGCTCTGGCGGAGTACGCCGCCGCGGGGGTTTACCGCCGCATAGAGGCCGCGGCGGCGGGGGAGCTGGACGCCAGGGGGGACCTGCTCATGTACTCCACCCTGGCGGGTATCGCCTTCAACCGGGCGGGCTTAGGGGCATGCCACGCCCTGGCCCATGCGTTAGGCGCGCGGCTCCATACGCCTCACGGAAAGGTGAACGGCGTTCTTTTGCCTCAGATCATCGAGGCCAACGCCCAGGAGCCCTGCACCGCGCGAAAATACGCCCGCCTGGCAGGGCTGCTGGGGATCAGCCCCAGCGCCAGGTCCCTGGCGGGGGCAGTCAAGCGGCTTTGCCGCCGCCTGGGACTTCCGGAAACGCTGAAGGGGACGGTGGACGCGCGGGCGGTGGCGCAGGACGCTAAGGCCGACTTCTGCATGGCTGGCAACGAAAAAACCTTTACAGATATGGAGCTGGAAAAAATCATCCGGGAGGTGGTGGGTTGAAGGGTGTAAAGGGGGAACTCTTGTCGGTTGGAATTGACCTGGGCACCTCCACTACTCAGGTCATCCTCTCCAGACTTCGGCTGGAAAACAGCGCGGGGGCCTTCGCAGTGCCCCGGGTAGAGATCGTGGACAAGGAAGTGGTGTACCGCTCGCCGGTGCATTTTACCCCGCTGGTGTCCGACACCCGTCTGGACGGGGCAAAGATCCGGGAGATCGTGGAACAGGAGTACCGCGCTGCGGGGGTGACGCCGGACATGCTCCAGACCGGGGCGGTCATCATCACTGGAGAGACCGCCCGGAAGGAGAACGCCAGAGAGGTGCTGGAGGCCCTGGCAGGGTTGGCGGGGGACTTTGTGGTGGCCACGGCTGGCCCTGATCTGGAGTCGGTGCTGGCTGCCCGGGGCGCAGGGGCGGACAAGCTGTCAGAGCGGGAGCGGTGCTGCCTTTTACACTATGACATCGGCGGCGGCACCTCCAATCTGGCTCTGTTGGACCGTGGGAAGCTTTTGTCCACCGGATGTCTGGACGTGGGTGGTCGGCTGGTGAAGGTGAAGGACGGAAAGGTAGCCTATGTGTCCGAAAAGGTGCGCCGGGCGTTCCCGGAGTTGGCTGTAGGCGGTCAGGCCAGCCCTGAAGCTCTGCAAAAGGCAGCTGACGCTATGGCGGAGGCTTTGCTTGAGGCGGGCGGACTGAAGCCACCGGGGAGGTGGCTGGAGCATTTTATCACCCACAAGACCGCCGAGCTGACCGCCAAACCCACCTGCTTTTCCTTTTCCGGTGGGGTGGCGGACTGCGTCTGGTCGCCTCCTTCCAACGACTTTGCCTACGGCGACATGGGTCCCATTTTGGGAAAGACTATCCGCCGAAGGTTTGAAGAGGCGGGCGCGCGGCTGCTCCGGGGTGCGGAGACCATCCGGGCCACGGTGGTGGGGGCGGGGAGCCACGCCACCGAGCTTTCCGGCTCCACGATCTTCTATCGTGGGGTGGAGTTCCCGCTGAAAAATCTTCCGGTGGTGCGGTTGGAGGAGGGGGAAGCTCTGCCCAACGCCATGGCCCGGGGGCTGGAGCTGTTCTCCGACAACGGACGGACCGAAGCGGTGTGCTTTTCCCTGGGAGGGCTGGACGACCCGGACTATGAGGAATTGTGTGCTCTGGCGAGAGGGCTGGCCGCGGGGGCTAAGCCTCTTACAGACCGGGGCGAGCCGCTGGTGGTGGCGGTGGAGAAGGATATGGCCAAGGCGCTGGGTCAACGGTTGGCGGCGGAGATCCCCGGCGGGAAAATATTGTGCGTGGACGTCATCCACGCCGCTCAGGGAAGCTACATGGACGTGATGGCACCGGCATATGGCGGGACGGTACTGCCGGTAGTCATCAAGACCCTGGCGTTTGAAACAAAGGAGGGAGTACGTTGATACTCAAAACCAAGCTGTTTGGAAAGGTCTATCAGTTCCGGGACGTGAAGGACGTGTTGGCCAAGGCCAATGAGGAAAAATCAGGAGACACCTTGGCGGGGATCGCTGCCGGGAGCGCGGAGGAACGGGTAGCGGCCAAGGTGGTGCTGTCCGAGCTGCTGCTGTCCGATTTGCGGGAGAATCCGGCGGTTCCTTATGAGGAGGACGAGGTCACCCGTATCATTCAGGACGATGTGAACGAAAAGATCTATAGCGAGATCCGCAACTGGACGGTGGGGGAGCTGCGGGAGTGGCTGTTGGATGAACGCCATCAGAGCCGGGACATCCGCCGCGTTTCTCGGGGGTTGACCTCCGAGATGGTGGCGGCGGTGGCCAAACTCATGGGCAATCTGGACCTGATCTATGCGGCGCGCAAAATGCCGGTGACCGCTCACTGCAACACAACCATCGGCTTGCCGGGGACATTGTCCTGCCGTCTCCAGCCCAACCATCCCACCGACGACCCGGACGGAGTGCTGGCGTCCCTGCTGGAGGGGCTGACCTTCGGCGCGGGAGACGCGGTGCTGGGGCTGAACCCGGTAGATGACAGTGTGGAAAGTGTCAAACGGGTGCTGGAGCGGCTTTATGAGGTAAAGGAGAAGTGGAAGATCCCCACCCAGATCTGTGTGCTGGCCCACGTGACCACCCAGATGGAGGCGGTGCGCCGGGGAGCGCCCACCGACCTGATCTTCCAATCCATCGCCGGGAGCCAGAAGGGAAACGAGGCATTCGGCTTCACGGGGAAGACCCTGGAGGAGGCGCAGGACCTGGCCTTGCGGGAGGGCACCGCCGAGGGACCCAACGTCATGTATTTTGAGACCGGGCAGGGCAGTGAGCTGTCTTCAGAGGCCCACTATGGCGCGGACCAGGTGGTAATGGAGGCCCGGTGCTACGGCTTTGCCAAGCGGTATAAGCCCTTTTTAGTCAACACGGTGGTGGGCTTTATTGGCCCGGAGTATCTGTACGATTCCAAACAGGTCATCCGTGCGGGACTGGAGGACCACTTTATGGGCAAGCTGACGGGCATCCCCATGGGCTGTGACGCCTGCTACACCAACCACATGAAGGCGGACCAAAACGACATCGAGGACCTGGCGGTGCTGCTTACCGGGGCGGGGTGCAACTATTTTATGGGCATTCCCCATGGAGACGACGTAATGCTCAACTACCAGACCACTGGCTTCCGGGAGACAGCGGCTTTGAGGGAGATGTTTGGCCTGACTGCCATCCCGCCCTTCCAGGAGTGGCTGGAGCACATGGGCTTCGTGCGGGATGGGCGGCTGACCGAGCGGGCCGGAGATGGCTCCATCTTACTGGGAAGAGGTGACAGACATGAATGAGCAAGCGCTACGGGCCACGGTGGAAAAGCTGGTGCGGGAGCTGGCAGGGAGTGTTTCAGCATCGGCGGTAACGTCAACGGCGGCCGAGAAGACCGGGGCGGCTGCCAGATCCGCGGCGGTAGAGGAAGGCTGTCTGCCCGACATTACCGAGGTAGAGCTGCGCGGGCAGTATCTGGTAGAAAAACCTATGGACCGGGAAGGCTTTGCGGCCTTGAAGCTTCGTACGCCCGCCAGATTGGGGGTCGGACGGGCGGGGGCACGGTATAAGACTGCCACGTGGCTTCGCTTTCGGGCCGACCACGCCGCGGCCCAGGACACGGTGTTTTCCATGGTGGGGGAGGACTATCCCGCCAAGCACGGCTATGTACCGGTGAAGACCCTCTGCAAGGACAAGGACGAGTACCTGACCCGACCGGACAAGGGACGGCGGTTTGACGAGGAAAACCAGACCATCCTCAAGAAAGCCTTAGGGGATAAGCCGCGGGTGGTGTTGGCGGTGGGAGACGGACTGTCCTCAGTGGCCATCGAGACCAACGCTGCTGACTGTATCAAGGCTATCCAGGCGGGGCTGAAAACCTACGGCATCGAGGCCGCGGCCGTGCCCTTTATCCAGTTTTGCCGGGTGGGAGCGGGCGACCACATCGGCGAGCTGACCGGCTGCGAGGTCATCTGCCTGCTGGTGGGGGAGCGTCCGGGGCTGGTGACGGCGGAATCCATGTCCGCCTATATCACCTACGAGCCGCGGCTGGGGGTGCCCGAGTCCAAGCGTACAGTGGTGTCCAACATCCACAAAGAGGGCACGGTTGCGGTGGAGGCGGGAGCTCACATTGCCGAGCTGATCCACACGATCTTGGAGAAAAAAGCCTCCGGCGTGGGGCTGGTAAGGAGCTGAGGGCATGACGGGAGATGTGATCAGGGTCAATATCTTGGCGACCAGGATGATTGCCAATGTGTCAGAGAGCCTGGCGGAGCAGTTGGGCCTGAGGGATGCCCACCGCTCCATTGGAATCATTACCACCGACTGTGACGACGCCACCTACTGCGCTCTGGACGAGGCCACCAAAAAGGCTCAGGTGGAGGTAGTGTACGGCAAGAGCATGTACGCCGGAGCCGCCAATGCCTCCACCAAGTATGCCGGGGAGGTCATCGGCATCCTGGCGGGGCCAAACCCGGCGGAGGTGACTTCGGGATTGCGGGCGGCGGTGGAATTTTTAGAGAGCGGCGTAGGGTTCCAAAGCGCCAATGAGGACGATTCGGTGGCGTACTTTGCACACACGGTGTCCCGGACAGGGAGCTATCTGTCTCAGGTGGCTGAGATCCATGAGGGGGAGGCGCTGGCCTATCTCATTGCGCCGCCCCTGGAGGCCATGGTGGCGCTGGACGAGGCCATGAAGGCGGCCGACGTGACTCTGGCCGCCCTCTACGAGCCACCCAGCGAGACCAACTACGGCGGCGGGCTGCTCACCGGGACTCAGTCCGCCTGCCGAGCGGCGGTGCTGGCCTTTGAGGCGGCGGTGCTGGATATCGCGCAAAAACCCAGGGAGGTGTAAAGAGACATGGATAAGGACTTGATCTCCATTCAGGAGGCGCGAGAGTGTGTCCGGCGGGCCAAGGCGGCGGGAGAGGCCTTGGCAAGGATGGAGCAGGGGGAGCTGGACAAGCTGGTGGCGGCGGTGGCCAGGGTGGGCAAAGACCACGCCCGGCTGTTGGCCCAGGAGGCGGTAGAGGAAACCGGGTTCGGCATCCTGGAGCATAAGGTCATCAAAAACCTGTTTGCCGCCGAGCGGGTATTTGACGCCATCAAGGACCAAAAGGTGGTGGGCCTTCTGGGAAAGAACGAGCAGGAGAAAACCTGGGATTTCGGCGTGCCTATGGGCGTGGTGGCGGCGCTGGTGCCCTCCACCAACCCTACCTCCACTGTGCTTTATAAGGCGATGATCGCTCTGAAGGCGGGAAATCCCGTGGTGTTTTCTCCCCATCCCAACGCCCTTTGCTGTATCGTTCACGCCGCCCAGCTGGTGGCGGAGGCTGTGGAGAGTGCGGGCGGGCCCAAGGACGCGGTCATGGTGCTGAAGGAGCCCACGCTGGAGGGCACAAAGGAACTGATGAGCCACCGGGACACCAAGCTCATCCTGGCCACCGGCGGCGGGGGAATGGTGCGGGCCGCCTATTCCTCGGGGACTCCGGCCATCGGCGTGGGGGCGGGGAACGGCCCGGCCTATTTCCACGGGAGCTGCGACCTGGAACGCTCTGTCAAGCAGGTGCTGGATTCCAAGACCTTTGACAACGGCACCATCTGCGCCAGCGAGCAATCGGTGGTGGTCACGGCGGACTTTGCGCCCAAGGTGAGGGCGGAATTTGAGCGGCAGGGCGGATATTTTCTCTCCAAGGACCAGCGGGACGCTCTGGCGGGCTTCGTCCTCCGGGGGAACGGAACGATGAATCCGGCCATTGTCGGGAAGAGCGTGGCGGAGCTGTGCCGGTTGTCCGGCCTGAAAGGTGTACCGGAGGGGACGCGGGTACTGCTGGTCCCTGAGGAAGGCGTAGGGAAGGGCTATCCCTTCTCCAATGAAAAACTGGGGCTGATGTTGGCATACTATGTGGAGCAGGACGAGCAAAAGGCGTTGGAGCGGTGCGTAGAAATCCTGCGCCATGAGGGGGCGGGCCATACCTTTGCCATCCACGCCAAGGACGACAGGGTGGTGGAGCGTTTCGCCCGGGCGGTGCCCGCCTCCCGGGTGCTGGTGAACACCCCCGCCGCTTTGGGTGGTATCGGCGCCACCACCAACCTGTTTCCTGCGCTGACGCTGGGGTGCGGCGCGGTGGGCGGCTCATCCACCTCCAACAACATTGGGCCTTTAGACCTGGTGAACATTAAACGGGTGGCCTGGGGCGTTAGAGAGCTGGAGGAATTGAAGGGGGGTGAAGGAAGTTGCGGCAGACAGAACATTTCCCAGAAGGAGCTGACCTGGATCATCGCGGAGGCCCTGCGGCAGCTGCGGTAGGGCCGACCCAGCCGGAGCTGACCAGCCTGGTGGCGCCGGGCAGCGGTGCGGAGGTGCCCACATTGCCGGAGAAGGAGAAAACGCCGGTAAAGGCGGGGCAGCGAAACGTGACGGGAAGGGCAAAAAAGAGCAAGACAGCCGAGACAGAGGCGGCGGACAAGATCAGCACCGACAAGGTGGGGCCCCATGAACGGCTGGATACCCACGAAAAGATCGGCAAGGCGCTGGAGCGCATCACAAAGCAGGAACAGGAAACGACAAACAGCCCCACAGGGGCGCCACAAGGAGGAACAAAGAAGATGGCAAACACAAACGCGTTGGGAATGGTAGAGACCAAGGGACTGGTGGGGGCCATTGAGGCAGCCGACGCCATGGTGAAGTCCGCCAATGTCCAGCTGGTGGGCAAGGAGCAGGTGGGCGGCGGCCTGGTGACCGTGATGGTCCGGGGCGATGTGGGCGCCGTTCAGGCGGCCACTGACGCGGGCGCAGCGGCGGCGGAGAAGGTGGGTGAGCTGATCTCCGTCCACGTGATTCCCCGGCCCCACGCCGAGGTGGACGCGATCCTGCCCCACAGAGACGAGAGTATGTAAGTGGAGGACGGTGAGGTCATGGCGAGCAGTAAAGAGATCGTTCAGGCGGTGGTGAACGCCCTGACCATCGAGATCGAGGCCTCCGGGCGGCACGTTCATCTCACCGTGGAGGCGACCCAGGCGTTGTTTGGACCGGGGCACCGCTTGACGGCGGTCCGGCCTCTGTCCCAGCCGGGACAGTTCGTGTGCGCCGAGCGGGTGGATGTAATCGGACCGAAGGGGAGCTTTCAAAACGTAGCGATCCTCGGCCCTGAGCGGAAGGAAAACCAGGTGGAGGTGAGCCGTACCGACGCGGTGACCCTGGGCTTAAAGCCGCCCGTACGCCAGAGCGGCGATCTGCACGGCAGCTGCTCCGTGATCCTGCGGGCCAATGGGCGGGAGCTGAAGCTGGAAAACGGCCTCATCATCGCCCAACGGCACGTCCACCTCACGCCGCGGGACGCGGAACGGTTTGGGGTGCGGGACGGCGAGGTGTTGGGCCTCAAGTGCCTCACTGACCGTCCGGCGGTGCTCATGGACACGGTGGCGCGGGTGTCGGACAAGTTCGCTACCTACGTCCACCTGGACTATGACGAGGCCAACGCCTGTGGCTGGGCCAAGGGGGACCGGGGACGTTTGGTATAAGCTGGAATATGCCCGCATATATATGGCGCAACTGAAGAAAAGGGAGCGTTGCGCCATGGTACAACAAGGACAAGACCTCAACCGGATCATATTACGGGGCTGTGTGGCAGGAAAGACCCAGCTTTCCCACCGGAGCCACGAGGAGGGCTTCTACCGGTTCCCACTGGCGGTAGAGCGGTTGTCGGGAAACGAGGACGTGCTTAACATTTTGTTTTCCGAACGGCTCCTTCCACCAAAAGAGCTTGTGGAGGGAACGCGGGTAGAGGTGCGGGGGAGCCTGCGCACCTTCAACAACAAAAGCGGCGTGGGTGCTAAGCTGGTCATTACCGTGCTGGCCCAGGAGATCGTCCCCACCACCGACGACCATATCAACGACCTGAAGCTGGCGGGCACCATCTGCAGGCTCGGAGGGTCCCGGCGCACGCCGCTGGGGCGGGAGATCTGCGACTTTACCCTGGCGGTGAACCGGCGGTACGGCCGCTCGGACTATCTGCCCTGCATTGCCTGGGGGTCCATGGCCCAGCGGTGCGCCGCTATGGAGGTGGGTCAGCGCCTGCACCTGGACGGGCGGCTGCAGAGCCGGGTGTACACCAAGCAGCTGGGCGACCACAGCGAGGAACGGGTGGCCTTTGAGTGCTCCGCCATGTCCTTGGAGGCGGAGGCGGACAGCCGGGAGCTGTGTTCGGCGTATCAATAAACCGCACGTGAGGACCAGAAATGAACGTCCGCCGAAAGGAGCTCTTTTCGGCGGACTTTTTTCGCGCGTTTTCTTGCCAAGAAGCGGCAGTTGAGGTATAATACTTCCTCAGTTAAAAAACGGGGAAGTGAGAAAATGGGCGCAACGGTCATCAATGTGGCGCTGATCCTGGTGGGAAGCGTGATCGGGTTGGTATTCCGGGGGAAAATATCGGAACGGCTGACGAGGGCCATTACTTGCGCTCTGGGGCTTTGCGTGCTGCTCATCGGCGTGGACGCGGCCTTGGAGACCCGCAATACCCTGTGCGTGATCGTGTGCATGGTGGTGGGCACGCTGCTGGGTGAGTGGATCGACATCGAGGGAAAAATGGACAAGGTGGGCAACGCCCTCAAGGCCAAGGTGGCCACCAAAGGAGACAACGCCCGCTTCAGCGAGGGCTTTGTCAGCGCTGCCGTGCTCTACTGCGTGGGGGCCATGGCCATCAACGGCTCCCTGGCGGCGGGGCTGAAAGGAGACTGGTCCATCATCGTCTCTAAAGGGGTCATCGACGGGGTGACCTCCATTACCTTCGCGGCCACCATGGGCGTCGGCGTGATGTTTTCTGTCATTCCTTTGTTTATTTACCAGGGTGGACTGACCCTGCTGGCCTCGGTGATTGGGCCATACCTCTCCGACGCGCTGGTGGCGGAGATGAGCGCGGTAGGCGGAGTTATTATCGTGGGGATAGCTGTCAACATGCTGGCCCTGGGGAAGGAGCGGGTGCGGGTGGGGAATATGCTGCCCGCTATCTTTCTCCCCGCGGTGTATTTGCCCCTGGCCCAGTGGCTGGGCGGACTGATGGGATAAGGAGGACATAGAAAATGGCGGGACTATTTGGCCTGATCCGGCGGATGGACACCAAGAAGATGCGCGCCACCGCCGCTAAGGTGGCTCAGGAGAGCGGAAAAAGCAAGCTGGGTGTGTTGGCGGACATGGTTTGGTGCGGGCTTCGCTACGAGGCGGGGTATTCCGACTACGCCCTCTTCCATATGTGGGAGATGAACCGTAAGCAGCGCGCCAGCGTGCTCACCCGGGGGAAGAACAACCGCTATGTACGCGCCCTGAACAAGCATGAGGATATGCACTACTTTGCGGAGAAAACGGAATTTTTGAAGGCATTTGCCTCCTATGTGGGGCGGCGGTGGCTGGACCTGCGGGAGGCGGGCGCGGACGAGCTCCGGGAGATGCTCACTACATTGGGCGTGGTGCTGGTCAAGCCCCAGGACGCCACCCACGGCGACGGAGTGGAGAAGATATACGATAAGGACGTGCAGGACTACCAGGCGCTTTTGGAGCGCCTGCGGGGGAGCGGGCAGACCCTGTGCGAGGAGGTCATCTGCCAGCACCCGGACCTCAACAAGCTGTGGCCCGGCTGTATCAACACCGTGCGGCTGGTGACCATCTGCAAGGATGGGGTGGGGCATATCGTGGCCTCCTTCCTGCGGGTGGGAAGCGGCGACAAGCCGGTGGATAACTTCAACAGCGGCGGTATGGTGGCGCCTCTTGACCAATCGACGGGGGTCGTGTTGTGCGGGGCGGTCAACAAAGCGGGAGCGCAGTTTGAAGGGCACCCGGGCACCGGGACAGTGTTTGAGGGGTTCCAGGTGCCCCTTTGGGACCGGGTCACCGCTCTGGCCCAGGAAGCGGCGGGGGTCATTCCCGGCGTGCGCTATGTGGGCTGGGACGTGGCGGTGACTCCGGCGGGACCGGTGCTGGTGGAGGGAAACCAGTACCCCGGCCATGATATTTACGGCTTGCCCGGACAGTCGCCTGAGCAGATGGGTGTTTTGCCGAATTTTGAAAAAGTGATATCTTTAAAGGAATTGAAAAAGCTTTGAGTTGTCCGCTTTGAACAAATTTCGGAAAAAGGGCGAAAAGTATTTGACAATGGGGAAAAGAATGGTTATAATACTAGCCGTACCGTTGTGCGAGGTGTGCCATGCGACTTGATCTGAAAGACATCATCCATGTTCCCGGCGCGGTCCTTCCTTTTGATTTCACGCTGGATTTGTCTGAGCTTTCCTTTGGGGGAGAGCGGCCGATCCAAGAGCTGGTCAAGGTGACGGGGCAGGTGCGGAACATGGCGGGAGCGCTGGTGTTCACCGCGCGGGCGGAAACAACGCTTCATCTGCACTGCGACCGCTGTGCCAAGTCCTTCCAAAGGGACAAGGTCATCCAATTCGAGACTCTGCTCGCCACAGAGCTGGCGGGGGAGGAGGAGCAGGATGACATCATTTTGCTGGAGGGGAACGAGCTGGACGCGGGCGCGCTGATGAGCGAGACCTTCGTGCTGGAGATGGACAGCAAAAATCTCTGCGTGGAGGATTGTAAGGGCCTTTGTTCCGGCTGCGGCGTTGACTTGAATGTAGAACCGTGCCGGTGTAAGAAGGAAGGGGATCCGCGTCTCGCGGCTCTCGGTAAGTTTTTTGAGCAAGCGGAGGAATGACTGAAAAGCCGCCGCCCATTCACCTAAAGGAGGTGTCATTATGGCAGTCCCCAAGAGTAAAATCTCCAAACAGCGCCGTAACAAGCGCCGCAGCAGCGTGTGGAAGCTGGAGGCCCCCACCCTGGTGCTGTGCCCCAAGTGCGGTGAGTACAAGCTGCCCCATCGGCTGTGCAAGTCCTGCATGACTTACGACGGGCGGGAGTACGCCAAGGCCGAGGCGAAGAAGTAATTGCATACCGGCAGGAAAAGCAGGGCGGAACAAAATTTCCGCCCTTTTTTCTTACCATGAGGAGGACAGGCCATGAACAAGACGGTGATCGTCAGCGTGGACCCGAAAAGCCCTGCGGACAGGCGAGGCGTCAAGGCCGGAGAGACCCTGCAAAAGGTCAACGGTCACGACATCGTGGACGTGCTGGACTACAAATTCTATACCTACGACCCGGAGCTGACGCTGACCCTGGAACGGGACGGCGTGGTCCGGGAGGTCACCGTCCGCAAGGGGGAGGGGGATGAGCTGGGGCTCAATTTTGAGACCTATATGATGGATTCCCCCCGCTCCTGCGCCAACCACTGTATCTTCTGCTTCGTGGACCAGCTGCCCCGTGGCCTGCGGGAGACGCTCTACTTCAAGGACGACGACGCCCGGCTGTCCTTTCTCATGGGGAACTACATCACCCTGACCAACCTGAGCCCCCGAGAGGCCCAGCGGATCATCGACCTGCATATTTCACCTATCAACGTGTCCGTCCATACCACCGAGCCGGAGCTGCGCTGCAAGCTGCTGGGGAATCGAAATGCCGGGGCGGGGATCGACTTGATGAAGCGGTTCGCGGAGGCGGGCATTCAGATGAATTGCCAGATCGTGTCCTGTCCGGGGATCAACGACGGCAGACATCTGCAAAAAACCCTGGAAGACCTGGCGGCCATGTACCCTGGCGTGAACAGTATCTCGGTGGTGCCCGTGGGTCTGACCAAGCACCGCCAGGGGCTGTATCCTTTAGAGCCGTATACCGTGGAGACCGCCGGGGCGGTGGTGGATATGGTGGAGCGTTTTGGGGAAAGGTGTTTGCAGGAGCTTGGGACGCGGCTGGCTTGGTGTTCAGATGAGTTCTATTTGCAGGCGGAGCGGGCGATCCCGGCGGACGAATATTTTGAGGACTACACCCAGCTGGAAAACGGCGTGGGGATGCTGCGGCTGCTTCGCACCGAGTTTGATTCCGCCTTCGAGTTGGCCGAGGAAACGAACGCGACCTCGTTTTCGATTGCCACGGGCGTGGCTTGCGCCCCATTTTTGGAGGAAATTGTTGACAAAGCTGCTGGGAAGTGTCATACTAAAGGAAAGGTCTATCCCATCGAAAACCGTTTCTTTGGTACGACGATCACGGTGGCGGGGTTGGTCACTGGCGGCGACCTGATTGACCAGCTGCGGGGCAAGGATTTGGGGCAACGGCTCCTGATCCCGGTCAACATGCTTCGCCACGGGCAGGACGTGTTCTTAGACGACGTGACTGTCGCCCAGGTGGAGGAGGCGTTGGGCGTTCCCGTGACGCCGGTAAATCAAGACGGATTTGATCTGTGTGACGCGATTTTCGGAGGATAAAAGATATGAGACCTGTGGTAGCCATTGTGGGCCGTCCGAATGTGGGCAAGTCCATGCTGTTCAACAAGCTCACCGGGCAGCGCCTCTCCATCGTGGAGGACACCCCCGGCGTGACTCGTGACCGGCTCTATGCCCCCTGCGAGTGGCTGGGGCGGAGGTTTGACCTGGTGGACACGGGGGGCATCGAGCCCCGCACCGACGACGAAATTTTGCTTTTCATGCGCACCCAGGCGGAGATCGCCATCCAAAACGCCACGGTCATCATCTTTTTGTGCGACATTAAGACCGGGCTCACCGCCTCCGACCAGGAGGTGGCGAACATGCTTTTGAAGTCGGGCAAGCCGGTGGTGCTGGCGGTGAACAAAATGGACCAGACCGGGCCCACCAACCCGGACATCTACGAGTTTTACAACCTGGGTCTGGGCGACCCTGTGGCTGTCTCCGCCGTTCACGGCCACGGCACGGGCGACCTGCTGGACGAGTGCCTGAAATACTTTCCCCCCGAGGACGATGAGGAAGAGGACCCCGACCTTATCAAGGTGGCCATCATCGGCAAGCCCAACGTGGGCAAGTCCTCCCTGGTCAACCGCATCCTGGGGGAAGAACGGGTCATCGTCTCCAATATGGCGGGCACCACCCGGGACGCGGTGGACAGCTATTTTGAAAACGAGAAGGGGAAGTATCTTCTCATCGACACCGCCGGAATGCGCAAAAAATCCAAAGTGGACGACCGGGTGGAGAAGTTTTCTGTCCTCCGGGGCACCATGGCCATCGAGCGGTGCGACGTGTGCCTCATCCTCATCGACGCCAACGAGGGGGTCACCGAGCAGGACACCAAGGTGGCCGGGCTGGCCCACGATGCGGGGAAGGCCTGCATCATCGTGGTCAACAAGTGGGACGCGGTGGAAAAGGACGATAAGACCATGGACAGGATGCGCGAGGACGTCCGCCGTGACCTGAGCTATATGACCTACGCCCCTATTTTGTTCATCTCCGCCCTCACGGGCCAGCGGGTGGACCGGCTCTTTGACCTCATCAACTATGTCAATGAGCAGGCGGCCATGCGCATCACCACCGGGATGCTCAACAATGTCCTGGCAGACGCCACCGCCCGGGTCCAGCCCCCTACCGACCGGGGACGGCGGCTGAAGATCTATTATATGACCCAGGTTGGGGTGAAGCCGCCCCATTTTGTGTGTTTCTGCAATAATGCGGAGCTGTTTCACTTTTCTTATCAGCGGTATTTGGAGAACCAAATCAGGACTACCTTCGGCCTGGAGGGCACGCCTATTAAACTGACCGTCCGGGAGAAGGGAGAGAAGGAGGGGTAGAGAGATGGAATTGATCTATGACCAAACCCGTTGGATTGAAAAGCTCTATGGACTGGATGCCTTGTGGGGGATCCTCATTGTCACAGGAGTGCTGGTTGCAGTCATCAGCTATCTCCTGGGTTGCTTCAACGGCGCGGTCATCGTCTCAAAATATATTTTACGCGATGACGTTCGCACCCACGGTAGCGGCAATGCGGGGCTGACTAACTTTTACCGTACCTTCGGTGGACCGTTGACCGCAGTGGTCATTCTGTGCGACGTGCTCAAAATGGTGCTGGCGGTGCTGGTTGGGGTGGGCGCGTTTGCCCTGTTAAAGGCCACCGCTCCGCTGTCTATGGCCTACATCAAGTACTGGGCCGGAATGTTCTGTGTCCTGGGCCATATGTACCCTATTATGTTTGGCTTCAAGGGCGGCAAAGGAGTGCTCTCCGGTGGGACGCTGGTTTGGATAATCGACTGGCGTATCGGCCTGGTGGCCTGGGCGGGCTTCCTGCTGCTGGCGGTCATTACCAAGTGGGTGTCTCTTGGCTCTGTTTGGGCGGGTTTCAGCTATCCCTTTTCTACATGGTTCGTGTTCCACGATCCGATCCTGGTGTTGGTGGCAATTATCCCCGGCTGGCTGCTGGTGTGGAAGCACCGGGGGAACATACAGCGCATCTTGAAAGGCACGGAATCCAAATTCTCCTTTCATCACAAAAAAGACGCCGGTTGACCGGCGTCTTTTTTTAAAATTTTAATGTGCGTTGACCTTGCCATTTGCGGGGAGATAAAGTATAATGTATCTGTATATTTTTACCCAGGTGGACACGGGTACAGTTTGCGTAAAAAACAAGACGGGAGGGATCAGGAAATGGAATGGTTGGCACAGCTCATGCAGACCTGGGGCGCGTTTATCCAGACCATCCGTTTCACCGATATTCTGGATGTGGCGGTCATCGCCTATCTGGTGTATCGGTTGATGCTCTTTGCCTCCCGCAGCAGCACCGCCAACGTGGCCAAGGCGATCCTGGTCCTGGTGGTGGCCCTTTGGGTGTCTGATGTGTGCCAGCTCCACGTGGTCAATTTTATCCTGGGCCGGGCGCTGGAGCTGGGCTTTTTGGCGCTGGTGGTCATCTTCCAGCCCGAGCTGCGGCGGCTGCTGGAGCAGCTGGGCAGCAACAAGCTGAAGCACTTGTTTATGCGAGAGGAAGCGGCAACGGAGATCGAAACGGCCATCGACCAGACGGTAGCGGCCTATACCGCCCTTTCCAAGGATAAGGTGGGTGCGCTGATGGTCTTTGAGCGCAAGAACCTGCTGGACGATGCCATTGCCACAGGCACCGCGCTGGATTGCAGTGTCAACGCGGAGCTGCTCAAAAATCTCTTTTGGAACAAAGCGCCCCTTCACGACGGAGCGGTCATTGTCCGGGGCGGCCGGGTGGTTGGCGCGGGGTGCATGCTTCCCCTGTCGGGGAACGTGAACCTGAGCCGGGACCTGGGGATGCGCCACCGGGCGGGCATCGGCGTCAGCGAGCGTACCGACGCGGTGGTGGCTATCGTCTCCGAGGAGACCGGGGCGATCTCCGTGGCCGTGGGCGGGATGCTCAAGCGGCATTTGGCCCCGGAGACGCTGGAGCGTCTGCTTCGCAACGAGCTGATCGCCGTAGAGGAAACGGACAAGGCCAAGTCCTCCTTCCTTGGCGGGCTCTTTAAGACCAAGAAGGGAGGGGATGCGGATGGACAAGAGCGGCAAGACGGCGAATAAGGCCCTTTATATCGTGCTGTCCATTGTGGTGGCGTGCGCCCTGTGGCTCTATGTGCGCAACGTGGACAACCCGGACCGCAAGATCTCCATCTCCAACATTCCCGTTACGTTTACAGGGGAGGATGTGCTCAACAGCAACGGCCTGATGCTCTCCCGGGAGGCCAAGGCGTCCATCAGTCTGGAGGTGCAGGGGAAATGGAGCGTGCTCTCCCATCTGCGCAGGGACAACATCACGGTCACCGCTGACCTGAGCCGGATCGTGGCGGAGGGAAGCCATAATCTGGCCTATGATATCTCGTGGCCCGGGACGGTCTCCAACAGCAACCTTTCGGTGCTGGACCGGGACCCCTTTTATATCCAGGTGGAGGTCAGCCGCTGCACCACCAAGGCGGTGGACATCCGAGGGGTGTTTACCGGCAGTGTGGCGAAGGGGTATCAGGCGGGAGAATTTTCCTTCCAGCCCGCCGCCATTGAAATCAGCGGGGAAGAGGCGGCTGTGGGCCGTGTAGCCTTTGCACAAGTAACAGTGAACCGTAAAGAGCTGAGCGAGAGCGTGCGGGAGGACATGAGCTATGTTCTCATCGGACAGGACGGCGAGGTGATCGAGGACAAGAGTCTGACTGTGACCCCCGCGACGGTGAATGTCTCCCTGCCTGTGGTCATGGTGAAGGAAGTGCCGCTGACAGTGGACTTTACCCCCGGCGGCGGCGTGATCGGGGAGGAAGACAAGCATCTGGAGTGTGAGATCGAGCCCTCGTCCATCGTTTTGTCCGGCAGTGAGGATGATCTGGCCGCCTATACCGCCATCAATCTGGGCGCCATTGAGCTTTCCAAGGTGGTGGGGACGGGGACCTTTACCTTCCCCATTCCGCTGGGACAGGATGTGGAGAATGTGAGCGGGGTGGAGGAGGCCACCGTGAAGGTTACGGTCCGTGGACTGGAGACCATCACCCTGGAGACCTCCAATATTGAGATCGTCAACGTGCCCAAGGGCTATACCGCGACGCCTGTGACTCAGTCTATCAAGGTGCAGGTGCGGGGAACAGAAGAAGCCCTGGAGCGGGTGCTACCCCAGTATATCCAAGTGGTTGTGGATCTGAAGGACCTCTCCCTGCCAAAGGGGCAGAACATCCAGACCGCCAAGGTCAATTTGAACGGTGTGACCTACGCGGGGGTGATCGGGGAGTACAAGGTGTCCTTCCTGCTGACGGAGGGGAGCGGCGGATGACCCAGCGAGCTATGGTGCGCAAACGACTGTCCAATGGCCGGGTAGAGATCACCGTGAAGCGAGAGTCTGCCTGCAGTCACAATTGCGCCGACTGTGCCGGATGCGGTTCTATGATCCATGCGCCTGAGATCACCGCAGTGGCATTGGATGAGCTGGGCGCCCGAGCGGGACAGCGGGTGACGGTGGAGAGTGCTTCCAGCTCGGTCCTCCGGTATGCGTTTTTGCTCTATCTGCTGCCCTTTGTGGGGCTGTTTGCCGCGGCGGTAGGATTTCAACGCTTCGGTGAGGGCGTAGCCGCGGCAGGCGCGGTGACCGCGTTTGTCGCTGTGCTGGCAGGCGTCAGCCTTCCGCTGGAGCGGTATCTGCGCCGACACAAGGCCGTCACCTATCGGGTCGTGGCTGTGGAGGAATAGCGGTGTTTGGGTATGTCAGACCCCTTTGGGAGGAGCTGAAGGTTCGGGACTGGGAGGCCTATCAAGCGGCATACTGCGGTCTTTGCCACGCCTTGAAGGAGCAATGCGGAACAGCGGCCCGGTTCGTCCTCAACTATGATTTTGTGTTTCTGGCTCTGCTGCTGGACGATGGGACCGGACCGATCATCCCCTGTAAGCGGCGTTGTGGCGCGCATCCTTTCCGTCCGAGGCATGCGGTTTCAGAAAATGAACGCGCCGCGCTGTGCGCTCGGGAGAGCGTGATCCTGACCTCTTACAAGCTGGCGGACGACGCAGCGGACGAGGGCTTTGGCAAGGCGGTGAAAAGCAGGCTCGCCCGGTGCTGGTTAAGAAGAGGCTATCGTAAGGCCCGTGCCGCGCTGCCGGAGTTTGACGAGACGGTGAAAAGCTGTCTGGATGCGTTAAAGGAGTTGGAGAAGGAAAAAAACCCCAGCCTGGACCGCACCGCCGACGCCTTTGCGAGGCTGTTGGCCGCCGCCGCGCCGGGGACGGGGGACGAAACAGTAGACCGGCCCAGAGCACAGCTGCTCTACCAGCTGGGACGATGGATCTATCTGGCGGACGCCGCCGACGACCTGGCCGAGGACCGGGAAAAAGGTCGCTATAACCCCATTGACGCCCGTTTTGCGGGCAGGCCGGACCTGGACTATGTGGACGTGACCATGAGCCATTCCCTGGCGCTGGCGCAGAGCGCGTTTCAGCTGCTTCCTCCCAACCGCTGGCAGGCGGTGCTGGAGAATATCCTCTATCTGGGCTTGCCCCAGGTGCAAAAACGGGCTGTAGCCGGGACCTGGCACGGCGGCAGAGAAAGTAGGCAGATCCATGAAAGACCCTTATAGTATTCTGGGCGTCAGCCCAGGCGCCAGCGACAATGAGGTCAAGCGGGCATATCGGGAGCTGGCGCGAAAATACCACCCAGACAACTACCAGGATAATCCTCTGGCCGATCTGGCGGAGGAGAAGATGAAGGAGGTCAACGAGGCCTACGATGCCATTACCCGTCAGCGAAGCGGCGGGGAAGGCCATCAGAGCGGCGGCGGCGCGACCTACCAGGCCCAGAGCGGTTATCAGACCCAGAACTATCAGCGAGCGAGCGCCGACCCCTTCTTTGCCAAGGTGCGCCAGTGCATCCAGGCGGGAAATGTGGAGGCGGCGGAGCGGATGCTGACCCAGGAGGCCACCACCAAGAACGCGGAATGGTATTTCCTGATGGGGGCGGTATGCTACCGCCGGGGCTGGCTGGATGAGGCCCGGCAGAATTACCAGATGGCGGCGCAGATGGAGCCGGGCAACATGGAATACCGCCAGGCCTACGCCATGATGAGCCAGGGCGGCGTGTCCTACCGGCCCTCCGGCTACAGGTCCTCCGCCAGCAGTGGATGCGACGATTGCTGCAGCGCGTATCTGTGCTTCAGCTGTCTCACCCCCTGGGGCGGACCCTGCTGTTGACAGGACGGAACATAAAGGAGCTGAGGAAGCGTGATCAGAAGCATGACCGGCTATGGCCGGGGAGAGACCCAGCGGGATGGCTTGACACTGGTGGCGGAGCTTCGGGCGGTGAACAACCGCTATCTGGACTGCACGGTGAAGATGCCAAGATCGTATCTCTTTGCCGAGGACGCAATGAAAAAGCGGGTGCAGGAGAAGGTCGGCCGCGGCAAGGTGGATGTGTTTATTTCTGTGACCCAGACCGCCCAGGATGACCAAAAGGTGACGGTCAATGAGGGTCTGGCGAAGGAGTATATTGAAGCCCTCAAGACCATCTGGTCTCTGGGGGGCGGCTACCTGAAGGACGAGAGCTATCCCACCTCGGTGGCCCGTTTTCCCGACGTGCTCACCGTAGAGAAGAAGGAAGAGGACCCGGAGGCGGTGAAGGAGCAACTGCTGGAGACCCTGGAGCTGGCGCTGGATGACTTTAACGCTATGCGGGCGCGGGAGGGCCAGCGCCTCAAGGAGGATATCCTGAGCCGGGGCGAGACCATCAAGGCTCTGGTGGGCAAGGTGGAAGCGCAGTCGCCCCAGACGGTGACGGCCTACCGGGAGCGGCTGGAGGCCAAGCTGAAGGAGACGCTTCAAAACACCCAGATCGACGAGAGCCGGATCCTCACCGAGGCGGCCATTTTTGCCGACAAGGTGGCGGTGGACGAGGAGACGGTGCGGCTTCGCTCCCATTTGGAGCAGCTGGCCGAGCTGCTGGACGGTGACGGCGGCGTGGGCCGCAAGCTGGACTTCCTCATCCAGGAATTCAACCGGGAGGCCAACACCATCGGCTCCAAGTGTTCTGACATCTCCATCACGAAGGTGGTGGTGGATATGAAGGCGGAGATCGAGAAGATCCGGGAACAGGTGCAGAACATCGAGTAAGGGGGGGAACCCATGAAGCTTATCAATATCGGCTACGGAAACATGGTCTCTGCCCAGCGGGTGATCGCGGTGGTCAGCCCCGATTCCGCGCCGGTGAAGCGCATGATCCAGGAGGCTAGAGAAGCGGGACGCCTCATCGACGCGACCTTGGGCCGCAAGACCAAGGCCGTGCTGATCATGGACAGCGGCCATGTGGTCCTGGCGGCGGTCCAGAGCGCTAATCTGGCGGGGAGGCTCACCGGCAGGGAGGCTTTGGAAGACGAGGATGGAGGCGAGGAGACGCCATGAGCGCCATACGAAAGAAAACAAAGGGTACGTTGATCGTGTTGTCCGGACCTTCAGGGGCGGGGAAGTCCACCGTGATCGCTGAGCTTTTGAGCGAACGGCCCGATATCCATTTCTCCGTGTCCTACACCACCCGGCAGCCCCGGGTAGGCGAGGCGGACGGCGTGAGCTACTGCTTTGTGTCCAACGAGGAGTTTGAAGGGATGATCCAGCGGGGAGAGCTGTTGGAGTACGCCCAGTATGTGGAGCACTACTACGGTACATCCCTGAAGGTCATTGAGGAAAAACTGGACGCTGGGGTGGATGTGCTGCTGGAGATCGACGTTCAGGGCGCGGCGATGGTGCGGCAGAAGTGCCCGGAGGCTGTGCTGATCTTTGTGATGCCCCCCAGCTTTGAAGAACTGTCCCGCAGGCTCCACGGCCGGGCCACCGATGACGAGCAGGTCATTGAGGGACGGCTAAGCCGGGCGCTGGAGGAATTCCGCCAGATCCCCCAATATGACTATTTGGTCATCAACGATTCCGTCCAGGGCGCGACCCAGGAAATTTTGGCGATCCTCACCGCTGAGGGCTGTCGGGTGGAGCAGCGCATCCCACTGATCCCCATGCTGGCCAATCAGGAAACGGTAAGATCATAGATCCAATTTTATTGAAAGATAGGAGTGTTGCGTTATGATGCTGTATCCCGCGATGTCCAAGCTGTTGGACCATGTGCCCAGCCGTTATATGCTGGTGAATGTGGTGGCTCAGCGTGCCCGCCAGATCGCCCAGACCGCCGAGGACGAGGGATATCCTCTCTCGGAGAAGCCGGTAACGCTGGCCATCCGTGAGGTGGCGGACGGTCTTGTGAGCATGGTGGACTGAGTCTTCCATGAGCTTGACCGTGACGGCGAAGCTGGCCCTGGGCGCGGCCACCTTCGCCATCGACCGGCCCTATGACTATCTTGTGCCGCCCGCTCTGGAGGAGACGATCCTACCCGGAATGCGGGTGTTGGTCCCCTTTGGGCGGGGGAACAAGGTGGTAGAGGGTCTGGTCCTGGCGCTGGAGCGGTCGGAGGACAAGCCCCGGATCAGGTTGAAAACTGTTTTGGCGCTGCTGGATGAGACGCCGGTGCTGCGGGAGGGGGAGCTGAAGCTTTGCCTTTGGATGGCCCGGCGGTATTTTTGTACTGTTTACCAATCCGCCAAGGCCATGCTACCCACGGGACTTTGGTTTTCCGTGCGCGACAGCGTTTCGCTGGCGGAGGGAGTAGACCGGGAGCGCGCCCTGGCCGCGGCGGGTAAGTCCGCGGCCGCCGCACGGCTGGTGGAGCTGCTGCTGTCCCGCCCAGGAGGCATGGAGGTTAAGGAGCTTCGCCTGGCTTTTGGTGTGACAGATCCCATGGCTATCGCTAGGAAGCTGGCGGGGGAAGGGATATTGACCATCGAGGCCAGCATTAAACGGGGTGTGGGGGACAAAACTGAGGAGGTGGCGTCTCTAGCCCTGTCCCCGGAGGAGGCCCTGGCCCAGGCGGCACTGCGGCGCAAGACCGCACCGCTACAGTACAGCGTGGTAGAGCTTCTCACTGCCGTGGGGCATGGGGGCATGAAGGAGATCTGTTATCTGACCGGCGCCAGCTCGACTACGGTGCGGGCACTGGCGAAGCGGGGGATATTGACCCTGTCTAAGCGAGAGGTCCTGCGAAGTGCCATTCGGGATCTTCCGCCCCCCGGAAAGCCCTTTACCCTGAACGAGGAGCAGCAAAGGGCCTTTGAGGCACTGGACAGTTTGGCGAAGGAGGACAAGCCGGGCGTGGCGCTGTTGTATGGCGTTACCGGCTCGGGAAAGACCCAGGTCTATATCCGGCTGATCCAGTCGGCCCTGGAGCGGGGCAAGTCCGCCCTGGTGCTGGTGCCGGAGATCGCCTTGACGCCTCAGCTTTTACGGATCTTCACCGGCTATTTCGGAGAACAGGTAGCCGTGCTCCACAGCTCCCTACCCGACGCCCAACGCTACGACGAGTGGAAGCGGGCGCGTTCGGGGAAGGCCAGAGTGGTCATCGGCGCGCGCTCGGCGGTGTTCGCACCGCTGGAGGATCTGGGGGTCGTGGTGCTGGACGAAGAGCATGAGGGGTCCTATAAGTCGGAGAACGTGCCCCGGTACCATGCCAGAGAGGTGGCCCAGTACCGCTGTGCCCGGCAAGGGGCGTTGTTGGTCCTGGGTTCCGCGACGCCGGCGGTGGAGAGCATGTATCTGGCGCGGCAGGGCCGCTATCATCTGCTGACACTGCCCGGACGGTATAACCGGCAGGCACTGCCTGAGGTCATAGTCAGTGACATGAAGAAGGAACTGCGCCGGGGAAATGATACCGACGTGGGCACAGAGCTGGCGGAAGAGCTGGCCGCCAACATAGCCCGGGGAGAACAAAGCATCCTCCTGCTCAACCGCCGCGGCGCGCGGCAGCGGGTGGTGTGCGACCTCTGCGGCGAGGCGCCGACCTGTCCCAGATGCTCGGTGTATCTGACTTACCACTCCGCCAACCGTCGGCTTATGTGCCACCACTGCGGGCACTCCCAGCCGCTGCCCGAGGCCTGTCCGCAGTGCGGGGGACCCTTGCGGTTCGTCGGCTCTGGGACACAGCGTCTCCAAGAGACGCTGGAGGAACTGTTTCCGGGGCGGGAGATCCTGCGGCTGGACGCCGATGTGGTTAGTCCAAGCAAAGGCCACCAGACCATCCTGGACAAGTTTGCCAATGGGAAGGCCCCTATCCTCTTAGGGACGCAGATGGTGGCCAAGGGGCTGGATTTTGAAAACGTGACGCTGGTGGGGGTGATCTCCGCCGACAGCGGCCTCTATGTGCCTGATTTTCGTGCGGGAGAGCGGACCTTTTCCCTGATCACACAGGTGGTAGGCCGCGCGGGGCGGGGCGCCAAGGCAGGGCGGGCGGTCATTCAGACCTACACCCCGGACAACGATGTAATCACCTTTGCCGCGAGGCAGGACTATGACAGCTTTTATGCCCAGGAGCTGGAACTTCGGCGGGCTACAGGGATGCCGCCCTTCCGGGAGCTGTTTGTGCTTACGGCCTCTGGCCGCAACGAGGAAGGGGTGCTTCGCGCCTGCCAGCGGCTGCGGCAGGGACTGGACAAGGCCCTGCGTGACCCGCGGTACCGGAAGGGCGAGCCTGCTTTGCTGGGCCCGGCTCCCGCGCCTATCTACAAGCTCAACGAACGATACCGCTATCAATTGACCCTTTCCTGCCAGGAGGGGGCGGCGGGGCCGGTCCGTGCCCTGATCGCCCACTTTTTGCGGCAGGGCTCACAGGACAAGGAAAATCGGGAGATATCCCTGTTTGGTGACTCCAACCCTATGGATTAACAAGTTGTGCGGACACAACAGCAAGGAGGACATGTATGGCTATCAGAACGATCATTGAGCAAGGGGACGAGGTGTTGGCCAAACGCTGTCACCCGGTCACGAACTTCGACGAAAAGCTGTGGGAACTGCTGGACGATATGCACGACACTCTGGAGGAGGCCCACGGCTATGGCCTGGCGGCGCCCCAAGTGGGGATCCTGCGGCGTGTCTGCCTGGTCACCGCCTCGGACGGGCACGTCATCGAACTGGTAAACCCCGAGCTCCTGGAGACCGATGGAGAGCAGGAGGGCTATGAGGGGTGTCTGTCTGTACCCGGACTGTATGGCTGGGTCAAGCGGCCTGACTGGGCCAAGGTGCGGGCCCAGGACCGCACCGGAAAGGTTTTCGAGGTGGAGGACGTGGGGATGTCCGCGCGGTGCTTCTGCCATGAGATCGAGCATCTGGACGGGCACCTCTTTACCGAGCATGTGATGGGGCGGCTCTATACAGAGGAAGAGCTGGACGCCATCCAGGCCGCGGCGGAGAAAAAGGACCGCAAGCAGGGAAGAGCGACGGAAAAGAGGTGACCCATGAAGATCCTGTTTATGGGGACGCCGGACTTTGCCGTTGCGTCCTTGCGTGCGTTGGCAGAGGCGGGACATGAGCTGGTGGGAGTGTTTTGTCAGCCGGATAAGCCCCGCAGCCGCATGAAGGTAACGGCCTGTCCGGTGAAGGAATATGCGCTGGACCATGAGATTCCTGTGTTTCAGCCGGAAAAGCTCCGGGACGGAGAGGCCATGAAGACAGTGGAGGCCCTTGCACCCGAGCTGATCGTAGTGGCGGCCTATGGGCGCATTTTGCCCGACGAAATGCTGGCGTATCCGAAGCTGGGGTGTATCAACGTCCACTCGTCCTTGCTCCCCAAGCTCCGGGGAGCGGCCCCCATCAACTGGGCCATTCTCAATGGAGAGAGAGAGACGGGCGTTACCATTATGCACATGGCCCATGACCTGGACGCGGGGGATATTATTTTGCAGAGAGCCACGCCTATTGAGCCGGACGAGACGGCGCGGGCGCTCTATGACCGCTTGGCGGAGCTGGGCGGGCAGCTGGTGACAGAGGCGGTGGATGCCATCGAGCAGGGGACGGCCACGCGGACGCCACAGGACGAGAGCAAGGCCACCTTGGCGCCTATGCTGACCCGTGAGCTTTCCCCCATGGACTTTTCCCGTCCGGCCCAGGCGCTCCATGACCAGGTCCGTGGACTGTGCCCCTGGCCAGCGGCGGTGATGGAGCTGGACGGCCTGCGCTGTAAGGTACTCCAGACGGCGCTGACAGGGGAGACCACATCCAAGACACCGGGGTCGGTCGTGCAGGCGGATAATAAGAAAGGTTTGAAGATCGCTTGTGGAGACGGTAAAGTTTTGGAGCTTGTCACCATACAGCCCGACGGGAAAAAGGCAATGTTAGCGACGGCGTTTTTGATGGGGCATCCCATAAATCTGTAATTGCAGAACGCTTTACAGATTGAAAGCTGAGAGATGGGGAGGTGAGGAAAGATGGAGACGGCGAGAAGTGCGGCGCTCACGGTGCTGGAGCGGTGCGCGAAGCGGGGCGAGTGGGCCAACGAGGGCCTGCGGAAGGTGCTGAAGGGTATGGAGCCGCGGGAGGCAGCGCTGGCCACGCGGCTGGTATACGGCGTGCTACAAAACCGGCTGTGGCTGGATGAATATCTGAGAGAGCTTTCCTCGCTGTCTCTGGAAAAGCTGGAGCTGACAGTGCTGGAGATCCTGCGTCTGGGTGGGTATCAGATCCTCATGATGGACCAGATCCCTGTCCGGGCGGCAGTGGACGAGGCGGTGAAGCTCGCGAAAAAGCGGGGGAAGAACCCCCGGACAGCGGGCTTTGTTAACGCCATCCTGCGCAATCTGGACCGTCGCCGGGGGGAACTGTCCCAACGGCTGGAGGAAAAGTGGTCAGGCCCGGAAGAGGTCTGGCAGAGGTTATCGGTGCGATACAGCCATCCCCTTTGGCTGGTGGAGGAATTTGCGGGGCAGCTGGATGGTGACGCCACCCGGGTGGAGGCGCTTCTGAAGGAGAACAATGCCTTAGCGCCTATGACGGCGCAGGTGAATACCTGCAAGCTGTCTTCGGAGGAGCTGGTGAAGCGGCTGGAGCGCGAGGGGGTATTGGCGCGGGAGCACCCATGGATGGAAAACTGCCTGCTTTTGGAGGGGACCGGCAATTTGGAAGAGCTGCCCGCCTTTCAAAAGGGGTTCTTTTATATTCAGGACCCGGCGGCTAAGACCGCTGTGCTGGCGGCGGCTCCCAAGGCGGGAGAGAGGGTGCTGGACCTGTGTGCCGCGCCGGGCGGAAAGTCCTTTGCGGCGGCGGTGGCTATGGGGGACCGGGGGGAGATCGTCAGCAGAGATGTTTATCCGTGGAAGGTGCAAGAGCTGGAGAAAAGCGCGCAGCGCCTGGGGCTGTCCTGCGTCAAGGCTATGGTGGGAGACGCGACCAAGCCGGTGGAGGGCTCTTTTGACCTGGTGATTGCTGATGTGCCCTGTTCAGGATTGGGTATTATTGGGAAAAAACCGGATATTCGGTATAAGGACCCGGCTGATTTTGCCGCTCTGACGCCACTCCAGACCGCGATCCTGGAAAACGCAGGAGGAGTGGTGAAGCCTGGGGGGCGTCTGCTCTACGCCACCTGTACCCTGCGCAGGGAGGAGAACGAGGGCCGCGTGATGGCCTTTTTGGACAAGCGAAGGGAATTTTCCTTGCAATGTCAAGAGACCCTGTGGCCCCAGGAAAAGGGGACGGATGGGTTCTATTACGCGGTGCTGACCCGGGAGGTGGAGACATGATCGATTTAAAGTCTTATGACCTGCCCGAGCTGGAGGCGTTTTGCAAGGACCTGGGTCAGCCCGCCTTTCGGGCCAGACAGATCTTTTCCTGGATGCACAAGGGTGTGACTGATTTTGAGGAGATGACGAACCTTTCCAAGGAATTGCGCCAGACTCTGAGGGAAAAAGCCTATATCACCCGGCCCCAGGTGGAGCGCAAGCAGGTGTCCAAGGAGGACGGGACCATCAAATACCTGTGGCGTCTGAGAGACGGGAACTGCGTGGAGACAGTGCTGATGCGCTACCGTCACGGCAACACGGTCTGTGTTTCCTCTCAGGTAGGGTGCCGGATGGGCTGTGCTTTTTGCGCGTCTACCCTGGGCGGGAAGATACGGGACCTGGCGGCGTCGGAGATATTGGACCAAGTCTTGTTTACCCAACTGGACAGTGGTGCGGAAGTTTCCAACATTGTTTTGATGGGTATCGGTGAGCCTTTGGACAATTTTGAGAATGTTATGCGGTTTTTAGAGCTGGTGAACCACCCGGATGGTCTGAATATGGGGATGCGGCATATCAGCCTGTCCACCTGTGGGCTGACCGAAAAAATTGACAAACTGGCCTCTCGTCGGTTACAATTAACATTAAGCGTTTCGCTCCATGCCCCCGATGACGAGACCCGCAGTAAGATCATGCCGGTGAACCGGAGCGTGGGCGTAGAAAAGCTGATGGATACCTGCCGCCGGTATTTTGAGACCACCGGCCGGCGGATCTCCTTTGAGTACGCGATGATCGACGGAGTGAACGACTCGGATGCCCAGGCCGATCTGCTGGCGGGCTATCTGGCGGGAACGGGGAGCCATGTGAACCTCATTCCCCTGAATCATGTGGAGGAGAGCCCACTGAAGCCCAGCAGACGGGTGCGGGCCTTTCAAAAACGGTTGGAGGATCGAGGTGTAACGGTGACCGTCCGGCGAAAGCTGGGGGGAGACATCGACGCCTCCTGCGGACAGTTGCGGCGTAAGGCCATGGGCGGCGCGGAGGCGGCGGAAAGGATGTGAGGACAATGGAGCTTTGGGGCGTCAGCGATGTGGGCGCGGTACGGAAACAGAATCAGGACGCCTACTACGTTTCACCGGCGGACGCGCGCTATCCCTTTGCCGTGGTATGCGACGGCATGGGTGGCGCCAGAGCGGGCAATGTGGCCAGCTCCATGGCGGTGGAGAGCTTCGCGGCCACTGTGGGAGAAGGCTTGAACGGCGAGAAGCCGGATGTGGAGAGCCTTCTGCGCCGGGCGGTGGAGCAGGCCAATGAGCTGGTGTGTTACCGGGCGGCCATGGATGAGAGCTGCCGGGGCATGGGCACCACCTTGGTGGCGGCGGTCGTGGGACCGGAACGGGTATACCTGGTCAATGTGGGAGACAGCCGCGCGTACATGGTATCTCACCAAGGGATCCGCCAACTGACCCGAGACCACTCAGTGGTAGAGGACCTGGTGGAGCGGGGGGAGATCACCCACGAGGAGGCCCGCTTACATCCTCAAAAGAATCTGATCACCCGTGCCTTGGGCGCGGAGGCGCAGGTGGCGGTGGACAGCTACGTCACCCAGCGGCAGGAGGGAACGCTGATCCTGCTGTGCTCTGACGGGCTGTCCAACGTGGTCACCGACCAGGAGCTGCTTTTTGAGCTGATCCATGGCGGACCGGCATCGGAGGGGTGTGAGCGCCTACTCCACCTGGCCCTGTCCAGAGGGGCGCCGGATAATGTGACCGCCGTTCTCATTCAACTCTAAGGAGGGTTTGCCATGGATCGCTATATCGGTAAATTCTTAGATAACCGTTATGAACTACTGGAGGTCATCGGCACCGGCGGCATGGCGGTGGTGTATAAGGCCCGCTGTCATCGCCTGAACCGGCTGGTGGCGGTGAAGATCCTCAAGCAGGACCTGGCCCAGGACGCGGAGTTCCGCCGCCGCTTCCACGACGAGTCTCAGGCTGTCGCCATGCTCTCTCACCCCAACATCGTGGCGGTGTATGACGTGTCCCACTCCGACGATCTGGACTATATCGTCATGGAGCTCATCGACGGCATCACCCTCAAGCAGTATATGCAAAAGAAGGGCGCGCCCCTGAACTGGCGGGAGGCTCTGCATTTCATTACCCAGATCATGCGGGGACTCAGCCACGCCCACAGCCGGGGCATCATCCACCGGGATATCAAGCCTCACAACATCATGGTCCTGCGGGATGGGAGCGTGAAGGTGGCCGACTTTGGCATTGCTCGGCTTACCTCCGCCAACCAGTCCTCCCTGACCCAGGAGGCCCTGGGTTCGGTGCACTATATTTCCCCCGAGCAGGCCAGAGGAAGCCATATTGACGCCCGCAGTGACATATACTCAGCCGGGGTGGTGCTCTATGAGATGACCACCGGGCGGCTGCCCTTTGAAGGAGAATCCCCCGTGTCGGTGGCCATCCAGCATATCAACTCTATTCCGCTTTCCCCACGGGATATCAACCCGGACATTCCCGAGGCCCTTCAGGAGATCACCATGAAGGCCATGTGTCCCGATGCCAACGAGCGGTATTTGAGCGCCGACGATATGCTCACCGACCTGGAGGAGTTCCGCAAGAATCCCAACATCAACTTTGACTACACCAGCGAGGATCTGAAGCCCGGCGACGAGCCCACCCGTCCCGTGCCCGTAGGGCCCATCCATACAAAGGAGGAGCCCCACCGGGAGGAGCGGCGGCGGGAAGAGCAGCCGCCCAGACCGCGCCGGAGAGTGGAGGAGGACATGGACGATTACGACGACAGAAGGGGGCCTGTGTGGCCCATCCTGCTGGCGGTAGGCGCGATCATCGCCTTTATCGCGGGGGTCATCTGGTTCCTCTGGTCCAGCTTTTTCAGCGGCATCGTCAACCCGGAGACTTTGAGCTTCCAGGTGCCCGACCTGCAGGGAATGACCCTGACCGAGATCCGGCAGGACAGTGAGATTACAGACAAGTTTGAGGTCGTGGAGGGGACGTTTGTTCCCAGCGAAGAGTTTGAAGCCGGTGAGGTGGTGGACCAGATGCCGAAGAAGGGCGAGATGGTCAAGGCCAATGAGGGCGAAAAGGTGACCATCACGGTGGATATCAGCTCCGGCGGAAACGAAATGACCATTCCCAAGGTGGAAAACATGGAGCAGAGGGCCGCCATGGAGCTTCTGCGTGACAGCATGGGCCTGGTGGTGAGCCAGGAACTGGAGGCCAACGACGAGATCACAAAGAACTACGCCATCCGCACGGACCTTTTGGAGGGAACGCCGGTGAAGCGGGGGGACCGGGTGACGCTGGTCATCAGCAGCGGCCCCGACCTGAAGGAGATCATGGTGGTCCCCGTGACCCAGATGAAGCTGGAGGAGGCCCGCAAGACCCTGGAGGAGATGGAGCTGGAGGTAGGTAAGGTGGACGAAGAACCCTCTGAGACCGTAGAGGCCGGGATGGTGCTTTGGCAGAGCATTCCGGGTGGCACAAAGGTGCTGGCGGGGACGGCCATCGACCTGCGGGTCAGCTCCGGCCCGGCGACACCCAGCGACGATCCCGGACCCAGCAGCTCGCCGGATGTTTCTCCCAGCCCCGACGTCACCCCGCCTGTTGTAGTGACCGAGCCTCCTGAGCCTACCCAAAACCAGCCTGCCAGCGGCAGTAAAGCCATTCCGGTGAGCCTGCCCGCCAGCGCGGCGGATAAGAGCGCGGTGAACGTCCGCATCGAGGTGGACGGCGTGGTGAAGCACAACAACACCATCGAGACCGGCCTGTTTCCCATCTCCCCCCGCATCACCGGGCGGGGGAACCAGCAGGTGAGCGTCTATGTAGACGATGTGCTGGTGGATCAGTATATGGTAAACTTCAGCGAATGATGGAAGGAACCATCATGAAGGCCCTGTCAGGATTCTACTATGTAGACCTGGCGGGGGAAACGGTGACCTGCCGGGGGCGGGGCAAGCTCCGCCACCAAAGGGTCAGTCCTTTGGTGGGCGACCGGGTGGAGATCACCCTGAACAGTGACGGCACGGGAGCAGTGGAGGCTGTGCTACCCCGGCGCAACCAGCTGGCTCGTCCGGCGGTAGCCAACATCGACCAGCTGGTCATCCTCTGCGCCAACGTCAATCCCATCAGCGACCCCTACCTCATCGACCGGGTGAGCTCGGTGGCGGAGGGGAAGGGCTACGAGGTGGTCGTCGCCATCAACAAGTGTGACCTAGACCCCGGCGACACCTTGGCAAAAACCTATGCCGCCGCGGGCTTTCCCGTTCTCCGTATCAGCGCGGCGACAGGGGAGGGCGTGGGAGAGTTGCGTGCGCTCTTGCAGGGCAAGGTTTCTGCCTTTACGGGCAATTCCGGCGTGGGGAAGTCCAGCGTGCTCAACGCCCTGGAGCCTACCTTTGCCATTGAGACCGGCGAGGTCAGTGAGAAGCTGGGCCGCGGGCGGCATACCACCCGTCATGTGGAGCTGTTTCGGGTAGGAGATGCCTTGGTGGCCGATACCCCGGGGTTTTCCTCCTTTGAGGCGGAGCGCCTGGACCTTCTGGACAAGGAGGCATTAGGCGCCAGCTTTCGGGAGTTTCGTCCCTATCTGGACCGCTGCCGGTTCGTGGGCTGTTCCCATACCAAGGAGAAGGGCTGTGCCGTGTTGGAGGCGGTGGAGGCAGGGGCGATCCCTCAAAGCCGACACGACAGCTACATGCGGCTTTATCTGGAAGCGAAGGAACGGCGGCCCTGGGAGGAAAAACAAACCTTATAACGGACCATTTTGCCTCCTTTGGCGTATACTGGCATAGGTGTACGTCAAAGGAGGTGTTTTTGCAGTGAAGATCGTGGTGGTCGAGGCGCCCAAAGCCTTGAAGGGGATCCTGGCGGCGCTGTTCAAGGTAAAGTAAAAGGAAGACATAGAAGAACGGTCAGGCTCATATAGTTTTCCAGAGGTCATTCTGCCCGTGAGGGCAAGGTCAAAGGAGTGGACAACTATGGAGCTGTCGTTGAACAATGTGATGATGGAGGGATATGCCTGCCTTCTGGATACCACTGTGTTTCAGGAAGAGACCCAGGAGAGCATCGTGCCCGACGCCTGCCCGGATATCGGCAGAGTGCTCTGCACCCAGGCGAGAGCCCAGCTGCGCGCCAAGGAGAGCGTGGAGGGAAAGGTGGAGGGGGAGGGTAGCATCGCGGTGACGGTGGTGTACCTTCCTGAGGGTGAGGACGGACCGCGCAAGCTCAGCCTGAGCATTCCCTTCCGGGTCAGCGTAGCCGCCGCGGGGATCGTGCCGGGATGCCCGGTGGTGGTAAAGCCCTGGGTCACCGGCGTGGAGACCCGGGTACTCAACCCCCGCAAGGTGCTGTGCCGCGTAGAATTGGCAGCGGCCTGCCAGGGCTGGGGCCAAGAGGAAAACATCCTGACGGCGACATGGTCGGGAGAAGAGTGTACCCTGGAACAGCGCACGGAGGCGGTGGATCGCTACGCCGCTGTTTCGGTATCGGAAAAGGCGTTTGCCTTTACGGATGATGTGACCCTTTCCACCGGGCAGGGGGCGGTAGCGGAGCTGCTTGGACACCGCCTGGATCTGCGGTGCGACGAAGCTAAGGTCATTGGAAACAAGCTTATTTTCAAAGGGGAGGTCACCCTTCAGGCCAGATACCGGACTATGGAAAACACCTTGGCTCTGGGCCGGTGGGAGCTTCCGTTCTCCCAGATCATGGATGTGGGAGGCGTGGAAGAGGAGGGGGCCTGCGCCTTGGATATCGTGGAGCAGGACAGCCGCCTGGAGCTGGTGGATGACGGCGAGGGCCGCACCCTGGGCGTGCATTTGGAGCTGCTGGCCCAGGCGGTGGTGCGGCAGACCCAGACGGTAGAGGTGTTCTGCGACGCGTACAGCGTGTCCCAGGATGTGGAGGTGGAACGGCAGGAGCTGACCTTCTCACAGCTTTGGGAGGAAAACACCGTCAACCAGATCCACCGGGAGATCTTTGATCTGCCCAACGGCGCCAGAAGTGTAGAGGACTGCTGGGTGACGCTGGGACAGCCCACCGTGGAGCGGCGGGAGAGCGAGGCCGCGGCGTCGGTCCGGGGGACCGCTACGGTCCTCTACGTGTCGGAGGAGGGCGGCCTGGAGGCGTTGGTGCAGTCTGTTGCCATCCAGGTGGGCGTCACTTTGCCGGAGCAGGGGAATTGCCGGGTGCGGTGCGCTTTGAGCGGTGAGGCGGGCGCGGCGGTCACCGCGGGAGGGATCGAGCTACGCTGCCCGGTACGGTTCAGCTACCTGACTACGGTGCCCCGTAAGTGCTCGGCGGTGACTGCGATCCGTGTAGAGGAGCGTGGGGAGGAGGCGGAACGGCCATCGGTGATCCTGCGGCTGGCCCAGCCGGGGGAGAGCCTCTGGGATATTGCCAAGGCCTATTCCACTACCACTCAGGACATCCTGGCGGCAAACGAGCTGCCAGAGCCGGAGCGACCGGAAGGGACGCTTCTGCTCATTCCCAGAAGCCGATAAAAGGAAGACCGCCGGTTTGCCATAGAGGCAGGCCGGCGGTTTACCTTGACTTTTCTTTCCGGCTATCGTAGACTTAGAGTACGATAACACCAAAGAAAGGGTGGACAAGCTATGCAGACGCATGATCGGGAATTCCATTTGAACATGGTCAAGGGCGACGTGGGACGGTATTGTATTCTTCCCGGCGATCCGGGGCGGTGCGAAAGGATCGCGGCCTATTTTGACGAGCCTAAACAGGTGATGTTCAACCGGGAGTACATGACTTATACAGGGACCTTGTTGGGTGAGAAGGTGTCGGTGGTGTCCACGGGCATCGGCGGGCCGTCGGCGTCCATTGCCATGGAAGAGCTAATCCACTTGGGGGCGGACACCTTTGTCCGGGTGGGCACCTGCGGCGGGATGGCGCTAAAGGTGCAGAGCGACGATGTAGTTATCGCAACGGGAGCGATCCGCATGGAGGGCACCTCGAAGGAATACGCCCCCATTGAGTTCCCGGCAGTGGCGGATCTTCAGGTGACCACGGCCCTGGTCAACGCCGCGAAAAAGCTGGGGAAGCCCTGGCATGCCGGGGTGGTGGAGTGTAAAGATTCCTTTTACGGGCAACATAGTCCAGAGACCATGCCGGTAAGCTACGAGCTGCTGAACAAGTGGGAGGCTTGGCTCAAGCTGGGCACCCTGGCCAGCGAGATGGAGTCGGCTGCGCTGTTTACCGTGGCGGCGGCGCGGGGCGTTCGCTGCGGCTCCTGCTTCCATGTAGTCTGGAATCAGGAGCGGGAGAAGGCAGGCTTGGATCAAAAGGAGAGCCATGACCTCCATGCTGCCATTGAGGTGGGCGTGGAGGCGCTGAAGCTGCTCATTGAGGAGGATAAAAAGAGATGACAGGGCTTGTCCTGGAGGGGGGCGCGGTGCGCACCATCTACTCCAGCGGTGTGTGCGACGGCTTTCTGGAACAGAATTTTTTGGCGGACTTTGTGGTGGGCGTGTCCGCCGGGATCGCCTATGGTGTGAGCTATGCCTCCCGCCAGGAGGGGCGCAATCTTCGCATTTTGGAGCGGTTTGTCCGCGACAGCCGCTACATGGGGGCGGTCAACTTTCTCAAGCCGGGGAACCGCAGTTATTTTGGGCTGGACTTTGCCTACGATGAGATCCCCAATTACCTGGTGCCCTTTGATTACGGTGCCTTGGAGAGCTACCCGGGACGGGTGGAGGCGGGGGTGACCAACCTGCTTACCGGGAAAACGGACTATTACCCCATCTGCAGTGCGGACAAACGGTTCGTGCTGCTGCGGGCCACCTGTGCCATGCCGCTGCTCTTTCCTATCTTTGAGATCAACGGAAAGCCCTATCTGGACGGTGGCGTGGGGGACGGCGTGCCCTTCCGCCGTGCCCTGCGGGCGGGGTGCGACAAGCTCATCGTGGTTCTGACCCGGGAGCGGAGCTACTACCGCAGGCCGGAGAAAATGGAAAAAATGATCTGCCACAGGTATCGGGAATATCCCGCCTTCTGCGAGGCCATCCGCACCCGGGCGGCGCGGTATAACGCCGACCACGCGGAGCTTTTGGAGCTGGAGCGGCAGGGGAAGGCCCTCATTTTTTCACCCAAGTCCACCAAGGGCTTTTCCCGCACGGAGCGGGATCTGGGAAAGATCCGCGCCCTCTGGAAGGAGGGGCGGGACGAGGCGGTGGCCCGTATGGACGAGGTTTGGTCATTTATCGGACGTTGAGCGATTCTTATCTCTGTCTTCACAGGAAGGTGCGCAGATAGCCAGCAGAGCCAGATTGTCCCCGATGATCGTGAAAAAAGCAGCCAGGAGCCCCAAGTCCTCTGCGGTTGCCCCCTGAGCCAGCCGGGCGGAGGCCGCCGCGGCGAGAAGCAGAACATTTTCCGGCGTAAGACAGTCGCCCATAAACACATCACCCCTATAAACCAATATAGCTCCTTGCGAAGAAAAGGGTGCAAAAAAGGCATGGCGACCCAATTGGTTGCCATGCCTTTTTATGAAAAAGTGGGCTTAGAACAACCCGGTGATCTTGCCGTGCTCGTCCACGTCGATCTTTTCTGCGGCGGGGGCCTTGGGCAGGCCGGGCATGGTCATGATGTCGCCGGTGAGGGCGACGATGAAACCCGCCCCGGCACAGACCTTCAGGCTGCGTACGGTGACGGTGAAGTTCTCCGGCGCGCCCAAAAGGGCGGGGTCATCGGAGAAGGAATACTGGGTCTTGGCCATGCAGATGGGAAGGTTCCCAAAGCCCAGGGCCTCCAGCTCGGCGGCCTGCTTTTTAGCGGCGAGGGTGAGAGTCACGCCGCTGCCCCGGTAGACGTTTTTCACAATGTCGGTGAGCTTTTGCTCGATGGGGGAGGCGGCATCGTAGGAGAAGCGGAAATCGCCCTTGGTCTCGCAGAGCCGGACCACCTCCTCGGCCAGGGCCTTGCCGCCCTCGCCGCCCTTGGCCCATACCTCGCTGAGGGCCACATTGACGCCCAGCTCCCGGCACTTGGCCTCTACGAGGTCCAGCTCGGCCTTAGTATCGGTGGGGAAGGCGTTGATGGCCACCACGCAGGGGAGGCCGTAGACGTTCTTGATGTTGTCCACGTGGCGCAGGAGATTGGGAAGACCTTTCTCCAGAGCGGCCAGGTTTTCGTCGTTCAGCTCGGCCTTGGCCACGCCGCCGTGGTGCTTCAGGGCGCGAACGGTGGCGACCACCACCACCGCGTCGGGGGTGAAGCCCGCCATGCGGCATTTGATGTCTAAAAACTTCTCCGCGCCCAGATCCGCGCCAAAGCCCGCCTCGGTGACGCAGTAGTCGCCCAGCTTCAGGGCCATACGGGTGGCGGTGACAGAGTTACAGCCGTGGGCGATGTTGGCGAAGGGGCCGCCGTGGATGAAAGCGGGAGTACCCTCCAGCGTCTGTACCAGATTGGGCTTGAGCGCGTCCTTCAGCAGAGCGGCCATGGCACCCTCAGCCTTTAGGTCGTGGGCGGTGACGGGCTTGCCGTCAAAGGTGTAGGCCACGATGATGCGGCCCAGGCGGGCCTTGAGGTCAAGGATGTCGGTGCTCAGACAGAGAACGGCCATGACCTCGGAGGCTACGGTGATGTCAAAGCCGTCCTCCCGGGGCACGCCCTGCATTTTGCCCCCCAGACCGTCGATGATGTGGCGCAGCTGGCGGTCGTTCATGTCCACGCAGCGCTTCCAGGTGATTTGCTTTACGTCGATGTTCAGGGAGTTGCCCTGCTGAATGTGGTTGTCCAGCATAGCGGCCAGCAGGTTGTTGGCCGCGCCGATGGCATGAAAGTCACCGGTGAAGTGGAGGTTGATGTCCTCCATGGGGACGACTTGCGCGTAACCGCCGCCGGCTGCGCCGCCCTTGACCCCGAAAACCGGGCCGAGAGAAGGCTCGCGCAGGGCGAGGATGGCGTTCTTGCCCAATTTGCGAAGACCGTCCGCCAGACCTACCGAGGTGGTGGTCTTGCCCTCTCCGGCGGGAGTGGGGTTGATGGCTGTGACCAGGATCAGCTTGCCGTCAGGAAGGGCGTTTTCCCGCAGCAGGGAAAAGTCCACCTTGGCCTTGTAGTTGCCGTAAAGCTCCAGATATTTGCCGTCCACCCCGGCGGTAGCGGCAATGTCGGTAATGGGGCGCATAGTGCAGGACTGGGCGATCTCGATGTCTGTTTTCATGGGGCAAGCTCCTTTCAAGGTAACAAAAAAGCGCTACTATCCCAGCAGCGCGCCCAGACGGTCGGCAATTCAATGGTTGTACTCCATGTGGTGACCCCACTTCCGTCAGTCATACAACACTCTATTTGTACCATACCGGATGGGCCCTTGTCAAGGCGCAGGGAAAAATTTGCGAAAGGGGCTTTACTTTCATGCTTTATTGCGTTAAAATAAAGAACAAGAGAGAAGGCCATCTGAATTAGAATCGAAGGAGGTAATCCCGTGACCAAAAACGAACGCAAGGAACATAGCGACATTCTTTACAAAACGGTCCTGGCGCTGGAAAGCGTGGAGGAATGCAAGCGCTTTTTCCAGGACTTGTGCACCGTGGCGGAGCTGAAGGCCATGGAGCAACGATTTGAGGTAGCGCTGCTACTGGATGAGGGAATGATATACAACGACATCCTGGAGCGCACCGGCGCTTCCTCGGCCACCATCAGCCGGGTGAACAGAGCTCTGCATTATGGCTCGGACGGATATCAGCAGGTCTTGCCCCGCATTCGGTCCATGTGGGAAGAGGAAAAGAAGGCGCAATGACCTATTCCTTTTTGGCGGGAAGCTACGACAGGCTCACTCGCGATGTGGACCATGGGGGCATGCTGGATTACTTAGAAGGCTGGTTTTCCAAGGCCCACCGCCCGGTGAAGACGGTGCTGGACCTGGCCTGTGGGACGGGGACGCTGACCTGGATGTTGGCGGAGCGGGGATATGACACCACCGGGGTGGACCTATCGGCGGAGATGCTGGCTGTGGCCAGAGAAAAGGCCCCGGAGGGCTTTGAAGGGATCATACCCCTGTTTCTCAACCAGTCCATGGACAAGCTGGACCTTTACGACACCGTGGACGCCTGCGTGTGCTGTTTAGACAGCGTGAACTATGTGACCAGGCCCGCCCAACTGCGGCGGGCCTTTCAGCGTATCCACACCTTCCTGGCACCGGGTGGGGTATTCCTCTTCGACGCCCGCACCCCGGAGGCACTGGCGGCCATGGATGCTCAGATGTTCTGCGACGAGGACGAGAACGTCTTCTGTGCCTGGCAGGGTGAATTTTCCCCGAAACGGCGGATCTGTACCTATTACATGGATATTTTTTGCCGGGAAGGGGAGACTTGGCGACGGGGCCAGGAGCTTCATGAGGAGTATGCCTACACGCCGGAGGAACTGGCTGAGATGCTGGACAGCGCGGGATTTCAAACGATCAAATGCTATGGAGCGGGGAAGAAGCGGCCCTTGAGGCCGGGAGACGACAGAATGTTCTTTTTTGCCCGCAAGGAGGGAAAATAAATGGATGAGTTGATCCGTGTTTTAGCCAAGGAAGCCCATGTAAAGGCGGTTGCCATTACCGCCAAGGGCATGGTGGAACGGGCCAGAAATATCCACCGGCTGATGCCTCTGGGTACGGCGGCACTGGGCCGGGCGTTGATGGCGGCGTCCATGATGGGCTGTCAGCTGAAGGAGGAGCACGGGGCGGTGACGCTGACCTTTAAGGGCGGCGGTCCGCTGGGCACCGTGATGGCGGTGGCGGATCATTTGGGCAACGCCCGGGGGTATCTCACCGACGGGAGCGTGGAGTTGCCGCTAAAGGCTCCGGGAAAGCTGGATGTAGGCTCCGGCGTGGGGGTGGACGGTACGCTTACCGTCATCAAGGACATTGGCCTGAAGGAGCCCTATGTGGGTACGGTACCCTTGGTATCCGGGGAGATCGCTGAGGACGTCACCTCCTATTTCGCCATCAGCGAACAGATCCCGTCAGCCTGCGCACTGGGCGTTTTAGTGGGCACCGACTGCTCGGTGGTCCAAGCGGGGGGATATCTGATCCAGCTGCTGCCCGGCGCCACGGAGGGGGAGATCCAGGCCATTGAGGCCGGGGTCGCCCAGCTGGGGGCGCTTACCGCCGCCATGGACGCCGGGATGGACAGCGAGGGGATGCTGCGTACTGCGCTGGGCGCCTTTGAGCTGGAGGTGGTGGAGCGCGCCCCGGTGGAGTACCGCTGCTATTGCAGCAGGGAGCGCATGGAGCGCGCCCTGCGGAGTATGGGGGCCAAGGACCTGGGAGAGCTGATCGAGGAACAGGGTGAGGCGGAGTTGACCTGCCAGTTTTGCGACAAGGTATATCACTTTGCAAAGCCTGAATTGGAAGCGCTTTTGCTGGGGTAACAAGTTGTTTAGAAAATTGTAAGAAAACGTAACCGGTTTTTTATTGCCTTTTACGATCCTTCGAGGTATACTACCAAGGCACGGCAAGATGTGACGAAGACCCACAGAGAGACAGGGGGGACAGTATGACGGGAACACGGGAAAGTCGGTCGGCAAAGCGGCCGCCTTCTATGGCAGTGCGGATCGGCAAGGTACTATACTGGATCCTCTTTGTACTGTCCGCCATTGTTGTGGGGTGCTATATTGGCCTGAAATCTTGGGCCAAACCGCCTAAACCCAAGCCGCCGGAGCCGACACAGGTTATGGTGACCATTCAACCTACCGATAACCCGGACACGAAAGAGGACGAAAGCCAGGGTGAACCTACCACGGTGCCGGTGGTCGCAACTAAGACGCGGAAAAAGGACTGCTATACATTTTTGGTGATGGGAATGGATGATGGCAATGGCAACACCGACACCATTATGGCAGTGACCTTTGACGTGAAGGGGAAGCATGTCAGCGTGATCTCCATTCCTCGGGATACGCTGGTGGATGTGCCACGCACCATCAAGAAAATCAACGCCGCTTACAGCACTGGCGGCATCGAAGAGGTGCAAAAGGAGGTCTCCGGCATTTTGGGCTTCCCGGTGGACCACTATATCACGGTGAATCTGCGGGGTTTCAAGGCTTTGGTAGACGCTGTGGGGGGCGTGGACTTTGAAGTGCCCATCAACATGAACTACGACGATCCCACCCAAAACCTGCACATCCATCTCAGCAAGGGCATGCAGCATCTGGACGGAGAGAAGGCGCTGCAGCTGGTGCGGTTCAGGTCCGGCTACGCCAACGCGGACATTGGCCGCATCGAGACTCAGCAGAAGTTTTTAAAGGCGCTGGCGAAGAAGCTGATATCCTGGGACAGCGTCACCAAGATCAACCAATTTGTGGATATCTTTGCGAAAAATGTGAAGACAGACTTGGATGTGGGGAACTTGGCCTATTTCGGTCTGGCGGCACTGGATCTGGATATGTCTACAGGCATTTCCATGAACACCCTGCCGGGCAATGGATTGGTGACATATAAGGGGATCCCGTATTATTATGAGCTTTACCCCCGGCAGGTGCTTGATATCATTAATCAGAGCGGAGCAAATCCCTATACAGAGGATCTGACCCTGGAGGACACCAATATTTTTCAAGTGCCTTAAAAGAAATTGAGAAAAAAGAACGTCCGCCGGAGTTGAACTGCCCCAGATTGTGCGGACAGCACAAAAAAGACCCTAGGTAGGAAAATATTGAGTTTTAAGCAGAGCGGCGTCTTGTAGGCCACAATGCTGTTGTCATAGAGATCCCGGATCATAGATAAGTAGAGAATGCCCTCGCTGGTTATGGATATACGAAAGTCTGTGACCCACTTGGCATTGGGTTTGTCTGCATGGAAGTTCCGGTCAAGCAGATTTTCATAATAGTAGCCACTTCTGGAGACTCCGAAGAATGAACACATAACAGATACCGGATAGTCCCTCCGGTGTGAATAGATGATATGATATTTCAATCTTGGCCCGACCCCCTTTCTATGGAACGCAGAAAATCCCGCAACAGTTGGTTTTCCATTCGCAACCGTTTTAGCTCTGTTGTTTCGTCTTGATGCGGTGACTGTCCGTCTTTGCGTGGACGGCCTTTAGGACGCAATTCTTTTCCTGCCATCAATTGACGTTGTTTCCGATTATACCGGCTGATCCAATTATGTATTTGCTCTTTTTCCAATCCAAACTGTTCCCCTATTTCCCTGCTCGTTGCTCCTTCCATGTGCATCCTTTCTATCTCTTGCTCTATTGCCTTCATTTGCGTGTACTTTCGCTTTTTCATATGATAACCCCCCATGTAGTCTTATTTTCCTACATGGGGGGCTTTTTGTCTATTGTCCGTTTTTGCTGGACCTGTTCAGAGTCGGCGGACGTTCTTTTGGCTTTAAGAGTCATTTGTTCGATCGAGTGAGATAGTGGGGATGGAAAGCGTCTACGGAAAGGGCGTCGGAGAGGACCACACGGACCGGAGAAAATTCATCGATGATATTAGGCCGCAGAGCAGGGGAAGCTAGGTAGCCTTCAGGAATGGCTGTAGGAAGGGACAAGGTGATCTGAGAGCCATCCTTGGTGTGGGAGGCCATGAGAGTGCCGCCGTGGAGCGCGGCGATGCGCTGGGTAATGGGCACCCCCAGGCCCAGTCCGCGCCCGGGAAGAAGGCGGGTAGGCTGATTCCACAAGGGGTCGGTCAAGACCTCGGGAGAGAAAGCGTCCGCGTTGCAGTGGATGGTAAGGACCGCCTGGTCCGCGTTCTTTTTCAGGCTCAGAACGATCTCCGCTTCTTGGCCGGAAGCGGCCTTAATGGCGTTGGAGACCAGATGGGTCACCAGATAGTCCAGCAGGGTGTAATTCGCCATAGCGGCCAGGGGAGCGGAGGGAAGCTCCGCGCGGAGCGTGACCTTGTCGCTTGCGGGACACCAATACCGCAGCTCCGTGGTCAAGCTGTCCAGCCACTGGGTAAGGTCCAGGCAGGACTTGTGGCGAGACAGCTCGTTTGCCGTAGAGTGCTCCAGCTCCGTAGCCATACGGAAGATACGAAAGAGGGCCTGCGTGAGGCCGGATATCCACCCCTGTATGGCGGGCGACGTATCGCTTGTCAGACTCTCCTTGAGAAGAGCGAGGCTGTTGAAGGCCTGAGACAAGGTCTGGCGCAGTTGGCTGGAGAGATTGTCGGTGGTGGAGGAGAGAAAGGAGTCAGCTACAAGCAACAAAAAAAGCCCGTCGGCCGTGCGGTGGCCCTGCACATAGAAAAACTGTCTGGACAGCCAGATGGGAGAACTGCCATCCCATTCGCTCAGCCGGTCCAGATCGGTCTGAGACAGACCAAGCGCGTCCGCCGCGGGGTTGGTGAGCCATGTGCCCTCTGGTGTCTGGAGCAATAGTGGATCCGGGAAAAGTTCATAGCAGGACTTGAATTGCGATCCATCCACAGCGGCCACCTCCATATCAACTGTATCTGTTAGTAATAGTATGCCACAAGCGTACTTTCTGTTACTATACCAAATTTTAGAGGTAGATTCAAGTCGAAAAGTCGAAAGGCATCGAAAAAGAAAAACGCCCAAGAAAAGTTGGACAATATTGACGGAATCAGCCAGTCAAATTTGTTAAAAACCGCACAAAGGAAAGTCTTTTCAAACGGCGGAAAATGTGCTATGATGATTGTGCAAAAGTCCCACCTATACCGATTTTGAAAAGGAGTAATGGAACAATGAGCATCAAAGTTGGCATCAATGGCTTTGGCCGCATCGGCCGGATGGTGTTCCGCGCCACCGTCAATCATCCCGACATCGAGATCGTGGGCATTAACGATCTTTGTCCCGCTGATTACTTGGCTTACATGCTGAAGTACGACACCATGCACGGCCAGTTCAAGGGTGAGGTCGCCTCCGACGAGAGCCACATCATCGTCAACGGCAAGAAGATCCCCATCTTTGCCGAGCGTGACCCGGCCAACATTCCCTGGGGCAAGTTGGACGCCGAGTACGTCATTGAGTCCACCGGCCTCTTCCTCACCAAGGAGAAGGCTCAGGCCCACATCACCGCCGGCGCCAAGAAGGTGGTCATGTCCGCTCCCTCCAAGGACGACACTCCTATGTTTGTCTGCGGCGTGAACCTGGACGCCTACACCCCCGACATGCAGTTTGTCTCCAACGCCTCCTGCACCACCAACTGCCTGGCGCCCATCGCCAAGGTGCTGAACGACAACTTCGGCATCACCGACGGTTTGATGACTACCGTCCACTCCACCACCGCCACCCAGAAGACCGTTGACGGTCCCTCCATGAAGGATTGGCGCGGTGGCCGTGCTGCCTCTGGCAACATCATTCCCTCCTCCACCGGCGCCGCCAAGGCCGTGGGCAAGGTCATTCCCGCTCTGAACGGCAAGCTGACCGGTATGTCCATGCGTGTTCCCACCCTGGACGTGTCCGTGGTAGACCTGACCGTCAACCTGGCCAAGCCCGCCACCTATGACGAGATCTGCGCCGCCATGAAGAAGGCTTCCGAGGGCGAGCTGAAGGGCATTCTGGGCTACACTGACGAGGCCGTTGTCTCCAGCGACTTTTTGGGTGACGCCCGCACCTCCATCTTCGACGCCAAGGCCGGCATCGCTTTGACGGACACCTTTGTGAAGGTCGTGTCCTGGTACGACAATGAGATGGGCTACTCCAACAAGGTTCTGGAGCTCATCGAGCATATGTACAAGGTGGACCACAAGTAATTCTCCTTCGTGGTTTTTCAAAGGGCGTCGTCCGAAGGGGCGGCGCCCTTTCTTTTGAGATAATACCACAAAACGTTTAGTTTTTCAGTCGAATCGTGTCGAATGAAATATATAAAATTCGATTTGTGTAGTTTTAACATATTGACACACAAATCGTTCATTATAGCTGGTGAGGTGATACGACATGATGCTTCACGAGCGAATGAAGGAGATCCAAACGGACAGCGACAAAAAGGTCCGGACGCTGGCCGAATATTTTGGAGTGAGCGAGAACTGCCTAGGGAATTATCTGAACGGAAAGCGTACCGTCCCTTATGAGCTTTTAATTGCGTTCGCTCAATACTTTCAGGTGACGACAGACTATCTTTTCGGCCTGGCAGAGGACCCCCATCAGCCCTACATGGTCTCCGTTGATGAACGTGCTTTGTTGGACCGATTTCGCAGCCTTTCCGAAAATCAAAAAGAACTGATCGAACAAATGGTAGACTTTATGCTCAAACAAAACCAGAAAAAATAGAAGAGGATACCAATGGACCGTGACTTGACAAAAGGGACGGTAATGGGCTCTATGCTGCGCTTTGCCCTGCCTATGATCGCGGGGGATCTGCTGCAGCAGTGCTACAACATTGCCGATACTTTGATTGTAGGGAAGTATCTGGGCCAAAACGCTTTGGCGGCGGTGGGGTCTTCCTTTACCCTGATGGCCTTCCTGACATCCATTTTGCTGGGGCTCTGTATGGGGAGCGGGGCGGTGTTTTCCATCCGTTATGGACAGAAGGACGGGGAGGCGCTGGGGGAGAGCGTGTGCGCCTCCTTTGCGCTGGTGGGCGCGTTGACCGTGACGCTGAACCTGGCGGCCTTTGCGGCCTTGGACGGCATTCGGGTGTTTTTACGGGTGCCGGAAGAGGTGTGGCCGCTGATGCGGGAATACCTGGCGGTGATCTTTTGGGGGATCGTGGCCACGTTCCTTTATAATTACTTTGCCTCTTTTTTGCGCTCGGTGGGTAACTCCGTCATCCCCCTGGTGTTTTTGGGGGTCTCCGCCGCGATGAATATCGCGCTGGACTTGTGGTTCGTGCTGGGATTAAAGCGGGGCGTCGCGGGGGCCGCGGAGGCGACGGTCATCGCCCAATACCTGTCCGGCCTGGGGATTGCCGCCTACACCATGCTGTGGGCCAAGCCTTGGCGGGGGCTGCGGGGGCGGCTGAAGCTCCACTGGCACAGAGTCAGGGAGATCGGCGGGTTTTCCGTGCTCACCTGCGTACAGCAGTCGGTGATGAACCTTGGCATTTTGATGGTGCAGGGGCTGGTGAACAGCTTTGGTCCTACGGTAATGGCGGCCTTCGCGGCGGCGGTGAAGATCGACGCCTTTGCCTACATGCCGGTGCAGGACTTTGGCAACGCCTTTTCCACCTTCATCGCTCAGAACTACGGCGCGCGGGAAAAGGAGCGCATTGAGAAGGGACTGAAAGGAGCGGTGGTGACTGCCATTGGGTTCAGTATGGCGGTGTCCGTTCTGGTCTGGGTCTTTGCCGGGCCGCTGATGGGCCTGTTCACTGAGCCGGGGGAGAGGGCCATCGTGGTGGAGGGTGTGCGGTACCTGCGTATTGAAGGGGGCTTTTATGCCGGGATCGGCTGTTTGTTCCTGCTCTATGGACTGTACCGTGCCCTGGGCAAGCCAGGCATGTCGGTGGTGCTGACGGTGGCCTCTCTGGGCACGCGGGTGCTGCTGGCGTATCTCCTGTCCGCAGTTCCCACCATCGGCGTGGTGGGAATCTGGTGGTCGGTGCCCATTGGATGGCTGCTAGCCGACGGGATCGGCGCGGCCTACTATTTTCTGCGGCGGGACCGCTTGTTTACATGGAAGCTGTAACGGACCGGGCATTTTGTCCGGTCCGTTCTTTTTGGACACTATCTTGCAAAATGGGGTCTTGTATGATACAATGCTGATGACTGGTTTCCACACCCAGTCCAAGAGGCGGAGTGAGAGCCGCCGGAGGGGGACGCGCCTTGCCCTCCGGGAAGGGACCTTTGCCTTTGTGCCCGGCGCGGGTACTCTAAACAAAAAATGGAGGTTTTTATTATGCGCAAATTCTCTGTCCGAGACCTGACCCTGGCGGCGATGGTGGCCGCGCTCTACGCTGTAATGGGATACTTTGGCAACATCTTTGGCCTGACCTTTGGCCCCATCCAGTTTCGCTTTGCAGAGGCATTGACGGTACTGCCGTTTCTGTTTCCGGCGACAGTCCCCGGACTGTTTGTGGGATGTCTCATTGTCAATCTGCTTTCCCCCTACGGTCCACTGGATATTGTGGTGGGCTCGGCGGCGACCCTGATTGCCGCGATCTGGACCAGCAAGGTCAAGACTAAGTGGCTCGCGCCCTTGCCCCCGGTGGTTTGCAATACCGTCTTGGTGGGCTTTACCATCGGATTGGCGGAGGCCAATGGGTTTACCGCCGCCTTCCCCATGGCCTGGCTGGTCAATGGGCTGAGCGTAGGGGTAGGGGAGCTTGGTGTGTGCGCGGTCCTGGGCCTGTTGCTTTTGGCCGTTCTGCCCAAGGTGGGCTACTTCCAAACCATGATCCCGCAGGAGCGTCTGCGAACGATCAAGTGAGAGGTGACTTCCTATGAAGGTCCGTAAAGCCGTGATCCCCGCCGCGGGGCTGGGTACCCGGATGCTCCCCGCAACCAAAACCGTCCCCAAGGAGATGTTGCCCCTGGTGGACAAGCCCGCCATTCAATACCTTATTGAAGAGGCCGCGGCGGCGGGGATTGAGGATATCCTGATCGTCACCAACCGGGCCAAGTCCGCTATGGACGACTACTTCGACTACTATCCCGAGCTGGAGACCCGCCTCAACCAGGCGGGGAAGGACCGGGAGCTGGCGGAGGTGCGCCGCGCCGCCGATCTGGCCAACATCTTCTATGTGCGTCAGAAGGAGACCCGGGGCCTGGGCCACGCCATTTGGCGGGCCAAGCGCTTTGTGGGAGACGAGCCCTTCGCCGTGCTGCTGGGCGACGACATCATGCGCGCGGAGAAGTCGGTGACCGCCCAGCTGATCGAGGCGGCAGAGCGGTATAACGCCTCCACGGTGGGGGTTCAGCAGGTGGCCACGGCGGCCATCAGCAAATATTGCTCGGTGAAGGTGGAGCCGCTGGAGGAGCGGGTGTTCCGCGTGTCCGACGTGGTGGAAAAGCCCCGTTTGGAGCAAATCTTTTCCAACTACGCCATTTTGGGCCGGTATGTGCTGACCTCCGGTATCTTTGACATTCTGGAGAACCTGAAGCCAGGCTACGGGGGCGAGATCCAGCTCACCGACGGCTTGGGCCAGCTGTGCAAGCAGGAGGATATGGTGGCGGTGGATTTTGAGGGAAAGCGGTACGACACCGGCAACCTCAAGGGATTTTTGGAGGCCACCATCGATTTCTCTCTGGAGCATCCCGAGACAGGGGAGTGGCTCAAGAGATTCCTCCGGGAGAAGGCCCAGAGCCTGTAAGGAAAATTCCATCTTGCATTTTTAAAACAGCGTGCTATAATTATTGGCAGAACAACTGAACAGCGTGTCTTCAGGGCGGGGTGCAAGTCCCCACCGGCGGTATAGTCCGCGAGCCTTTGGGTTGACCCGGTGAAACTCCGGGACCGACAGTTACAGTCTGGATGGAAGAAGATGTGTTGCGCGAAAGTGTGGCTTTTTTGTGTAACACCTGAAGGACATAGTCTTTCAGGTGTTACTTTTTTCAAAGGAGCTGTTTGTTATGTCCGATTTCGAGCCGCGCAAGTTTTCATCCAAGCCCGACCGTTACACCCTGTTCGACGTCCGCACCTTGACCACTATGTCTATGCTGGTGGCTCTGGCCTACGCCGCCATGGCGGTGTGCAAGCTATTCATCCCCAAGGTAGGCGGCTTTCTGAGCCTGGACGTTATCGACGCCGTCATCGGCATCGGCGGATTCCTCTTTGGGCCCGCGGCGGCGGTGATGATGATCGTGGTGGAGGCGTTTATCGAGGCCATCACCCTCAGTACCACCGGGTGGTACGGCTTTGTGATGAACGTGCTGTCCACAGTCTTGCTCATCTGCCCGGCGGTGATCATCTACCGTCACAAAGGTAAGACTTCCGGCGCGGTGATCGGCCTTTGCGTGGGCGTGGTGTTCCGCCTGCTGGGGATGATCGTGTTCAACTACATCGTCACCCCCATGTACTTTGGGATGCCCCGGGCGTCGGTGGTGGAGCTGATGCCCATAATCGCGGTGTTCAACCTGGTGAAGGGGGCGCTGAACGCTGCGCTGCTGATGATCCTCTATCCGCCGGTGTCCAAGGCCCTGCGGAAGATCGGCCTGGTGGCGCCCAGCAAGACCCAGGGCGACGGGGAAGCGCGCAGGTTCAGCTATGTACCCCTGGCCGTTTCCCTGGTGGTTTTGGTGATCGCCGTGCTAGCGGTGCTGAAGATGCTGAAGGTCATCTAAGGGGAAGATTTTTCACGGTTTTACGCCGTCCCTTTTCTTGACACAACCCCCTGGAGCGTGTATCATAGGAGACAGCATAGCAAAGGGGTGGTCACCAATGAGGAAAAAGTATCGCGCGTGGGCGTTGGTCCTGGCGTTTGTGTTGATGCTGGCGGGCTGTGGGCCGAAGGAAGGGACTGTGACGCCGGAGCCATCGCCATCGCCCAGTGAGAGCGCAGATGTAACATTCCCTCCCAGCGAGAGTCCCGCACCTAGCGCGCCTGTTTTGGGCAGCGAGATCAATCCGCTCACCGGTCTGCCCCTTCCCGAGGGTTCCAACGCCACCCAGCGGCCCGTGGCGGTGATGCTCAACAACATCCGCAAGGCATTGCCCCAGCAGGGGAACTCCCAGGCGGACATCATCTATGAGGCGCTGGCCGAGGGCGGCATCACCCGGATGCTGGGGGTGTACCAGTCCATGGACGGCGTGGGGGAGGTGGGCTCGGTCCGTTCCTCCCGTCCCTATTACTTAGAGCTGGCCCTGGGGTTGGACGCGATCTATCTCCATGCCGGCGGCAGTGAAGAGGCCTACGCCGACATCGTGAAGTGGAACGTGACGGCGCTGGACTGCGTCCGCACTACCGACTACAGCAAGATCTTCTGGCGTGATCCGGGACGGCTGAAGAACAATGGCTATGAGCACAGCGTGCTCACCTCCGGGGCCGCTATTATGGAGAATTTTCCCACGTATTCCTTCCGAAAGGAGCACAGCGAGGACTTTTCCTTGCCCTATACCTTCACGGAGGACGGAACGCCTGACGGTGGTGTGGACGCCAAAGTCATTCGGGTGCCCTTCTCCAAGGTCAAGACGGGGATTTTCATCTATGACGAGGAAACAGGGAAGTACCTGGTGGAGGAATACGGCCAGCCCCTGGTAGACGGCAACAACGGTGAGCAGGTGGCGGTGACCAACGTGGTGACCATCCGGGTCAACTGCAAGACAATCGACGACTACGGCCGCCTGCGTGTGGACCTGAGCGGCTACAAGGGCGACGGCTGGTTTGCCTGCGGCGGCAAGATGGTGGAGATCGCCTGGGAGAAAAAGGACCTGAACAGCCCCATCACCTACGCTCTTGCCGACGGTTCCCCTGTGGTGTTCGGAGAAGGGAACAGCTATGTGAACCTCATCCCCTTGTCCAACGAGGCCAAGGCGGAGTAAAAATTCCCACAATATAAAAAGCCGGAGCGGTGATCTCACCGCTCCGGCTTTTGAATTGGATCTTACTTTTCGTCTTGATGATACTCCATCAGCAGCCGGGCCACCTCCCGGCGCCGGGTGGGGACCTCCACTCAATCTCCAGCGCCTCCCCGGTGTAGCCCGTCGCATCGAGGAAGGGAATGGTGTTCACCGTGTCTTCGTTGTCCCAAAGGCAGATGTCCGCAAGGGAGCCCTTGACCTTGGGCGTGCCCACCAGGGTGAGCATGGCCTTGTTGGAGACGGACCTATTGTAGTGGAGCCACACTCCGTAGGGGCCGGAAACCTCTCCGCCCCAGAGGGTGACATAGCCCACGCTGCTGATGGCTCCCAAGGGGTTCTCCGCGTCCGCGGCCTGGGTGTTGGTGATCCTGCCGCTCTCCACCACCAGTTCGACATGGATATCATCGCCGGTTGAGCCGACCCCAATCACACAGACGCTTATTGGTCATGGCCCCGCTGCCGGTGCAGGAAATGGGTCCTCTCGTCGGATAGAGCCAGACGGAGAAAACCGCGCGGTCAGCTCCGACCGATGTCGGTGCGAAAGTGCATGTCCTGAAAGTGGATCTGGCTTGCGGCGGCATAGGCAGCGTCGATGGCGGCGTTCAGCTCGCCGCCCGTGGCGGTGACCCCCAGGACGCGGCCACCCGCGGTGACAGTCTGGCCGTCCTTTTGGGCCGTGCCCGCGTGGAAAACAACGGCGGTCTTTCCCGCCTCGTCCAATCCGGTGATGGGGAAGCCCTTTTGATAGGACAGGGGATAGCCACCGGATGCCAGCACCAGGCAGCAGGCGGCCTCATCGCGCCAGCGGATGTCCAAGGAATCCAACGTGCCGTTTCGGCAGGCCAGGAGGATGTCCAGCAGATCGCTTTCCAGCAGGGAGAGCACTGCCTGGCACTCCGGGTCGCCAAAACGAGCGTTATACTCTACCACCTTGGGTCCGTCTGGGGTGAGCATCAGGCCGAAGTAGAGGACCCCTCGGAAGGGCCGCCCCGCCGCCTTCAATGCGGCGACGGTGGGGAGGAAGATCTCATCTATGCACCGCCGGGCCAGGGCGGGGGTGTAGTTGGGGGAGGGGGAGATGGCGCCCATGCCGCCGGTGTTGGGGCCGCGGTTGCCGTCAAAGGCCCGCTTGTGGTCCTGGCTGGAGGGCATGGGGACAATGTGCTCCCCATCGCAGAAGGCCAAAACGGTGACCTCGGGGCCTGTCATGCATTCCTCGATGACCACCGTAGCGCCCGAGGCGCCGAATTTGCCACCCTCCATCATGTCCCGAACGGCGGTCTTGGCCTCCGCCACGGTTTGGGCTACAATCACGCCCTTGCCCAGGGCCAGACCGTCCGCCTTGACCACGATGGGCGCGCCCTGAGCGTCAAGATAGGCTAAGGCGGCGTCCATGTCTGTAAAGGTTTCATACTTGGCAGTGGGGATGTGGTATTTCTTCATGAGCTCTTTGGAAAACGCTTTGCTAGCCTCGATGATGGCGGCGTTTTTCCGGGGGCCAAAGGCGGGGATGCCCTCTGCCTCCAGCGCGTCTACCATGCCCAGGGCCAGGGGGTCGTCAGGGGCTACCATCACCAGGTCCACGGCCTGCTCCTTGGCCCAGGTCACCATGGCGTCCACGTCGGTGGCTTTGATGGGGACGCAGGTGGCCACCTGGGCGATGCCGCCGTTGCCGGGAGCGCAGTAGAGCGCGGTGACCTTGGGGCTTTGGGACAGCTTCCAGCAAATGGAGTGCTCGCGGCCGCCGCTGCCCACGACTAAAACTTTCATGTCAGGAGACCTCCGTGTCATTTTCTTCCAGTAGGCCATAGTCCCGGTAGAGGGAGAGAACATACTGGCAGGTCATTTTGTTGCCCAGATATTGTCGAAAGGTGGCAGATTTGGTTTTGCCCTCCTCCTTCAGCCGTTCCAGGCGAGCGATGAGCTCTGTGTAGTTTTGTTGAACGTCCGCCAGCATCCGCTCAAAGGCGGCCAAACGTGCTTGCCCTGTCATAAAAGCCTCCTTATCAGCGGAGAAGGTCCTTTTGCTTTAGTGATGGAACAGACGCATGTCTGTAAAGGCCATGACCATGCCATATTTGTCGGCGGTCTCAATGACCTGGTCGTCCCGGATGGAGCCGCCGGGCTGGGCGATGTACTGCACGCCGGACTGATAGGCCCGTTCTACGTTGTCCCCGAAGGGGAAGAAGGCATCAGAGCCAAGGGTGACGCCCTCCAACTTGGCGGTCCAGGCGGCCTTATCGTCGGCGGTCAGGGGCTTGGGACAGGCGGTAAAGACGCTCTGCCAGGCATCGCTGTGGGTGAAGAAGGAGGAGTCTGCGATATACTGGTCGATGGCGTTGTCCCGGTCGGGGCGGCGAATTCCGCTGACAAAGGGCAGCTCCAAGACATAGGGGTGCTGACGCAGCCACCAAATATCCGCCTTATTGCCAGCCAGACGGGTGCAGTGGATGCGGCTCTGCTGGCCTGCTCCCACGCCGATGGTCATACCGTCCTTCACATAGCAAACGGAGTTGGACTGGGTGTATTTCAGCGTGATCAGGGCGAGAAGCATATCGTGCTTGGCTTGTTGTGGAAGGTCCTTGTTCTTGGTGACCAGGTTCTCCAGCATGGCCTCGTCGATGCGCAGGTCGTTGTAGCCCTGCTCAAAGGTGATGCCGAAAATATGGCGGCGCTCTACGGGGGCGGGGGTGTAGGCGGGGTCGATCTTCACTACATTATAGCCGCCCTTGCGCTTGGTTTTCAGGATCTCCAGGGCTTCGGGGGTATAGTCGGGGGCGATCACGCCGTCGGACACCTCCAAGGCCAGGAAGCGGGCGGTATCGGCATCGCAGGTGTCGCTCAAAGCCGCCCAGTCGCCAAAGGAGCACAGCCGGTCCGCGCCCCGGGCGCGGATGTAGGCGCAGGCGATGGGGGAGAGGTCGCCTTCGGGAGCCAGATACATCTGCCGCTCGGTGCCGCTGAGGGGCAGACCCAGGGCCGCGCCGGCGGGGGAGACGTGCTTGAAGGAGGCGGCGGAGGGCAGGCCGGTGGCGGCCTTGAGGGCCTTGACCAGCTGCCAGGAGTTCAGCGCATCCATAAAGTTGATGTAGCCGGGCTTGCCGTTGAGTACCTCAAGGGGAAGTTCACCGCCCTCCATGAAGATGCGGGCGGGCTTCTGGTTGGGGTTACAGCCGTACTTCAGCTCTAATTCCTTCATACTATCCTCCGTTTACTGATGTTTGTTCACGATCACGTCTTCAGTTTCCAACGTCTCCAGGTCCAGGAAGCGGACAAAGAGGGAGACCTTGTTGTCCTCGTTCAAAGCTACCCAGACCTTGTTCGCCCAGGGCTGGGGCTCGTTGCAGTCCACCTCGACAGCGATCGGCTCGCCGTGGAAGGAGGGGAGGGGGGTGCCGTCCCCCTGGTAGGTGGAGATGAAGTGGCCGACCCCTGCCTTGGGGGCGTCGTACTCATAGAAGAACCGCTGGCAGGTGGAATCGTCGTTGTCCATGGTCTTCAAAATGGAGAGGTTATACGTCCCGGCGGGGGTGATGACCCCGGAAATGCGGGGGGTGAAGTTGGGGCCGTCCGGCTCAAAGGTGCGGGTCTTGAGGGCGTGGCGGTAACAGTGGCCGTCTGCGAGAGCGTCGTAGATGGTGTCGGTCTGGTCGCCGTTGGTGACGATGGTGACCTTGCCATGGACTCGAACGGGGCTGTAGATGATAAGGGAGGGATCCACCATCTTGCTCTCGTCGAAGGCCTTGGTGCGGATGCCGTCGGCGGTGGCCTCAAAGATCCGGTTGCGGCTGTTCTCACTGCGGCCCATGATGAAGTAGGTGAGCACGGTCTTTTTGCCGTCGGGGGTGCGGCCCAGCAGGATGCCCCGGCCGGGGTAGGGATTGCTCTGAAGCAGCTGGCAGAAGTCTTGTTTCATCGCTCAATTCTCTCCTTTGATGAGTTCAGCGCAGAGAAGCTCGGTGGCCTGGGGCAGCAGTACCCACTCCGCCTGCTCCATCACGCGCCTTTGTAAGATCTCAGGGGTGTCGCCGGGGAGAACGTCCACTGCCCTTTGCAGGACGATCTCGCCGCCGTCAGGGATCTCGTTGACAAAGTGGACAGTGGCGCCGGTGACCTTGACCCCCTTGGCCAGCGCGGCCTCGTGGACCTTTAAGCCGTACATTCCCTTGCCGCAGAAGGAGGGAATGAGAGAGGGGTGGACGTTTAAAATGCGCCGGGGCCAGCGGCGGGTGAAGTCCTCGCTTAAAATGCTCATAAAGCCAGCCAGGACAATGATCTGGATGCCATGGTCGGCAAGGGCTTGGGAGATGGCGGCCTCAAACGCCTCCTGAGAGCCCAGGGCCTTGCGGGAGCAGACCACCGAGGGAATGCCCGCCTTGGCAGCCCGCTCCAGGGCGTAGGCGTTGGGGCTGCTGGAGAGCACCAGAGCGATCTCGCCGCTGTGAAGCGCGCCGCTCTTCCGGGCGTCAATAAGAGCCTGAAGATTTGTCCCGCCGCCGGAGACAAACACCGCGATCTTGGCCCTGCTCATGCGTTTTCAAAGGTCACGCCGCGGGGATCCTTGGTGACAAAGCCCACACAAGCAGCATCTTTTTCGCCCGCCGCCGCCAACAGCTCCAGCGCCCGCTCCACCTGGGCTGGGGGCACCGCAAGGACCATGCCCAGGCCCATGTTGAAGGTGTTGTACATATCGTGCTCAGGGATATTTCCTCGCTTTTGGATGAGATCGAAGATGGGCTGCTTGGGAATGGCGTTGGGGAAGATTTTTGCGCCCAGACCCGCAGGAAGCATCCGGGGAATATTCTCAAAGAAGCCGCCGCCGGTGATGTGGCTGGCGCCGTGGAGGCCGATCCCGCCGTCCAAAAGGGCCTGCACGGCCTTGACATAAAGCTTGGTGGGGGCCAACAGGACCTCTCCCAGGGACTTGCCGTTCAGCTCGTCCATCGGGGAGGTGAGGTCGGCATTTTCAATGTCAAACACCTTGCGGACCAGGGAGAAGCCGTTGGAGTGGACGCCGGAGGAGGTGAGGCCGATGAGGGCGTCGCCCTCAGCGACCTTGCCGGCGTCGATGATCTTGGGCTTGTCCACCACCCCGACGGCGAAGCCGGCAATGTCGTAGTCGTCAGGGACCATCACGCCAGGGTGCTCGGCGGTCTCGCCGCCGATGAGGGCACAGCCGGACTGCACGCAGCCCTCCGCTACGCCGGAAACGATATCCGCCACCTTTTCGGGGATGTTTTTGCCGATGGCGATGTAGTCCAGGAAGAACAGGGGCTTTGCGCCGCAACAGATAATGTCGTTGACGCACATGGCCACACAGTCGATGCCGATGGTGTCGTGCTTGTCCAGGAGCTGGGCCAGGCGCAGCTTGGTGCCCACGCCATCGGTGCCCGAGACGAACACCGGCTCGGTCATGCCGGAAAGGTCAGGGGCAAACAGGCCGCCGAAGCCGCCGATGCCGCTGACCACGCCGGGGATGTTGGTGCGCTTCACATGCTCCTTCATGAGCTGAACGCCCTTGTAGCCCGCTTCGATGTCCACTCCGGCGGCGGCGTAGGACGCGGAATGTGAGTTTTCCATTGTGGGACCTCCTATTATTCTTTGCCGGACCAGCAGTAGGTACACACCTTGCTCTTGTCAATACCTATGGCCTCTAAAAGGCCGTCTAAGGTTTGATAACCCAGGGAATGGAAATGCAGCTTTTCACAGATAGACTTGAGAAGACAGCCGCCCCGGTGGGTGGTGGGGTCGGTGTATTCTGCCAGGTGGGCTTGTCCCTCGTCGCCCTCCAGCTCCTGGACGGTCTTACGGGCCAAAAGTTCCATGTCGGAATTACTGCGGGAGAAGTTGAGGAATTTACACCCGTACATCACCGGCGGGCAGGCGGAGCGGATATGGACCTCCTTGGCACCGGAGCGGTAGAGGAATTCCACGGTCTCCCGGAGCTGAGTGCCCCGGACGATGGAGTCGTCCACAAAGAGCAGGCGCTTGCCCTGGATCAGCTCGGGCACGGGAATCTGCTTCATTTTGGCCACCTGGTTGCGCACGTCCTGGTTGGTGGGCATAAAGGACCGGGGCCAGGTGGGGGTGTACTTGACGAAAGGCCGGGCAAAGGGGGCGTGGGTCTGGTTGGCGTAGCCAATGGCGTGGGGAACGCCAGAGTCGGGGACGCCGGCCACATAGTCCACCGCCGGGAGGGTACCCCGGGCCTCTTCGTCCCGGGCCATGATCTCGCCGTTTCTATAGCGCATAACCTCTACGTTGACCCCTTGGTAGCAGGAGTTGGGATAGCCGTAATAGGTCCACAAAAAGGCGCAGATCTTCATCTCTGTCCCCGGGGGAGAGAGGGTGGTCCAGCCGTTGGGGGTAAGCTCCACGATCTCCCGGGGCCCCAATTCGTAGGCGTCCTGATAGCCCAGCTTCTGATAGGCGAAGGACTCAAAGGAGACACAGCAGCCGTCAGGGTCCTTCCCAATCAGCACCGGGAGGCGGCCCAACTTGTCCCGGGCGGCGATGATGCTGTCCTTGGTGAGCAAAAGGATGGTGGCGGAGCCCTCGATGGCGTCCTGGGCGTGGCGGATACCGCTGACCAGATCGTCCTTTTGGTTGATGAGGGCGGCCACCAGCTCGGTGTCATTGACCTTGCCCGAACTCATGGCCATAAATTGGTGGCCGTGGTCGGAGAAATACTTGGTCACCAGTTCCTCGGCATTGTTGATGATGCCCACGGTGGTGATGGCGTACAGCCCCAGATGGGAGCGGACCAGCAGGGGCTGGGGGTCGGTGTCGCTGATACAGCCGATGCCCGCCGTGCCGTGAAACTTGGCGAGGTCATTTTCGAACTTGGTGCGGAAGGGGGTGTTTTCGATGTTGTGGATCTGGCGCTGGAAGCCGTCCTGGCGGTCATGGACCACCAGACCGCCCCGGCGGGTGCCAAGGTGGGAGTGATAGTCGGTGCCGAAAAACAGGTCCAGCACCACGTCACGCCCGGAGATGGCGCCGAAAAAACCGCCCATCCCTTACTGTTCCCCCATGAGGCGGCGCATGACCTCTTCATAGGCTTCCTCCGCTCCGCCCATATCCCGGCGGAAACGGTCCTTGTCCAGCTTCTCGTGGGTGTTCTCGTCCCAGAGGCGGCAGGTGTCGGGGGAGATCTCGTCGGCCAGAACGATGGTGCCGTCGGCGGTCTTGCCAAACTCCAGCTTAAAGTCCACCAGGTCGATGCCGATCTCCTTCATAAAGCCTTTCAAAAGGGCGTTGATGCGAAGGGCGTAATCCCGGATGAGGGCGATCTCCTCCTTGGTGGCCAGACCCAAGGCCAGGGCGTGAGAGTCGTTGAGCAGGGGGTCGCCCAGGTCATCGTTCTTATAGGAAAGTTCAAAGGTGGGCTCGGCAAAGGGGATACCTTCCTCCACACCGTAACGTTTGGCAAAGGAGCCCGCAGAGATGTTGCGAACAATGACCTCCAGGGGAACGATGGAGACCTTCTTGACTGCGGTCTCCCGGTCGGAGAGCTGCTCTACGAAATGGGTGGGGATGCCGGCGGCCTCCAACTTCCGCATCAGGTGGTTGGTCATCTTGTTGTTGATAACGCCCTTGCCCACGATTGTGCCCTTTTTCTCGCCGTTGAAGGCGGTGGCGTCGTCCTTGTAGTCCACGATGACCACGTTGGGATCGTCGGTGGCAAAGACCTTCTTGGCTTTTCCCTCGTAGAGCTGTTCTAACTTTTTCATTGCGCAAGACCCTCCTGTAATTTTTTGTCCTTCTCCAAAACTTGAGCGGCCAGATCGTCCTTAAAACAAGCAAGCCGCTCAGACAGACCCTCATCAGCGAGAGCCAGCATCTGGGCGGCAAGGATCGCGGCGTTTTCTCCGCCGTCGACGGCGACACAGGCGACGGGGATGCCTTTGGGCATTTGGACCATAGAAAGAAGAGAATCCAGTCCTCCCATCATAGAGGTTTTCATGGGAACGCCGATGACAGGGAGGGTGGTGACAGCGGCCAGAACGCCCGCCAGGTGGGCAGCCTTTCCGGCAGCGGCGATCATGACGCCAAAACCGTTGGCCTTCGCGTTGGCGGCAAAGTCGTGGGCCTCGCCCGGGGTTCGGTGCGCAGATAAGATGTGGGCCTCAAAGGGGATCTGGAACTTCCGCAGGGCTTGGAAGCAGGGCTCCATTGCGGGCAGATCGGAATCCGAGCCAAGGACCACAGCGACCTTCTGAGTCATAAGGACACCTCCTAAAAAAACTCATACTTACCATACCAAATTTCGGCCATTTTGGCAAGGCCAAACGGGGATTTTCGTAGGCTTATACAAGGGGGGAGGGGAGAAAGGGGGGAGAGTTTGGCGACGGTGGAAGGCGGTGGCAGAAAAAGGTTGGGCGGCATACCTTGGACCAGGGGAGTGAAAGACATGGTTTACTATCTTATCATCTGCAAGTCGCTGACCTATGCCCAGCGGACGGCCAGCGTTTTGAGCAAGGTCGGGATCACCGCGCACATCATGCGCACCCCCAGGACCATTGCCAGCGAGGGGTGCAGTCACGGGGTCAAGATCGCCCAGCGGCGCCTGCCTGACGCGCTGGTGGCGCTGAACCGTGCGGAGCTGTCACCCCAGCGGGTGTTTATTATGGAGGCGGACGGAAGCTATCAGGAGGTGCGGCTGTGATCTACTTTGACGCCGCCGCCACCACCCTGCAAAAGCCAACCGAGGTGGCGCTGGCCTGTGCCAGGGCCATCCGTACCTGCGCGAGCCCCGGCCGGGGCGGGCACAAGCCCGCAATGGCGGCGGCCCAGACGGCTTATGACTGCCGCGCGCTGGCGGGGGAGCTTCTGGGGGTGGCGGAGCCGGAGCGGGTGGTGTTCACCATGAACGCCACCCACGCTCTCAACACCGCCATCCGCTCCCTGGTCAAGCCGGGGGACACGGTGTTGATCTCCGGCTGGGAGCACAATGCTGTCACCCGGCCGCTGAAGGCGCTGAACGCCAACATCAAGGTGGCCGCCGGGCCGCTCTTTGACCAGGAGGCTGTATTGGCCTCTTTTGAGCGGGAATTGACCGGGGATGTCTCCTGCGTGATCAGCACCCAGTGTTCCAACGTGTTTGGCATGGTCCAGCCCATCGATAAGCTCGCGGCGCTGTGTCGGGAGCGGGAGGTCCCGCTGATCGTGGACGCCTCCCAAGGGGCCGGATGCCTGAGCATCGACGCCGACGGCTGGGGCGCGGCCTTCGTGGCCATGCCCGGCCACAAGGGGCTTTACGGCCCCCAGGGGACCGGGCTGCTGCTGTGCGGTAAGGATGTCGCCGCCGCGCCGCTGATCCAAGGTGGCACAGGCAGCGACTCCGTCAACCAGGAGATGCCCGACTTTCTGCCCGACCGGCTGGAGGCCGGGACCCACAACATTGCCGGAGTGGCCGGCTTGCTGGAAGGCTTGCGGTTCGTGTTCGCCAAAGGGCCGCAGAATATCTTGGAGCACGAGCGCAGGCTGTTGGCTCGAGCCAGAGATGCCTTGGGCCAGCTGCCCGGCGTGGAGCTGTTTTGCGACCCGCTGGGGAAGCGTCAGGGCGGCGTGCTCTCTATCCGGCTGGCGCGCATGGACTGTGAATCAGCGGCCCAGTGGCTGGGAGAGCGCGGCGCGGCGGTGCGCGCTGGGGTGCATTGCTCCCCTCTGGCCCACCGAACGCAAGGCACCCTGGAGACAGGGACGGTGCGGCTCAGCTTTTCCGCCTTCAACACGCCCAAAGAGGTAGACCGGTTTGCCGAGCTGCTGGAGACCATGATCCGCAAGGGTGTTTAAGCGGTCAGAGCGAGGATGGGGCGGCCCCGGAGGGGGCCGCCTCTGTTTTGAAAATTAGGGGTTGACTTTAACAACAAAAAGTGCTAAAGTATAACCAACCTTGAAAAAGGAGGCGCTGACATGGCAGCTCGACGTGGCTATGAGTATGGGTATTACCGCTATTATTATGATAGCGGCAATTTGTCCTGCTCGTGACTGTCGAAACGCCAAGCGCGCTGGCAAGGAGACGGCCCTGAGTGGGACGGCTCCTTTTTTCTTTGCTATTTTTAGAAAGGAAGGGAAAAAGCATGGTTTTGATCATGAAGTCTAAGTTTACCCAGGAGCAGCTGCAGGAGGCCATCGCCGCCATGGAGACGGGCGGGGTCAAGGTCATGGTGTCCAAGGGCAGCGAGACCACCATTTTAGGCGCGGAGGGCAACTCCGCCAAGCTGGATGAGGAATACCTCAGCCAGCTGCCCGGCGTGGAACGGGTCATGCGGGTCAGCGAACCCTTCAAGGCCGCAAACCGCAAGTATCACCCCGACGACTCCGTCATCGACATGGGACGGGGCGTTACCGTGGGAGGGAAAAAACTGGCTGTGATCGCGGGCCCATGCTCGGTGGAGAGCGAGGCGCAGATCGTAGCAGTGGCACAGGCCGTGAAGGAGAGCGGCGCGGTGGCTATGCGGGGCGGCGCCTATAAGCCCCGCACCTCTCCCTATTCCTTCCAGGGGATGGGGGTGGAGGGTGTCCGCCTGCTGATGGAGGCCCGGGAGAAGACGGGGATGCCCATCGTTACCGAGTTGATGAGCGCCGACCAATTGCCCTTCTTTGAGGAGTGCGTGGATGTGATCCAGATCGGCGCGCGCAATATGCAGAACTTTGACCTTTTGAAGAAGGTTGGTCGGAGCAAGAAGCCCATTTTGCTCAAGCGGGGGCTTTCCTCCACCATTGAGGAATGGCTCATGAGCGCGGAATATATCATGGCGGAGGGCAACAAGAACGTGATCCTCTGTGAGCGGGGGATCCGCACATTCGAGACCTACACCCGCAATACCTTAGACCTGTCCGCCGTACTTGCGGTGAAGCAGCTTTCCCATCTGCCGGTGGTGGTGGACCCTTCTCATGCCTGCGGCAAGGCCTGGATGGTGGAGCGCATGGCCATGGCGGCGGTCACCGCCGGAGCGGACGGTCTCATCATCGAGGTACACAATGACCCCAAGAACGCACTGTGCGACGGAGCCCAGTCCATTACGCCCCAGCAGTTTGAAGCGCTGATGCCCAAGCTGGCCGCCGTGGCGGCCTGTGTGGGGCGGGAAATCTGACCATGGAGCGGAAAACCATTGCGGTCGTAGGGCTGGGACTGATCGGTGGATCACTGGCGATGGCCCTGCGGGGCTTTGAGGACTATCAAATCGTCGGCGTGGCCCGGCGGCGGGAGACGGTGGACTACGCCAACGTCCACGGGGTGGGTGATACCGCCACCACAGAGGTCAAGGAAGTCCTGAGCAGGGCAGACGTGACCTGGCTCTGTCTGCCGCCTCAGGGGATCTTGGATTTTTTGGCGGCCTATCTGGGCGATTTTAAGCCGGGCAGTTTGGTCACCGATGTATGTGGCGTGAAGACGGCCATTGTGGACGGCGCAAAGCGTCTGCCGCCCTCGGTGGATTTCATTGGCTGCCATCCCATGGCGGGGAAGGAGGTTTCCGGCATTGCCCACGCCGAGGGGAGCCTCTTCCGAAACGCCCACTTCATCATAACGCCTCAGCCGGGGAATACCACCGAGCACCTGGAGCTGATGAAGCGGATGGGGGAGTACATGGGTTTCCGGGATGTGGTCACTGCCACGCCGGAGCAGCACGACGCCATCATCGCCTACACCAGTCAGGTGATGCACGTGATGGCGGCGGCGGTGTGCGACGACCCGGACCTCTTTGACTGCAAGGGCTTCGAGGGCGGCTCCTTTCGGGATTGCACACGGGTGGCGGCCCTGGACGTGCCCTTGTGGACGGAGCTTTTCTCCCTCAACGCCCCAGCCCTGTGCAGGGTCATCCAGACCCTGGAGAACAACCTGCGCGCCTACCGGGAGGCCATTGAGTGCGGCGACCGGGAGGCGCTGGCGGCTAAGCTGGAGCACTCTGCCTCTCGCAAGCGCCAAATGAACCTGGAAGGCCCGCCCCGCGGAGACAGCTACAAACCGGAGGGCTAGCATAAAAAGAGACTGACGGAAGCTCCGTCAGTCTCTTTTCATTTGGCTTGCTTGGATCACACGCCCACCACGGTGATGCCATTGTCGTCGGCGGTGGCGGTGAGGGAGGTAATGGGTTTGACATAGCTGTCGATGAGCCGGGTGGCGATGGGGTCCTCCAGCTCTTTTTGGATCAGGCGGCGGAGATTGCGCGCGCCGTAGACGGCGGAGTAGGACTTGTTGACCAGGTAGTCGGTCACGTCCTCGCCGCAGGTGAAGGTGATGCCCTTGCTCACCATGACCTCCCGCAGTTCCTTGAGCATCAGCTCGCAGATATCCTTGAAGTTCTCCTTGGAGAGCTGGTTGAAGTAGACGATCTCGTCCACGCGGTTCAAAAACTCGGGGCGGAGAAAGTCCTCCAGCGCCTTCATGGCCCGGTCCTTGCCCTGCTGGCTGGCGGTGTGGCCGAAGCCCACCGAGCCGGAGGCCTTGTTGCTGCTGCCCGCGTTGGAGGTCATCACAATGACGGTGTTTTCAAAGTTGACCACCTTGCCGTGAGCGTCGGTGATGCGGCCGTCGTCCAGGATCTGCAGGAGGATATTCATCACGTCGGGGTGGGCCTTCTCGATCTCGTCAAAGAGGATGACGCAATAGGGCTTGCGGCGGACCTTCTCTGTGAGCTGGCCCGCGTCGTCATAGCCCACATAGCCGGGGGGAGAGCCCACAATGCGGGAGACGGAGTGTTTCTCCATAAACTCGGACATATCCAGACGGATGAGGCTGTCGGGGGTGTTGAAGAGGTCGGCGGCCAGCTGCTTGACCAGCTCAGTCTTTCCCACGCCGGTGGAGCCTACGAAGATAAAGGAAACCGGCTTTTTCTTGGGGGAAATGCCCACCCGGCCCCGGCGGACGGCGTTGGCAACCGCATGGACCGCTTCATCTTGACCGATAATATGGGCCTTCAGGCGGTCCTCCAGCTGGGCCAGACGCTGATACTCCTGCTCTTGAATTTGGCTGGCGGGGATCTTGGTCCAAAGCTCAATGACCCGGGCCAGATGCTCGGCGGTGAGGGGAGGGGTAAGACTGGGCTCCAGAGCGGCCTTTTCCTCGTTCAGCCGCACCTCGATGCTTCGAAGCTCCGCCATGCGCTGATAGGCCCGCTGGTCCATTTCGTCGGAGGTAGGCTCCGCCACAGCCACGGCGGTGCCTACCGCGCGGTCGGTGGCGGAAGCCGCGGCGTCGCCGGACGGCGCGGGCGGGGCCGTGCGGGCCTTGTTGGCGGAGGCCAGAATGACCTCCCGCTCCTTGGCGATGTCGGCCAGCTCCTTTTCAATGGCGGTGGTACGGGCCAGAGCCTTGTTGTGGAGGTTCACATCAGAGCACGCCTCGTCGATGAGGTCGATGGCCTTGTCGGGAAGGAAGCGGTCGGTGATGTAACGCTCGGACATGGTGACGGCCAGACGGGCCATTTCCGGGGAGATGCGTACTTTGTGGAAGGTCTCATAGTAGGGGGCAATGCCCTTGATGATCTCCACGGTGTCCTCCACAGAGGGCTCATCCACCATCACAGGCTGGAAACGGCGCTCCAAGGCGGAGTCCTTTTCAATGTACTTGCGGTATTCGGTCAGCGTGGTCGCGCCGATGACCTGGATCTCGCCACGGCTCAAGGCGGGCTTGAGGATGTTGGCGGCGTTCATAGAGCCCTCGGCGTCTCCCGCGCCCACCAGGTTGTGGACCTCGTCGATGACCAGAATGATGTTGCCCAGTTTGCGGATCTCTTCAATAAGGCCCTTCATGCGGCTCTCAAACTGGCCCCGGAACTGGGTGCCCGCCACCAGGGCGGTGAGGTCCAAGAGATAGACCTCCTTGTCCAACAGCTTGTAGGGGACCTCCTTGTTATGGATGCGCATGGCAAGCCCCTCGGCAATGGCGGTCTTTCCCACGCCCGGCTCACCGATGAGGCAGGGGTTGTTCTTCTGGCGGCGGTTGAGGATCTGGATGGTGCGGCTCAACTCCGACTCCCGGCCGATCAGGCGGTCCAGCTTGCCGTCGGCGGCCTTTTGGGTGAGGGAGATGCAGTAATTCTCCAAAAACTTCCGCTTGGGAGAGCGCTCGCTCTTGGCGCGGGTGCCGCCGCGCTGTTCGGCGGGGCCGGACTCGTCCTTGTCCTCGCCCTTGGGAGCGCTGTCGGTGGGAGCGGCGCCGCCAAAAAGCTTGTTGAGGAAGGGGAAGGTGGCCGTGCGCCCGCTTTCCTCGTCCTCGTCATCCTCATCCTCGCTTTGGGGCATAAGACCCTCAAAGCCTTCAGCTCCACCAAAGGCGGAAAGCATTTCGGTGGTGATGCCGTCCAGATCCTCCTCGGTAATGCCCATCTTCTTCATCATGTCCTCCACAGGACCGATGTGAAGCTCCTTGGCGCACTTGAGGCAAAGACCCTCGTTTTTGGTCTCACCGTTTTCGATTTTTGTAATGAATACCACAGCGGGATTCTTGTGGCATCGGGAACACAGAGTAGGCTGCATGGCTTTTCTCCTTGCGGTGACCGCGCTTACTTGGCGGGATTGAAATCACTTGGGGCGAGTGTAGCACATATTTGTGAACACATTGTTAAATGCTTAGACTATGTGGCCGGCCAAATTGTTCCCTCAACGGGAGAAATGGCGGGTTTTGGTTACGTCAGGCAGGAGGGAACAGGGAAAGGACCGGGTTGAACTCCACCAGCAGCTTACAGAGGTAGGTCTTTTCCACCACCTCGGGGGAGAACAGACTGCGCGAGGAGATACCCAGAACGGTGACCACCACGAAGAGCACCAGTATTCCCTTCACAAGGCCGATGAGCCCGCCGCCCAGACCGTTGCAAAAATGGAGGCCGGGGAGCTTAGCCACCAGGTCCAGGGCGTGGAGCAGCAGGGTCAACAGCACGAACAGCACCACAAAGGCTATGGCGAAGAGAATGCGGTGGGCCAGCCGCTCGGCCACCCGGTTGGCGGCGATGGAGAACATTTCGGAAAGATCGAGGTCGCGGCCGATCTTGCTCACCGTATCCTCCACGGAGTCGGCGCACCAGGCATAGATCCCACCCATTTTACGCAGAGCATCAAAAGGGGAGACGGGGTCAAGATCGTCATAGTGGGTCGTCATGTAATCGTTTACGTTTTCCTCAATGACCGCGGCCAGCTTGGGCTGAAGGGCCTTGGCGACAGGGGGAGCGGCAGTGTCGGCAATAAAGTTCGCCCCAATCAGGGAGAGGATCACCACCACCAGGCCGCACAGGGAGAGGATCAATCCCTTGCGCCAGCCCCGCCAGAGGAAAAAGCCCAGGACCGCCAGAATGATCAGATCGTAGACAATGGGAAGCATAGCAAGGACCTCCTAAAATCAAAATTCAGTTGGGAAGCTGGAGCCAGGCGGTGTCCTGGGTAGTCAAAAACGCGGAGCCGTCCTCTAACAGAACTACGTGGGAGGCGCTGGAGGTATTCTCCGCAGTGGAATAGAGGGTCAGGTCCCGGGTGTAAATGTCCAGCTGCTGGGCGGTGAGCACGGCGATATACTTTCCGGCGGCGCTGATGTCAAGGATAGGACGGCCACTGTCCAGAGAGCCGAGCGGGGCGCAGGAGCGGTCAAGCAATTCCAGGGAGGTTTGACTGCCTGCCTGATATTTCCCGGTGAGGATAACGAACGCATCTGAGCAGCCCAGGGAGTAGCGCTTCAAAAAGCGGTCCGACCAGTCTGTCGCGCCGGTTTCCTGTAAGTTGCCGTCAGCGGCCATGGCGGCGTATTCCGCCATGACACGGATCCCGCCAGCGTCCCACACCACGTCCAGCGGGAGGCGGTTGCCCAGAGACCAGGTGGCGGATGGGGTGGGGTCATTCAGGTCCAGATCGGAGATGGTGTACCGGGCCAGAGTGCAGTTGAACAGGTGCTCCTGCTGCCCGGCGGTGACCACCAAAAGTTCACGGCCATCGGGAGAGGGAACGGCGTCCAAGGCAAAGGCGGAGGAAAGATTCAGGTCCAGCAGAGGGCGTAACTTGCTGTTGTAAACCGTGACCACGCCCTTATAGCCGCTGGAGCGGGTGACTACGGCCAGGGACCCGTTGGCCCCAAGCCGGGCGCTGAGAATGGTATTGTCGTCCTCTAACGTAAAGACACGGGCGCGGTCCCGGTAGACCGCCAAAAAGGTGCCTCCGGCGTCGTAGACCACGGCGGTGTCCTTACTTACCTGACAGACCGGGTGGGTCATGGTGACGATATCCTCCACATAGGCCACGCCGCCGGGGCTGTAAAGGCGAATGCCCGTTTGGGAGACCGCCAGCAGGTCTCCGCCGCAGACAGTAAGGGTGAGGGACTGGCCGCCCTGGTAGGGGAAGCTCTCGCCCACGCCGGCGTCCGATTTGGCCAAGGTGCGGTAGGTGAACCAGCGGCGCAGGGCGTCAAAGTTCAGCTTGTCGCGGTTGACCACCAAAAAGACGGCACCGCAGGCCAGCGCTAAGGTCACTATAAAAGCGGTCAAGCGCACCAGCAGATGGGGGTGCCGCTTTTTGGGCGGCTCGTTATCCTGTTTTTTGACTTCTCGTATCATAAGACATCCTCTTCATACCAAAGCTCAGACATATAAAGTCCACCCGGAGGCGCGGTAGGTCCAGCGGCAGTGCGGTCACGGGCCTCCATGATGCGGGGGAGGTCGGCGGGGGAGAGCTTACCCTCGGAGGCGTAGACGCAGGTGCCCACCATAGCCCGCACCATATTGTAAAGGAAGCCGTCGGCGCAGACCTTGCATTCGATGAGGTCGCCCTGGCGGGTGATGTCAAAGTAGTAGACGGTGCGCACGGTGGTTTTGGTCTCGGTGCCCACACTGCGCAGGGCGGCAAAGTCGTGGGTGCCCACCATTTGCTGGGCGCAGGCGTGCATGATGTGCTCGTCCAGCCGCTTGGGATAGAACCACGCACGGTCTACGAAGAAGGCGTTGCGGATGCGGGAGTTGTAGATGCGGTAGGTGTACTCCTTTTTCAGGCACGAGCCAATGGCGTTGAAGTCCCCGTGCACCTCTGTGGCCCGCGTGACCACGATGTCGTCTGGCAGGCGGGTGTTCACCGCCAGGGGCAGGCGGTCACAGGGGATGGAGGAGCTGGTATGAAAGTTGGCGACGTATTTAAGGGCGTGTACCCCCGCGTCGGTGCGGCCCGCGCCCACGCACTTGACCGGGTGGCCTACTACTGAGGCCAGGGCCTTCTCCAAGGTGGACTCTACGGTAACGCCGTTCTTTTGCACCTGCCAGCCATGATAGGCCGTACCCACATACATTAAGCTCAAGGCAATGTTTCGCATACTGTCACCACCCGAAATGGCCCAGAACGCCGATACCGACGCACAGGGCGAGAGTGGCGGCGAGGACGAGGTAGTCATTAAGGCCAAAACGAAGGACCTTGAGCCGGGTGCGGCCCTCGCCGCCGTGATAACAGCGGCACTCCATGGCCACCGCCAGCTCGTCGGCCCGGCGGAAGGCGGAGATGAACAGAGGCACCAGCAGGGGAATGAGCGCTTTGGCCTTTTGGATCAGGCTGCCCGTCTCAAAGTCCGCGCCACGGGCCTTTTGGGCGGACATGATCTTGTCGGTCTCTTCGATAAGGGTGGGGATGAACCGCAGGGCAATGGACATCATCATGGCCAGCTCATGGATGGGCAGGTGGAGCTTTTTCAAGGGGTTCAAAAGCATTTCCAAACCGTCCGTGATGAGGATGGGAGAGGTGGTGTAGGTTAGAAGGAAGGTGCACAGCACCAGCATAACGATGCGCAGGATCATAAAGGCGGCGGCCCGGATGCCCGCGGGATAGACGGTGAGGACCCAGAAGGACAGCAGGGGAGCTTCTCCCTCCCCGCCGGGGGTGTAGAAAAGATTCAAAAGGCCGGTGATCACGGCAATGAAGATGATAGGCTTTAACCCCTTGAGCATGATCTTCAGCCGGATCTTAGAAACGGCGATGGACCCCAGAAGAACGACCAGCAAAATGCCATAGGTCAACGCGCCCTTTGCCATGAACAAAGCGACGATGTATAACACCGTAAACAGAAGCTTGGTCCGTGGATCTAGGCGGTGGACGGGAGTATCGCCGGGGAAATACTGGCCCAGGGTAATGTCTCGCATGGCCATTTACTCCGCCCCCTTTCCCAGAGCGGCCAGCAGGGCAGCTTTGGCCTGGGCCACGGTGTAGACGGCGGGGTCGATATCCGCACCCAGTGCGCGCAGGCGGCTGAATACACGGGTCATTTGAGGCACGCCCAGCCCCATGTTTTCCAGCTCGACTCCGTGGGCAAAAACCTCCTTGGGCGGACCCTGGAAGGGGATCTTGCCCTCGTGGATGACGACCAACCGATCGGCGGTACGGGCCATTTCCTCCATAGAGTGAGAGACCATAATAATGGTGGCATTTTTAGCCTTGTGATAGGCCTGAATGTTGGACAGCACCTGCTCCACGCCCAGAGGGTCCAACCCGGCGGTGGGCTCATCCAGAATGAGGACGGAGGGTTCCATGGCGATGACCCCTGCAATGGCCACCCGGCGCTTCTGCCCGCCGGAGAGGGCAAAGGGGGATTGTTCCAATACATCTTCACTCAAACCGACAAACTCAGCGGCCTCCCGGACCCGGCGGTCGACCTCGTGGGTGTCCAGCCCCATGTTTTTAGGTCCGAAGGAGATGTCCTTGTAGACTGTTTCCTCAAACAACTGATACTCCGGGTACTGAAATACCAAGCCGACCTGGAAACGGGCTGCGCGGGTGAGAGCCTTGTCCGACCAGATATCCTTGCCCTCCAACAGCACCCGGCCGGAGGTGGGCTTCAAAAGGCCGTTGAAATGCTGGACCAGGGTGGATTTGCCTGAGCCGGTGCGCCCGATAATGCCCAGATATTCCCCCCGATAGGCGCAAAAATCCACATCCACCAGGGCGGAGTGCTGAAAGGGCGTCCCGGCGGAGTAAAGATGATTCAGTTGTTCGGTCTGGAGGATGGGTTCCAATGCAGTCAATCCTTTTTCAGCAGTTGATAGAGCGCGGCGGCGCACTCGTCGTCGGTGAGGGCATCCAGAGGGAGATCTACGCCTGTTTGACGCAGCTGCCAGCAGAGCTCCACGGTGTCGGGAACCGTGAGGCCTACTGCCTTTAGCGCCTCGACCTGTGCAAAGACCTCCTTGGGCGGGCCGTCCTGAACCACCGTGCCCTTTTGCATGACAATAAGACGGTCAGCCTGTGCGGCTTCGTCCATATGGTGGGTAATGAGGACGATGGTCATGCCGTAGTTCTTATTGAGGCCCTTGATGGTTTCCAGTACCTCCTGGCGGCCCATAGGGTCCAGCATGGCGGTGGGCTCGTCCATGACGATGCAGTTGGGCCGCATGGCAATGACTCCGGCAATGGCGACGCGTTGCTTCTGCCCGCCGGAGAGCAGGTGAGGGGCGTGAGTGGCGTAGTCGGACATTCCCACCATTTCCAAGGCCTCATCCACCCGGCGGCGGATCTCTGCGGAGGGAACGCCCAGATTTTCCGGAGCAAAGGCCACATCCTCCTCCACCACATTGGCTACGATCTGGTTGTCAGGGTTTTGAAACACCATGCCCACCGCCCGGCGGACCTCCAACAGAAGGCTTTCGTCGGCGGTGTCCATCCCCTGGATATAGACCTTGCCGCCGCTGGGCAGCAGAATGGCGTTGAGATGCTTGGCAAGAGTGGATTTGCCCGAGCCGTTGTGACCCAGCACCGCCACAAAGGAGCCGGGGTCAATGGACAGGGTCACACTGTCCAGCACAATGGGAGCCTCACCCTCCGGGGCGTCATAGGAAAAACAGAGGTCCTGGACGTTGATGATAGCATCGGTCATGGCGTGCCCTCCTTGGTCCAACGGCCGGTGGCGCCGCAGGGGAGGACCAGACCAGTGTCCTCCACGGGCAGGCCCAGCTCATCGCTGACAGTGTGTCCACCAAAACGGGGAGTGACGATAGACTCCAGAATGTAGGTGAGTACCGACGGAGCCAGTCCGGTGGTGTAGGAGTTGATGATGAAAAAGAGAGGGTCGTCGCTGAGCACACCGGAGACCAGTTCCACGAAGGGCCAGAGGTTTTCCTCCAGCTTCCAGATCTCCCCGGAGGGACCCCGGCCATAGCTGGGGGGGTCCATGATGACCGCGTCATATTTGCGCCCACGCCGGATCTCCCGCTCTACAAATTTGCCGCAGTCGTCAATGATCCAGCGGATGGGCGCGGCCTCCAGTCCGGAGGACCGGGCGTTCTCCCGTGCCCAGCTCACCATGCCCTTGGCGGCATCTACATGGCAGACGCTTGCCCCGGCGGCGGCACAGGCTGCCGTAGCTCCTCCGGTGTAGGCAAAGAGATTGAGCACCGAAACGGGCCGCCCGGCTTGGCGGATCAGGTCTCCGGCAAAGTCCCAGTTGGCGGCCTGCTCGGGGAAGAGGCCGGTGTGCTTAAAGTTCATGGGCTTGATGTTGAAGGTAAGGTCCCTGTAGGAGACGGTCCACCGCTCAGGGAGCCTGCCCTTGTCCCAGCATCCGCCGCCGGTGGAGGAACGGGCATACCGGGCGTCAGGGGTTCGCCAGACGGGGTTTTTGCGGGGCGTTCGCCAGATGGCCTGCGGATCGGGACGTATCAGGGTATAGTCGCCCCAGCGTTCCAGCTTCTCGCCGTCGCCACAGTCCAACAGGTGGTAATCCTTCCAACCGTCAGCTACCCACATGGCCAGCACCTCCATTTCCACAAAATCTCAAACTATTATACCACTATAATATCCGTGCCGTCAATGCCGGAGGGAAAAGTTGCCTGGGAAAAGAGGGCTCAGGACAGGCATCATAGGAGCGAGAGGGAAGAATGTGCTTGCCAGAAGGGAAGGAATGTGGTAGAATAGCACCGAAGTTTGAAGAAATATGACCCGCAATGAAGATAGGAGGGCGCTTATGAGCGCGACAGAGCATCGGTTTCGTACGGCGGCGTTTGGCTTCAACCGCCAGGACGTGATGCAGTATATCGAAGCTGTTCACAAGGATTATGCCGCCAGGATCAAAAGCGTAAAGGGAGAGCTGGAGCAGGAGCGTGACCAGCGCTCCAGTCTGGAGGAGCAGGGCTCCCTGGCCAGCTCGGAGGCACAGGCCGCCGAAAAGGCTGCCCAGCGCTCCAAGGAAGAGCTGGAGGAGGTACGCCGGGCGCTGTTGGAGGCGCAGAGAGAGCGGGATAGCCTTCAGCTGCAGCTTCAGGCCGCCCAGCAGGATCTGGCCGTCCTCCAGGAGGCGGCGGACCGCATGGCTCCGGCCGCCCGGGCCTATGAGACCTTGAAGGATAAGGCCGCCGGGATCGAGCTGGACGCCCACAAGCGTGCCCAAGTCATCGTCAAGGCCGGGGAAGAGGAAGCTGCCCAGACCCGCCGCAAGGTGGCCCAGTGGCTGCGCCAGGCCCAGTCCAGCTATGCCCGGCTGTGCGGCGACGTCTCTGCCACCCTCTCTCACGCGACCACTGAGATGGAGCGCGCGGCCAAGTCGCTGGACGCGGTATATGCCGAGCTGGACGAACACGGCCGGCGGCTGGAGGATATCGCGGTTGCGGCGGAGAGCCAGGTGGGCGGAAAGAGCGCACCCGAGGGCGCCCGCGCCGTGGAGTACGCCATTGACCGTCCCACGGAGCGCCGCCGCCCTTTTGGATGGGACGGGCGCAGAAGCGAGAAGTGAGCGAGGGCATTCCCCTCCGCGTGGAGGAGCTGACCCGTGAGCGGGCATCCCAGCTGCGCGCCGGTGACCGTGTGCTTCTCTCCGGGACGATCTACACCGCCCGGGACGCGGCCCACAAGCGTATTTTCTCCCTGCTGGACGAGGGAAAGGAACTGCCGTTTCTCTTGGAGGATGCGGTCATCTATTACGCCGGACCCACCCCCGCTCAGCAGGGGCTGGCGGTAGGCTCCTGCGGTCCCACCACCTCCGGGCGGATGGATCCCTTCGCGCCGCGGCTGCTGGACCTGGGTCTGCGGGCCATGATCGGCAAAGGCGAGCGGTCTCCTGAGGTAGTGGAGGCTATCCGGAAAAACGGCGCGGTCTACCTTGCCGCTGTGGGCGGCGCGGGTGCGCTGATCGCCCAGCGGGTCGAGGACGCGCAGGTCATCGCCTTTGAAGACTTGGGCTGTGAGAGCGTCAAGCGCATGGAGATACGCGACCTGCCCTTGACCGTAGCCATCGACAGCCGGGGAAACGACCTCTACCATCGAGCTTGATCTGACTGCCCGGGACACTCCGTGTGTCCCGGGTGTTTTTTGCCTAATTTTTTGGATAGAGTACAGGGTAGAACTGGTGAAAATGAATGACAAGAGCTTTTGAGATTCATTTTGAGCGGGTTTTGCAAAAGTTTTCCTTGCCTTTTTGCAAGAGGGCGCATATAATATGTCATAACGTCTCGAAAGGAGTGGCTGGACCATGAAAGAGATCTCCCATCTTGCTGAGGGCGTACACGCTTCGACGACCTTGGCCATTGATACGCTTTTTAAGCAGATGCGCGCCGACGGCATCGACGTTATTGGCTTTGGCGCGGGCGAACCGGACTTCGACACCCCCGACCACATCAAGCTGGCGGGAATCAAGGCCATTTTGGACAACAAGACCCGCTACACCCCCGCGGCGGGGCTGGTGGAGCTGCGGCAGGCGGCCTGCAAGCGGCTGAAGGAGGACTGCGGTCTGGACTATAAGCCCACCCAGATCGTCGCGGCCAGCGGCGCCAAGCACAACATCTACATTGCCCTGCGCTGTTTGGTGAATCCGGGAGACGAGGTGATCCTGCCCGCGCCCTATTGGGTCAGCTACTATGAGATGGTAAGCATGGTGGGCGGTAAGCCCGTGGTGGTCACCGCCACGGAGGAGCACGGCTTCAAAATGACGGCGGAGCAGCTGGACGCGGCCATTACCCCGAATACCAAGGCGCTGATCCTCAACAATCCCTCCAACCCCACCGGCATGATGTACACCAAGGAGGAGCTGGAGGCCATTGCGGCGGTGTGTATCAAGAGGGATATCTACGTCATTGCGGACGAGATTTATTACAGCCTGGTCTACGACGGAGCGAAGTTTACCAGCTTTTCCTCTCTGGGCGAGGACGTGAAGGAGCGCACAATTCTGGTCAACGGCGTGTCCAAATCCTACGCCATGACTGGGTGGCGCATCGGCTACGCCGCCACCAACGAGCGCTTGGCCAAGGTCATGGCCAACTACCTGAGCCACTCTACCGGTAACCCCAGCTCCATTGCCCAGTGGGCCGCGGTGGACGCCTTGGCCGGCGAGCAGAGCGACATCGATGATATGCGCACCGCCTTTGAGGAACGGCGCAACTACATTGTAGAGCGGATGAACGCCATCCCCGGCGTCAGCTGTATCAAGCCTCAGGGCGCGTTTTATGTGATGATGAACCTGGAAAAGCTGGTGGGCAAGACCATTCACGGCAGGGTCATCGAAAACGGTGACGACTTTGCCGACCTGTTCCTGAAGGAGGGCCTGGTGGCGGTGGTCCCGTGCTCCGGCTTTGGCGCGCCGAACTTTGTCCGCTGGTCCTATGCCACCTCCATGGCCAACATCAAGGAGGGTCTGGACCGTTTGGAGAAGTTCCTGGCCTGAGCCATAAAAGTAAAAACAACGTCTCTTCAAACGCCCGGCGAGAGCCGGGCGCTTTTTTTATGCCCGTGGAAAAAAGAGGGACAAGTTTTCCTTCTAAAGAGGGACAGGCGTTCATAGGATGGAGTCACACAAGTACCAAAGAGTGGAGGGAACGCCGTGAACAAGGTTTGGGAGCTGTTGCCGGAGGCCTTGCAAGGGCAGATCGAGGGGCTGCCAGAGGGAGAGCGGGAACGCATAGAAGAGGTCCGCCTGAGACAGGGGAGGCCCATGTCTGTCAGTTTGCCGACGGGAGAGTGTTTTTTAGCCGGGGACACGGTGGACGGCGATGCCTTGAGACGAGTGCTGGAGCGGGCAAGTTTTTTCTCTGTACATACCGTGCTGGAACAGCTGCGCAACGGTTTTGTGGCAGTCCAAGGAGGTCACCGTCTGGGCCTGTGCGGCACAGGGGTGGTGGAGGATGGTCGGCTCGTGAATCTGCGGTCCGTCTCGTCTCTATCCCTGCGTCAGGCTAGGGAGGTCAAAGGGATCGCTGCGAAGCTGGTCCCACAGCTGTTTGAAGAGGGACAGATAAAAAATACGCTGATCCTGGCGCCGCCGGGGCAGGGCAAGACCACGCTCCTTCGAGACCTGATCCGGGCGATCTCAAGCGGAGAGAACTGCATTCCGCGGCGGGTAGGACTGGCGGATGAGCGAGGCGAGGTAGCCTCGGTCTGGGAGGGAAGCCCAATGCTGGATGTAGGGCCGCGCACCGATATCATGGACAGCTGCCCAAAAAGTATAGGCATGCTTGCCCTTTTGCGGAGCATGAGCCCGCAGGTGCTGGCGGTAGATGAAATCACCCGGGAGGCGGACGCCGAGGCACTGCTTCAAGCGTTGGGGTGCGGCGTTTCTTTGCTGGCGACGGCGCACGGGGGCTCTATTGCCGATCTGGAGCGGAGACACGTCTATCAGAGACTGACCCGGGAACAGGTCTTTGAGCGGTTTATTTTGATCCAAGGGACCGGAAAGGAACGGCGGTACAACGTGGTAAAGCAAGGGGAGAGAAAATGCGAAGCATAGTGGGTGCGGTGATGGTCCTGGCGGGGGCGGTGGGTTTGGCTTGGCGCGGGGTGGCTCGGCTGGGTGAGCGCGCCGAGCTGCTGCGTGGATTGCAGGGGGCGCTGGCCTATCTGGAGGAAGAGATAAGCTTTCGCTTTACCCCTCTGCCCAGGCTGTTTGAACATCTCTCCGGCAGACGGGGAAGGGCAGGAACCTTTTTTGGAGCCGTGTTTGCCGCCATGGAGGATGAGAAACACCCGACCATGCGGGAAAGCTGGTCAAAGGCGGTGGAAAGGGAACTGCCTCTGCTGCGGGAGGAGGAGCGGCAGACGCTGGAGGAGCTGGGAGAGGTGCTGGGGCAATATGACGCCGAGACCCAGGCCAAGGCCCTTCATGTGGCGGGGGAACGGCTGGCCGCAGCATATCTGGCGGCCAGGGAGGACCGACAGCGGCTGGGAAAGGTGTACTTGGCGCTGGGCGTTGCCGGGGGAGCGGTGACGGTGCTGGCGCTGATCTAAAACGAAGGAGTGAAAAAGGGCTGTGAACGTTGATTTGATCTTCAAGATCGCGGCGGTAGGGATACTGGTGTCCGTTCTCAACCAGGTGCTCAGCCGGGCGGGACGGGACGAGCAGGCCACCATGACCACCTTGGCTGGCTTGGTGGTGGTGTTGATGATGGTGGTGCGGGAGATCAGCAGTCTCTTTGAGCTGGTAAAGACCCTGTTTGGACTGTAGGATGAGCATGATCGGACAAGTGGTGGCGGCGGCGGTGATCGGGGCCGTGTGCGCGGCGGTAGTCAAGAAGCAGACGCCGGACCTGGCGCTGGTCGTGACCCTGTGCGCGGTGGCGCTGATCTTGAGTACAGCCATGGCGGCGCTGTCACTGGTGCGGGAGCTGATCGATGTTTTGGGAGAGCGGGCGGGGCTTTCCGCCGCGGTGCTGGCGCCGGTAGTTAAGACGTTGGGCATCGCCCTGTTGACTCGGGTGTGCGCCGAACTGTGCCGGGACGCCAACGAGGGCGGCATTGCGGCGGCGGTGGAGATCGCCGGGGGAGTGTGCGCTCTGCTGGTGTGTATGCCGCTGTTTCAGGCGGTGCTGGCGCTGATCATGGAGTTGATATGAGGAAATGGATATGAAGCGATCCGTGTTGGTAGGGCTATGTCTCTGCCTGTTGTTTCCGTTGGTTTTCCAAACCGCCGCCGCCCAAGAGGCGATGCCGGACCTCTCTAACCTGGAGGAGGCGGCGGGGGAGCTGGCGCCGGAGGTGGATTGGTCTCTGGGGCTCGACTGGAACAAGGGACTGGAGTCACTGCTGGATACGGGGACAAGCCAGATCTTCGGCGTACTCAAACGGGCAATGAAAAGCGGCGTACTGCTGTTGGTCATCGTGTTGCTGTGTACCCTGGCGGAGGGGACGCAGGCTTTGGGAAGCAGCGGGGGGATCTCGGCGGTAAGCATGGTAGGGATGATGGCGGTGTGTGCCGCGTCGGTCAGCGACGTCCACTCTCTCATGGGGCTGGGCCGGGAGGCTATCAGCCGTTTGGCAAACTTCGCGGATCTGCTCCTTCCCACCCTGGCCGCCGCCGCGGCGGCGGGAGGGACACCGGCATCCGCCGCGGCGCGGCAGATGGCAACGCTGTTGTTCTCCGACCTGCTTATCCAGCTGATCTCCCGGATATTGATCCCCCTGACCTATCTCTATGTGGCCGCCGTCGCCGCCCACGCGGCCATTGGCAACGGAGGCTTGAAGCGGGTGGCCAAGACCTTGAAGGGTGTCATAACCGCCTGCCTGACTGCCATGCTGTTGGTGTTTGTAGGCTACCTGTCCATCAGCGGCGTGATCGCGGGAGCGGCGGACGCGGTGAGCGTCAAAACGGCCAAACTGGCCATTTCGGGGGCTGTGCCGGTGGTGGGGGGCGTGCTGTCTGACGCGGCGGAGACAGTGCTGGCCAGTGCGGCGATCCTGCGCAATACCATCGGCGTATTCGGCGCCCTGGTGATATTGGGGATCTGTCTGGCGCCCTTTTTGCAGATAGGGGTGCATTACCTGGTGTATAAGCTCGCCGCCGCTCTGGCAGGTACGATCTCCGAGGGAAAGGTGCCAGAGCTGATCGACAACATCGGCGGCGCCTTTGCCATGGAGCTTGGGATGGTGGCCAGCTGTGGAATGCTTTTGCTGTTTGGCGTGATCTCGTGCTTAAACGCGGCGGGGGCGGTGTAATATGGAGTGGATCAAAAGCTGGCTTTTCTCCGTCGTCTGCGCGGCAATGGTGGCGGCAGTCGCGGAGGCGCTCAGCCCCAAGGGATTTCCCAAACGCCTGGCCCGCTATGCCGGTGGACTGCTGATCCTGCTGACGGTGTTGGGGCCGGTCAAACAGCTGGACAGCGACGTGATCGCGGATGCCATAGCGGGGCTGAAGGGGCGCTATAGCGGCTATACAGAGACCTTTGCGGCGCAAAATGCAGAGGTAACAAAAGCTATCATAGAGGAAGAGACGGCCGCATATATTTCGGACAAGGCGGCAGGCTTGGGCATAACACAGTGCCGCGTAGAGGTGCGGTGCCGCGTGACCGAGGAAGGCTTCCCGGCGCCGGAGACGGTACGGGTGGAGGGATGTGGAGACGATCAGGCTTGGCAGGCGCTGAGCAGGGCAATTACGGCGGATTTTGCCATTGAGCCGGAGGCTCAGACGTTGGAAAGGGTGGACGCGTCATGAAGTGGAAATGGCCGGAGAGCTGGAGAAAACCAAATTGGACGGTATGGAGAGAGATGGCCTTGCCGCTGATAGACCGCTATAAGTATGTAGGGCTGGTGCTGTTGGCTGGACTGCTTCTGCTGCTTTGGCCCAGCGGCAAGAAAGATGTAAAAGCGCAGGAAGAGCCTCCGCCTGTGCAGACCGGAGCCGCAGAGGAGGACTTTTCGGTGGCGGCGCTGGAGGAAAAGCTCTCCGAGACTCTGTCCAAGATCCACGGGGCGGGGGACGTATCGGTGATGCTCACGGTGCAGGGAGGCTCCCGCCGGGTGTTGGCTCAGGACAGCAAGGAGTCCAGGGAGGCGGACGGCGCCTACGAGCGGCAAAGCGAGACCGTGGTGGTCTCAGCCGGAACAGGCAGCGGCGAAGGGCCGGTCCTGCTCCAGCAGCTCTATCCCCGCTTTCAAGGCGCGGTGGTGGTCTGCGAGGGGGGCGGCGACGCCTCAGTCCGGCTGAAGCTAATGGAGGCGGTGTCCGCCCTGACAGGATTGGGGACGGATAAGATCGCGATTTGTAAGGGAAAGGGTTGAGGTAAACATGAAGCTATGGAAGAGAAACGCCGTAGTGGCGGCCATCGTGCTCTTTGTGTGCGCGGCGGTGTACTTAAACTGGTCCTATTCACAAGAAAAATCGGATGTCAGCGCCGGGGCGCTGCCCACGGGCAAGCTGTTGGGCGGCGCTGCGCTGGTGGGCGCGTCCGCCGATCCGGGAATGGACCCTGTCGTGACGCCCAGCGCCGGGGCGGACGCGTCCACGCCGCCAGAGGCGGGGGACGGCCAGCAAAAGAGCGGCAGCGACTATTTTTCCAACGCCCGCATCAACCGCCAGCAGGCCCGGGACTCTGCACTGAGCCTTCTGGAGGAGGCTGCCGCCAACAACGAAGCGGACCAGGTCATGCGTGACGAGGCCAACGCCTCCATTCAGGTCATGGCCAGCTGTACCATGGCGGAGGCGGAGATCGAAAACCTGGTGACCGCCAAGGGCTTTGCCGACTGCGTAGCCTTTGTGGGCGAAGACAGCGCCTCGGTGGTAGTGTCCGTGGCCGAAGGGACCCTCAATGAGGCCGACGCGGCCAAGATCATGGAGATTGCCATGGAGCGCACCTCTCTGCCCGCCAGCCAGATTAAGGTCATCCCAGCGGAATAAGCTCCATTTGCAAGAGCCTCCCGGCAGCGGGAGGCTCTTTGTTGTCTTTTTGTAGCCAAATTGTTTTCTGAATGTTCCTTGCTTTTCCAGGGAGATAAACGCAGAATAGAGGTAAAAACAGAAGAAAGGAGGGACTTTGATAAAGAAACAAGTGCTGGATGGTGGCACTGGCGGCAGCAATGCTCTTGGGCCTGTGCGCCTGTGGGGAAAAGGAACCGGCAATCCTCCCGCCGCCTAGCCCGTCGGCGGAGCCGTCTCCGCCCCCCATACCCACGTCGGAGCCCAGATGGAGCCCAGTCACAGCAATCCGCTGTACCCCAACTTCCAACCGGTCCGGTTCGTGGTCGACCCGTCCAGCGAAGACGGAGATTGGTGCGTGAAGGTGGTGTCATTGTGGGACTGGAACGGCGACCCCACGCAGCGGACTGGGCAGGTGTTTGGAGAGCCAAACGCCGCGCTCACCGAGACCCACATTGAGAAGGGCTTTGAGACCGACTGGCTGCGGGATATGGTCTGCCCGGTCACATCCATTGACCCGGATGAGCTGCTGGCACAATATTTAGAAAGGACAGTCCGATGAGAGGGGTGGGATGAAAGGAAAGACATAGTAGGGGCATCTCAGGAAATAAACTGTTGCAATTTGCGGCGTAACAGGATAAAATATACAAGTTACCAGTTCGGTAGCTTGTATATTTTTTCGCAAGGAGCTGAAGACGATGGCGGAAGAGCTGAACGCCGGGATGGCCCAGAATTTCATCCACGATTTTATTGATGAGGATATCGCCCAGGGTGGGCAGTACGCCGGCAAGCAGGTCCATACCCGTTTTCCGCCCGAGCCTAACGGCTATCTGCACATCGGTCACGCCAAGGCCATCTTTGTGGACTTCGGCACGGCGGAGAAGTACGGCGGTATCTGTAATCTTCGCATGGACGACACAAACCCCACCAAGGAGGACGAGGAATTCGTAGACGCCATCCAGGAGGACATCCACTGGCTGGGGTACGACTGGGGCGACCGCTTCTTCTACGCCTCGGACTACTTTGAGAAGATGTATGAGTACGCGGTGGAGCTGATCCAAAAGGGACTGGCCTATGTTTGTGAACTGACCCCGGAGGAATTCAAGGAGTACCGGGGGGATGTGGTCACTCCGGCCCGCTCTCCCTGGCGGGACCGGCCCATCGCGGAGTCCCTGGACCTCTTTGCCCGAATGCGGGCAGGAGAGTTCCCCAACGGAAAGTATACCCTGCGGGCTAAGATCGACCTGGCAAGCGGCAACTTCAACATGCGCGACCCTGTCATCTACCGCATTAACCACATGCGCCACCACAACACCGGGGACAAGTGGTGCATCTATCCCATGTACGACTTCGCCCATCCGATTGAGGACGCGCTGGAGGGGATCACCCACTCCCTCTGCACTCTGGAATTTGAGGATCACCGCCCCCTCTATGATTGGGTAGCGGAAAACGTGTCCATTCCCTATCACAAGCCCCGCCAAATCGAGTTTGCCCGCCTGGGCATCAACTACACTGTCATGTCCAAGCGCAAGCTCCGCCAGCTGGTGGAGGAGGGACGGGTGTCCGGCTGGGACGATCCCCGTATGCCCACTATCTGCGGCCTGCGGCGGCGGGGGTATACCCCGGCAGCCATCCGGGCCTTTTCTGAGCGCAACGGTGTTTCCAAGGCGGCATCTACCGTGGAGTTTGGCTTCCTGGAGCACTGCCTGCGGGAGGACCTGAACGAGAACGCCCGCCGGGTGATGGCGGTGCTGCGGCCCATCAAGATGGTCATTACCAACTACCCCGTGGGGCAGAGCGAGACCTTCCAGGTGGAGAACAACCCCAACCGTCCCGGGGACGGGACCCGGGAGGTGACCTTTTCCCGGGAGCTGTGGGTAGAGGCGGAGGACTTTTTGCCCGAACCGGTGCCCAAGTACAAGCGCCTCTATCCAGGCGGCCCCGAGTGCCGCCTGAAGGGAGCCTATGTGATCAAGTGTGTGGGCTATGAGACCGACGAAAACGGCAATGTGACCGAGATCAAGGCGGAGTATGACCCGGACTCCAAGGGCGGAGACCCCGCCGATGGCCGGAAAATCAAGGGGGCGACCCTCCACTGGGTAGACGCCGCCACGGCCCTGGACGCGGAGGTGCGACTCTATGATAACCTTTTCTCCGACCCGGAACCGGATGCGGGGGACAAGAACTTCCTGGACTGCCTCAATCCCAACTCTCTAGAGGTGCTCGTCGGCTGCAAGGTGGAGGCCGGGCTGGCCGACGCGGCGGTCTCCGACCGCTTCCAGTTCATGCGCCAGGGGTATTTCTGCCTGGACAGCCGGGATTCCAAGCCCGGCGCATTGGTGTTCAACCGGGCGGTGAGTTTGAAGGACAGTTTTAAGGCGTAAAGGTAAATCACCTCACATCAGGGTGCTGCGTTAAAGATGGAAAGAGATTAGGCAATACAATAATAGTAAAGGGGAAAGCCTTGCTATGTTTCAGTTTCGCAACGACTATTCCATGGGGGCGCATCCCAGGGTCTTAGAGGCGCTGGCCGCCACCAACCTGGAGGGGAACATCGGCTATGGGGCGGACGGCTACTGTGAGAAGTGCGCCACGCTGATCCGGGAGCTCTGCCAAGCGCCAAATGCAAAGGTGGAATGTTTGATTGGAGGGACCCAGACCAACTTTACCGCCATCGCCGCGTTTTTGCGGCCTTGGGAGGGCGTGATCTGCGCCCAGAGTGGCCATGTGAACGGTCACGAGGGGGGCGCGGTGGAGGCCACGGGCCACAAGCTGTTCCAGGTGCCTGCCGGGCCGGACGGGAAGGTGACGGCGGCGGCCATGGAGCCGGTGCTGGAAATGTGCCGCGACCCCCATGTGGCTAAGCCGGGGCTGGTATACATCTCCGACGCCACCGAGACCGGCGGGGTATATACCCTGGCGGAGCTGGAGACGTTGAGCCAATACTGCAAAGCCAACGGTATGCTGCTGTTTTTAGACGGCGCCCGTCTGGGGGCGGCACTGACGGCGGAGGACAACGATGTGTCCTTGCCTGACCTGGCGCGGCTTTGCGACGCCTTCTACATCGGCGGGACCAAGAACGGAGCACTGATGGGAGAGGCGCTGGTGATCGTAAATCCGGCCCTCCAGCCGGAATTTTTCCGCATCAAGAAGCAGCGGGGGGCTGTGCTGGCCAAGGGCTGGCTGCTGGGCGTACAGTTTCAGGCCCTTTTGGAGGATGGCCTTTATTGGGAGCTTGCCAAGCAAGCCAACGCGGTGGCGGGACAGCTGCAAAAGGGCTTGATGGACAAGGGCTACGCCATGGCCAACGTGACCACCACCAATCAGATCTTTCCCATTGTCCCGGAGTCGCTTTTGGAGACGCTGGACAAGGTGTGTACTTATGAGGTCTGGTGCAAAAACCCGGATGGCACGGTGACAGTGCGTTTTGTTGCCTCCTTTGCCAGCACCGAGGCGGACGCGGAGGGTCTGCTGGTCGCTCTGCCCAACGCCCGGTAGTCAAAAAAGCGAGAGCTGGATAGCTCTCGCTCTCTCCCTATGGTTCAATCTCATCCTTGTCCGTGTGGTCCAAAAGGGTGGCCCCGGCGGAGATGTGAATGGCTTTTTTTCCGTATTTCGCGCGGATCTTATCCATAGCCGCGTCCAGCCGCGCCTGTTTGACGTGGTGGGGGTCCGGCTCCACAGATCGAAAAAGACTGACCTGTTCAAAGGCGTCGGCCTGATCCTGAAGGTTTTGCGCAGTGACCGTCAAGGCGCGGACCGGGGAGCCAGGCTTCCAACAGTCCTTTAAAATATCCATCGCCGCAGCGGACAGCTCCCGGGAGAATTGGCTGGGAGAGGGAAGAGGCCGCTGACGACAGATGTCCTTAAATTTTGGATCTCGCACTGTGATTTGGAGTGTGCGGCAGACCATGGCGTTTTTCCGCAGTTCCATAGCCACATTGTCGCAGAGGATGGCGGCCCCGGCCTTGAGCTCATCCCAGGTGGTCAGATTGTGGGAAAAGGTCGTGCCGCTTCCCACAGACTTGGGGGCGGTGTCCGTTCCGGCCAAGGCCACCGGATCGCGGTCTAGGCCGTTGGCGTATTCGTAGAGCTGTCGGCCCTGCTTGCCTAGCAGTGCCTCCAAGGAATTGGGGTCAAAGCGTGCCAGGTCACCGATGGTTTTCACGCCGTAGGGCTCTAAAGCTTGTCGGGTGGCCCGCCCCACAAAGAGCAGGGCGCTCACCGGCAGGGGCCAGACGATAGAGGGCACGTCATCGGGTGAGATGACGGTAGTGGCGTCCGGCTTTTTGTAGTCGCTGCCCAGCTTGGCAAAGACCTTGTTAAAGGAAACGCCCACGGAGATGGTGAGGCCAAGCTCCGCCTTCAACCGGCGGCGCAGAGTGTCCGCCAGCTCCTGCCCGGTGGTACAGCCCAGGGAGGGAAGCTGGGCGGTGACGTCCAGCCAGCTCTCATCCACCCCAAAGGGCTCCACCCGGTCGGTGTACTCCTGATAAAGAGCGTTTACTTCTCGGGAAACGTCCCGATACGCTCTGTGATGAGGGGGCAGGAGAAGCAGCTGCGGACATTTCTTCCGTGCCTGCCATACGGTCTCGGCGGTCTGGATGCCAAAGACCTTGGCCGCCTCGTTCTTGGCTAGGATGATGCCGTGGCGGCTGGTAGGATCGCCGCAGACAGCCACAGGAAGGTTCTTCAGCTCAGGTCGCTCCCGCAGCTCCACGGAGGCGAAAAAGCAGTTAAGGTCACAATGTAGAATAGTGCGTGTCACCGCTTTCACCTCCCGGAGCGTTTTTTACAGTATAGCACAGAGAAACAAAAAAGTCAAACTGGTGTTCTACTTTGGGAGAAAGAAATTTTTCCTGGTGACAGGCACGGATCGCGCATAGGATGGAAGCGAAGGAGGGGATCAAATGGACAAACGGGCTATTGGGGTGTTCGACTCGGGTATGGGCGGCTTGACCACCGTGCGGGAGCTGGAGCGGCGGCTGCCCCATGAGGATATCATCTACTTTGGAGACACGGGTCGGGTGCCCTACGGCAGCCGCTCTCCAGAGACCATCCTGCGCTATGCGCGGCAGGACGTGGCGTTTTTGCGCACCTTTGATCTGAAGGCTATCGTCATCGCCTGTGGTACAGTTTCCTCGATTGCTTTGGATGAGATATCCAAGGAGTGCCCTGTGCCGGTGATTGGCGTAGTGGAGCCGGCGGTCAAGGCTGCGGCAGAGGCTACAAAAAACGAAAAGGTGGGTCTCATCGGTACCCAAAGCACCATTGCCAGCGGCTCCTATGAACGGATATTACGAAAGATCCGGCCCGGCACGGAGGTGACGGCCCGGGCCTGTCCACTGTTTGTACCGCTGGTGGAGAATGGACGCTTCCGCCGGGGAGATGCCTTGGTAGACATGGTAGTGGCGGAATATTTGGAGCCATTTAAAGAAGCGGGAGTGGACACGTTGGTGCTGGGCTGTACTCACTATCCGTTGTTGGCGGAAGCGATTGGGGGATATCTGGGGCCGGAGGTCAGCCTGGTCAGTTCAGGCGCGGCCTGTGTGGAAACAGTGCACCGGGTTCTGGCGGACAACGGTTTGGAGACTGACGCGCCGGGGGTAGGAACACGGCGGTATTTCGCCAGCGACAGCCCCGAAAGCTTTGAGGCGCTGGCCTCCATCTTCCTGGGAGAGGATATCCGCCATCAGGCGGTGCAGATCGCCATTGAAACCTACTAAAAAGTTGCCAGTTTCCCCTTTACAATTCCTGGGCGACACGCTATAATTCCTTTCATATGTGTTTGGAAAAGCAGAGGTGACCCGGGTATGGAAAAAGATGTGATCATTTCGATCAAGGGACAGCAGAGCGGCGCGGGCGCGAACGAGGAGCCCATCGAGCTGGTGACAGCGGGGAAACTGGAGCCGCTGGGGGGAAAGTGCTATACGTTATCTTACCAGGAGAGCGAGGTCACCGGCTTTGTCGGGACGCTGACCACCATTCAGGTAGAGCCCAGCCGGGTGACGCTGCAAAGAATAGGCGCGGTAAATTCTCAGATGGTGTTCGAAGAGGGCAGGCGTCATCTCTCCATGTACGACACCCCCTACGGCGCGCTGTCTGTGGGCATCCACACCCGTAAGCTGCGCTCCACTCTGGATGATAACGGGGGCGAGGTAGAGGTCCTTTACGCCTTGGAGATCGAGCACGGAGCGGTGGGACAGAGCGTGTTCCACATCAACGTCCGCCAGGCGGCCCAGCCATAACAGGTAAATCATGACCAAAGAGTAACGCCGAAAGAGGGAGAAAACGCGATGAATATGATGGAAGAAGCCCGCAAGCAGGTATCTGCCCTGACCCAGGCGGCCTACGCGCACGCTGTAGAGAAAGGTGTGCTGCCCGCCGGGGCCGCGGTGGAGGCAAAGGTAGAGGTCCCCAAGGACGTGAAGAACGGAGATTGGTCTACCTCCTTTGCTTTGGCCGCCGCCAAGCCACTGGGGCAAAATCCCCGCCAGGTGGCCCAGATCCTGGCGGAGGAATTGGACCTGACGGACAGCTACTTCTCCAAGGTAGCGGTGGCCGGACCGGGCTTTTTGAACTTTACTCTGGGAGAAAAGTGGTTTGGCGAGGTGCTTTGCGCTATTGAGCGTGAGGGCGCCGCCTACGGTCAGAGCGATGAGGGCAAGGGGAAAAAGGTGATGGTGGAGTTTGTCTCTGCTAACCCCACCGGTCCCATGCATATGGGCAACGCCCGGGGCGGCGTGTTGGGCGACGCCCTCGCCGCCATTCTGGAGCGGCTGGGCTATGACGTCTGGCGGGAGTTCTATGTCAACGACGCGGGCAACCAGATCCACAAGTTTGCTGTGTCCATCGACGCCCGGTACCGCCAGCTTATCCTAGGGGAGGACGCCGTAGAGTTTCCCGAGGACGGCTACAAGGGCGAGGATATTATAGACTTGGCCAAAGGGTTTCGCGCTCAGGAGGGTGACGGCTGGCTGGACAAGCCCGAGGAAGAGCGGCAGGATGCCCTGGCGGCCTATGGCCTAAGGGCCAATCTTCCCAAGATGAAGGAGGATCTGGGCCGCTATCACATTGAGTATAACGAGTGGTTCCTGGAATCTGCTCTCCACGACTCCGGCGCGGTGGGAAAAACCGTGGAAGAGCTGGAGGCCAAGGGCTGGACCTATGAAAAGGATGGCGCGCTGTGGCTTAACACCACCGCGTTGTTGAAGGAAAAATATTTGCGGGAGGGCAAGAGCCGGGAGCAGGTGGATAAGCTGGAACTGAAGGATGACGTGCTCCGTCGGGCCAACGGGTTTTACACCTACTTTGCCGCCGACATCGCCTACCACAAGAACAAGCTCCTGGACCGGGGTTTTGACACTGCTATCAACGTCTGGGGTGCGGATCACCACGGCCATGTGGCCCGTCTTCAGGCGGCTCTGGACGGCCTGGGGCTGGACGGGTCCCATCGTCTGGTCATTGTGCTCATGCAGCTGGTGAACCTGCTCCAGGACGGCAAGCCTGTGCGGATGTCCAAGCGGTCGGGGAAGGCCATCGCCCTTCACGATCTGCTGGACGAGGTGAATGTGGACGCGGCGCGGTTCTTCTTCAACAACACCAAGCCCACCAGTCCGTTGGACTTCGATCTGGGTCTGGCGGTGCGGCAGGACAGCGAGAATCCGGTCTATTATGTGCAGTACGCCCACGCCCGCATCTGCTCCCTCATCGCCAAGCTGGCTTCTGAGGAAGGGCTGAAGGTCCCCGGGGCGGAGACGGTGAACGCCTCCAGGCTCCAAAGCGGGGAAGAGGTGGCCCTGATCAAGACCCTGGCCCGTTTCCCGGATGAGATCCGTGTGGCGGCGAAGAATTACGATCCCTCTCAGCTCAACCATTATCTCATCGCCCTGGCAGGGGATTTTCACCGCTTTTACAACGCCCAGCGTATCAAGGGTGAGGCAGAGGACGTGGCCCTGGCTCGACTCAAGCTGGCGGACGCCACTCGCAGAGTGATCGCCAACGGCATGGCCCTGCTGGGCGTCGCCGCCCCGGAGAAGATGTGATGACCAATCAGGAGTGGGACAAAACGGAGCTTGTGGAGGCAAAGCGGCAGATCGACTCCACCCTCCACAAGCTCCGCGAGGTGGTCAAGACCTTTGAGAAAAAGGAAGAGCCGTCTCGATATAAATCTCAGATCACGTTGGCAAAACGCCGTATCAAGGCATTTGAGATTGCCAAGGCCCTGCTCGAACGAGAACTGGAAGAAACGAATAATGTTAAGCAAAGCGGCGTGGGATGACCTCCCACGCCGCTTTTTTATGCCAATTTGAGTATCTCCCGCTTGAGCCGGGCGATGATGCGCTTTTCCAGCCGGGAGATATAGGACTGAGATATGCCCAGCAGGTCGGCCACCTCCTTCTGGGTGTGCTCCCGTTTGCCGTCCAGGCCGAAGCGGAGGGTGATAATAGTCTGTTCCCGTGGAGACAGCTTTTTCAGGGCGGCGGAGAGCAGCTGGCGGTCCACATCGTCCTCCAGAGGCTTCATCACCGTGTCTCCCTCGGTACCCAGGATATCCTCGATGCGAAGCTCGTTGCCGTCGTAGTCGGTATTCAACGGCTCATCAAAAGAGATCTCGCTTTTTTGGGAGGATATCTTCCGCAAATGCATCAAAATTTCGTTTTCAATGCACCGGCTGGCGTAGGTTGCCAGCTTGATGTTCTTGTCGGGCCGAAAGGTACCCACGGCCTTGATGAGGCCGATGGTGCCGATGGAGATGAGGTCCTCAATGCCCACGCCGGTGTTTTCAAACCGGCGTGCGATATAGACCACCAGGCGCAGGTTGTGCTCAATGAGGGCGCTCTGGACGGCTTCCTCGTCTAAGCGGGCCAGCAACTTGGCTTCTTCTTCCCGGGAAAAGGGGGCGGGGAGGGTGTCACTGCCGCCGATATACATAATCTTGTCTGGAGAGAGAAGACCGAGACAGCGCAGGAAGCCGCAAAACCGTTGACGCAAAGAGGGCTTGGTGACTTTTGGGGGAAGGGAACGGATGGCTTGTTTCATGGTGATTTCTCCTTTATTCGTCAAAGAGCAGAGCTTGGTATGTGCCGGTGTCGCTGACCGGAGTAGGGGATAGGGCGATCAGACGGTTGGGGAGGGGCCTGCCGTCAACCTCCACGGCGTCGGCTCGAACGGCCAGAAGAAGGCCGCCGTCTACCCCCACGGAGCGGTAGGGAAGCAGGCGAAACCGGGCGGGGTCGGGCAGATCGGGGAAGCATTGAGCGGGGCAGCCGCAATCCACCTGAGGCGGGAGCAGAGCGGTTAGCGCGTTTCCCTCCGCCACGGGCACACCCTGTCCGGTCATTGGATCTGTGAGGGTATTTCCAGTGTCCACTAAGGCGGTCAAGGTAGCGGATCGGCCGTCCAGGGAGACGGTGAGCTTCCGCAGCTGGGCGGGGCCGTGGCGGGCCAGCTTGTGCCCCGCCAAAGACAACAGGCCGTAAGCCGCCGCGGAAAAGAGTAGGATCGAGGGAACGCTCAGGTTTAATGGCCCGCCGCTCATCAGCTCCCACGCGTACAGTCCGCCACCAAGGGCGGCCGAAAGGGCCAGAAAGATGAGGATACAGCGAAAAAGGTAACGACAATGCCCATAGGCAAGCAGGACCAGGAGTACGGCGGCGGCTATCTTGAAGGCAGGGTGTGTCAGGATGGAAATCCTTGTGACGACACACAGGACAGAATAGCTTCCCCCCAACGCGGCGGCCGCCGTGAGCCGCCAGCGGCGCAGAGGAGAGCCGGTGACCTTTCCGGTGAGCAGTAATAGCAGATAATCCACCACAAGGTCCAGCAGGAAAAGAGAATCTATGTAGACGGTCATAACACAGCCTCCTTTCCCGGTCAGGCTTTCAGTATACGGCTTGGGCCACACAAAAAAGGTCAAACTAAGGCTGAGGGAACAAGAAAACGATTGATACTGCCTGCCCGCCGAAACGGAAAAGTGCATAAGAAAAGGACGACCGATTGGTCGTCCTTTTCTTATGACTATGGCATTTGTTCATTCTTCTGTGTCTAAAACTTCTCGAATCAGGAACCGGGGACGTTGTTTTGTTTCCAGATAGATCTTGCCGATATATTCGCCAATAACGCCTAAGGAGAGCAGGATCAAGCCGCCGATGGCCCACACTGAGCAGATGACGCTGGCCCAGCCTACAACGGTCATGCCCATGGCCCACTGGGCGATAAAGGTGACCAGCATGGCGACGCTGACGAGAAAAATCAGAAAGCCAAGGGCGGTGATGAGGCGGATAGGCTTAGTGGAAAGGGAAGTGATCCCCTCCAACGCGAAGGCGATCATCTTTTTGAAGGGATATTTGCTCTCCCCAGCGAAGCGTTTACCGCGCTCGTATTCTACCGTGGCGGTGGTGTAGCCAATCATGGGGACAAGGCCCCGGAGGAAGAGGTTGACCTCCTTGAACTCCGCCAAGCCCTCCAACGCGGCCTTGGACATGAGGCGGTAGTCGGCGTGGTTGAAGACCACATTGGCCCCTAAGACGTTCATAAAGCGGTAAAAGCCTTCGGCGGTAAAACGCTTAAAAAAGGTGTCCTTTTTTCGAGAAGAACGCACACCGTAGACGATATCACAGCCCTCGTGGTACTTGGCCACCATCTCGTCTACTACGTCGATATCGTCTTGAAGGTCGGCGTCCATGGAGATGACCAGGTCGCCCCGGGCCTTAGCGGTCATCAGCCCCGCCAGCAGGGCGTTTTGGTGCCCTCGGTTGCGGGTGAGGTCCACGCCGCTAAAGAGAGGACAGTCCCGGTGGAGGGCAGAAATGATGGCCCAGGTGGCGTCCTTCGAGCCGTCGTTGACCAGCATTACGCGGCTTCGAGACGAGACCTGCCCAAGTGCGATCAAGGCCTCCAGCTTGGCGCGCAGCCGTTTGGCGGTCTCGGGCAGGACAGCTTCCTCATTGTAACAGGGAACGACGATATAAAGCGTATTGGGGCGCATAGGATTGCCGCCTTTCGTGTGGTCTTACTGGTTCTGCTGGCTGAGGGCCTGGTCAAAGTGCTCGTTGATCTGTTTGGTAAACTCCACCGCGGCGTTGTAGCCCATTTTCTTGTGGCGGTTGTTCATGGCGGCCACCTCAATGATGACGGCGAGATTGCGGCCGGGCTTGACAGGAACGGTGAGGGAGGGGATATCCACATCTAAGACGCTGGTGTAGAGGTTTTCCATGCCCAGCCGGTCATAGAAAGCGTTTTCCCGCCACTGCTCCAGATTGACGATGATGTCAATCTCCTGCTGGTCCTTGACCGCGCCCATACCGAAGAGCTGGCGCACATCCACCACGCCGATGCCCCGCAGCTCGATGTAGTGGCGGATGAGGGCGGGGGCGGTACCAACCAGCCGCTTGGTGTCGGTGCGCTTGATCTCCACGGCGTCGTCGGCGATGAGGCGGTGTCCGCGCTTGACCAACTCGATGGCGGTCTCGCTCTTACCTACGCCCGCCTCGCCCAGAAGGAGAACGCCCTCGCCGTAGACCTCCAGTAGTACGCCGTGGCGGGTGATGCGGGGGGCCAGGGAGTTTTTCAGGAAGCTGATAAGGGCGCTCATGAAGGTACAAGTGGCGTCCGCAGTGCGCAGAATGGTGCGGTTGTACTTTTCCGCCATCTCCAAACACTCCGGGTAAGGCTCCAGAGAGCGGGTGATGATGAGGGTGGGAATAGGATAGCTGAACAGTTGGTCGAAGGCGCTGCGTCGCTGCTCCGAGGTGAGCCCGGCTAGGTAGGTGTTCTCTACCAGCCCCATCAGCTCAATGCGCATGGGGTCAAAGTAGTCAAAAAAACCTGTAAGCTGAAGACCGGGGCGGTTCACGTCTTCCAGGGTAATGGGGGTGTCCTCATATCCCGGCGCGCTGCGAATGACCTCCAGCTTAAATTCCTGGATGACCTCGCCCAGGCTGATGTGGTAGGGGGTTGGCATAGGTGACACATCCTCTCTGTAAGATAGACTATAACGAAATTGCAGGGAATTTTATGCCGAAAGGGCGTGGAGACGCTGCTTGGCGATCTTCTTATAGAAGATCACGCTCAAAATGACGCACAGGGCCTGGGAGATGGGATAGGAGAACCAAACGCCGTCGGGATAGAGATAGGTAAAAAGGGCGGCGATTGGAACAAGGGAGAGAATGGTGCGGGTGAGAGAACTGATAAGACTCAGGATTGGGGCGTCCAAGGCTTGGAACACGCCGCTGAGCACGATGGCGATGGCCGCCATGGGGAAGGAGAGGCTGATGGTACGAAGAGCGATGATCCCCACTTGAACCGCGTCCGCCGGGGCGTTGAACAAGGAGAGAAAGAGTTGCGGGAAAAGCCAGAACAGCAGGGTGCCCAAACACATGATGACCATGGAGAGGGCCAGGGAAAAGCGGATGGCTTCCCGAATGCGGTCCGGCTTTCTGGCGCCGTAGTTGTAGCTGATGATGGGGATGACGCCGTTATTCAAGCCGAAAATAGGCATGAGGACAAAGGATTCGATCTTAATATAGGCGGTTATCACAAACATATGGGCGTCGCTGATGGAGCCAAGGAATTTGTTCATGATAGAAACGGCTACGGTGGCAAGGGACTGCATCAGGATGGCAGGCAGTCCGATGCGGTAGATGTCCACAATTAAGTGGCCGTGAAAGCGAAAGGCCCGAGGATGGATGGGGACGATCTTGTTGCGCAGGACCATGACAAAACCGATGACCATGCCCAGCCACTGTCCCGCAATGGTGGCAATGGCGGCACCCGCCACTCCCATGGCAGGAAAGCCAAAGTAACCGAAGATCAGGATGGGATCAAAGATGATGTTGAAGAGGGCGCCTGCTCCCTGGATGATCATGGGACCGATGGAGTTTCCGCTGGCCTGAAGAATGCGCTCCGCGGAAAACTGCATACACATACCTATGGAGCCGATGGTGACGATACGAAGATAGTCTGTGCCGTAGCGCAGGACCTCCGGGTCAGTGGTGTAGAGCCCAATAAAGGGTTTGGCGGCAAGGAGGCCGAAGGCTGCCAGAGCCAGCCAGATCGCAAAATAGATCAGATAGCTGTGCAGGGCGACCTGAGAGGCTTCCTCAGTGTTTTTCTCGCCCAGGCGGCGGGCCAGTAAGGCGTTGACGCCCACACCGGTGCCGGCACAGATGGCGATCATCAGAGATTGGGCGGGAAAAGCGTAGCCCAGGGCCAGGAATGCCTTGTCGCTGGCCCAGGAAACGAAGATGCCGTCCACCATGTTGTAGAGGGCCTGGACCAGCATGGAGAGCATAATAGGCCAGGACATAGTGACAACCAGCTTTTTCACGGGCATCACGCCCATTTTGTTTTCTTTCGGTAAAAGGTTCTCGTTGGTATTCAAGTGTCTTTCTCCTTTTCTCTTTGGTGCAAGCGTCCTATTGACAACGCTTTGGCATAGCGTGGATCTATACAGTGGCCGCCCCCGCAAGCTCTTTCTCCGCCTCCTGCTTGGCAAGAGCCTTGGCATTGGCAAGCATAAGCTTGATGCGGTTTTCCTGATTGATCTGGGTGGCGCTGGGGTCATAGTCGATGGCAACAATATTGGAGTAGGGGTAGTCGTCCTTGAGGCGGCGGATCATTCCCTTACCTACGATATGATTTGGGAGGCAGCCAAAGGGCTGGGTGCAGACGATGTTAGGCACGCCGGAATGGATCAGCTCCAGCATCTCGGCGGTGAGCAACCAGCCCTCGCCCATCTTGTTGCCGTCGCCCAGATAGCCTTGGATCAGACGGTGCAAGTCCTCAAAGGTGCCGGGGGCGCGGAAGCGGCGGGAGTCCTCCAGCGCGCCGATCATTGCCTTTTGGCACCGTTCTACATAGCGTTTAAAGAGAATGCAGACCTTTTTCTTGATCCATTTGCCGCCGTAGAGGTCAATATCCGCAATACGGTTATGGATCTTGAAGATAATAAAGTCGGTGAGGCCGGGAACGACCGGTTCTGCGCCCTCCGAAAGAAGAAATGCCTCCAGGTTGTTGTTTCCCAAGGGAGAGAACTTGACGTAAATCTCGCCCACCACGCCCACACGGACCTTTTGCTCCCCGGTGACGGAGATGGCCTTGAACTGGTCGCAGATGCGGCGGAAGTTTTGGCACATGCCCTTGTAGGAAAGGCCCTTGCCGTGGTCCATTTCGGCGATAAGCCAGCCGATGCAGTTGTCCACAGCCCGGTCAGTATCGCCGGGGGTGATCTCATAGGGGCGCACCTGATTGGCAACGTTCATAATGATATCGCCGTACATCATAGCGAAGACGGCCTTGCGTAGAAAATTCAAAGATAGTTTAAAACCCGGATTCTTTTCTAGCCCGGAGAGATTGACCGAGATCACGGGGATATAGGCCATATCCGCCTTTTCCAGGGCCTTACGAAGAAGGTGAATATAGTTGGACGCCCGGCAACCGCCGCCGGTTTGGGTGATGACCAGCGCCACCTTGTGGGGGTTGTAGCCGCCGTTTTTCACCGCGTCGATGAGTTGACCAATGACCAGCAGGGCGGGGAAGCATGTGTCATTGTGGACGTATTTCAATCCTTCGTCCACGATGCCCCTGTGGTGGGTGTTGAGCATGACGGCGTGAAAGCCCTCTTTTCGTAGCAGCTCTACCATCATGGAAAAATGAATGGGAAGCATCTGTGGGACCAAAAGGGTATAATCCTTTTTCATCTCTTCGGTGAAGAGAAGACGTCCGGTCTTGTCGTAGATCAGTTCAGCCATGATAAAAGCTCCTTTCAGGAGAATTACTCATTGAAAAACCAGTGGAAAGTAGGAACGGAAGCGGTCATACCAAGAGAGCGTTGAAGGGCGAGAGAAGACGTATTGGCGGTGAGGACACTGCCATAAGGGGTCTCGCCCCAGGCCAGATGATGGTTGATCTGATGAGCTTCCAGCAGCTTGCCGACACCCCGGCGGCGATAGTCGGGATGTACCTGGAGCAGACCCATTGCCCCTTCACCGTGGACGCCGATAAAGCCAATTAGGATGTCGCCGTCAAACGCACCCAGCATGACCCCGGATTCCAGACGATCACGCAGATATCCCTCATCCTCGTCTTTGTGTATCTCAGCCACCGGGGAAAGATAAGAAACATCCAAGGGTCGGACTGAAAAGGGACTCTCGGGAACGGGAACAGGCTCCTTTTGCAGATAGGCCATCTGATAAAATGCTTCGCCCAGAAAGGGCTGAACGTGGTAGGTATCTCTTAGCACGGGGAGGCAGTGGTCCTCATGAACGGCAAAAAGGATGTCCCGGTCCCAGGGGAGTTTGGCAAACACCCGCTCGGCGGCGGCCGGGTCTGCGCACAGGGTGGTAAACTCAGTGATAGGCTTGTCACCGTGGGGGAAGCCGAGGAGGCAGGCGGCCTCGTCAGTATAGAGGACCTGACAGATATCGCGGCGAAGGGCCTCAATAATATCTACATAGAGAAGCGGATTGCGTTCAAGAACGGCTTGGCAGGGAAGCATAGTCAATGTCCTTTCTGTTGAGCAAAAAGATAGGCAAAGGCAGGACGAAATCCGGCGTTGAACGCTACGTTTTGGGAGTTGATGTGGCTTTCAGCGGTGCTGTATAGAGGAACCGCGCCCCGGCGGAGGATCTCGTCGCGCAGAAGGGCGGAGAGGTTGGCGGCAAGGCCTTTACCGCGGTGTGCGGGCAGAACATTAATGCCGATCTGCCAGAGCTTTTCGCCGTCCCGGCTGCAGGCGGCAATGCCAATGGGGTCTCCTTTTTCATCCAGTGCGGCAACACCCAGGATATCGGGAGAATATTCGCCGAAGGCCACGGCATCCGTCCAGCGGTCATCGTCTCGGAAGCATTCCAGCTCCTTTTCCTCATACCAGCGTACGGCTGTGAGCGGTTCGGCGGGAGTGAGAGGGAAGCGGGGAATGTAGAAATGCCGCAGGGGACCGACCTCATAGCCGACAGGGCAAAGAATGTCCTCCAGGGCTCGAAGGTATCTGGGGGAGAACAGCCATTCGGCGGAAATATCCCCCAAAAGGGCGCGGCAAGGCTCCAAAAGCTCTGCGCTGCAGGCGGCCACCAGCTTGCTGTTGTGAACGGCGATTTCTAAAATAGGCGTTTGATTGCTGTATTTGCGCCGTCCCGGGCAGTCCTTCCAGAGAATGATCTGGTTGCCGGGGACGTCGAATAAGGCGGGGTCACAGCCTAGATCCAGCGCCAGCTGAGCCTTGGTAACGGACCAAGCGGTTTGGTTATCCATGGTTGTTTCTTGCCTCCATGGCGGCCATCAGAGAACGGATGCGGATCTTTACCGCGCCAAGGTTGCTGATGTCGTCGATCTTGAGCTGGGTGTAGAGCTTGCCGTTGCTTTCCAGAATGGTGCGCATCTCATCGCCGGTGATGGCGTCGGTGCCGCAGCCGAAGGAGACCAACTGGACCAGCTGCATATCCGGCTGCCCGCACACATAGCGGGCGGCGTTATACATCCGGGCCTGAAAGGTCCACTGGTTGAGGACGGTGCGTGGGGCATAAGGCTCGTGATAGGCCACGGCGTCCTCAGTGAGCAGAACAAAGCCAAAGGAGGTAATAAGGTCATTGATACCGTGGTTGATCTCCGGGTCGATGTGATAGGGACGGCCCGCCACAACCAGGATGGGTTGACTGCTGGCACGAGCGTCAGCAATATACCGCGCACCCTCGGCACGCAGCTCCTCCTTGTATACGTCATAGGCGCGGTAGGCGGCTTTGGCGGCGGCCACCGTCTCCCGGTGAGGGATGGAGAAGGTCTCCTCCATGTATTTGGCCATGTGCTTTTCAAAGTCGTGAGGACGATGGAGACCCACATAGGGGTTTAAGTAGCGGATGTCTTTCAAGCAGGGGACATTGGCGGACAAAAGCTCGGGGTAGTAGGCCACCACCGGACAGTTATAGTGGTTATCACTGCTCTTTTCGTCAAAGTTATAGGACATGCAGGGATAGAAGATGGCATCGACCCCTTGCTCCACCAGCTTTTCTACGTGCCCATGCATGAGCTTGGCGGGATAGCACACGGTGTCTGAGGGAATGGTGTGCTGTCCAAACAGATAGAGCTTACGGGAGGACTCAGGGGAAAGGACCACCTCAAAGTTCAGATGGGTGAAGAAAGTAAACCAGAAGGGAAGATTTTCATAGAAATTAAGCCCCATGGGGAAGCCGATCTTGCCCCGGCTGCCGTCCCCGACGCCTTTGCCCTCCATGGCGCGGAGTTTTTCGTACTTATAGTTCATCAGATCGGGGCGCTTGACCTTTTCCTGCCCCAGAGGCCGGGAGCAACGGTTACCCGAGATGAATTTCCGCCCACCATCAAAAGAATTGACGGTGAGGGAGCAGTGGTTGGTGCACAGACCGCAGGTGACGGGCTTGGCTGTGTGGGTAAATTGCTCAAGCGCGGAGGAGCTGAGCAGAGTGGAGGAATCCAACTTGGCGTTACGGGCGGCGAGAGCCGCGCCGAACGCACCCATCAGTCCGGCGATGGTGGGTCGGGTCACATTGCGGCCCAGCTCCTGTTCAAACGCGCGGAGCACAGCATCGTTCAGGAAGGTGCCGCCCTGGACCACGATGTGCTTGCCCAGGTCATCAGCGGAGACGGCGCGAATGACCTTGTAAATGGCATTTTTTACGATGGAAATAGAGAGACCTGCCGAGATATCCTCTACACTGGCCCCGTCCTTCTGCGCCTGCTTGACACTGGAGTTCATAAACACGGTGCAGCGGGAACCCAGATTGACAGGATGCTGGGTCAGCAGGCCCAGCTTAGAGAAATCAGCGATGTTGTAGCCCAAAGCTTTGGCAAAGGTTTCAATGAAGGAGCCGCAGCCGGAGGAACAAGCCTCGTTGAGCATGATGGAGTCCACCGCGCCGCCGCGGATCTTGAAGCACTTCATGTCCTGACCGCCGATATCGATGATGAAGTCCACATCGGGGTTGAAGTGGGCGGCGGCGTTGTAGTGGGCTACCGTTTCCACCAGGCCCAGGTCGCAGTGGAAGGCGTTCTTGATCAGGTCCTCGCCGTAGCCGGTCACCGCCGCGCCCTTGATTTGAATACGGTCGCCGCAGAGCTTGTAGATCTCCTTAAGCTGCTCCAGGACAATGGCTACGGGGTTGCCCAGATTGGAATGGTAATAGGTATAGAGCATCCCGCCGTCGGGAGCAATGAGCACCATTTTAGTGGTCGTGGAGCCGGCGTCAATGCCTAAGTAAGCGGGACCTTCATAAGTGACGGGGTCCACCTCGGGAGGATGAGAGGCGTTGTGACGGGCGACAAAAGCGTCGTAATCCGCCTTACTTTCAAAGAGCGGAGGCATGGTGTCCACCACGTTGGCGCTTTCTACCGATTCCTCCAGCTGCTTGAACACCTGGTCATAGGGACGCTCGGGGTAGTCCGAGGCGCACAGCGCCGCGCCGATGGCGGCAAAGCAGTCGCCGTCCTCGGGGAAGACGGCGTGCTCTGCGTCCAGCTTGAGCGTTTCTACAAAGCGCTCCCGCAGGCCCATGAGAAAGTGGAGAGGGCCGCCGAGAAAGACGATCTTGCCCTTCAGCTCCCGGCCTTGGGTCAGGCCGCCGACCGTCTGATCCACCACGGCCTGGAAGATAGAGGCGGCTACGTCCTCCTTGCGTCCGCCCTGGTTCAGAATGGGCTGAATGTCGGTCTTGGCAAAAACACCGCACCGGGAGGCAATGGGGTAGATCTTTTCGTGCTTCAGGGAGAGCTCATCCAGCTCGCCCACAGTGACGTTCATCAAAGTAGCCATCTGGTCGATGAAGGCTCCGGTGCCTCCGGCGCAGGAGCCGTTCATCCGTTCCTCCAGCGCACCGCCAAAGAAGATGATCTTGGCGTCCTCGCCGCCCAGTTCAATGACGGCGTCAGTGTCGGGGATGAAGGAATTGACCGCGGCGGCGGTGGCGTAGACCTCCTGGACAAAGTCCAGCTCGCAGGCCTTGGCTACGCCGAGACCAGCCGAGCCGGTGATGACCAGCCGAACATCCTTGCCCTCCAGCATCTCGCGGATGCCGGACAAAGTTTCGCAGGCCCGCTCGCGAGCCTTGGAGTAGTGCCGCTCATAGGAGCGAAAAAGAAGGTTATTTTGTTCGTCCAGCACCACGACCTTGACGGTAGTGGAGCCGATGTCGATTCCAATACGGTAGCTCATAGTCTCACCTCTAAAAAAACATGCTCATACATTATATAAGATTTCGACAAGTTTTACAACCACAAATTCACCGGAAATGGGTGGGAGAAGGATTGTTTACAGAATGGTCAAACTTCAAAAATTCCTCTTGACTTTGACGTTACGTTATAGTGTATGGTATGATACAGAAGGGAGGTGAACCAATGAAAACCGTTCATGAAGTGTGCGAATTGACAAAGCTGACTCCCAGGACGCTCCATTATTATGACGCCATCGGGCTTTTGAAGCCTACAACAGTGACTGAGGCCAGCTATCGGCTGTACGACGAGGCGGCGTTGGAAAAATTACAGGCTATCCTGCTTTTTCGGGAACTGGAATTTCCGCTGAAAGAGATCAAAACGATTTTGAACGATCCGAATTTTGACCAGGAAGAGGCGTTGGACCAGCAGATCAAGCTGCTAGAGTTACGTATAGTGCACTTGACCCGCCTGATCCAACTGGCAAAGGAATTGCAAAAAGGAGGAAACAATATGAGTTTTCAGGCATTTGACCGCACAGAAATAGACCAATACGCCCAAGAGGTAAAGGAACGATGGGGAGGTACGGCGGCCTACGCCAAGAGCAGGGAAAAGCTGAAGGGAAAGAGCAAAGAGGAAATGGACGCTATGGGAACGGCGGTGATGGACATTTTTGCCCGCATGGGCGCACTGAAAGGCAAACATCCCGAGAATCCCACGGCACAAGCTCTTGTAGCTGAGCTTCAGCGCTTTATCACAGAGCACTACTACCACTGCACCGACGAGATCTTGGCGGGGCTTGGAGAAATGTACATGGCCGATGAGCGGATGAGGTCAAACATTGACAAGGCAGGCGGGGAGGGCACAGCCGTCTTTGCCGCAGAGGCCATTAAGGTGTATGTAAAGAAATAAGCTCTGTCAGCGGCACACCACGCCACGATATCGTGGCATGGTGTGTTTTATTAAATCTGCATTAAAAATCCTCCCGACTACTTGACGTGCGATATTATACAGAATATAATATCGCTATGCTGATAATAAGGAGGCAGAAATAGTGGTATTTTCTGTGGCGTCACCGTTGTTGGACGGCTGTGTTCTGGCGCTGATCGACCAGGGGGACACCTATGGCTATGCGCTGACCCAGGGGATCCAACAGTGGCTGGAAATTTCAGAGTCTACACTTTATCCCATTTTGCGAAGGCTTCAACAGCAAGGTGCCTTGCAGACCTATGACAAGCCCTTTCAGGGCCGCAACCGGCGGTATTACGCCATCACGCCGGTGGGGAAGGTACTGCTGAAGGCCTACCGGGACGAGTGGCACAGCTACCGGAAGAAGATAGAGGCACTGCTATTTGGAGCGGAAGGAGAGATGCTAGATGAGTAACGAGGAATTTCTGAATCGCTTGGAGACAGCTCTGCGGGACCGTGTGCCCCGGGAGGACGTAGACGATGCCATGAACTACCACCGGGAGTATTTTTCCGAGGCGGGGGAGAACGCCGCCGAGGAACTGCCCGCGCCGGAGGCGGTGGCGGAGCAGATCGTCCGGGAGCGGGAGGAGTATCTGCGCAAGGGAACAAGGAAGGTCTGGGTCAAGCCCGCTGTCATCGGTGTGTTGTGCGTTGGAATCGCCGTTACGGCGTTCGTGGGCTGGGGTACGAAGAGCTTCTTCCGCAATGTATGGGAAAACGCCTTTGGTAGATCGGACCGCGCCGCCTACACGGTGGAGGACTCCATCCAGCAGGCGACCATTGTGGGAGGAACGGGCGGCAAGACGCTCGTCACCACTGAGCAGGGCGACCAGGTCTGTATCTCCGGAGAGCTGGAGCCATTTGAATCTATCGTGGTGGAGGGTGTGTCCGACAACGTGACCATCACCGCCGCGGGAGGGGAATTTTGGTTGGATATCAACCATGACAAGAAAGAGATCATGGACTGCAATGTTCAGGACGGCACGCTCTACATCCACGGCGATATGGACGGGATGGTCAACCTGGGCTACAAGGGGGGAGAGGTGAACATCACCGTACCCTGGGGTATCAACCTGTACCAAGTGCAGGTGGACACCGACCTGGGTAATATTTATATGGCGGACGTCAGCGCCGAGGATGTTGAGTTGGACGCTGACCTGGGCGACATCACCGTGTCCGGCGGGGAATTTGGCGCGCTGGACTGTGACAGTAACCTTGGAGACGTGTCTGTCCTCTCGGTGACGGCTGATTCGTTGAAATGCTACTGCGACACCGGCAATGTGACCGCCACGGAGTTTGTAGCCAGGGAGACCGAGCTGGAGGCCGACCTGGGCAATGTGGAGGCCATCGCGGTTGGCGCACGCAGCGACTACTCCCTGGAGCTGGAGGTGGACCTAGGCAAGCTCAAGGTGGACGGGCAGAAGATGGGCAGCCCCTATGTTACCACTGGGACGTACTCCTTCTCTCTCAAGGCCGAGGCGGATGTGGGCAATGTGACCGTGGACTTCACCAACGAGTCCTCTATTCCCGCTCCTCCTGACCCGCCGGAGCCTCCCAGCCCGCCGGAACTGGCTACGATTTTCCAATGACAAAAAACAGAACGCCGAAGGTTTTGATGGCCTTCGGCGTTTTCTTGCCTTTTTCGGGGAAGTGTGATACACTGACAAATAACTTTGCTTGTTCAGGAGGCCGCTATGACAAAGGAATTGGAACGCATCCTGCCTCTGGTGCAAAAGCCTGCCCGGTACACGGGTGGGGAGTACCGGGCGGTGGTGAAGGATAAGAGCGCGGTGGACTTCCGCTTCGCCTTATGCTTTCCCGATACCTACGAGATCGGCATGTCCAATCTGGGCGTGCGTATTCTCTATGGGGTGATGAACCGCATGGAGGGGGTATGGTGCGAACGCGCCTTTGCCCCCTGGGGAGATATGGAGGAGCAGATGCGCGCCCATGGCATTCCTCTGTGGGGTTTGGAGAGCGGCGACCCGCTGGGAGAGTTTGACATCATCGGCTTTTCTCTGGGCTATGAGATGGCGTACACCAACGTGCTCAACATGATGGATCTGGCGGGACTAAAGGTCCGCAGGGAGGATCGGACAGAGACCTGGCCTCTCATCGTGGCCGGAGGGACATGCTGCTATAACCCCGAGCCGCTGGCGGATTTTGTGGATGTGTTCTCCCTAGGCGAGGGAGAGGACGTTACCGTTGAGATGATCGAGCTTTGCCGCAGAGGGAAGCGGGAGGGCTGGAGCAAGCCCCGGCTGCTGCGGGAGCTTTCCAAGATACCGGGGCTGTATATCCCAAGCCTGGTGGAAGTTACCTACGGTGTGGACGGCACCATTGAGGCCCTGACACCGTCTGAAGGGATGGAACTTCCCGTCCTGAAGCGAGTGGTCAGCGACATGAACGCCTCCTATTTCCCCACGGACACCATCGTTCCGTCCACCGAGGTAGTCCATGACCGGGTGACCCTGGAGCTGTTTCGGGGGTGCATTCGGGGGTGCCGCTTCTGTCAGGCGGGTTACGCCTACCGCCCGGTGCGCGCCAAAGACCCTAAGGTGGCGCTGGAGCAGGGGATCGCGGCGTGTAAGGACTCGGGCTATCAGGAGATGACCCTGTCCAGCCTGTCTACCAGCGACTACAAGCCCCTGGTGGAGTTATGTGACGGACTGCTGGACTACTGCCGCCCCCGGGACATTGGCCTTTCTCTGCCCTCGTTGCGGGCGGACAACTTTTCCATGAGCCTGATGCAGCGGATGCAGGCGGTGCGCAAAAGCGGGCTGACCTTTGCTCCCGAGGCAGGGACTCAGCGGCTTCGGGACGCCATCAACAAGAACGTCACCGAGGAGGACCTGATGCAGTCCTGCCGCACCGCCTTTTCCGGTGGCTGGACCAGCGTAAAGCTCTACTTCATGCTGGGTCTGCCCACCGAGACCGACGAGGACGTGCTGGGCATCGCAGACCTGGCCAAAAAGGTGGTCCAGTGCGGCAAGGCCCATTCCGCCAACCCCCACCGGGTCCACGTTACCGTGTCTACCGCCTGCTTTGTGCCCAAGCCCCACACAGCCTTTCAGTGGGAAGCCCAGGTTGACATGGACGAATACATGCGCCGGGTGACTCTCCTGCGGGAAAACATGCGCGACCGCAGTATCTCCTACAACTGGCACGACCCGGACACCAGCTTCTTGGAGGCTGTGTTTGCCCGGGGGGACAGGCGGCTGGGCAGGGCCATTGAGGAGGCTTGGCGGCGGGGAGCCAAATTTGACTCCTGGAGCGAGTATTTCGACCTGTCACGCTGGCTGAAGACCTTTGAGGACTGCGGGATCGACCCCCATTTTTACGCCAACCGGGTCCGTGAGGACAACGAGGTGTTCCCCTGGGAGGTCACGTCCACGGGTGTGACCAGAGCCTTTTTGGCGCGGGAGTGCAAGCAGGCTTACGCGGCGGTGATCACCCCTGATTGCCGCCACCAGTGCTCCGGGTGCGGAGCGAACCGTTTCTGTGAGGGAGGTGTGTGCGATGCCTAAGGACCGGCTGTTGTTTGAAAAAACAGGGCGGGCGCGCTATATCTCCCATCTGGACCTGATGCGCACCTTCCAGCGGGCTTTTTTACGGGCGGATATTCCCATCAAACACACCGAGGGCTTTAATCCACACCCCTTTATCTCCATTGCGCTGCCGCTCTCTCTGGGCTTTTCCAGCGAATGTGAGATCCTGGAGTTCGGACTGCTGGAGGGGACGGGCCACGCTGACGTACCCGCACGGCTGAACGCCGTGCTTCCCGAAGGAGTGCGGGTGAAGGAGTGCTATTCGGGTGAACGGCCTCTAAAGGAGCTGGCGGCGCTGGAATACCGCATGACGCTGGAGCTTGACGGTGACAAGAAGTCGCTGATCGACGCCTGGAGCGCGGCTATGAGCCGGGAAAGCTGGGTCATTGAAAAGAAGTCGAAAAAAGCAAAGAGCGGTGTGACAACGTTAGACCTGGCGCCGCTTATCAAGGGATCTGCCTTTACAGACGAGAGGGATGGCGTGCTTAGGCTAACGTGTATTCTGGCGGCGCAGAATCCTGGTTTAAACCCAAGTGTAATGGTAAATGCCCTGTCAGAAGAATGTCTCGATTTGGCCCCATCTTTTGTGACCTATCACCGGGCACGGGCGTTGGATGAGACGGGAAAAGAGTTTCGCTGAAAAGAAGTTTGTTAAAAAGTTTGACAAGTTTTGCTTGATGCGTTACACTACAATAGAACGTAAAGAAAGCAAAAGGACGTGGCGCTTGATGAAGAAAGAAAAAGTGTCTACTGCCGTGATCCGGCGGTTACCTCGATATTACCGTAACCTGGAGGAATTGAGCCGAGCCGGCGTGGTGCGCATTTCTTCCGGCGCTTTGAGCGCCGCCATGGGCATTACCGCCTCCCAGATACGGCAGGACCTGTCCTGCTTTGGGGAATTTGGCCTGCAGGGCTATGGCTATAACGTAGAGAACCTTCGCCGGGAGATCGGCGAGATCCTGGGCGTGGGGCAGGGTCACCGTGCCATTTTGCTGGGCGCGGGCAATCTGGGCCGGGCTCTGATGGAGAACTTCCACTTTGAACGCACCGGCTTTGCCCTCATGGCCGCCTTTGACGTCGATCCGGCCATCATCGGCCGGGAGCTGGCGGGGGTGACTGTGCGGGACATGGGAGAGCTGGAGGCATATCTGAAGCGCCAGGGCGCCGATGTGGCGGTGCTCACCGTGCCTGGGCGGGTGGCACAGACGGTGACAGACCGTCTGACCGCTTGCAAGGTAAGAGGAATATGGAATTTTACAAACATGGAGCTGTCGGTGCCGAAGACGACAGTGGTGGAAAACGTCCACTTCGCGGACAGCTTGTTGACGCTGGGATATATGATCCTGGAGAATAAGGAGTAGCCTATGAAACGCAAGATTGCGGCAGTGATTGCCGCCGTGGCGCTGATCGGTTTGGGTGTGGCAGTGGCTGTTGGAGGCGCGGGAGAGGACCCGTTGGTGGCGAAAAGCTACATGGAGGACACATATCCCGCCGCTTTGGTCCAGGCCTTGGAAAAACGGGCCTCAGAAGGCACCAAAGGTACATACAGCCAGAGCATTGCCAAGCTGGACAAGGCAGGGGAGGCGGATGTGAAGGCTGCGGAAAAGGTCCGGGGCTCCATAGAGGGCTACACGCCGAAGACCTGGAATGCCGGAGAACTCCTGACGCTGGAGCAGGGAGCCAGCTTTGTCCTCTATGAGGGAAGCGGTGCCGTGCATGAAGGTGCGCTGATGGATGTGACCGTGGGCCGCCCCGTGAACGCAGGGGATGCGGTGGAAGCGGGTCACCGCTATATCGCCACCGGTAAGAGCGGCGCCGGGGTGCGTGCCTCCTCCGCCGGACGCTTTGGCACCCAGGGAACGGTCAAAATAGAGGCAGGGGATGAGCCGCTGCCTTTCACCGATGTGAAAACCGGAGAGTGGTACTATGACGCGGTGCGGTTCGTCTACAACAAGGACTACTTCTCCGGCGTGACAGAAAATGCTTTTGCACCCAATACCTCTATGACCCGGGCCATGCTGGCGACGGTGCTGTACCGGGTCTCTGGGGCTCAAGCACCTGAAAAGGGCGAAAGCTTTACGGATGTTCCGGCTGGGCTGTGGTACTCCGATGGCATCGCCTGGGCCAGCGCCAACGGCGTGGTCAACGGTATGGGCGGCGGGACCTACTGCCCGGACCTGGCGGTGACCAGAGAACAGCTGGTGACTATGCTCTACCGCTACCAGACCAACCGGAAGGGAGACGTGAGCGCCAAGGGCTCACTGGCGGACTATCCTGACGGCGATTCTGTGGCCTCCTGGGCCGGTAAGGCCATGGAGTGGGCCACCGGCGCGGAGCTGGTCAAGGGCCGCAACACAGGATATTTAGACCCCAAGGGCACTGCGACCCGCGCGGAGGTGGCCACCATCCTCCAGCGGTTCGACGCGCTGAAATAACAGTCGCCGGTCCCTTGTCACTCATAGGGCTCATGTGCATAAGATGAAGTGAGACAGTTCTGAACCGTCTCCATCTTATGTAGGAGGTACTTTATTATGGGTTGCAACAACGGTTGTGGTTGGGGCGGCGGCGGCTGCCTCTGGATCATCATCATCCTCATCGTGCTGTTCTGCTGCTGCGGTAACGGCAGCATGGGCGGCAATATGGGCGGTTGTGGTTGTGGCTGCAACAACGGCTGCGGCTGCTAAAAACCACCTAACGCAAACCAATTGAACATAAGAAGGGCGGCGTGGGAAACCACGCCGCCTGCTTTTTGCTGTGTCGCGTTGACAAAAGCACTTTACCACCGGGGGATCACGAGATGGCGGAAAGGAGATCACTCATAGAGTAGAGGCCGGGCTTGTCCACCTGTGCCATGAAAGCGGCGGCGCGGAGCGCGCCACGGGCAAAGACCTCCCGGGAAGCGGCGTGGTGGTGAAGCTCCACTACCTCCTGCTCTCCGGCAAAGATGACCTCGTGGTCACCCACGATGGAGCCGCCCCGGATGGCAGAGATACCGATCTCGGTGTGCTCACGCTGCTGGCGGACGCTGTGGCGGTCGTAGATGTACTGCGGCTCAAAGGGCAGGCCCTCCTTGGAGGCGTCCGCCAGCATGAGGGCGGTGCCGCTGGGCGCGTCCAGCTTCTTGTTGTGGTGCCGCTCCACGATCTCCACGTCAAAGTCCTCTCCCAGCACCTGGGCTGCCCGGCGGGTCAGCTCCAACAGGAGGTTGACCCCCACCGAGAGGTTGGCGGAGCGGAAGATGGGGATGACCTTGGCGGCGGTGTCGATCTGGGTCATTTGGTCGGCGTCATAGCCGGTGGAGGCCAGGACCAGGGGGAGCTGACGCTCTTTGCCATAGGCCAGAAGGGAGCCCAACGCGGCGCTGGCGGAGAAATCCACCAGCGCCTGGGCAGGAACGCCGCACTCAGCGGGCGTGGCAAACACGGGGTAGGGAGATCCGGCGGTGCTGCCCAGTGGATCGATGCCCGCGACGATAGTTAGGTCCTCCCGGTCCGCACACAGCCGGGTGATGGTTTGGCCCATGCGACCGTTGCAGCCGGAGAGAATGAGCTTTGTCATTGGTGTGCCCTCCGCTTACAGCAGCCCGCAGCGGGACATAGCCACCTTGAGCACGTCCAGGTTGGCAGGGGAGATGTCGCATAAGGGAAGGCGTAGAGGTCCGGCCTCCTTGCCCAGCAGGTCGAGAGCAGCCTTGACGGGAATGGGGTTGACCTCCACAAAGAGGGCGTCGATGAGGGACATATAATCCAGCTGGAGTTTGGAGGCTTCCTGGAAGCGGTCCTCCAGGCAGAGGTGGCTCATTTTGATCATAACATCAGGGACAATGTTGGAGGCCACCGAGATCACGCCCTTAGCGCCCAGAGACATCATGGGTACCACCTGGTCGTCGTTGCCCGACCAGACGTAAAAATCCTCGGGGCAGATGGAGCGGGTGTGGGCCAGGAGGGAGAAGTTGCCGCTGGCCTCCTTGACGCCGTTGATCTTGGGGTTTTGTGCCAGGATCTTGTAGGTCTCGGCGGTAAAGGAGACACCGGTGCGGCTGGGGACATTATAAAGAAGGATGGGGAGGTCCACCCGATCAGCGATGTACTCATAGTGCTTGATGAGACCGGTCTGGCTGGCCTTGTTGTAGTAGGGGGTCACGTGGAGCAGGGCGTCCGCGCCGGAATCCTGGGCGTGCTGAGAGAGATAGACGGCGGCGGAGGTGTCGTTGCTACCTGCGCCCGCCACCACCTTGACCCGGTGGTCCACCCGCTTAACGCAGAACTCCACCACGGCAATGTGCTCCCGGATGGACATAGTGGCGGACTCGCCGGTGGTGCCGCAGACGCAGATGGCGTCGATGCCGGCGGCGATCTGCTCGTCGATCAGGCGGGCGAAGGCGTCAAAATTCACCGCGCCATTCTGGTCAAAAGGGGTGACAATGGCGGTACAGGCGCCGGTAAAGACAGGTTCACGCATCATTTTGCTCCTTTCTATCAAACACGGTGGTCGATGTAGCCCTCAGCGCAGAGAAGCTCGGCCAGCAAGACGCCGCCGCCGGCCGCGCCGCGCAGGGTGTTGTGGGAGAGGGAGACGAACTTGTAGTCATACTGGGTATCGGGACGCAGACGACCCACGGAGACGGCCATGCCGCCCTCCAGCTCCCGGTCCAGCCTGGCCTGGGGACGGTCGGGCTCTTCAAAATAGCGGAGGAACTGCTTCGGGGCGGTGGGAAGCTCCAGCTCCTGGGCCCGGCCCTGGAAGGAGGCCCAAATGGACTTCATCTCCTCCTCGGTGGGCTTTTTCTCAAAGCTGACAAACACAGCGGCGGTATGGCCGTTGGAGACGGGCACCCGCAGGCACTGGGCGGTAATAGCGGGGGAGGCGGCGGTCTTGATGACTCCGTCCTCCACCGTGCCCCAGACCTTCAGCGGCTCCTGTTCGGACTTCTCTTCCTCGCCGCCGATGTAGGGAATGAGGTTATCCACCATCTCGGGCCAGGTCTCAAAGGTCTTGCCCGCGCCGGAGATGGCCTGATAGGTGCAGGCCAGCACCTTTGTGATGCCAAACTGGCGCAGGGGAGACAGGGCGGGGACGTAGCTCTGGATGGAGCAGTTGGACTTGACGGCGATAAAGCCCCGCTTGGTACCCAGACGCTTGCGCTGGGCCTCGATGACCTTGATGTGGTCGGGGTTGACCTCGGGGATGACCATAGGCACGTCGGGGGTCCAGCGGTTGGCAGAGTTGTTGGACACCACCGGACACTCCGCCTTGGCGTAGCGCTCCTCCAGGGCCTTGATCTCGTCCTTTTTCATGTCCACGGCGCAGAAGACAAAGTCTACCTTGGCGGCAATGGCATCCACATCGGCGGTGGCGTCCATGACAACCAGGTCCTTGGCACAGTCGGGGATAGGACCATCCATGGCCCACTTGGCGCCTACGGCGTCCTCATAGCGCTTGCCCGCGCTGCGGGCGCTGGCGGCAACCACCTTCAACTTGAACCAGGGGTGCCCGGCCAGCAGGGTGATGAACCGCTGGCCCACCATGCCGGTGGCGCCCACGACGCCTACTTGATACTTTTCCATAAAAAGTCCTCCTTTTATTCTCTGCTATCCTATGGAGCGCAGGGGAAATAGTTTCCACCTTCGTTTTGTAAAAAGGCGTTGAAAAATGGCGATGGGTCCAGTATAATAGGATTACTGTTATGTTGTATAGTAACACACTCTTTTTTCGGTGTCAATTTGCCCGTGCGAAAGATTGGAGTTTCTTATGAGAAAAAAACTGGCGAAATTGTTGATCGTGGCTCTGCTTCTGACGTGCCTTCCTGTCGGGACGGCGAATGCCGCCGTGGATGACAAGCCTTTGCGGGTAGGGCTTTATTACAATACCACCACCGTGGTGGTGAGCAACCTGGCGAACGTTCAGGGGACCGGCTATGCCTTCGGATATTATGACGCGGACCGGAATTTTATCAAGCTGGGGGAGACCCAGGAGAGCAAGATCAGCGTGATGAAGACCCAGAACCTCTATTTGACCCCAGGTGGGATCTACGTCTACGAGCCAGAGGGAGCCGCGGGGGTCGTGGGCTGCTATCATGTCCATCTGCCCTGGACCCATCCTGATTTTGAGAGTGCCCAGGCGGCTGCCGCTACCGTGCAGGACGGCTTTGTGGCTTGGATCGAGGGGGCATATTACGTCCGCATGGGCTCTTATACCAGCCGCAACGCCGCCCAGGAGGCGGTGAATGCTTTGGGCGTGGAGGGAGCGACGGTGGGAGAGACCAGCGGCTATGGCTATTCGGCGGTGGCCACCGGGACCACCCGCATCCTGTTTCAATTCGACGCAAATGTGGCGGGAGAGGCTGGGGCTTTCGGCGTTCAGCCGGGGCTGGAGGAGAACGTAAGGGCCATTACCGATTTCAAAGGTCAGCAGTACCATGGAGGATTTCGGTTTGAGCGCATCAACGGAGGAGACTCCACTGTGGTGAACATGGTGGGAGCGGACGACTATGTGCGAGGGCTGCTGCCCTATGAAATGAGCGCCAGCTGGCCCATTGAGGCGCTGAAAGCCCAGGCTCTGGCGGCGAAATGCTATGCATTGGGCAAAAAAGCGGGTTCTGGGCACAGCGCGTCTTATCACTTTGACCTTTGCACCACTACCCACTGCCAGGTTTACCGGGGCGTGAGCCGGGCAAATGAGAACAGCAACCGGGCGGTGGACGAGGTGGCAGGACAGTACATTTATTATAATGGCAAGCTGGCCACCCAGACAGTGTATTCCTCCAGCCACGGCGGCGCCTCCGAGGACGCCAAAAACATTTGGGGGACGGATCACCCTTACTTAAAGGGTGTGATCGACCCTTATGAGGCGGATGTGGCAGAGATTGCGGGGAATTATAAGTGGACTAAGACCCACACGCCGGAGAGCTTGCGGGAACGGCTCTACAGCGTGAAAAAAATCGTGAGCCAGGATATTGTGAATTTTACCACTAAGAAAAGTCCCACGGGCAATGTGATCTCCATTACTCTGACGGACACGGCGGGAAAGAACTATACGCTCTCCCGGGAAAGCGTGCGCAATGTGCTGGGGACAAACAGCATCCGGTTTGACGTGACCACCTCCGGTGGAACAGCTGACGAACCAGGCTATACGATTGCGGAGAGGCCCGGCACGGTGGGCGACCTGACCACCCAATACGCCATCAGCGGCGACGGCGCGGTATCCGCCATCCCCGAGGGGGCCTACGCCATTACAGGGGATGGGGTCTCTAAGCTGGAGCCCTCTCCCGGCGCGCCGACAGGGACAGGGAAAAACATCGTGTATACCCTGACAGGGACCGGCTGGGGCCACAGTGTGGGCATGAGCCAGTGGGGTGCCTACGCCATGGCCAAGCGGGGCATGAGCTACATTGACATTTTGACATTCTACTATACGGGCGTCACCGTGGAGTAAGGAGACGGGATATTTGAAGACCTCGGATTTTGATTATGAATTACCCCCGGAGCTGATTGCCCAGACGCCGCTGGAGCGGCGGGACGCCTCCCGGCTTATGACATTGAACGAGGCGACAGGAGAGGTGGGCCACCGGCATTTTTATGAGCTACCCAGCCTTTTGCGTCCGGGGGACTGCCTGGTGCTCAACGATTCCCGTGTTTTGCCCGCCCGCCTCATCGGCCACCGGGAGAGCGGCGGCGCGGCGGAGATCCTGCTCTTGACCGACAAGGGGGATAAGTCCTGGGAGTGCCTGGTGCGTCCGGGGCGCAAGCTCCGGGAGGGCGCGCGGGTGAGCTTCGGCGACGGTGCGCTGACTGCCCGGATCACCCAGGTTTTGCCCGACGGCAACCGCCTGGTGAAATTTGAATACGAGGGCATCTTCCTGGAGGTGCTGGAGCGGCTGGGGAAGATGCCTCTGCCGCCCTATATCAAGGAAGAACTCCAGGACCGGGAGCGGTATCAGACGGTATACTCTAAAGAAGTTGGCTCCGCCGCCGCGCCCACCGCAGGTCTTCATTTCACCAAGGAATTGCTCCGAGAGGTCCAAAATATGGGAGTAAAGGTGTGTTACGTCACCCTTCATGTGGGCTTGGGCACCTTCCGCCCTGTGGCGGAGGAAAATTTGGAAGAGCATGATATGCACAGCGAATATTGTTCCATTTCCCGGGAAACGGCAGAGACCATTAATGAGACCAAACGAAACGGCGGGCGGGTCATCTGCGTGGGCACCACCTCCTGCCGCACGGTGGAGAGCTGGGCGGGGGAGGACGGGGCCATGAAGGAGTCCTCCGGCTGGACCAATATCTATATCTATCCCGGCTACCGTTTTAAGGTGATGGATGCCCTGGTGACTAACTTCCATCTCCCGCAATCTACGCTCATCATGCTGGTGTCTGCCCTGGCGGGCCGGGAGCACGTTTTGGCGGCCTACAAGGAGGCGGTGAAGGAGCGTTACCGCTTCTTCAGCTTTGGCGACGCCATGTTTATTTCTTAAAAAAGGAGACTGCCTTGTGTTTGAAGTATTGAGGACCGAAGGGCGGGCGCGGCGCGGAGTGTTTACCTGCGCCCACGGAACGGCTCAGACCCCGGTGTTTATGAATGTAGGTACCCAAGGGGCCATCAAGGGCGCGGTGTCCGCGCTGGACCTAAAAAATATCGGCTGCCAGATCGAGCTGTCCAACACCTACCACCTCCACCTGCGGCCCGGCGACGACGTAGTGCGGCAAATGGGCGGCCTCCATAAATTTATGCGCTGGGATGGGCCGATCCTCACAGACTCCGGCGGGTTCCAGGTGTTCTCCCTGGCGGGACTGCGGAATATTACCGAAGAGGGTGTGACCTTCGCCAGTCATATCGACGGCCATAAGGTGTTTATGGGTCCCGAGGAAAGCATGGCCATTCAATCCAATCTGGGCAGCGACATCGCCATGGCCTTTGACGAGTGCGTGGAGAATCCCTCTACGGAGGACTACGTCAAGGCGTCCTGTGAGCGTACCCTGCGCTGGCTGGAGCGGTGCAAGGTCAAGCACGATGCTCTGAATGCCGCCCCCGGCTGTGTCAATCCCGGTCAGATGCTCTTTGGCATCAATCAGGGAGGGATCTACCCTCATCTGCGGGTATGGCATATGCAGGAGATTGCCAAGCTAGACTGTGACGGCTATGCCATCGGCGGGCTGGCAGTGGGGGAGCCTACCCAGACCATGTATGACATCATCGACGCGGTAGAACCCCACATGCCCAAGGACAAGCCCCGGTATCTTATGGGCGTGGGTACGCCCTCCAACATCATTGAAGCGGTGTGGCGGGGGGTGGACTTCTTCGACTGCGTCATGCCTGCCCGCAACGCCCGCCACGGAAAACTCTATACCTGGCAGGGGGCGCTGAATATCAAAAACGAGCGTTACAAGACCGACGAGAGGCCCATTGATCCCGAGTGTTCTTGTCCGGTGTGCCAACACTTCTCCCGGGCTTATCTACGCCATCTGTTTGTGGCAGGGGAGATGCTGGCTATGCGTCTGGCGGTGCTCCACAACCTATATTTCTACAACACACTGATGGTCAAGATCCGTCAGGCGCTGGACGAGGGGCGGTTTGAGGCGTTTCGTGCCGAATTCAGCCCTAAGCTGGATGGGAAGCTGGCGGAATAAAAAGGGCTTGCCAAATGGTGGAGAAGCGGGTATAATAGTCCAAGCACCTATTTTCAAATCAACACATATGGAGGAATGAAATTATGGACTACATGACCATAATTATGCTGGTCGTGATGCTCGTGGTGTTTTACTTCATGCTCATCCGCCCGGAGAACAAGCGCAAGAAGGAAGAGGCCAAGATGCGCAGTGAGCTGGCGGTGGGGGATGAGATCACCACCATCGGCGGCGTGAAGGGCACCATCTGCGCGGTGAAGGAGACCACCGTGGTCATTGAGACCGGCGCGGACCGGGTGCGCATCGAGTTTACCAAGGATGCCATCGGTTCCAAAGCTGCTGCTGCCGCCGCGGAGAGCAAGTAAATTTCCCCGGCATGTCATGAATGTTCGTCCCCCTTCATAGTCTTGTACCAAAGACTGTGGAGGGGGACTTTTTATGCGAAAAGAGGAAGAACAGGGGATGTGGGCGGTCAAGGCTATTACTCAGATACTGTTGGGCGGCGTCATCGCGACGGTGAGCGGCCTGCTGTTCCTGTTTGTGTGCGCGGTGCTGATCTCTCAAGGCGTTTTGGGCCAAGAGCACACCAACACGGTGGCGGTGGCGGCCTGCCTGCTGGGAAGCTTAGTGGGCGGCGTCGTGGCGGTGAGCCGCTGTAAGGGCCGCAGCATGATCATAGGGGTGCTCACAGGCGTGGCGCTGTTTCTGATCTTGCTGACCCTTGGCGTGGTGCTCTATCAGACGGTGGCGCTGGAGGAGGGCGGTTTGCCTTTGGGCTGTGCCTGCCTGTGCGGCGGGGCACTGGCTGGGCTGTTTGGGGCACGGCCCAAGAAAAAACGGAGAAAATGATTGAAATTTCCAATGTGGTGTGGTATAATCCCTTCAGCATCAAAATTTAGGAGGGAAAACCAATGGAGCACATCCGTACCCTGAACGGCGCTACGCTGAAGAAGAGCGCGGCCCACGGCGGCTGTGGCGAGTGCCAGACCTCTTGCCAGTCCGCCTGCAAGACCTCTTGCACTGTCGCCAACCAGAAGTGCGAGAACGAGGACAACCGCTGATTAAAACCTGGCACATTTAGGATGGGGTGGGCCTGTGCCCGCCCCATTTCCTTATCTACAAAAGGGAGAGAACGATTATGGTACATACCTTTGAGGTTCTTGGTGTCTATATTGCCTGCGATGTGAACAGCGGCGCGGTCCATGTGCTGGACAAGGAGGGCTATGATACGTTGAACGCCCTCATCGCCGCCCAAGGGCAGGAGTCGGATTTTTCCGCCAAGCCCGCGGACGCCGGCCCCGCCTGGGACGAGCTGAAGGATCTTTATGACAATGGACTGCTGTTTACCAAGGATGACTACATCGATCCGGAGGCCGCCGCGCTGATGCAGCAGGACGCGCCCATCAAGGCCCTGTGCCTCCATGTGTCCCACGACTGCAACCTCCGCTGCCGCTACTGCTTTGCCTCCACCGGCGACTTCGGCACCGGCAAGCGCATGACCATGAGCTTCGAGACCGCCAAGCGGGCCATCGACTTTGTGATCGAGAAGTCGGGCCAGCGGCGCAATCTGGAGGTGGATTTCTTCGGCGGAGAACCCCTGATGGCCATGGACACAGTGAAGAAGACGGTGGAATACGCCCGCTCTATTGAAAAGGAGCATAGCAAGAACTTCCGCTTTACCATTACCACCAACGGCGTACTGCTGGACGACGAGACCATCGACTACATCAACCGGGAGATGTCCAACGTGGTCCTCTCTCTGGACGGACGGCCCGAGGTGAACGACTATATGCGCCCCACAGTGAACCGGAAGGGGAGCTATGAGGTCATCGTGCCCAAGTTTCAAAAGCTGGTGGCAGGGCGGGGGACCAAGGACTATTACGTCCGGGGCACCTTTACCCGCCATAACCTGGACTTTGCCCGGGATGTGCTCCACTATGTGGAGCTGGGTTTTCGTCACATGTCCATGGAACCGGTGGTGTCCGATCCCGGTTGTGACTGGGCCCTGCGGGAGGAGGACGTCCCCGCCATTGAGGCGGAGTACGAGCGTCTGGCGGAGGCGTTGCGGGCGCATCCTGAGGCGAACTTCTTCCACTTCAATGTAGACCTGGCCCAGGGCCCCTGCGTCATCAAACGGCTGCGGGGTTGTGGGGCAGGGTGCGAGTATGTGGCCATCACTCCGGACGGAGATATCTATCCCTGCCACCAGTTTGTGGGGAATGACGAATTTCTATTGGGCAACCTCTACGAGGGAACCTTCCGGCGGGAGCTGTCCAAAAAATTTGCCGGACTAAACATCTACACCAGGGAAAAATGTAAGGACTGCTGGGCCCGTTTTTACTGCAGCGGCGGGTGCAGCGCGTCCAATTTGGCGGTGAACGGCGACATCAAGATCCCCCATGAGGTGGGGTGCGCCTTGGAGCGTAAACGGCTGGAATGCGCCATCGCTTTAAAGGCCATCAAGGCGGGCATGTCAAATTGACATATGCCCATCTGAAATAGAAAGGCCCCTCATTTCTATTTGAAATGAGGGGCCTTTTCGCAAGATGTGGGGACGGAGAACGAGAGGGGAACACCACATCTTGTGAAGGGGACAAAACAGGGGTGCGAGCCCCCATTTTTTGCGTTACGAGGTTTACATAACTGAATTTACATAAAACATTGACATAATTACCAAAAATAAAAAACTTGTCTTGAAACGCTTGAAACGCAACGAAATTCGCGGTATAGTATCCACAACATAACAGCGAGGTGACCCATGCAGATGACCCTTGGCTTTATCGGCGCCGGTAATATGGTAACCGCCATATTATGCGGCGTGTTCAAACAGGGGTTGGCACGGCCGGAGGAGATCTGGCTGTCCAACCGCTCACAAGAGAAGCTGGTCCCCTGGGCGGAAAAGGGCGTCCACGTGACAACGGATAATGCCGTTGTGGCAGAAAACGCCCGGTTGATCGTTCTGGGGGTCAAGCCTCAGGTGTTTGATGAGGTATTGCCTCAGGTGGCGCCCTTCGCAAAAGGAAAGTGCGTGCTTTCCATCGCGGCGGGGATCTCGACCGCCTATTTAAAAGAACGCCTCCCCGGCGCTCTGGTGACAAGGGCGATCCCCAACACGCCGATGAAGCTCGGTCTGGGCGCAACGGTGGTGGCAGAGGCTCCTGAGGTGCCGGTCCCGCTGTTTGAAACCGTTTGCTCGCTTTTCTCCGCGGCAGGTAAGGTGGCGGTGATCCCGGAGGCACAGATGGATGACTTTATCGCGGTCAGCGGCTCCAGCCCCGCCTTTTTCTTCCGCATGGCCGCCGCTATGGTAGACGCCGCCAAGGAAGCGGGCATCGACGAGACCCAGGCCTTGGAGATGACGGCCCAGACCATGGCCGGCTCCGCGGCCATGCTGACCCAAAGTGGACTGACCGCCCAGGAGCTGACGAGACAGGTGTGCTCTCCCGGCGGAACAACGCTGGCGGCGCTCACTGCCTTTGATGAATACCGCTTTGAAGAAATGATCTGCGAGGCGGCACGGCGCTGTGCTCGGCGCTCCCGGGAACTGGGGAAGTAGGGCTTCTAAACGGACGGCTTGTCTCATATAGTTTGATGAGGTGAGACAAGTGATCAAAAAGCGCACGACGCGCGAACAAACGAGATTTGGCCAGGGTGTGGCGGCGCCGGCGGTAAATACCGCCGCTTTCGCGGTAGGCGCCTTGGGCGGCTTTTTGCTCTGCGGCTGGCTTTTGAACCGTGGCTATCTGGTGGCGGAGCTTTTACTGAAGGGCTATCCGCTGGCGCTGGACGCGAGGGTGGGCACTGTTAGTTTTTGGGAAAGCCTGTGGGACGTGGGGCGCTGGCCCCTTTTGATATGGTTGCTGGGCTCCACAGCTCTGGGCCGTTGGATGGTACCGCTGGTTTTCGCTGTGAGAGGTTTCTTTCTCAGCTACGCGGTGGCAGGTCTGTCGATGGCGGCCCAAGGCGGCGTTCTGCTGGCCTTCTGCCTGTTTGGACTGGGTGCGCTCATTTCCTTGCCACTGTTTTTCCTGCTGGGGAGCCAGAGCTGGGAGATGGCGGGACGGATCCGCGGGCAGCTGTTTGCCACGCTGAGCGACTACCCAAGGGAATATTGGCTTCGCAGTCTGATCGTCCTGGCCGGTGTTTTCCTGTGCGCCATGGTGGAATATCAGCTGCTTCCCGTTCTTTTGCGGCGGATCACGCCCTTGTTGGGGTAATCTGAAACAAGAAAGGTGGTGGATATCGTGGAAGAAGAATCGTTGTTTGAGACCTACCTTCGGGAAGAGAAGGGGGCCTCGCAGAATACCATCAGTTCCTACCTCCGCGACGTCCACCAATTCGTAGTCTGGCTGGAGGCGGAGCGCTTGCCCGTTGCCAAGGTGAAAACGGAGGATATTGAGCGCTATACCCGCCATTTGAGCGGCATGGGAAAGTCTGCCGCCACCATCACCCGCTGCGTGGCGTCGTTGAAGTCTTTTTACGGTTTTCTGCAGCGGGAGGGGCGTGTGAAGGCCAACCCGGCCCGCCAGGTGACCACCGATAAGGTGGAGCACAAGCTGCCCAATATCCTTACCAGCCGCGAGGTGGAGCTTTTCCTGGAGCAGCCCCGGTGCGTGGACGCCAAGGGCTACCGGGACAAGGCCATGCTGGAGCTGTTGTACGCCACCGGCATTCGGGTCACCGAGCTCATCGACCTGGATGTGGGCAACGTCAACCTGGCCGCCGGGGTCATTCGCTGTGAGAGCAAGGGGAAGGAGCGTTTTATTCCCCTCTATCCCACCGCAGTGCGGGCGCTGTCGGAGTATATCAAGAATGTTCGACCCCAACTGGTGGAGGACCCCGGCGAGACAGCTCTTTTTGTCAACATGAGTGGGGAACGCATGAGCCGCCAGGGCTTTTGGAAGCTCATCAAGCATTATCAGGACCTGGCGGGGATCAAGAAGGAGATCACGCCCCAGATCCTGCGCCATTCCTTTGCCACCCATCTACTGGAAAACGGCGCGGATCTGCGCTCCATTCAAGAGATGCTGGGCCACGCAGACATTTCCTCTACCCAGGTCTATACCCATCTGGTGAGCCAGCGGCTGAAGGACGTCTACGCCAAGGCCCACCCCCGGGCGTAAGACGGGAGAAAAGTCAAGAGAAAAAAGTCTTGCATTTTGGAAAAAGGTGTGGTAAGATATCTCGTGATGTTTTGAACGCCACGGAAATGTGGCCGCAGTTTTGACCAGCAAGGAGGGAAATTTGATGGCTAAGTGCGCTTATTGCGAGAAGGCGCTGGTGTTCGGGAACCAGGTGTCCCACTCCCACCGCCGCTCCAACCGCCCCTGGAAGCCCAATCTCAAGCGAGTGAAGGCGATCGTGGAGGGGTCCCCCAAGCATGTGTATGTCTGCACCCGCTGCCTTCGCTCCGGCAAGGTCACCCGCGCGGTGTAAGCCTTGAGAGCGTTGGCGCGTCCATACAACAGCACATACGTCTAAAGAAGCCGCCATGTGGGCGGCTTTTTTAGTGCCCGGGAGGGTTGACGAACAGGTGAAAAACGGTTATACTACCATATATAGTGTATTTGTGGAAATTTGTCCACTAGAGAGGGGTTTGCTTTTATGCCGACGAAGGGCAAACAGTATGACAACGAATCCATCTCGTCCCTAAAAGGGGCGGACCGTGTCCGAAAGCGTCCGGGGGTCATCTTCGGCTCTGACGGGCTGGACGGCTGTCAGCATGCGGTATTTGAGATCATGTCCAACGCCATCGACGAGGCCCGGGAAGGCCACGGCGAGTTGATCATTGTCACCCGCTTTGCCGACCACTCCATTCAAGTGGAGGACTTTGGACGGGGTTGTCCGGTGGACTGGAACGAGAAGGAAGGGCGCTACAACTGGGAGCTGGTGTTTTGTGAGCTGTACGCCGGCGGCAAGTATGATGCGGAGGGGGAGAACTATGAGTACTCCCTGGGCCTTAACGGCCTTGGCTCCTGTGCCACCCAGTACGCCAGCGAATATTTTGACGCCACCATCTATCGGGATGGCTTTGAGTATAAGCTCCACTTTGAAAAGGGCGAGAATGTGGGCGGTCTGCAAAAGACGCCGACAGACCGCAAAAAGACCGGGTCCATCTTCCGCTGGAAGCCCGACCTGGAGGTTTTTACCGACATCAATATCCCCGCCGCCTATTATGCGGACGTGATGAAGCGGCAGGCGGTGGTCAACGCCGGAGTCACCTTTCGTTTTCGCGACGAGGTAGACGGCAAATTTGCCACCCAGGACTTCCGCTATGAAAACGGCATTATTGACTATGTAACTGAGTTGGCAGGGGAGAAGTCCCTCACCGCTCCGGTGTTTTGGCAGACCGAACGCCGGGGTCGCGACCGGGAGGACAAGCCGGAATATAAGGTGAAGCTGTCGGTTTCCTTCTGTTTTTCCAACACGGTGCAGATCATCGAGCACTACCACAATTCCTCCTGGCTGGAGCACGGGGGTTCCCCGGAGAAGGCTATGCGCTCGGCCTTTGTCTCCGCCATCGACGGGTATCTGCGCGCTCAGGGGAAATATCAGAAAAACGAGAGCAAGATCACCTTCAACGACATTCAAGACGCTCTGGTGCTGGTCTCCAACAACTTTTCCACCCAGACAAGCTATGAGAACCAGACCAAAAAGGCCATCAACAACAAATTCGTACAGGATGCCATGGCGGAATTTTTGCGTGCTCAGTTGGAGGTCTATTTTATTGAGAACCCCTTTGATGCGGAGAAAATCGCCGAGCAGGTGCTGGTGAACAAGCGCAGCCGTGAATCTGCAGAAAAGGCCCGGCTCAACATCAAAAAGAAACTTTCGGGCACGGTGGACATTGCCAACCGGGTCCAGAAATTTGTGGACTGCCGCACCAAGGACACGGAACGCCGGGAGCTTTACATCGTGGAGGGTGACTCCGCCTTGGGCAGTGTCAAACTTTCCCGGGACGCAGAGTTTCAAGGCATCATGCCTGTTCGAGGCAAAATCCTGAATTGCCTCAAGGCGGATTTTGGTAAGATCTTCAAAAGTGAGATCATCACCGACCTGATGAAGGTGCTGGGGTGCGGGGTAGAGGTGCAAAACAAGCACGTCAAGGACTTGGCGGCTTTTGATCTGATGAACCTTCGGTGGAATAAAATCGTCATCTGTACCGACGCCGACGTGGACGGCTACCAGATCCGCACGCTGATCCTGACTATGCTTTACCGCCTGGTACCCACGCTCATTGAGCGGGGCTACGTTTATATCGCGGAATCTCCTCTCTATGAAATCACCTACAAGGAAAAGACCTGGTTCGCCTACACCGACAAGGAGAAGAACGACATTGTCAATGGCGAACTAAAGGGGAAGAAGTGTACCATCAACCGCTCTAAGGGCTTGGGCGAGAACGAACCGGACATGATGTGGCTCACCACCATGAACCCGGAGACCCGCCGCCTCATCAAGGTCATGCCGGAGGATGCGGAGTTGACCAGCCAGATCTTTGACCTTCTTTTGGGAGACAACCTCCAGGGAAGGAAGGATCACATCGCCGATAACGGGTATAAGTATCTGGAGCTGGCGGACATTTCGTAAAAGGAGAATCCCATGGATATTTGGGAAACGCTGTGCCAAAAGGCGCAGGAACAGTATTGCCCGACGGAAGTGACCCCGTTTATCTACGCCCGCCATGTGGTATGTGCCTTAGAGAGCGAAAATGGGAAGATATTTACCGGGTTTTGCATCGAAAGCTGTGGCGGGGTCATGGATCTGTGCGCGGAACGGGTGGCGGCGCTCAATATGTATGTCAACAGCGGGCAAACCGTCATCAAGCGCCTGGTTGCTTTTCGGGATCAGCCACCCTTCGGAGGTGGAAGCGGAATGCCATGCGGCGCTTGCCGGGAGTTTTTAATGCAGCTATCTGAACGCAATCAGGATATAGAGATCCTAGTGGACCTGGAAGCCCGAAAAACAGTGACCCTGGGAGAACTGGTCCCCAACTGGTGGGGCCATGAGCGCTATGAAGTCGCCCGGGAAAAGGAGTAACCATGGATAAGATTCAAATGACCACCCCACTGGTGGAAATGGATGGGGACGAGATGACCCGCATCATCTGGCAGCAGATCAAGGATACGCTGATCCTGCCCTATGTGGATCTGAAAACGGAGTATTACGACCTGGGGCTCCCTGAACGGGAGAAGACCGGCGATCAGGTGACTGTTGACGCGGCCAACGCCATCGACCGCTATGGCGTTGGGGTCAAGTGCGCGACCATTACCCCTAACGCCCAGCGGGTGGATGAATACAAGCTCTCTCAAATGTGGAAGTCCCCCAACGGAACGATCCGAGCTATTCTGGACGGTACGGTGTTCCGGGCGCCTATCATGGTCAAGGGCATTTCTCCTGTGGTAAAGAATTGGAAGAAGCCCATCACCATTGCCCGCCATGCCTACGGCGATGTGTACCGTGCCAGCGAAATGCGGGTAGAGGGACCGGGCACGGCCAAGCTGGTGTTTGTGGACGGCAACGGGAAGACCACTGAGCAGACTATCTTTGACTTCCATGGCGACGGGGTACTGCAAGGGCAGTACAATTTGGATTCTTCCATTCTCTCCTTTGCCCGCTCCTGCTTCCAGTATGCTCTGGACACCAAGCAGGACCTTTGGTTTTCCACCAAGGACACCATTTCCAAGCAGTATGACCACCACTTCAAGGATATTTTTGCCCAAATCTATGATGCAGAGTACAAAGTGCAGTTTGAAAAGGCTGGCCTGACCTATTTTTACACCCTCATCGACGATGCGGTTGCTCGGGTCATCCGCAGTGAAGGCGGCTATATTTGGGCCTGCAAGAACTACGACGGCGACGTGATGAGCGACATGGTTTCTACCGCCTTTGGCTCTCTTGCCATGATGACCTCGGTGCTGGTGTCTCCTGAGGGCAAGTATGAATATGAAGCCGCTCACGGCACGGTTACCCGTCACTATTACCGTCATCTCAAGGGGGAGGTCACCTCTACTAATCCTATGGCGACTTTGTTCGCGTGGACGGGCGCTTTGGCCAAACGGGGTGAATTGGACGGCAATGAGGTGCTGTCCAGTTTTGCGCACCGTTTGGAGAAGGCTGCCATTGATACCATTGAAAGCGGTGTTATGACCGGTGATCTGGCAGGGCTTTGGGAGGGGGATGCCCCCGCGAAGAAGGTAACCACCCAGGGCTTTTTAGATGCAGTGGCGGCACGTCTTTGCGCCATGGATGTATAATTTTCCTCCCAACGCGCATACTCCCCCTATCCGTATACTGATAGGGGGAGTGTTTATGTCCGTTTCCTTTGAAAACAGCGAGACCCGGCTGAACCTCATGCGCGCCTTCGCCGGGGAGAGCCAAGCCCGCAACCGCTATACCTATGCCGCCGGTCTGGCCAAGCGCAAGGGCCTGGAGGTGGTTCAGCAGGTGTTTTTATTCACCGCGGACCAGGAGAGAGCCCACGGGAAGGTGTTTTACGACCTGCTGCAACCGATGGCAGGGCAGACGATCCAGATCGACGGTGGCTATCCTGTGGACCTCTACAGCGATATGCTGGACAATCTGAAAGCCGCACAACACAATGAAGAGGAAGAGCACGACATGGTGTACTCTTCCTTCTCCAAGATCGCCGCCCAGGAGGGCTTTGACGCCATCGCCCACACCTTCACCATGATCGCGGGGGTAGAGAAGACCCACGCCCAGCGGTTTGAATATTTCGCCAAGCTGCTGGCGGAGGACAGGCTGTTTGTTTCCGATGTGGAGACCGGCTGGATGTGCCTTAACTGCGGACAGATCATCCACTCCACCGCGGCTCCCGCTGTCTGTCCTGTCTGCAAGCATGGTCAGGGCTTTTTTATCCGTCTGGAACTGGCGCCCTTTACCGGCTTTGGAAAGAAAGAGTAAAACAGCCAACTATTTGTGATTGAACCGGGGCAGAAAGCCAGTTACAATGAAGAAAATCCATGAAATGAGGTTTTCTCCATGAAACGCTTTCTGCCCTTCTTGCTGTTGCTTACGCTCTTGTGTGTGGGAAGCGCCGCCGCGGCGTTTCCTCCCAATGGCACAGTGAACGTCCGGGTCTACAACTATACGCAAGGTACATATGGCCCGGCTCAGACGCTTGCGGTGGTGACGTTGGTGCTGGATGGCGAAGGGATGGAGGCCGGGGAAACGCCGGCGGTCATTCTAAACGGCCGTACCCTGGCGCCTCTGCGCTGGGTGGCGGAGCAGCTGGGCGCCAAAGTAGAGTGGGTGCAGGGCAAGAGCCAGGTGGTAGTGGAACGGGGAAGGGACCGCGTTGTGCTTACCATGGGGTCCGCCGCCGCCCGGGTCAACGGGGCAGAAAAACCCTTGCCCGACGGTGTGCCCGCCACAGCCATGTTCTATCAAGGGCAGGGACACACCATGGTTCCCCTTCGCTTTTTCTCTGAGGTGCTGGGGTGCTCTGTGAGCTGGGAGCAGGGGAGCTATACAGCTCGCGTGTCCTCGGCGGGACTGGACACGCCCATTTCGCCGGAACGGTTCCTCATCGCTCTGGACGCGGGCCACGGCGGGTCGGCGTCGGGGGCTTACTATGAGAATACGTCCGAGAAAGACCTGAATCTCTCCATGACCCTGAAGCTGGACGAGATCCTGCGGGGACTGGGCTATCGCACGATGTTGACCAGAAACAGTGATTCCGACGTGGGGCTGAAGCGGCGTTCGGTGCTGGCCAACGAGGCTAAGGCTGATATTTTTGTCAGCATTCACTGTAATGCCTCAGAGACCAACCACGATTTTCAGGGTCTCTATGTCTATCATTATCCCGGCAGTGTTCAGGGCGCGGTTCTGGCTCAGGCTATCCAGACCCCGGCCTGCCAATTTACCGGGGCGATCGACCGGGGGATCAACTCCGCCAACTTTTCTGTGGTGCGGGAGAGCAAGATGCCCGCAGTGCTGGTGGAGACAGGGTTCATGACTTGTCATGAGGAGCTGCTGAGGCTCAAGGACGATGCCTATCAGACCCGCATGGCTCTGGGGATCGCCCAAGGGATCATCCGCTATCTCAACGGGAAGTAGCCTTTGACGAGGGAGAGAGGAAAAATAAGTGGGTGCGTGAAAAAACTACCAAAAGGCCATTGCTAATTTTGCAATCTATGGTATAATAGCTCCAGAGTATTTATTTGCCGCAGGCGAAAGCTGTATTGCAAAGGAGCGTTGCGCTATGAGCGAAAACCGAGATTATATTTCCTATCCCGACGAGATGGGCACCATCCACATTGCCGACGAGGTGTTGGCGGTGGTGGCCGCCTCTGCCGCCCTGGAGGTAGAAGGGGTCAGCTCTCTGGCCGCCAATTTGTCCAGCGACCTGGCGGAGCTGATGGGCAAGAAGGTATATTCCAAGGGCGTGCGTTTGCTGGTGTCCAACGCTCAGGTCATGGTGGAGATCTCCATCCTTATCCAGTATGGCTATGTGATCCCCGACGTGGCCCGGAAAGTGCAGGAGGCGGTCATGACTGCCGTGACCAACACCAGCGGCATGGAGGTCAGCCAGGTCAACGTTCAGGTCGCGGGTATCTCTTTCCAGAAAAAGCCCAAGGAAAAGCACTGAGAACAAGAGCGAAGCAGGGCACCGGAGACATTCTCCGGTGCCTTTTAAATTTCCCCGATTTAGGGGTTCCTTTTTTGTATATTCTTGTATATAATACAAGGTATATCCTGCCGCAATATGCCCACGGTGGGCCGGGGAGGTAAACACCGATGACAAGACGTAACGCCAGAGAGATCGCCGTCCATTTTATTTTTGAACTGAGCTTTTCCAATGACCGGGCGGACAGCCTGCTGGAGGAATTTCTTACGCCGGAGGCCTTTGCCCGGCTAGGGGAAGAGGAGCCGCTGTATGCGGAGTTTCCCAATGAGAAGCAGAGGGTCTATATCGAGGAGTTGGTCCGGGGGGTGGACGCCCACGTTCCCGAGCTGGACGGCTACATTGAGCGCTATGCTCAGGGCTGGCGCTTTGAGCGCATTGACCGGGTGGCAGTGGCCATTATGCGCGCGTCAATGTATGAGATCCTATACATGCCCGACGTTCCCAACTCGTCCTCCATTGACGAGGCGGTGGAGATCGCCAAGGGCTATGAAAACGCCGAGGCCTGCGCCTTCATCAACGGCATTCTGGGCACCTTCGTCCGGGAGGCGCTTCCAGAGGAGCGCAAGGGATGAAAGCGGCTCTGGCCTTTGACACCAGCAATTATACCACCTCCATTGCCTGCTTTTCCCCTACAGTACACGCCCAGGCGCGTAAGCTGCTGGAGGTCCCAGCTGGGGCGCTGGGTCTGCGTCAGCAGGACGCTCTGTTTCAGCATGTGCGCCAGCTGCCTGAGCTGGCGGAGGAGCTGCTGGGAACGCGGCAGCTGGAGCTCTGTGCCGTAGGGGCCAGCGTTGCGCCCCGGGAAGCGGAGGGTTCCTATATGCCCTGCTTTTTGGCGGGCGCGGGGCAGGGGCGTGTGACTGCGAAGGCCCTGAACGTGCCCTTTTTTCCTTGGAGCCATCAGCAGGGCCACCTGGCCGCCGCCGCTTGGAGCGCCGGACGGACCGAGCTGCTGGATAGGCCCTTCCTGGCCTGGCACCTGTCCGGCGGCACCACGGAGCTTTTAAAGGCAGAGCCTCTGGGACGGGCGGTGACAGCTGAAGTCATCGGCGGAACAACAGACATTTCGGCTGGCCAGCTCATTGACCGCACCGGTGTTCTTTTGGAGCTGGATTTTCCAGCGGGAAAGGCGTTGGACGCCTTGAGCCGGGAAGCGGCCGGAAAACAATCTCCCTTTGCCGTTAAGACGGATGGCCGCCATTTTTCGCTCTCTGGCATGGAAAACAAAGTCAAAGCTCTTGTGGAAGCAGGGGAGGAGCCCAAGGAGATTGCCCGCTTTGTTCTGGATACCCTGGCCGGCGTTTTACAGCGGGTGACCACGGATGTCCAGAACGAATACCCTGGCCTGCCGGTGCTGTGCTCAGGGGGCGTAGCCTCCAACACACGAGTACGATATGTGCTGACGGAATTTTGTCAGGCGGTGTTCTCCGCTCCAGAATACGCCGCCGATAACGCAATGGGAGCGGCCATCCTGACCTATCGGGAATGGGAGGCGCAGTATGGATAACTATATTTTTTCCGTTACCGCTCTCAACAACTACATCAAGGAGTTGATGGACTCCGATCCCGGACTGGCGGCGGTGACTGTGCGGGGCGAGATTTCCAACTACAAGGCCTATCCCTCCGGGCACCACTATTTTTCCCTCAAGGACGAAAGCGGTGCGCTAAAGTGCGTCATGTTTAAGGGAAACGCTATCCACCTGCGGTTTCGCCCCCAAAACGGGATGCGGGTGGTGGCCATGGGCCGGGTGAGCGTGTTTCCCAGGGATGGCGCCTATCAGCTTTACGTCACCGCCATGATGCCCGACGGGGTGGGCGATTTGCACATGGCCTTTGAGCAGCTCAAGGAGAAGCTACAGGGAGAAGGCTTATTTGCCCAGGAGCATAAGAAGCCGTTGCCGGTCTACCCGGAGAAGATCGCGCTGATCACCTCTCCGGTAGGGGCGGCGGTGCGGGATATGATCCGCATTTTAGGCGCCCGCTGGCCCATGGCCGAGGTTTGCGTCCTTCCTGTGCGGGTACAGGGCGCGGAGGCGGCGGGGGAGATCGCCCGCGCTATCGCGTACGCCAACGCCTGTCAGGTGGCCGATCTGCTCATTGTTGGACGGGGCGGCGGCTCCATGGAGGACCTGTGGTGCTTTAACGAAGAGATCGTCGCCCGGGCAATCTATGCCTCCGAACTTCCTGTGATCTCCGCGGTGGGCCATGAGCCGGACGTGACCATCTCCGACCTGGTGGCGGACGTGCGGGCGGCCACGCCCTCCAACGCGGCGGAGCTGGCGGTGGCAGACCAAAACGACGTATACGCCTGGGTGCAGGAGCTGTCCCAGAGGCTGGGGCAGCAGATGGCCCGGGAGCTGCGCCGGGAACGGGAGCGGCTGGACTGCTTGCAAAACAGCCGGGCACTGCAAGACCCCATGTGGCTGATTGAGGAAAGGCGGATGTGGCTGGACCGGAGCCGAGAGCAAATGGGCGCCGCTCTGCGTCACTGCGTGGCCCAGGAGCGCACGCGCTTTGCCGCAGCGGCGGGCAAGTTGGACGCCCTCAGTCCGCTCAAGGTGCTGGGGCGGGGCTATGCGATCCCCAAACGGGGGGAGACGGTCATTACCTCGGTCAAAAGCTTGAAGGCGAAGGATGAGTTCGTATTACAGCTCCGGGATGGAGCGGTGGACTGCCAAGTGAAAGGATGAGAGACATGGCGGAGAAAAAGCTGACCTTTGAAGAGGCCATGGCACGCTTAGAGGAGATCGTGACCGCTATGGAACGGGGCGAGGCACCCCTGGAGGAGTCTCTGGCCCTGTTTTCCGAGGGGGCGAAGCTGGTCAAGCAGTGCTCTGTGATGTTGGACAAGGCGGAGCAGCAGGTGACCAAGCTGACCAAGGGCGCGGACGGCCTTCCTAAGGAAGCACCCTTTGAGGTGGAGGAATGAAGGCGCTGAAGGAGCGGTTGGCTTCAGACGCGACGGTCATTGAAGCGTCTCTGCGCCAGATCTTTGCCGGTCTGCCGCCAAGGGGAGACATTTATCCGGCCATGGAATACAGCCTTTTGGCGGGGGGGAAGCGGCTTCGGCCGATCCTGACACTGGAGTGCTGTCGTCTGTGTGGGGGCGATGTGGAGGCGGCCCTCCCACTGGCCTGCGCGGTGGAGATGGTACATACCTATTCCCTCATTCATGACGATCTGCCCGCTATGGATAACGACGATCTGCGTCGGGGCAAGCCAACAAACCACAAGGTATTTGGAGAGACCACCGCCATTTTGGCAGGAGACGGCCTGCTCACGGCCGCCTTTGGCGTGATCGCTGGGGCTTTCGCCCTCAGCGAGAGTCAGCGGCTGGCGGCCATACAGGCATTATCCGCAGCAGCAGGTCCCCGGGGAATGGTAGGTGGACAGATGCTGGATATGGATGGCGAGGATCGCGCATTGTCCCGTTCTGAATTGGAGGAACTACAGAGTCTGAAGACGGGGGCGCTCATCGGCTGCGCGACCCATTTGGGCTGTATCGCCGCCGGAGCGGACGAAAAGACGAGACAAGCGGTGGAGGGCTACGCCCAGCGGCTGGGCCTGGCGTTCCAGGTGCGCGACGATATCCTGGACGTGACCAGCACGACCGAGGAGCTGGGCAAGCCCATCGGGTCCGATGCGGAGCAGGGGAAGACCACCTTTGTGACCCTGCTTGGCTTAGAGGAATGCCAGCGTTGGGTAGAGAAGCTGAGCTGTGAGGCCTGCGCCTGCTTGGAGGGCCTGGCCGGGGCAGAGCTTCTGCAGGAGCTGGCGCAAACGCTGGCCTCACGGGAAAATTGAGCGTACTTTTGTAAAAGGCAGGTGAGAGGGCTTGGTCAAGCTGGATGATTCCTTGGACTGTAAGGCACTCAGCGATGAAGAGGCGGTAGAGCTGTGCGGTCTGCTTCGGGGGAAAATGATTGAGACGGTTGCGGAGACGGGGGGACATTTAGCCTCCGGTCTGGGCGCTGTGGAGCTGACCGTAGCCGTCCACCGGGTGTTCGACCTGTCCAAGGACAGGCTGGTGTTTGACGTAGGACACCAATGCTACAGTCATAAGCTGTTGACCGGCCGCACAGGGGTCTTTCATACACTTCGCAACTTTGGCGGGATCTCCGGCTATCCCAAACCCTCGGAGAGCCAGACTGACGCCTTTATCGCGGGCCACGCCTCCAACGCCGTGTCGGTGGCGCTGGGCATGGCGTGTAGCCGCACCCTGCGGGAGGAGGACTACCATGTGCTGGCCCTGCTGGGCGACGGCGCGATGACGGGCGGACTGGCCTATGAGGGCCTTTCCAACGCCGGACAGAGCGGGGAGCACATGATCGTGATCCTCAATGACAACGGCATGTCCATCTCTCCCAATGTGGGGGGGCTGGGCCGGAGGCTTGCCCATCAACGGCTGAAGCCCCAATATCTGAACTTTAAGAAGGGCTATCGAAAGGTTATGGACGCCACGGCGGTGGGCCGCGCCCTTTACCGCTTCAACCATAAGGTCAAGACCGCCATCAAGGACGCCCTGCTTCACTGTAGTATGTTTGAGGACATGGGATTTACCTACATGGGACCGGTGGACGGCCACAATGTAAAGCTTTTGACCCGTCTTTTGCGTTATGCCAAAGACGAGGTGTCCACTCCCGTTCTGCTCCATGTGCGCACGGTGAAGGGGAAGGGGTATCCCCCCGCGGAGGCCGCACCGGACAAATTTCACGGCGTCGGTCCCTTTGAACCGGCCACCGGTGCTCCTAAGACCCCCTCCAAGCCAGGGTATTCCACGGTCTTTGGTGAGACCATGTGCCGCCTGGCGCTGGAGGAGTCCGGACTTTGCGCCATCACAGCGGCGATGCAGGCGGGGACCGGATTGGACCGCTTTGCGCGGATGTACCCCGAGCGGTTCTTTGACGTGGGTATCGCTGAGGGCCACGGCGTTGCCATGGCCGCAGGTATGGCCAAGCAGGGCGCAAAGCCTGTGTTCGCGGTATATTCCTCTTTTTTGCAAAGAGGCTATGACATGCTCCTGCACGACGTGGCCATCAGCGGTCTTCCTGTGATCTTCGGGGTGGACCGGGCGGGCCTTGTGGGAGAAGATGGGGAGACCCACCACGGGATTTTTGACGTGGGGTATCTGGCCACCGTGCCCGGAATGACTGTCCTTGCTCCCGCCTGCTTCCACGAGCTGGAGGATATGCTGACCTGGGCGGTCAAACACGCAGCAGGCCCGGTCGCGGTCCGCTATCCCCGGGGGGGAGAAGGGACTTACCGGGGCGGCTATGACGGTGCTGAGTGGGTTACCCTGCGTCAAGGGAAGGACCTTACCATGGTGACCTACGGCGCAACTGTGGATGCGGTTCTGACCGCTGCTGAGATGCTGGAGAGGGAAAAAATCAGCGCAACGGTTGTAAAACTAAATAACTTGACCCCGACTGATTGGAGTGGGCTATGCGGTCTGGTTGGTCAAAACGGACGGCTTTTAGCGGCGGAGGAATGTGTGCTGACCGGCTCAGTGGGCCAGCGGCTGGCGGCCCAGCTAGCCATGCACGGCGTGTTGCCTCGGAGCGTGACTTTGTGTAACACAGGCGACCGTTTCATCACCCAGGGCTCTGTGCGGGAACTGCGCAAGCTGTGCGGTTTAGACGCCGATAGTATCGCAGAGGCCGCAAGAAGGGCGGTGGCAAGGCCATGAGCAAGCTCAGGCTGGATGTATTGCTCACAGAGCGAGGGCTTTGCGAAAGCCGCCAAAAGGCCCAGGCCGCCATTATGGCAGGACTGGTGACGGTGAACGGGGAGAAGGTGACGAAATCCGGCGCCGGCGTTTTGGAAAGCGACGTGCTGGAGGTGAAGGGGCCCGCCATCCCTTATGTGAGCCGGGGCGGACTGAAGCTGGAAAAGGCCATGAAGCTTTGGAGCATAGACCTTTCCGGAAAGCTCTGTGCTGACATTGGCGCCTCCACCGGCGGGTTTTCCGACTGTATGCTCCAGTACGGCGCCGCAAAGGTATACGCGGTAGACACCGGCTATGGAAAGCTGGACTGGAAGATCCGCACCGATTCCCGGGTGGTTGCCCTGGAGCGCACCAATGCCCGCTATTTGACCCATGAGCAGATCCCGGACGAGTTGGACTTTGCCAGCGTAGACGTCTCCTTCATCTCCCTGCGGCTGATCCTGCCCGCTCTGCGGGGAGTGCTTAAGGACGGCGGCGAGGTCGTCTGTCTGGTCAAGCCGCAGTTTGAAGCAGGACGGGAAAACGTGGGCAAAAAGGGGGTCGTTCGGGACCCAGCCGTCCATTTGCAAGTGCTGGAACGGTTCCTGATTCATGCGTCGGAGAATGGTTTTTTTGTAAAGGAATTGACCTTTTCGCCCATTAAGGGACCTGAAGGAAACATTGAATACCTGGGCTATCTAATGACAAGGGATATGCCCTTACGGCCTCTTGATTTGAAAGAGCTGGTAGAGAGATCCCATCAAGCGCTAGAGGGGGCGAAGGCATGAGGGTGGTATTGAGTCCCAACCCTTACCGGGACAAGGGACTGCGGGCCGCGCAGGCGGCGCGGAAGATTTTAGGCGGAAACGGTGTGGACACCCTGATCTGCCTGCCCTTTGAGCTGGAGGAAAACAGTCGGCTGGAGCTCCCGAAGCACCTGGAGTATATTCCCTTGAAGGAGGGGCTGGCCCAGGCGGATATTTTGGTCTGCTTTGGGGGCGACGGCACCATCCTTCACGCCGCCAAGGATGCCAACGCTTACGAGATGCCGATCTTAGGGGTCAACATGGGCAGCGTGGGCTTTATGGCGGAGCTGGAAAACGGTGAGCTGAGCCAGCTTTCCAAGCTGGCCCAGGGGAAGTATACCATCGAGGCCCGAATGATGCTGGACGTCAAGGTAGATCGGGGCGGACGGACCATTTTTCAGGATGTGGCCCTGAACGACGCGGTGGTCACCAAGGGTGCCGTGGCCCGGGTCATAGACCTGGCGGTCTATGGAGACCGGGTGCTGATCTCCGAACTGGCGGGGGATGGGGTCATTCTCAGCACCCCCACCGGCTCCACCGGCTATGCCATGTCGGCGGGAGGGCCCATCGTAGAGCCGACCGCGGAAAACATCATTTTTACCCCCATCTGCGCCCACTCGCTCCATGCGAAGGCGGTGGTCCTGGGGTCGGAACGGCTGATTTCTGTGCGGCTGGGGAAGGATAGCCGCAAGAGCGCCTATCTCTCCGTGGACGGCGGACGAGCCTTCAAACTGACAGCGGGAGACCGGGTGGAGGTCGCCAAGGCGCGGAGCCAGACCAAGCTGGTCAAGCTGACAGGACGCAGCTTTTACGAGGTACTTAACCACAAACTGGGAAGGGTGTGAACGTGTTGAAGGAAAAAAGGCAAGGCGAGATCCTTTCCATTATTTCTACCACGGCGGTAGAGACCCAGGAGCAGCTGCTGGAGGAGCTGAAAAAGCGGGGGATTGGCGCTACGCAGGCGACCATCTCCCGAGACATCAAGGAGCTCCACCTGGTCAAGGAGCTGACAGGAAAGGGAAGCTACCACTATGTCCAGTCCCAGCGAAAGAACGCGGTCAACGTGACTGGGCGGCTCAAGACCATTTTCCGGGAGGGGGTGGTCAGCTATGACCACGCGCAAAACCTGGTGGTGGTGAAGACCATGCCGGGCCTCGGCCCCGCGGCGGGGGCTGCCCTGGATGGGATGGACATCCCGGAGCGGGTTGGCTCGCTGGCCGGGGATGACACTGTTTTGCTGGTCCTGCGCACCACGGAAAGCGCTAAAGAGTTTTGTCAGACCATTCGGGAGATGCTACAGTGAGTAAAAGGGGAGAGAGCGATGCTGGCCCAACTACACATTGAAAATATTGCGGTTATTGAAAGCTCGGACATGGCCTTTGGCGATCACTTTAACGTCCTTACCGGAGAGACCGGCGCGGGCAAATCTATCGTGGTAGACGCCATCGGAGCCATCCTGGGGCAGCGCACCAGCCGTGACCTCATCCGTACCGGCGCCAGGGGCGCGGTGGTGGAGGCGCTCTTTTGCCGTCTTCCGGCGCTGTCTTGGTTTCAGGAGAACGGTATTCTGCCCGATGAGAACGGAGAACTGCTGCTGCGCCGCGAGCTGACGGGGGACGGGCGCAACACCTGCCGGGCCAACGGACAGCTGATCACGGTGGCACAGCTGAAGGCCCTGGGGGACCAGCTGGTGAACATTCACGGACAGCACGACGGTCAGCAGCTGCTGGACCCAGGCTGTCATTTGTCCTATCTGGACCGCTTTGGCGCGTTGGCTGACGGACTGCTGGCAGAATTCCAGAGTTCCTATGGCGCGGTGGTGGAATTAAAGCGCGAAATGTCGGATCTACAGATGGATGAGGCGGAGAAGGCGCGCCGGATGGATTCCCTGCAATACCAGATCGACGAGCTGGAGGCGGCCGATCTGAAGGAGGGGGAGCAGGAGGCGCTGTCACAGCGGCGCGAGGTCCTTCGCAATGCGGAAAAGCTCCTGAGCGCTGCCGCCCAGGCCCATGGAGCATTGTCGGGCGACGAGGACAGCTCCGGGGCCGTAGACCTGCTGGAGCGGGCGGAGGACGCGCTGAGCGACGTAAGCCGGGTGAGCGAGGAATGGCGGGCGTTGTGGGAAAAAACGTCCGAGCTGACCTACGCGGCACGGGATCTGGCGGAGCAGCTGCGAGATGTGGAAGGCTCGCTGGACATGGAGCCAGGTGAGCTGGACCAGGTAGAGACCCGTCTGGATCAGCTCTACCGCCTGGGAAAGAAATACGGCTCCGACACCAAGGAGATGTTGGCATATCTGGAGAAGTGCCGGGACGAGCTGGACCAGATCCAGTTTTCCGCGGACCGCTTGGAAAAGCTGGAGGGAAAGCTGGCGGAGGCCGTAAAAGAGGCCAACGCCAAGGGGTTGGCGCTCCGCGCCGCACGGGAAAAGGCCGCGCGTTTGCTGGAAGAGCGGATCCAGCGGGAGCTGGCCGAGCTGGATATGCCCAAGGTATGTTTCCGGGTATCTATGGCGGAAAAGGGCGGCGACCTGGGGATGGACGCCACCGGGATGGACGAGGTCTGTTTCCTCATGTCCGCCAATTTGGGCGAGGACCTGAAGCCCATCCATAAGATCGCCTCCGGCGGTGAGCTGGCCCGGATCATGCTGGCGCTGAAAAACGTGCTGGCGGAAAACGACGATGTGTCCACCCTGATTTTTGACGAGGTGGACACAGGGGTCTCCGGCCGGGCGGCCCAGAAGGTGGCCCAGAAGCTGGCCCAGGTGTCCCGGTGTAAGCAGGTGCTCTGCGTGACCCATCTGCCCCAGCTGGCGGCTATGGCGGATACCCACTTCTCGGTGGAAAAAGGGGAGCGAAACGAGCGCACCTATACCAAGGTAGAGGCGCTGGATATGGACAGGCGCAAGGAGGAAGTGGCGCGGCTCACCTCTGGGGAGGAGATCACCGCGGTGGCCCTGGAGAGCGCGGGAGAGCTGCTGGAATCGGCGCGGCAATACAGGGAGGGCATGTACTAAATGATAAAAGCAATTTTTTTCGATGTGGACGGAACGCTGGTGTCCTTTCAGCAGAAGCTCTTGCCCGATCAGCTGGTCAAAGACCTTCCGGCGCTTAGGGCGAAGGGGATCAAGCTCTTTCTCAGCACAGGTCGGGCTATCCAGGACCTGGAAAATACCGGCATGCTGCGCGGGGTGGAGTTTGACGGCTATGTGACCCTGAACGGGCAATACTGCTGTGACGCGCAGGGGGAGGCCTACCGGGACGCGCCCATCCCCGAGGCTGACCTGCGGGGCGCCTACCGTGTGCTGGTGGAGAATTCCCATTTGCCTGCCCTGATGGAGGGCAACGGCGAGAGCTATATGACCCAGATCAACGACCGGGTGCGGGAGATCTACCAGTTCCTCCACACGGACCTCTACCCGGTGCGGGATCCGGCCTGGCTGCTGGAGGGGAGGGTGTATCAATTTGTTCCCTTTGTAGCCCCGGAGGAGGAAGCATTGTTTTTAGACGCCATGCCCAACTGTCTGCACACCCGCTGGCATCCCAAGGGGATCGATATCATTCCCCGCGGCGGCGGCAAGGTGGTGGGCGTCCGGGCCACCATGGACCGCTATGGCTGGACGAGAGAGGATATCATGGCCTTCGGCGACGGAGAAAACGACGCGGAGATGCTGAAGCTGGCAGGAATTGGCGTAGCCATGGGCAACGCGATGGACTCGGTGAAGGCCATTGCGGACCATGTGACGGACTCCGCAGATGACGTCGGCGTTTCCGCGGCTCTGCGGCATTTGGGACTACTGTAACGCGGTTTGACATGAGCTGGGTTTTATGATATCATCCTTAAGATATCCTACTGAAGGAGAGACAAACATGACCATTTATGAGGAATTGAAAGCCAGGGGGCTGATCGCTCAGGTAACGGATGAGGAGGAGATCCGCACTCTCATCAACGACGGCAAGGCCACCTTCTATATTGGCTACGACTGCACTGCGGACAGCCTGACGGCGGGGCATTTTGTGACGCTGACCCTGATGAAGCGGCTCCAGCTGGCGGGCAACAAGCCCATTGCCTTGATTGGGGGCGGCACCACCATGATCGGCGACCCCTCCGGGCGGACGGATATGCGCAAGATGCTTACCCGAGAGGACATTGACCACAACGCCGAGTGCTTTAAGCGGCAGATGAGCCGCTTTATCGAGTTTGGCGAGGGTCCCGGCCAGGCCATGATGCTCAACAACGCGGACTGGCTCCTGAACCTTAACTACGTAGAGCTTCTGCGGGAGGTGGGCGCCTGCTTCTCGGTGAACAATATGCTGCGGGCGGAGTGCTATAAGCAGCGCATGGAGAAGGGACTCTCCTTTCTGGAATTCAACTATATGATCATGCAGTCCTATGACTTCTATCATATGTTCCAGACAGTGGGCTGTAATATGCAGTTTGGTGGCAATGACCAGTGGAGCAATATGCTGGGGGGCACCGAGCTCATCCGCCGCAAGCTGGGGAAGGACGCCTACGCTCTCACCATCAATCTGCTTACCGATTCCCAGGGCAACAAGATGGGCAAGACGGCGGGCAACGCCATCTGGCTCGATCCCAACAAGACCAGCCCCTACGAGTTCTACCAGTACTGGCGCAACGTGGGCGACGCCGACGTGATGAAGTGCATCCGTTGGCTCACCTTCCTGCCCTTGGAGCAGATTGACGAAATGGACCATTGGGAGGACGCCAAGATCAACGAGGCCAAGGAGATCCTAGCCTATGAGTTGACCGCCATGGTCCATGGGCAGGAGGAGGCCCGCAAGGCACAGGACGCGGCCCGCGCTCTGTTCTCCAAGGGCGGCGACAGCGCGAATATGCCTGCTACCGGCCTCACCCGGGACGATTTGACCGACGGAGTCATCGGCCTGCTGGACCTGATGCTCAAGTGCGGCCTGGTCCCTTCAAAAAAGGAGGCCCGTCGGCTCATTGAACAGGGCGGGGTAGAGGTCAACGGCCAGAAGGTCGCCGATGCCACCCGCATGATCGGTGGGGAAGAGCTGGAAGGGGACGGTCTGACCATCAAGAAGGGCAAGAAGGTCTTCCACCGGGCGTATCTCAAGTGAGGACCGTCTGACAACATAAATAAAAAAATCCCGGATGCGTAAGCATCCGGGATTTTTTATTCAAAGGGGAGATCAGGGGTTGGTGAGGACCTTCTTCAGGCGGGCGAAGCGGGGAAGGGAGTGCTCGGTGGGAGCCTTGGCGTCGCCCTGGATGAGGGGCAGAGCATAGTCGATGAAGGCCTGGGTCACGCCGTTGCCCTCGGCATTGATCCACTCCAGAGGGACCTTCTTCTCAAAGTTGGCCACCTCGGAGAGGTCAAAGAGCTTGGTCTTGCAGGTGTACTTGCCGCCCTCGCGGGAGCACTCAAAGCCCACCATCTTGTCGGTCTCACCGGCCACGGCGGCCTCCACAGCGGTCTTGCCAGCCAGGAAGGACTCGTCGATGTCAGTGCGGGAGCCCACATGGGCGCCGCAGCGCTGGAGCAGAGAGAGCTCGATGCCGCGGACCTTGGAGCCGGTACGCTCCTTGATGGTGTTGGCCAGCAGAGCGGCCAGACCGCCCAGCTGGGCGTGGCCAAAGCCGTCGGTGGCGGAGGTTTTCGCCTCAGAGACGAAGGTGCCGTCGGCGTAGTGGATGCCCTCAGAGACCGCCACGATGCAGTTGCCGTTGGCCTTGTAGATACGGTCCACATCGGCCAGGAACTTGTCCATGTCGAAGTCCACCTCGGGGAGGTAGACCAGGTCGGGGGCGCAACCCACGACGCCGGCCAGAGCGGCGGCGCCGGCCAGCCAGCCGGCGTGACGGCCCATGATCTCGATCACGGTTACCATGCCGGTGTCATAGACTCGGGCATCCTTATAGACCTCGGCGCAGGAGGTGGCGATGTACTTGGCGGCGGAGGCGAAGCCGGGGCAGTGGTCGGTGCCAAAGAGGTCGTTGTCAATAGTCTTGGGCACACCCATGATGCGGCACTCATAGCCCACCTTCTGCATATACTTGGAGATCTTGTTGCAGGTGTCCATGGAGTCGTTGCCGCCGTTGTAGAAGAAGTAACGCACGTCGTACTTCTTGAAAATCTCCAGAATGCGCTTGTAGTCGGTGTCGTCCACGTCGGGATCGGCAATCTTATAGCGGCAGGAGCCCAGTTCGGAGGAAGGGGTGTTGAGCAGCAGCTCCAGCTCCTCGGCGTCCTCCTTGCTCATGTCATAGAGCTTGTCGTTCAGCACGCCCTTGATGCCGTGGGCCGCGCCGTAGACGGCGGTGATGCTGGGGTTATCGAGAGCGGTGCGGATCACGCCATAGGCGCTGGCGTTAATGACAGAGGTGGGGCCGCCGGACTGGCCGATGATCAGGGCGCCACGCAGTTGTTCCATGTTGAACTCCTCCTAAAAAATAAAATGATTTTGATATAGAACAGGAGAGGGCGAAGGCCCTCTCCTGAGCTTGACAGGTGTTTTAGGCCTTGCCGGCGCAGCCGAGCACGTCGCGCAGCTTGTGGCGGACGGTCTCTTTGATGTTGGCGCGGGCGGGCTTGAGGTACTCGCGGGGGTCAAACTTGTCGGGGTGCTCATCGAAGAACTGGCGGATAGTGCCGGTCATGGTGAGGCGCAGGTCGGAGTCGATGTTGATCTTGCACACAGACAGGGTAGCGGCCTGACGCAGCTGCTCCTCGGGGATGCCCACGGCGTCGGGCATCTTGCCGCCGTGCTCGTTGACCATCTTCACATAGTCCTGAGGCACGCTGGAGGAGCCGTGAAGCACGATGGGGAAGCCGGGAAGACGCTTGGAGACCTCCTCCAGCACGTCAAAGCGCAGGGGAGGGGGAACCAGGATTCCCTTCTCGTTGCGGGTGCACTGGTCGGGAGTAAACTTGTAGGCGCCGTGGCTGGTGCCGATGGCGATGGCCAGGGAGTCACAGCCGGTCTTGGCCACGAACTCTTCCACTTCCTCGGGACGGGTGTAGGAGGAGTCGGCGGCGTCCACCTTTACATCGTCCTCCACACCGGCCAGGGTGCCCAACTCGGCCTCCACGACCACACCGTGGTCATGGGCGTACTCAACGACCTTCTTGGTGATCTCGATATTCTCCTCGAAGGGCTTGGAGGAGGCATCGATCATAACGGAGGTAAAGCCGCCGTCAATGCAGCTCTTGCAGGTCTCAAAGTCGGGGCCGTGGTCCAGATGGAGCACAATGGGGATCTCGGGGCACTCGATCACGGCGGCCTCCACCAACTTGACCAGGTAGGTGTGGTTGGCATAGGCGCGGGCGCCCTTGGAAACCTGGAGGATCACGGGAGCCTTTTCTTCCTTACAGGCCTCGGTAATGCCCTGGACGATCTCCATGTTGTTGACGTTGAAGGCGCCGACGGCGTAGCCGCCCGCATAGGCCTTCTTGAACATTTCGGTGGATGTAACGAGAGACATGGAACAACAACTCCTTTTCTCAAGAATTGAAGATATTGTACCATTTTCCACCAAGGATTGCAAGAGGGTGAGGCACTTTTTTTCGCGATTTGCATAATATGAATTGACAGAAAGGGGAGAGTACGATGCCTGTGATGACCAAACCGCCCATCCCGTACCGCCGTGACCTGGCGGTGGCCTACGCCCACCGATGGGCCTATGGCCGCAACCCGGCGTATTTTGATTATGAGGAGCTGGGAGGCGACTGCACCAACTACGCCTCCCAATGCCTGTTTGCCGGGGTGGGCGTGATGAATTACACGCCCACCTATGGCTGGTATTACATCGACGCCAACGACAAGGCTCCGGCCTGGACTGGAGTGCCATACTTTTACAACTTCATGACTCGAATGCCTCCGGCCGGACCGGGACCCGTAGGGGTGCTGGGCGCGCTGGAGGATATGGAGCCGGGAGATTTTGTACAGCTGCGCTTTCGCGCGGACGTCTGGAGCCATACACCTATTATTGTCCAGATGGGCGATCCGCCGACGCTGGAAAACACCTTGGTGGCGGCCCATTCCTACGACGTGGATTATCGGCCGCTGAGCAGCTACACCGTTCAAGGTCTGCGGTTTATTCACATCCTTGGCGCGTTTCCACAAGAGCCGCGAGAGCGAACCGAATGGACAGAACGAGAGCGTCAAGGTCTGGCGGATAATATGTAAGTAACTATAGAACGACCCGCGCCGACCGGGACCACGGCTTGAAAACCAAGCGGGGTTGCGGGGAAGGCGCGGGTCTGCTATAATGACTAAAGAAACGGCCCACACTATCAACTCAACAAAATAAAAATTTTGTTGAGTTGGAGGGAGTGAATAACCAGTGTCTATCATCAGAGACGCCATGTGTCCGATCCTGCGGGACTTTTTGACCTATCACGAAGCTATCCAGGGCCACTCCAGAAAAACCGTGGATGAATACTATTTAGACCTGCGTCGGTTCTTTCGCTATTTGAAACGCGCGCGCCGGCTGGTTCCCGCCGACGTGCCCTTTGATGAAATTCCAATCGATGATGTTGACATAGCGTTGTTAGGTTCTGTGACGGTCACAGACGTCTATGAGTTTGTCAACTTCCTCAGCCGTGACTGCGGCGTTGGCGCGGCTGGACGCTCCCGTAAGATCGCGACGTTGCGTTCCTTTTATAAGTATCTCACCGCCAAGACCCACTTGCTGGAGGAAAATCCGATCCAGAACCTGGACTCGCCGCGACTCAAAAAGTCTCTGCCCCGGTATCTGAGCCTGGAGGAATCTATCGCCCTGCTGGATGCCGTAGACGAGCCGAACCAGGTCCGGGATTATTGCATTTTGACAATTTTCCTCAATTGTGGACTGCGTATCTCCGAGCTGGCGGGACTGAATAAAACAGACGTTCGAGGCGACCAGCTCCGTGTCGTCGGCAAAGGCAATAAGGAGCGTATAGTATACCTGAATGACGCCTGTCTGGCGGCGCTGAAGGATTGGCTGGAGGAGCGGGATCGCTCCGCCTCCACCGACCCCAACGCCTTGTTTATCACCCGTGGGCACAAGCGGATGACCACCGCAGCCATTCATTATATGGTCAAAAACCGCTTTTTAAAAGCGGGTCTGGACAGCGCCCTCTATTCCAGCCATAAGCTGCGTCACACCGCAGCCACACTGATGCTGGAAAACGGCGTGGATGTACGCACCCTTCAAGAGGTGCTCGGTCACGAGCATTTGAACACCACCCAGATCTATACCCACGTGAACAACGAGAGCCTGCGCGGAGCGGCCAGAGCCAACCCGCTGGCCAAGGTAAAGCGGAAAGGCTAACACGAAACGGCGTTTTCCAGCGGCAGTTCCTGTTGTCCGTTCAGGTCATTGGTCACCCGGGCGGCCAAGGTGGAGATCATAGTGAGATTGGAGATCCGTCCTCGGGCCAGGTTGGCCTGGGTGAAGTAATCCTCCAGGACCGATAAGCTGGCGTATTTGAAGATATGGTCGCTGACCGAGCGCATACAGCGTTCAATGTTATGGTAGCTCTCCTGGTGCCGGGAGCACAGCTGTGCATAAAGACCGTTGGGGCCCGTGTGATGATGGAGCATATTGGGATCATGTACCGACATCTGGATCCCATCGCGCAAATAAGGATAGCCCTTCATTCGGAGAGGCGCGTTGAGCTTGGCCAGGATGGAGGCCGTCTGGTCACTGACCATCTGGGAGGAAAACCCTGCGTTTCGATGGGTATGCAGGGTGTCCACTGCCCGCTGGGCTAAAATTGCGTTGGAATAAGGCGCCACGATGCAATAATCCGCCAGCTCCAATACCGCGCGGTGGTGGGCCAAAGCGTGGTAGGTGGTCAACAAAATGACCTGTGTATTGCCACAGCGCGTTTTGATCTGCTTTAACACCTCCAGTCCATCCACTCCCGCGAGCAAGGTGTCCGCGATGACCAGATCCGGTTGACTGCGCAGTGCCTGCCGGATGCACACTTCCCCGTTGTGCGTGGTAAAAATGACCTGGAATAGCTTGGTTGCCGCCAACGCGCTGGAAATGCGCTGCTGCGCGGATGGATCGCCATGTGCGATCATAACGCTGTATTTTGGATTTGTTTTCATCGAGTGATACCTCTCTTCCTTTTCCCTACAATGGACAGTATACCACACATTTTTGATTAAATCAACACGATTGTACGAAAAAATAAAACTTTTTGAACTTTTCGACATTTTTAGACAGGGCCACAAGATGTAAACACCGACCCAAGGACTGACCACCAAATCTTGCGGTAGAGCTGTCGAAAACAAGAATAAGGCTGTCAAGGAATTGTCCTTGACAGCCTTATTTGCAGAAACGTGAGGAGAGAGAAATTGGTCTGACCCTCCGCCGGAGGATTCCCCAGCGGAGGGTCAGCTTGGAGAGAGAAAAAGAGAAAGAGAGAAGAGAGATGATTGGATGGCTCACGTCCCTGACTGGCATTATAATACCATATCCCAAAAAGAAATGATGGACAGTTTTCAAACTGCTTATGAACATTTTGTAAATGCTCCAAAGGGGCTTTTACGTCTCGTGCTCCATGGTCCATTCTGCCTTCAGCTCCGGCTCCATGCAGGTGCCGTCCTCCGTACGGGCGGCGTAAAACGGGCCGTCATGATCCACCATGCGGATGGTATAGTCGCGCAGAGACGCCAGGGTGTTGATGTTCCCGGCTTTGGTCCGAAGCGTCTCTTGCACCTTAGAGGGCAGATGCGAAAAAAGCGCGGCGGCTTCCTTATCGCGGCGCAGTAAAGCGTCCAACTCCATAATATAATCACCTCTTCCCTATTTTAACGCGCTCCTCCCTGCCCTATCCCTGGCGAATATTGTATTCGCTGTCCAAGATCAGCCAGTTTTGCGGGAAGGGTCTCATCAGATTCCAATAACCCGCGCCATAGAGGCCGTATTCGGGGATGAGCGCCAGCTTGGCCTGAATACTGCGGGCATCCTCAAACCAGACCTCATGTTCCCTTCCCTGCTCATCCATGTAGCGGAACCAGGGAGCTTGGGCAAAGGTGTCATATTGGATCTCCGCGCCATAGCGCAGGGCCAAACGAACGGCGTACTGGTTGGAAATAGAGGTGGCCCGGGTCACTCCTTCGGCAAAGGGTAAGGGCCAGTCGTAGCCATAGTTGGGAACGCCCAGCCAGATCTTTCCTGCGGGGATCTCAGTGAGGGCGTACTCCACTACCCGCCGCACATTGGGTAGCGGCGCCACCGCCATGGGCGGCCCGTAGGTGTAGCCCCACTCGTAGGTCATCAGCAGGACCTGGTCGGCGGCCTGGCCGAGGGCGCGGTAATTGTGGCCCTCGTAGAGCAGGCCGGGTTGCGTCGCGCTGGTCTTGGGCGCGAGGGCGACGATGACCGGATAGCCCAGCGGGGCCAGCTCCCGGCGCAGGCGGGCGATAAAGGCGGCGTAGGGTCCGGCATCCTGAGAAAAGACAAACTCAAAGTCCACATCCAGTCCCCGGTAGCCCTTGGCTTGAAGCGTTTCACGGATGGCCGTCACCAAATTGTCCTGAATGCGCCTGTCATTGAGCACCAGACTGGCAAGCTCATTGGAAAAGCCACCCTCTTGCGTCAGGGTGGAAAGGTGCATCAAGGGGGCCACGCCCAGGCTTTTGGCGGCGGCGATCATGGACGCGTCATCCAGGTCCACCAGGCCGCCCTGAGGGGTGATGCCGTAGGTGAATGGTGTTAGATTTGTTAAAAAGGGCAGCTCCCGCTGCAAAAATCCCTTGTCTATAAAGGGATAGGCATAGCCGTTGACGGACAGGGTCCCCCGCTTCTCCCCTTGATAGCGCAGGACCAGCGTTTGGCCGGGATAGATGGTCTCCTCCCCTCTCAGGTTTGGATTTTGACGCAAGAGCTGGCGCACCGTGAGACCGTTTGCGGCGGCGATCGCGGTGAGGGTATCTCCGGGCCGGACAGTGTAGACCTCCGCCGGATAGCGGATGACGATGGTCTGCCCTGTTACCAACTGTCCAGGGTCAGGCAATTGATTATCCGCCAGCAGACGGGAGAGAGGCACGCTGTGCTGGGCGGCAATGACGGTCAGGGTCTCCCCCGGCCGAACAACATGGATATCCATGGCGTTTCCCTCCTCTACACCAGAGTGACAAAATCCTGGGCGGCATAGCCCACCACGCCGTCAAAGCGGACCAGATACCAGTTTTGCCATTGGTTGATGACAGTCAGACGGGCGCCGTCGTAGGCTTTTGCAATGATAGGCGCGGTGGTGCTGGGCCGGGAGCGAATGTTCAGCGCGCCCCAGGAGACATCTACCACGGCGTTTCTCGGCGGCACCGGGGTCAAAAACGGAATGCCGAAATACTCTGTCAGCGACAGCACGATGTTGCGGGCGGCGGCGTTGATATTGTTTTGGATCCAGGCGGCGTCGTCGGCGTTGTCGTGATAGCCCAGTTCGATAAATACCGACGGGGCCTTGACCCGGCGCACCTCACCGATGGCGGTGGTGGAGCGGGCGCTGACCAGGTTTGGCAGCGGATAGATGGCCTTCAGGTTATCCGCCACGATCTCCGCAGCCCGCTTCCCTTCTGTTGAGCCGGGGTAATAGTAGACGATGATCCCCCGCACCTGCCCGTAGCGCCCCTCTGGCGCGGCGTTGGAGTGAAGTGCCAAGTGGAGGTCATAGCGGCCTTGGTTGGAGGCGCGGATCGAGCTGGCAGCAGTCATGTCGGGCGTGTTTCGGACATATTGGATGCCGGAGGACACCAGATAGGGGACCATGGCGTCCGCCAGACGGTTCATCCATTCCTCTTCGGTGCCGCCGTTGACATAGAGATTGTTTTCCTGGGTGGAGGGCGAAAGATAAATGGTTGGCATAGAGATACCTCCTTTTCTCTATGCTATGCGCCAGCCTCTTGCAGGGGTGCATAAGTGGTGGTATACTGGCCCCAAAGGGAGGCGGTCCCATGGCAGACAGCCGGCTGTTCAAGTTGCTCTATCTTCTTTTAGAGCACCAACATATGACCGCGGGGGAGTTGGCCGGGCGGCTGGAGGTGTCCACCCGCACCATTTACCGGGACGTGGACACCCTGTCCCAGGCGGGGGTGCCTATTTACGCTGCCCAGGGCAAGGGTGGCGGGGTCGCCCTTATGGAGCATTACACCTTGGACAGGGCCATGCTGACCGGCGAGGAACAGGCCCATCTACTGACGGCGCTGCGGTCTCTACCGGACAGTTTGGGCGGCGAGGAGGTCGTCACAAAGCTGTCCGCTCTCTTTCGCCCCTCACAGCCCGACTGGCTGAAGGTGGAGCTGACCCCGTGGCAGAGCCAGGGAGAGGAGCGGAACTTCAGCTTCTATAAAAATGCCATTTTGGACGGACATGTGTTGGAATTTACCTATCTGAGCGCTTACAGCACTGAATGCCGCTGCAAGGTCCTCCCTGCCTGTCTGGTGTTCAAGGGCCGGGCTTGGTATTTGCAGGGCTGGCGGCTGGACAAGGAGGCCTACCGTACGTACCGTTTGAGCCGGATCCTGGACGTGCGGGACACCGGGGAGTCCATGGCCCTTCCTGAGCCACCTCCCGACATTGAGGCGGGTTTTTCCGGCGGAAACGCAGCTCCCATCGACCTGCGCTTCTCCCCCGCCATGGCCTACCGGGTCTACGACGAGTTTGATCCCAAGGACATCCGCCGGGATGAGGACGGGGCGCTCAGAGTCTGCGTCCCCTACCCCATCGACGGCTGGCTCTATGGCTATCTGCTCTCCTTCGGCGTGGGGGTGGAGGTGCTGGAGCCGCTCTGGCTCAAGGAACAGCTGGCGCTGTTGGGGCGAGAAATTTATCGGGCAAATTTAGAACCTGACACACTGTGTCAGGTTTGCCTTGATATACTGGAGCCATCAAACAGAAAGGAGACCAAAGCAATGGACTTTTCTAACATGAAGTTTTGCCAGTCCTGCGGGATGCCTCTGGCGGACCCGGAGACCCACGGTACTGAGGCGGACGGCAGCGCCAGCGCGGACTACTGCAAGTACTGCTACCAGCACGGGGCGTTCACCTCCTCTATGACCATGGAGGAGATGATCGACTTCTGCGTGCCCCACATGGTGGCGGGCCACCCGGAGATGACCGCAGAGCAGGCCAAGGCCCAGATGGAGCAGTTCTTTCCAATGCTGCTTCGCTGGAAAAAGGACTAAACGCGACAAGAAGGGCCGCAACACACGTTGCGGCCCTTTCTCTTACTCTGGTATCCGTTCCACCGGGAACAAAACGCCGGTTTCCATGGCTTCGGGCGGGGTGATATCGGGATCGTTCAGATAGCGGTCGATGGCGGGGCCGCAGATGCGGTACTCCGGGTGCTGGGCCATCCAGGCCGCCAACGCCTCCGTAGGCGCCGGGGATGCCTCTTTTGTGAGACATTACAGCTTTTTCGCCAGCGCCGCGAATTCCGGAATGCCCAGGCGCTCCCCTCGGACGTCCTCAGGGAGGCCGCAGGCGGTGATGATTTGACGCAGGTCATCCTTGGAATAGCGGCCGCCATAGGCGCTGCCCAGGCAGTTGAGCAGGGTCTTGCGCCGCTGGGCGAAGGCCGCCCTCACCACCGCGAAAAAAGCCTTGGGGTCGTCTACGTAGGCGGGCTTGGGCTGGGGCGTCAACTTGACCACGGCGGAGGTCACCTTAGGCGCGGGATAGAAGCACTCAGGCGGGACTTCAAAGAGATTTTCGCACCGGGCGTAGTACTGGCAAAACACGGAAAACGCCCCGTAGTCCGCTGTGCCGGGGCCGGCGCAAATGCGCCTGGCTACCTCCCGCTGGATCATCACGGTGATGGCGGCGAATTTCTGGCTCTCCAGCAGCTTGGTGAGCACCGGCGAGGTAATGTTATATGGGAGATTGGCACAGACCAGAGGGGTAAAGCGATTAAACCTGTCAGAGATTAAACTTCTCAAATCTAGCTTCATAATATCGCCGGGCACAATTTCTATGTTTTCAAGTCCTGACAAGGTCTCTGCCAGTACGGGCAAAAGTGCCTTGTCCAGCTCCACCGCCACCACCTTCCCCGCCCGTTTTGCGAGTTGAACGGTGAGCGGACCAACGCCGGGGCCGATCTCTAGCACGGCGGCCGTCTCATCCGCCCCGGAGGCGTCGGCAATCTCCACAGGCACCTGAGGGCGAATGAGAAAGTTCTGCCCCATGCTTTTGGAGAAGTGAAAGCCGTGGCGCTTCAGGAGGGCCTGCACCTCCGAATAATTACAGAGATCCATCAGCTCTCGTGGTCGGAGACATGGAAAGTCTTGAGGTTACCGATCTTCTGGCCCCGGCGGTCCAGCTCGGCGGTCACATCGGTGAGGGGAATGCCCTCGTTGACCATCATGACCAGAATGTGGTAAAAGAGATCGGAAATCTCCCCCACTGCTTCTTCCTTATTGCCGTTTTTGGCGGCGATAATGGTCTCCGCGCACTCTTCTCCTACCTTTTTCAGGATCTTATCCAATCCCTTATCGAAGAGATAGCAGGTATAGGAGCCCTCCTGGGGATGGTCCCGGCGGTCCTCAATGACCTTGTAAAGCTCGGTAAATACATGTTTCATTGGTCATCTTCCTCCCAAATAGTGTTGAAAAAGCAACTTCGTGCCCCGGTGTGGCAGGTGGGGCCGTTGGGGGTGCAGAGGTAGAGCAGGGTGTCCGTGTCGCAGTCGGTAACTACCTTATGGACCGTAAGGAAATGGCCGGAGCTCTCTCCCTTGTTCCAGAGCTTCTGACGGCTCCGGGACCAAAACCAGGCGGTCTTGGTCTCCAAAGTGCGTTCCACAGCCTCACGGTTCGCAAACCCCAGCATAAGCACTTCCCCGCTGTTCACGTCCTGCACGACGGCCGGGATCAGGTCCGATTTTTGAAAAAGCTGGTCCAGATCAAACATAGTCATCCTCCTTATCGAACCGGAATATCCCGGGTGCGCAGATAGTCCTTCACCTGGGGAACAGTCAGTTCGCCAAAATGGAACAAGGATGCGGCCAGAGCGGCGTCGCAGTCTGTCTTTTGAAAGACCTCTGCGAAGTGCTCCAGGCTTCCACAGCCGCCCGAGGCGATGACCGGGATGGAGACGGCGTCAGTCACCGCTTTCGTCAAGGCGAGGTCAAATCCCGCCTTGGTGCCGTCGGCATCCATGCTGGTGAGCAGAAGCTCCCCAGCTCCCAGTGCCTGGACCTCTCTGGCCCAGGCAACGGCGTCCAGGCCGGTGAACTGCCGTCCGCCGTGGGTGACCACCTCCCATTTGTCCGGTCCGGTGGCTTTCACGTCGATGGCCACCACCACGCATTGGGATCCAAACCGCTCTGCTGCACGGGTTATCAAGGTTTTGTCCTTGACGGCGGCGGAGTTGACGGAGATCTTGTCCGCCCCTGCCCGCAAGAGAAGTTGAAAATCCTCCAGAGTGCGGATGCCGCCGCCTACGGTCAGGGGGACGAATACCTCCTTGGCGGTGCGCTCCACCACATGGACCACGGTGTCCCGGTGCTCATGGGTGGCGGTAATATCCAAAAAGACGATCTCATCCGCCCCTTGGCGATCGTAGTGCTTGGCCAACTCCACCGGGTCTCCCGCGTCCCGCAGACCCACGAAGTTGACGCCCTTCACCACCCGGCCATCCTTCACATCCAAACAGGGGATGATCCTCTTGGCTAACATTGCTGTTCCCCCGCTTCCTCAATAGCCTGGGCCAGGTCGATGGTCCCGGCATAGTAAGCCTTGCCGATGATAGCGCCATAAAGCCCCATGTCCCGCAGACGCTTGATATCGTCCAGCGTGGTCACCCCACCGGAGGCGATAATGCTGCCGACATAGTGGCGCTGAAGCTCCGCCAGCCGTCCAAAGGACGGCCCGGAGAGCATTCCGTCGGTGGCAATATCTGTAAAGATAATAGTCTTTACGCCCGATTCCTCCAGCCGCTCGGCAAACGCCAAATAATCAAGGCCGGAGGACTGCTCCCACCCGGCTGTTTTGACGACCCCGTCCAGGGTGTCCACCCCCACGGCGATCCGCTCTCCATAGCGGTCCACGGCGGCGCGCAGAAAGTCAGGGTCGGAAACGGCGGCGGAACCGATGACTGCCCGGAAGATGCCCAGATCGAATGAGGTCTCCAGATCCGCCATGGAACGTACGCCGCCGCCCAGCTCGACCTTGGCTGCCACTGTACCGGCAACTGCCTTTACAGTATCTCCGTTGCAACGAACTGCGTTGCGCGCGCCATCTAAGTCCACCATGTGGATCCACCGCGCCCCGGCGGTTTGAAAGGCCAGGGCTGTTTCCACGGCGCTGGCGGCCACCTGGTGGGCGGTGTCAAAATCGCCCTGCTTCAGGCGGACGCATTGGCCGCCCTTCAAATCAATGGCAGGTAAAATGATCATTTGTTCAACGCTCCAAAGTTTCGCAGAATTTGCAATCCCACTTCCCCGCTCTTTTCGGGGTGGAACTGACAACCAAATACATTTCCGCGCCCTACCGCCGCAATGACGCTGGCACCGTAGTCCGTGCGGGCGGTCACATGCTCCGGGCGTTGGGCCAGGCCGCAGAAGGAGTGGACAAAATAGACGTAAACCCCATCATTTAAGCCCTTAAAAAGAGGGCTGTCGTTTGCAAAGGACAGGCTGTTCCAGCCAATATGGGGGAGCTTACACTTGGTCTCGATGCGGTCCACCCAGCCAGGGACCAGCCCCAGGCCCTTGGTGGGCCGCACCTCGTCACTGCCGTTAAAGAGCAGCTGCATCCCCAGGCATATTCCCAAAATGGGCTTTTGCGCGCTCTGAGCCCGCAGTACACTGTCCAACCCGGTATCGCGCAGCTTGTTTGCCGCGTCGGGAAAAGCACCCACGCCCGGGAGAATGATGGCGTCTGCCCCCTCAAGCTCCTGGGCGTCTCCAGTGACCAGAGTTTCCAGGCCGATATATTTCATGGCGTTGGCGATGCTGTGAAGATTGCCCACGCCATAGTCCACAATAGCGGTGCGGCCCATCACAGCATACCCTTGGTAGAGGTTGCGCCCTGCCCGGTTACGGCTACCGCCTGCTTAAGGGCCAGCCCCAGGGCCTTGAACATGGCCTCGGTCAAGTGGTGGGCGTTGGATCCATAAAGCCCCGCCGCGTGAAGGGTCAAACCGCCATGCACCGCCAGGGCCCGGAAAAATTCCTCGGTGAGGCAGCTGTCGTAGTCCCCAATACGTTCCTGGGGCATGACCGCGTTATAAACCAAATAAGGCCGGGAGGAAATGTCCAGGACCACACGGGAAAGAGACTCATCCATGGGGACAAAGGCGGCCCCAAAGCGGGCGATCCCGGCCTTATCCCCCAGCGCCTGGGCCAGCGCCTGCCCCAGAACGATGCCCACATCCTCCACCGTGTGGTGCGCGTCCACATAGAGGTCTCCCTGAGCGGAGATCTCCAGTCCAAAACCGGCATAAAAGCCCAAAGCGGTGAGCATATGGTCAAAAAAGCCCACACCGGTATTTACGCAAACGTCTCCGCCCTCCAGCTCCAGGGCGACGGTGATCTCGGTCTCCTTGGTCTTTCGTCCCACAACAGCGCGGCGGCTCATAGGGCATCCTCCTCAAAACGGACTTGGATGGAATTGGCATGGGCGGTAAGTTCCTCGGATCGGGCCAAAGCAATGACCTGGTCGTGCACCCGCTCCAACGCCTCTTTGTCATACTCAATGACGCTCATGGTCTTGATAAAGCTGGTCACGGACAGCGGGGAGAAGAACCGGGCGGTGCCGGAGGTGGGCAGAACATGGTTTGGCCCCGCCATATAGTCCCCCAGCGGTTCGGGAGACCAGTTCCCCAGGAACACCGCACCAGCGTTTTTGACCTTGGGCAGCATCCCCTCCGGGTCGGCCACGCACAGCTCCAAATGCTCCGGGGCGATCTCATTGGCCAAGGTCACGCACTCGTCCAGATCGTTACAAACCAAGACACAGCCAAAATCCCGCAGGGACGCTTGGATGATATCCTTGCGTGACAGCCGTGCGCTTTGACGTTTGATCTCCTCCGAAACAGCCCGCGCCAGAGCCGAAGAGTCGGTGAGCAGCACGGCGGAGGCCAGTATGTCATGCTCCGCCTGGCTCATGAGGTCGGCGGCCACAAATTTAGGCTCAGCGGTCTTGTCGGCGATCACCAGCACCTCGGAGGGCCCGGCGATCATATCGATATCCAGTTGCCCATAGGCCAGCCGCTTGGCGGTGGCCACATAGGCGTTGCCGGGGCCCACCAGCTTGTCTACCCTCGGGATAAAGCCCGCGCCATAGGTCAGCGCCGCCACTGCCTGGGCGCCGCCCACGGCAATGACCCGGTCTACCCCGGCAATTTTGGCGGCGGCCAGCACCGCGTCGCTCAAATGCTCGGTGGGCGGGGTGACCATAACGATCTCCTCTACCCCGGCCACCTTGGCAGGCACCGCATTCATCAGCACCGACGAGGGATAGGCGGCGGTGCCGCCGGGGACGTAGATCCCCACGCGGCGCAGACCTCTGACAAGGCGTCCGACTTTACCGCCATCAGGGGAGTTCCAAATCTCAGACCGGGGCAAAAGGCGAAGGTTATAGTCGCGGATATTGTCCGCCGCCCGTTCCAGCGCCGTGATAAGCTCCTCGGGACAGCGGGCGTAAGCCTCGTCCAGCTTTTCCCGGGAAATCTCATAGGGGACCTTGCGGTCAAATTGCCTGGTATAGCGTTCTACAGCCGCAAAGCCCTCGGTCTTTACATTTTCCATGATCGCCTGCACAGCGACCTCAACGGCATGGTTGGCGGAGGCGGCGCGCTGACGCATTGCCTCCAGCTGGCGCCGTGCGGCCTGCGGGTCGCGGTCAATGATGGTAAGCACGCTCATCCCTCCAAATTCGCCTTGCACCCCTCGATCAGGCGCAGGATATCTTCCTTGTAGAGCTTCATGCTGGCGGTGTTGACGATCAAGCGGGCGGATACCGCCGCCACATCCTCGATGGGGACAAGTCCGTTTTCACGCAAGGTCGCGCCCGTCTCCACGATATCCACAATACCATCGGCCAGGTCAAGGATCGGGGCCAGCTCCACGGAGCCCTCGATCTTGATAATAGAGACATCCATTCCCTTCTCTTCAAAGAAGTTTCGGGTCACGTTGGGATATTTGGTGGCGATCCGCCGGGTCTTATAGGTACCGTAAAAGTCGCTGCCCTCCCGAACGGCCAGAGCGAAGCGGCAGCGGCCGAAGCCCAGATCCAGGACCTCGTAGAAGGACCGTCCCTGCTCTAAAATCGTGTCCTTACCCACGACTCCCAGGTCACAGACGCCGTGCTCCACATAGGTGATCACATCGGGAGCCTTGGCCAACACAGCGTCCAGAGGATAGTTGGGGATGGAGTGGACCAGGCGGCGGCCGGGGTGACGGATGGGAGTGCAGTCAAGGCCCATGCGCTCAAACAGCTCTACGGTATGGTCCTGGAGCCGTCCCTTAGTCAAGGCGATCCTGAGACGTTTTTGCGTCATAGCGCCTCCCTCCTTTCCCCATTTCCATCAAAGATAAGGAGGGTTCGCGCGCCCTTGGCCCACGCCAGCTCCCGGCTCTTCTCCAGAGTATCACAGGGGGAAAGCTGGGCAGTGCCGGGAGTGGCCAAGTCCAGCGCCGCCAAGGCACGGGACAAACAGGCAGGGTCGTAGTGGATGAGCAGCTCGGCTTGGGGAAGCTCCGCCGCGGGCAGGCACCCCGCCACGGCGTCCACGTCCACCGCAAAGCCAGTGGCAGGCATGTCGGGGCCGAAGGCGGCCAGCAGTCCGTCATACCGCCCGCCGGAGAGCACTGCGTCGGCGGCGCCCACCGCGTAGCCACGAAACACTACGCCGGTGTAATAGTCAATCTGATGGACCAGCCCTAGGTCAAAGCGGAGATCGGCGCCGTAGCCGGCGGTCTCCAGAACGGCATAGAGCTGACGCAGATAAGCAATGGACGGAGAACCAGAAAAGAGACGTTCAGCCTCATCCAGCACCTCTACCCCACCGAACAGATAGGGCAGCCGGTCCAAGGCCTTCCCCGGCTCGGTATCTACATAAGGGGCCAAAAAGTCAGCCAGAGCGGCAAAATTCTTGCCCTCGATCAAGCAACGGATCGTTTCGGTGTCCTCTTGGGACAGCTGGAGAGCCCGAGCCAAGTCATGGAATAAGCCCACATGGCCGAGCTCAATGTGAAAACGCTCCAACCCCGCCCCGCGCAGGCTGTCCGCGGCCAACGCCAGCACCTCCGCGTCGGCCCGCAGACCTTGGGCGCCCAAGAGCTCTACGCCACATTGGGCGATCTCACTGCGACCGCCGCGGTGCTCCTTGCCGGAGCGGAAGACGGTCTGGTCGTAATAGAGCCGCTGGGGAGAGGGCAAATTTTTCAGCTTCGCCGCGACAACGCGGGCGATCGGGGTGGTACAGTCCGGGCGCATGACCATGATCCTGCCGCCACGGTCAACGATTTTCAAAAGCTGTTCCTGGGGCAAGGGATTGCCGGAACGGAGGAACAGATCATAAAATTCCACCTCCGGGGTGCGGACCTCGTGGAAGCCCCGGCACCGAAACAGCTGGAGCAAAGCCTCTTGCACACACCGCCGCTCCTGGCATTCCCCAAACAAGCGGTCTCTCGTGCCCTCCGGCGTTGGAATGGTGTTGGACATGGGATCACCTCACAGTTTTGACTTTAGCATAATATCACACTACCACGCTAAAGTCAACCTCCTTTTTGAAGATATATTGTCAGCGCGCAAGAGCTGTCAAGGTGTTGAAGTTAGAAAAGTGTAAGCTGACTGGTCTCTGGCATTCCGGCCAAAGCGCCCGCCGCCTTCAGCCCCTCGATGTGTGCTTTGGACACCTTAGGGCAAACGGTAAGCAGCTCCCCGATGGAGATAAAGGACCTTCCCTTTCGCTGGTCGATGATAGACTGGGCCGCCGACTCACCCAAGCCGGGGACGGAGGTGAAGGGGGGCAGAAGAGTCTTTTTCTCCTCATCCACCAGGAAATTGACCGCCTCGGAGCGGTAAAGGTCGATTGCCTCAAAGCTAAAGCCGCGCAGATAGAACTCGTAGCAGACCTCCAGGGTGACCAGCATATCCTGCTCGACGGCGGAGGCGTCCTTGTCCTTGTTGATAATGGCCTGCATTTTTCCCTTCACCACGTCCATTCCCTGACACATGACGGTGGCGTCAAAGGCCTTGGCACGGATGGTAAAGTAGGCGGCATAGAAGGCCAAGGGGCGGTGGACCTTGAACCAGGCGATGCGGAAGGCCATCATCACGTAGGCCACGGCGTGGGCCTTGGGGAACAGATAGCCGATCTTGGCCAGGGAGTCGATGTACCACTGGGGAACGTCATGGGCCTTCATATCCTCCACCCAGCCGTCCTGGAAGCCGCCCTTTTTCACCTTCCCCTTTCGGACCGCCTCCATGATCTTAAAGGAGACCTTGGGGTCCATCCCCTGGCGCATGAGGTAGATCATAATGTCGTCCCGGCAGCCTACGGTGGAATCGACGGTGGCGATCTCGTTGACGATCAAGTCTCGGGCATTGCCCAGCCATACATCGGTGCCGTGAGAGAAGCCGGAGAGCCGCACCAGAGTGTTGAACTGTTTGGGCGTCGTGTCCTCCAGCATCCCGCGGACAAAGGAGGTTCCAAATTCCGGAATGGCGCAGGCGCCGGTGGGTCCCAGGACTTTGTCGTCCTTGTAGCCCAATACCCCGGAGGAACAGAAGATGGACATGGTGTCCGGGTCGTCCAGAGGGATCTTCTGGGGATCCACCCCGGTGAGGTCCTGGAGCATGCGGATCATGGAGGGATCGTCGTGGCCCAGCATGTCCAGCTTCAACAGATTGGACTCCATGGAGTGGTATTCAAAATGGGTGGTGATAATGTCGGAGTTCTCATCGTCAGCCGGGTGCTGGACCGGGCAGAAATCGTAGATCTCCTTGTCCTGGGGGATGACCACCATGCCGCCGGGGTGCTGTCCTGTGGTGCGCTTTACGCCGGTACAGCCAGTGGCCAGACGGTTCTCCTCCGCGCGGGTGGCGGCAAGATGGCGCTTTTCCAAATATTTCTTAACGTAGCCATAGGCGGTCTTCAGCGCTACCGTGCCGATGGTTCCCGCCCGGAAGACGTGGGACGAGCCAAACAGCTCAAAGGTATAGCGGTGGGCACTGGACTGGTATTCCCCGGAGAAGTTCAGGTCGATGTCAGGTACCTTGTCGCCGCCAAAGCCCAGAAAGGTCTCGAAGGGGATGTTGAAGCCGTCTTTTTCATAGGGGGCGCCGCAGATGGGGCACACCGCGTCGGGCATATCTGCGCCGCAGTCATAGCCGTTTTCCCGCCCATAGTCAAAGTCAGCATGCTTGCAGTTGGGGCAACGGTAGTGGGCAGGCAGAGAGTTGACCTCGGTAATACCGGAGAGGAAGGCCACGATGGAAGAGCCGACGGAGCCACGGGAACCAACCAGATAACCGTGCTCCAAAGAGTCCTGCACCAGCTTTTGGGCGGACATATAGATCACATCGTAATGACAGCGCAAAATGTCCCCCAGCTCGGCGTTGATCCGGTCCATGACGATCTCCGGCGGCTCTTCACCATAGAGCTCATGGGCCTTGTTCCAGACCAGGTCGCTGAGGATCTGGGCGGAGTTTTCGATGGTGGGCGGGAACAGCCCCGAGGGAAGCGGCCCCATCCGGTCGCACCAGTCGGCGATCATGTTGGTGTTGGTGACCACCACTTCCCTGGCCTTCTCTTCCCCCAGATAGGAAAATTCCGCCAGCATTTCGTCAGTGGTGCGCAGATAGAGGGGGTTGGGGGCGTCGGCGTCCTCAAAGCCCTTGGAGTCTAAAAGAATATGGCGGTAGATCTCCTCGTGCGGATCCAGGAAGTGGACGTCGCCGGTGGCGCATACGGGCTTGTGGAGGAGCTCACCCAGCTCCACGACCTTGCGGTTGAAGTCCCGGAGGTCCTCGTCTCCCTGGGCGATTTGGCGGCCATCCCGCCCGGGGCGGGTCATAAAGGCGTTGTTGGAAATGGGCTGGATCTCCAGATAGTCATACCATTTCGCCAGACGCTCCAACTCCTCCTGGGGCTTGTTGTCCACGATGGCGCGGAACAGCTCTCCAGCCTCGCAGGCGGAGCCGATGATCAGGCCCTCCCGGTTCTCGTCGATCAGGCTTTTCGGCATGACGGGTACCCGGCTGTAATGCTCTAAGTGGGAGAGGGAGATGAGCTTGTAGAGATTGCGAAGACCAGTCTGGTTCTTGGCCAGAATGATAAGGTGATAGGGACTGCGGCGGCCCGCGCCGCCTACCTTTGCCCCGGCCAGCAGCTTATCGGCGTCCGAGAGCAGCTGCGCGCCCTGGATCCGAAGAAGGCGCAGTTCATCCAAAAGGATGCCCGCGGCGATGGCGGCATCATCATCGGCGCGATGATGGTTAAAGCCGCCTAAACGAAGGTGGCCTGCAACCGTGTCCAGCTTATGGTTGTGCAGTGTCGGATAAAGCCGCCGCGCCAAAGAGAGAGTATCAACTGTCGTAGGCTCAAAGGGGATCTCCATCCGAAGCGCGGCTTGGCAAATGAAACTAATGTCAAAGTCAGCATTGTGGGCTACCAAGGGCCGGTCCCCGGCAAAGTCCAGAAACGCCTGAACGGCCGTCTTCTGACTGGGAGCCCCCTCCAGCATATCATCGGTGATCCCGGTGAGCGAGACAATTTTAGGGCTTAATGGCCGCTGAGGATCGGCGAAGGTAGAAAACCGCTCTGGCTGAATCATGCCGTCCTTGACCAGTACCGCGCCGATCTCAATGATGGCCTCTCGCCGGGGATCGAAGCCGGTGGTCTCGATATCGAAGACCACATACTCACCGTTGATGGGAATGTCCGCCTTGCCGTGTACAGCCACGGTGCTGTCCACATCGTTGCGGAAGTAGGCCTCAACGCCGTAGAGGATCTTGATGCGCTCCTTGGCGGCGGCGTGGTCAGCGTCTGGGAAGGAATGGGCTACGCCGTGATCGGTGATGGCAATGGCTCGGTGACCCCAGGAAAGAGCGCGCTTGACTACGGCCCCGGTATCGGTGAGGGCGTCCATAGCGGACATACGGGTGTGGAGGTGCAGCTCCACACGCTTTTCCCCCTCCGCCACATCCCGGCGGACCGTCTTCTCGCCGTAGGCAATGCCTGTGGGCTGGAGCACCATGTCGTTTTCAAAGCGGTCCATAGTAAGACGGCCCTGGACCAGCAGATGCTGGCCCAGCTTCAGGTTTTTCAAGATCGGCTTATATTCTGACTCTCCCATAAACTGGGTGACCCGGATCGAACTGATATAGTCAGTGAGGTCGAAGCGGATCACCTTGTCTGTGCGGTTGCGTAGATCCTTATGGTCAATGGAAAACACGTCCCCCTCCACCAGGACCATGCCCATGTCCAAGGTGAGCTCGGACATGGGGGTTGGATGCTTCATAGAGACCTTACCAAACATCGTGTCGCTTTTGCCCTTCTGCGCTTTGGGCGGCGCGGCGCGTTTGGCCTTCATCGCGGTGAGCCGTTGGTTCTCTGCCTCGTCCAGCAGGGCCGTCTTGTCCGTCTTCTGGGCCTTGGCGGCGGTGAGAGAGGTAAAACGCAGGCGCACCGGATGGCCAATGGCGCTTTGCAAAGACTTCAGCGCGGTCTGGGTGTGCGCCTCCAAAAGCTCATGGCAGCCGTTTAGCAGAGTGACAGTAAAGGTCTCGCCGTTCAACTCGCCGGTGGCGCCGGCCAGCAGTCCCCGAGCGGGCGCGAAGGCCTTGCCCATCTCCTTACGCAGCAGCTCCACCAATACGGCAGGGTCACGCTCTCCTGAAAGCGCCACCTGGGTGTCGGTGGAAATGGTGGGGATGGGCTGGTCAATATGTACCGCTCCGCCGTAGATCACGCTGAGCTCGTTTTCAATGGTCTGACACTCTGCCGGGGACAGCGGTGGATCCGCTTCGATGGTAACCTGAATACTGCCAGACTGTCCCTCTGGAGTGATGTGGAGCACATAGCACTCCGCCAGTCTGGCACACAGCTGAGGAATGTTGGGAATATAAGCGGAAAAGGCGACAAAAAAGGGTATCTTTTTACTCTCGGACACGTATCTCTCTCCTTACAGCGTCTTGATCAATTTAAACAGCTCATCCACCAGCTGCTCCTGGGGCACCTTTTTGATAATCTCTCCCTTTTGGAACAACAGGCCCTCGCCGTCTCCTCCTGCAATACCCACATCTGCGGCGGCGGCCTCTCCGGGGCCGTTGACCGCACAGCCCATAACAGCCACTGTAATGGGCTTGGAAACGCTTTCTAAGCGGTGTTCCACCTCTCGGGCCATAGCGATCAGGTCCACCCGTGTACGGCCGCAGGTGGGGCAGGAAATGAGCTCCGGACCGTCCCGGCGAAGCCCGGCAGCCTTTAGGATATCACGGGCGACATAGACCTCCTCTACCGGGTCCGCGGTCAGGGTGACCCGGAAGGTGTCACCGATCCCCTGGGCCAGTAATCCTCCGATACCAATGGCGGACTTCATCACGCCCATTTTCGGCGTTCCTGCCTCGGTAACACCAAGATGTAAGGGGTAGTCGCTACGCTGGGAAAACAGCCGGTAGGCGGCCATAGTCACCGGAACGCTGGAGGACTTCATGGACACGCAGATCTGGTCAAAATCGAATTTTTCCAGCAGGTGGATATGTCCCATGGCGCTTTCCACCAGCGCCTCGGCCGTTACCCCGCCGTACTTGGCCAACAGCGGCTTTTCCAAAGACCCGCCGTTGACGCCGATACGGATAGGAATCTGTTTGGCGCGGCAGGCGTCCGCTACCGCCTTGACCCGGTCATCTCCGCCAATGTTGCCGGGGTTGATGCGCACCTTATCACACCCTGCCGCGATACACATCAGGGCCAGCTTGTAGTCAAAGTGGATGTCCACCACAAGCGGAATGTCAATACGGGATCTAATGTCACCGACGGCTCTGGCGGTGGCCTCATCCGGTACTGCCACCCGGACGATTTCACATCCGGCGGCAGCCAAACGGCGGATCTGCTTCACTGTGGCCTCCACGTCGTGGGTCTTGGTGTTGGTCATGGATTGGATGGTAACGGGCGCGCCGCCGCCAACGCACACGCCGCCCACGTTGATCTGCTTGGTCATTCTCTCACCGTCCAAAGAGTTTTAAGATATCGCTGGCCGCCACCACCACCATCAGGCCCAGCAGAGCTACCAGGCAGACAGTGTTGACCACGCCCTCATATTTGGGGTCCAGCTTCCGCTTGGTAACGGCGGTATAGATCAGATTGATCACAAGGAAAAAGATCCGTCCGCCGTCCAGGGCAGGGATAGGCAGCAGGTTCATCACCGCCAGGTTGATGGCGATGAAGGCCACCAGGTAGAAGACATTGTAGGCGGCTGTTCCGGCATTTTCCGACCGTTGTACTGTTTGCCCCATCATATCTACGATGCCCACCGGGCCGGACATATCCCGTATTCCCACCGTGCCGGAGAAGAGGTCCCCCAGGCTGAGCCATACCAGCCGCACGGTGTCGATGCTGTCCCCCCAGCCCTTGCACAGGGCGCTGAACAGGGTGGTGTTGTTCGGAGAAAGCTGAATTCCCCGCACCAGGTCGCCGTCACAGCGGTAGAACGGCATATACACATCCTTGAGAACGACCCGTTTGCCGTTCCTGCGCACCACAAGGTCCAGATCATCGTCGCCCCGGTTAAAGAACAGGCTCACATCTTCACCGACAAAGATCGGGTTGCCATCCACGGCCAAAATGCGGTCGCCCATTTCAAGGCGCGGTGAAGCGGGGTCAGGGTCATACCCGGGCAGATAGCCGGCGACAACAGGCGTAATATACCAGGGCGAGGACGCCGCCAGAAGAACAAAGATCAGCAACCCTGCCACAAAGTTCATAAACGCCCCAGCCGCCAGGATGAGAAACTTTTTCCACGCCTTGGCCTTCGGGAAGGAGCGGGGATCGTCGCTGTCCTCGTCCTCTCCCTCCATGGCGCAAAAGCCGCCGATGGGAAACAGCCGCAGGGAGTACAGGGTCTCGCTCCCCTGTTTGGACCACAGCTTGGGCCCCATGCCGATAGAGAACTCATTGACCCGCACCCCGGCAAGCTTGGCGGTGATAAAGTGTCCAAACTCATGGATGGCGATCAAAAAGCCGAACAACAGAATTCCTAAAACAACTAACAAGACAGGCATAGCGTCACCTCGACAGGTTTTGGTGGACCATAGAACGGGCCAGGGCGTCGGCGGCGAGGATGTCGTCCAGCGTCGGGACGTCCACTATCGGAGCAGCGTCCATGGCCAAACGGCAGAGCCGGGGGATGTCGTAAAATCCGATCTGGTCGGCCAGATAGGCGGCCACAGCCGCCTCGTTGGCCCCGTTAAGCGCGGCAGCCTTGACGCCGCCCTGGGAGGCCGCCTCCCGCGCAAGATCCAGACAAGGGAAGTTTTCCCCGTCCGGCGGTAAAAAAGTCAGGTCTGGGCAATTCAGCAGGTCCAAACGCTGGCAGGGGCCGGCCACCCGATGGGGCCAGGTAAAGGCATATTGGATGGGCAGGCGCATGTCCGGAGCGCCCAGCTGTGCCAGAACCGCCCCGTCACAAAACTCTACCAGGGAGTGGATCACGCTCTGGCGGTGGACGACCACGTCGATGCGCTCCAGAGGCAGTCCATAGAGCCACATGGCCTCGATCACCTCAAAGCCCTTGTTCATCATGGTAGCGGAGTCAATGGTGATTTTTGCGCCCATCTCCCAGTTGGGGTGCTTTAGCGCCTCCCGGCGGGTCATTTGGGCGATCTCCTCACGTGCCATGCCATAGAACGGCCCGCCGGACGCGGTGAGGATGAGCCGCGCCACCTCTCCCCTGTCTTCACAACCTTGGAGGCACTGGAAGATGGCGGAGTGCTCCGAGTCCACAGGCAGGAGCTTGACACCTTTTTTCTTTGCCTCGGCAGTCACCAGCGCTCCGGCGCAGACCAGGGTCTCCTTGTTGGCCAGGGCAATGGTTTTTCCCGCATCGATGGCGGCCAGGGTGGGCTCCAGTCCGGCGATGCCAACCACCGAGGTGAGCACCGTGTCAGCGGACGGGAGGGTCACCGCCTCCAGCAGTGCCTCCCTGCCGCCCAGGACACGGACGGAAGTGTCCGCCATACGGACCGCCAGGTCATGGGCGGCTGCCTCGTCGGAGAGAACGACCAGTTTGGGACCGACGGCACGGGCCTGTTCCTCCATCATTTTAACACTTTTATGGGCGGTCAATGCCTCCACAGACAATCCAAGGGCGGCGATCACCTCCAGCGATTGCCGCCCTATGGAACCGGTCGAACCTAAGATTGTCAGCCGCTGTGTCACGGCGCACGCCTCCTTACTGACTCATGCCGGGAATTGCACCGCGGGCAGTGCCCGCCACAAGATCTCAATCAGCGGCGCGCAGAAGATCACGCTGTCAAAGCGGTCCAGAACGCCGCCGTGACCGGGGAGCAGGTTACCAAAGTCCTTGAGCTGATATTGCCGCTTGATATAGGAAAAGGATAGGTCGCCCAGCTGGGCCACGGCGCTACCCAGCAGGCCGTAAAGCGCCAGCAGAAGGTAGTTGACCTGAAAGTGGAACCCAAACTGCATGACCAGGCCATAGACTACCATGGCGGCCACCGCACCCACCAGACCGCCCACAGAGCCCTCTACTGTCTTTTTGGGTGACAGCTCAGGGGCCAGCTTGTGCTTCCCAAAGGCCAGACCAGCAAACAGGGCCATGGCGTCGGACAAAAAGGCCACGATCAGCGGGGTGAGAATCATATACTTTGCTCCCGCCAAGGTGTCCAGCCGGGTAAAGGTAGAGAGAAAATAGGGAATCAGCGTGGCAAAAAAGAACGCACCGCCCATCTTCTCCATGGTAACAGTATAGTGGCTGGAGATAGCGGTGATGAATACTAATGTAAAATAAAGGAACAGCCCGCAAAGGGCGGAGAACATTCCCTGGCCGATGTAGACCCAAAAAGGGATCGCCCCGGCCAGAACGATGGAATAGCCCGAGAGCTTAGCGTTTTTGACAAAGCCGGTGGACCACAGCACCTCATGGACGGCGATCATGGAGAGAATAGAGATCACAATAGGGATGGCGATGGAGGGCGCGGCCAACAAGAGCAGTAGGATCAGCGGAACAAAGATCACCGCTACCAGGATTCTCTGTAACACGGTCAGGTACCCCCAAATCTGCGCTGACGCAGTTGATAGGCGTGGATGGCTTGGAGAAGATGCTCTTTTTTGAAATCGGGCCAGCAGACGTCGGTAAAATAAAACTCCGCGTAAGCCGCCTGCCACAGCAAAAAGTTGGAAAGGCGCTGTTCCCCACTGGGCCGGATGATAAGGTCGGGGTCGGGCACGCCCGCGGTATAGAGGTAGCTTCCAAACAAAGCCTCGGTCAGCTCTCCCGGCTCCCGCTTCCCCGCGGCGCAGTCCGCGGCGAAGCCGCGGGCGGCGTGGAGGAGCTCGTCCCGGCCGCCGTAGTTGAGGCAGATGTGGACGTTGCACTTGTCATATTTCCGGGAGGTGAACTCCACCCGCTCACACAGCGCGCGCAGCTCGGGGTCTAAAGGGGAAAGATCACCCCAAAACGCCATGTGGATCTGGTTTTTCTCCATGTCCCGCAACGCTTCATCCAAATAATCGCGCAGCAGCCGCATAATGGCGTCCACCTCGTCCTTGGGACGCTTCCAATTCTCGGTGGAAAAGGCGTAAACGGTCAGGTAATGAAGGCCGATCTCCTTGGTGTAGGTGGCAATGTTGCGAAAGGTCTCCGCCCCGGCGGCGTGGCCGCCGCTGCGGGGAAGGTGTCGGCGCCTGGCCCAGCGGCCGTTTCCGTCCATAATGATGGCGATATGCTGGGGCAACTGGGCAAGATCGACGGGGTCTAACGCCTTTGGCTTTTTCCCAAATAACATTCGCTCAACTCCACAAGATCATTTGCGGGGATCACACAGCCATAAGCTCCTCTTCTTTAGCGGTCACCAGGGTGTCGATCTCCTTGCAGTATTTTTCGGTGAGCTTTTGCAGGTCCTCTTCATAGTCCTTGAGGGTGTCCTCGGTGATCTCGCTCTTCTTCTCCATGGCCTTGAACTGGTCCATGGCGTCCCGGCGGATGTTGCGGATGGCCACCTTGCCGTTCTCGCCGTATTTGCGCACCTGCTTGGTCAGCTCCTTGCGGCGTTCCTCGGTGAGCTGGGGAAAGGACAGGCGCACCAGCTTGCCGTCGTTTTGGGGGTTGATGCCCAGGTCGGAGGTCTGGATAGCCTTTTCGATCTCCTTCAAAAGGGTGGCGTCCCAGGGCTGGATCACCAGACTGCGGGGATCGGGGGAAGAAATGGACGCCACCTGCTGAAGGGGGGTCGGGACGCCGTAATACTCCACCTGGATCTTATCCAGCACACCGGCGTTGGCCCGCCCCGCGCGAACAGAGGCAAAGTCGCTCTTTACCACCTCGATGGTCTTCTGCATTTTGGTCTCAAATTCCTTGTGCGCGTCAGCCATTGTTCAATTCCTCCTTTACGATCGTTCCAACTTTTTCGCCCATCACTGCCCGGTAGATGTTTTCCGGGTCCTTCAACGCGAAGAGAATGACAGGGATGTGGTTGTCCATAGAAAGAGACGTGGCGGTGGAATCCATGACCTGGAGGTGCTGGGCCAGCACATCCTCATAGGAAATGGAGTCATACTTGACCGCCGCGGGGTCCAGCTTGGGATCGGCAGAGTAGACGCCGTCAATATTTTTCGCCAGCAGAATGGCGTCCGCGTCGATCTCCGCGGCGCGGAGCACGGCGGCGGTGTCGGTGGAGAAATAGGGGTTGCCGGTGCCACAGCCGAAGATGACCACCCTTCCCTTCTCCAGATGCCGGATGGCCCGGGAGCGGATGTAGGGCTCGGCAATGGCCTGCATCTGGATGGCAGTCTGAACCCGGACGGGGATGCCCTTCTGCTCCATGATGTCCGCCAGAGCTAGGGCGTTGATAGTGGTGGCCAGCATCCCCATGTGGTCCGCCCGGGAGCGCTCCATCCGGCCCGAGCCATCCTTCACGCCCCGCCAGAAGTTGCCGCCGCCCACAACGATACCCAGCTGGACGCCCTGTTTGACGCATTTGCCTACCACGTCGCAGATGTCGGAGATGATGTTAAAATCCAGCCCTCGGCTTTGATCTCCGGCCATCGCCTCGCCGCTGATCTTCAAGAGAACTCGCCTGAATTTTGGTTCGACCATGGTGGTTTTCCTCCTGTCGGCGCGTGAGCGTACGCTCCGGGCCACGCTCAATATGTTGTAGTCTATTGTACCTTACTTTCCCTCTTTTGCATAGGGGTTGTGGAAAAGTTTTTTAAACTTTTTTCCGGGCAGGCATAAAAAAGCAGCGTCACCGCCGGGTGACGCTGCTTTCGACACAAAATTACTTCTTGGCGGTCTTTTTGGTGGCCTTGGCGGGTGCTTCCTCCACCTCATCGACGATTTCGTCGTCGTGGTCACAGCCACAGCCACACTCGTCCTCGTCATAGAGGTCCAGGGCGAACTTCTGCTTGCAGGCGGGGCACTGGATCACGCCGGCGTCCAGCACGTCCTCGTCGATGTCCAGTGTCTCCCCGCAGTTGGGGCACTCCACCTGGAAAAATTCCTCGTCGTCACAGTCGCAGCAGTCGCAGTCGTCGTCGCCGTAGAGGTCATCCTCCACATCGCTCAGATCATCGGAGACGGCGTCCAGTGCGTCGCTCAACTCGTCAGTGGCGGCCTCCAGGTCCTCGATGGACAGGCCGACCTCCTCCAGAATGTCGATCATCACGGAGATGAGCTTGCCCTCCTTGGACTTCTCGGTGTCTACGGCCAGGCCCTCGGCCAGCCCCTTCAGATAGGCAACCTTTTCAGAAATCGTCATGGTGTTCCTCCCCTTTCCGGTTGTTGTAAAAATCGTTTGCTTAGCCCTTGCAGCGTTCCAGATACTCGCCGGTGCGGGTGTCGATGCGAATCTTGTCCCCGGCGCTGACGAACAGGGGCACCTTGATCTCCGCGCCGGTCTCCAGGGTGGCGGGCTTGGTGACGTTGGTGGCGGTGTTGCCGGCGAAGCCGGGCTCGGTGTCGGTGACCTCCAGCTCCACAAAGTTGGGGGGCTCCACGGCGAAGACCTTGCCCTTGTAGGACATGATCTTGCAGGTCATGTTCTCGGTGACAAAGCGGAAGGCGTCGCCCAGGGTGTCCTTGCCGATGGGGACCAGGTCGAAGGTCTCCGGGTCCATGAAGTAGTAAAGGTCGCCGTCGTTGTAGCTGTAGTCCATGTCCTTGCGCTCCACGAAGGCTTCCTCAAACTTGGCGGTGGGGTTGAAGGACGTTTCGGTCACCGCGCCGGTCACCACGTTCTTCATCTTGGTGCGCACAAAAGCCGCGCCCTTGCCGGGCTTCACGTGCTGGAACTCCACCACCTGCATGACCTGGCCGTCCATTTCAAAGGTCTTGCCGTTGCGGAACTCGCCTGCTGTAATCGTTGCCATTGGTTCATCCTCCAAACATATGTCTGACTTTGTGGGTCAAAAAACTTCACTTAAATATTTTACCCTATATGGTTGAAAATTGCAAGGATTTGTTTGCCAAAAAATCTTAAAGGATGATCAGCTCCTTGGGGGCCTCGGTAATGACCCGGCAGCCGCCCTCCTCCATGATGACCACGTCCTCGATGCGAACGCCGAAGCGACCGGGCAGATAGATCCCCGGCTCGGCGGACACCGCCGCCCCTACGGGCATGGGGGTCTCGTCCCGGGTGTTGGCGTTGGGGGACTCGTGGATCTCGATGCCCACGCTGTGGCCGTAGCCGTGGCCGAAGTATTCCCCGTAGCCTCCCTTTTCAATGATCTTCCGGGCGGCGGCGTCGATGTCCTTCCCCCGGACCCCCGCCCTGGAGGCGGCGATCCCCGCCAGCTGGGCCTTGAGCACCAGGTCATAGACCTTGACCATTTCCTCCGTGGGCTGGCCCACGGCCACGGTGCGGGTCATGTCGGAGCAGTAGCCGCCCCATTTACAGCCAAAGTCCATGGTGACAAAGTCGCCGGACTGGATGGGCCGATCGCCGGGGATGCCGTGGGGCAGGCTTCCGTTGGGCCCGGCCACCACGATGGGGTCAAAGGAGTTCTTTTCCGCGCCGAAGCGAAGCATATCGTAGGTCAGCTTGGCGGCGACTTCACGTTCGGTCACCCCGGGCTTGATGAAGTGGAAAATTTCCTCCAGCGCCTTTTCCGAGATGCGCTGGGCCTTGACCAGGCACTCGATCTCGTGGGCGTCCTTGGCGGCGCGCAACTCCAGCACCAGCTTCCCGGCGGGGACCAGCTTGGCGTGAAGGCTTTCCGTGTAGCTCTGATACGCCCCCAGGGTCATATAGCTTTCCTCCACCCCCAGGGTATTGATCCCCAGGCGGTCGATGAAGTCATTGATGAGGGCGACGTAGTTGCGGCCCTTGTCCACCATGAGCACCGTGGCGTCCGAGACGGTCTTCTCCGCCGCCTCGATGTAGCGCGAGTCGGTGATGTAAGTGGTCTCACCCGGTGCAACCAATACAACGCCTTCCCCGTGGAACCCGGCGGCGTAAAACTCCCCCGGCTCGGAGGTGACCATCATGGCGTCTACGCCATACTCCACCAGTTTAGCCGCAATTTGCTTGAAATGGTTCATTGCAATAACTTCCTTTCCTCTCAAATGCTTAAATATTGTTGATAAAGGGTCTTCATCGTAAGCGCGTCCTCTGCCTGGGTGCCCGCGCTCTCGCAGATGACGGTAGGGCTCCAGCCCCGCTTGGCGACCAACTCCATCAATGGGGCGGGATTGGGGCCAAAGCCGCCGTTGTCAGCAAAGGTGCGGTGACATTTCTCACCGCCGTTTGGCGTAAACTCGATGCGGGAGAAGTGGCTGTGGAATACCTGCGCCCGCTCAAGACCCAAAACCTCCTCCATGCGTGTCAGCATCCGCTCTGTCACTTCCAGCCCCTCGTCCGCACCCAGACTGCGGGCGTAGAGGTGGCCAAAGTCCACGCAGGGGATCAAGCGTTCGTCCAGCGTGCATAGCTCCAGGACCTCCTCCAGGTCGCCCAGCTGGTTGAGCTTGCCCATGGTCTCCGGGCACAGGGTCATGTGGGTAAACCCGGCGTCGTCACAGGATTTCAGCACCGCGGTCATGCCAGCCTTGGCAATGTCCAGCGCCTCCTGGCGGGTACGCTTCATCAAGGCTCCCGTATGCACCACCACCCGCCGCGCGCCCATCCAGTCCGCCGCCTCGCAGGCGGCCAGGATGTAGCCGGTGGTCTTTGTAAGGCTCTCCGGGGCCGGGTTGGCCAGGTTGATAAAATACGGCGCGTGGAGAGAAAGGGCGATATCCGCCTCCCTTGCTCTTTCGCCAAGGGCCACCGCCGTCTCCCGGCTGACTCGCACACCCTTGCCGCACTGGTATTCATAGCAATCCAAGCCAAAGTCCCGGATCCATCCCGGCGCGTCCAGTGAGGACTTGTGCGCGGCAGAAAAGGAATCACTGTTCCCCGCCGGGCCGAATTTCGCTGCCATATCAATTTCCCCCTTCCCTGTTCCATTTGCGTTTGCGGGCCAGACCCCGCATGGGGAGCTCCGCCCAATAGCGCAGATATCGTCCGGGATTGCCCGCCAGGGAGATGGGCCGCACCAAAATGGAGCGGACGCCCGCCCGGTTGGCCCCCAGGATGTCGGTAAAGATCTGGTCCCCCACCATAGCGCAGTGCTCCGGGGTCACGCCGCACCGCTCCATGGCGGCTCGGTAGCCGCCCCGCTTGGGCTTTCCCGCGTGGCAGAGATAGTCAATACCCAGAGCGCTGGCAAAATTAGGGGCGCGGGTGGCCTTGCGGGAGTTGGACAGTAGAAACAGCTCCACGCCGTGGCTGTTCAGATCCTCTTTCCACTGCCGCAGAGCTTCACCGGGCAAAGGTTCACCATAGGGGATCAGTGTGTTGTCCAGATCGGCCAGCAAGAGGGAGATCCCCGCCCGGTGCAGGCTTTCCCCTGTCAAATCGTAGATGCTTTCTGCTATCATCCATGGAAGCAGGGAAAACGAAAACAAACTCTCACCCCTTCTAAACGCGCTCGTGGACGCGTATGCTTTTGAACAACTTATTGTACCACTATTTTTGCGCCGCCACAAGGGGGAATCCATAGATGCTGACCTCAGAAAAACCTGCGCTCCATCTGCTTGTGCCGCCTTCTGTTCAAGGGGTTGCCGCCCAACACGGCCTTACCCCCGCTCATCTAGCCTACCGGGTCGGGAGTGGCCCGCATCTGTTTCGCACCCAGCTGCCCGCTACGCTCAAGGGCGGGATCATGGTGCTGGAGCACCGGGGTTTTGATGGAGCAGGACAGGCGGAGACCTTTTGTCAGGAGGTGATCCGCGAGTGCGCTGTCCGCAGTTTTCAAGGGCTCTTCTGTGATTTTGACATCCCGGCGGTGATCCCTGTACTGGAACGGGCGGTGACCCTGTTGGCGCCCGCCTTTCAAAAGCGGAGCTGGAGCCTCTATGTCCCGCAAGGCTACGCGGCAAATGCGCCCGGCGCCAAGGTGGTCGTTCCCACCGCGCTGTCCGGCGGCTCTCTGCGCCATCACCTGCGGGAGGCCATCGACGCCTACGGCCTGGAGCGGGTGGCCCTGGGGCTTCAATGGTCCTGCGAGGACTTTTCTCTCCCGGCCAGAGAGGGCTCCGGAGTTCCCCTTTCGTGGAATGAATTAAAAGTTTTGCGCCAAAGACGCCGCCCCAACGTCTATTTTTCCAATGACCTCTGCGCCCATTACTTTACTTATATGCCCACGGGAGAAAGCCCCCACTTTGTACTCTTTGATGACGCTGAGTCCATGGCAAAAAAGCTGGACCTGGCGCGAGAGATGGGGATCCGGGAGGCGTTTTTGCCCTATCCCGAACCCCCGGAACTTTTACCCGCTCTCTTGAGCGGAAAAGGAAAAGAAACCCCGTGACGAACTCGTCACGGGGTTTTTCTTAATAGAACTTTTTGCGGTTCTTGCGGGCGGCTTCGCTCTTCTTGCGGCGCTTGACGCTCGGGCTTTCGTAGTGCTCACGCTTGCGGACCTCAGCCAAAACACCAGACTTGGCGCAGCTGCGCTTAAACCGCTTCAGGGCGTTCTCTAAAGACTCACCCTCCTTGAGGCGGACTTCCGACATTGTTTTCCCTCCCTCCGATACGGTGGTCATTTCCACCGCAAAAGGGCCATAACGATGGCTTTAACATTAGCATTATAACCGAGCGCTTGTTTTTTGTCAAGAGGGCAAATACGTAGTCTTTCTCCCTTTCCGAGTGCCCGTTGAAATCAAATGCGCTCAGCCCTTAGGCTTGAAGATCAGGTTGACCAGCTTGTTTTTCACCAAAATGGTCTTGACAAGCTCCATGCCCTCAGCCAGCTTGGCGATCTTAGGGTCGGCCATGGCGGTAGCTACCGCTGTGGCCTCACCGCTGTCGGTGGGCACCTCAATGGTAGTCTTCAGCTTGCCGCCCACCTGCACCGCCAGAGTGACCACGCTGGCCACCGTCTTGGCCTCGTCATAGGAGGGCCAAGGCTGGACGCAGGCCATGCCCACGCCGTCAAAGCCCAGCTCCTTCCAAAGCTCCTCCACCAGATGGGGCGCGAAGGGCGATAGCATAAGGAGCAATGTGCGGAAATCCCCCTTGGAGCAGCCCTTCTGGTAAAAGTCGTTGACCAGGGCCATGAGGGCGGCAATGGCGGTGTTGAACTTCATGGCATCGATGTCGTCAGACACCTTCTTAATTGCCTTGTGGATGGCGCTTTCGTTGTCGGGGGTGTAGTCCATGGAGCCGGTAAGCTGCTCGGCCAGATTCCACACCCGGTCCAGGAAGCGGCGGCAACCCTTGACGGCGTTGTCGCTCCATGCCGCGGCCTTCTCAAAGTCTCCGATAAACATGATATACATCCGCATGGTGTCCACGCCGTAGGCGGCCACCACGTCGTTGGGATTGACCACGTTGCCACGGGACTTGGACATCTTCTCTCCGCCCTCACCCAGGATCATGCCGTGGCTGGTGCGCTTGGCATAGGGCTCCTTGGTGGGAACAATGCCCTGATCGTAGAGGAACTTGTGCCAGAAGCGGGAGTACAGGAGGTGCAGGGTGGTGTGCTCCATGCCGCCGTTGTACCAGTCCACGGGAGACCAGTACTCCAGCGCCTCCTTAGAGGCGATGGCATCCGGGTTATGCGGGTCCATATAGCGCAGGAAATACCAACTGGAACCCGCCCACTGGGGCATGGTGTCCGTCTCCCGCTTGGCGGGCGCGCCGCAGTGGGGACAGGTGGTGTTCACCCAGTCGGTCATCTTGGAAAGGGGCGACTCCCCGGTGTCGGTGGGCTCGTAGCTTTCCACGTCGGGAAGCACTAAGGGCAGCTGGTCCTCGGGTAGAGGCACCCAGCCGCACTTGTCGCAGTAGACCATGGGGATAGGCTCACCCCAATACCGCTGGCGGGAGAAGACCCAATCCCGGAGCTTGTAGTTCACCTGCTCATGGCCGATACACTTTTCCTCCAGCCACTTGGTGATAACGGGAATGGCCTCTTTAACGGTGAGGCCGTTCAAAAACTCAGAATTGACCAAAATACCCGTGTCGTCCTTGGCTGTAAAGGCTTCCTTCTGCACGTCCTCCCCGCCGGAGACCACCTCGATGATCTCACAGCCGAACTTCTTGGCAAAGGCCCAGTCACGGGTGTCGTGGGCGGGCACGGCCATAATGGCCCCGGTGCCGTAGGAAGCCAGGACATAATCGGAAATGAAGATGGGTATCTTTCTGCCGTTCACGGGATTGATTGCCCGAACGCCCTGGAGCATGACCCCAGTCTTCTCCTTGTCGGCGGCCAACTCAGTACGCTCAAAGTCGCTCTTCCGGGCGGCCTCAGCCACGTAGGCGTTGACCTCGCCCAGATTGGTGAGCTTGTCCGCCCACTGCTTCACGTAGGCGTGCTCGGGGGAAATGACCATGTAGGTTGCGCCGAACAGGGTATCCGGCCGGGTGGTGAACACCACGATATCGTCCCCGGTGGTGGCCTTAAAGGTGACCTCCGCGCCGGTGGAGCGGCCGATCCAGTTTTTCTGCTGGGTCTTGACCCGCTCAATAAAGTCCAGCTCGTCCAGATCGTCAATGAGCCGCTGGGCGTATTCGGTGATCTTGAGCATCCACTGGCTCTTTTCCTTACGGATAACCGGCGCGCCGCAGCGTTCGCACACGCCGTCCACTACCTCCTCGTTGGCCAGAACGCACTTGCAGGAGGTACACCAGTTCACGGGCATAGTGGTCTTGTAGGCCAAGCCATTTTTGAAGAGCTGGAGGAAGATCCACTGGGTCCATTTGTAGTATTCCGGGTCAGTGGTGTTGATGACCCGGTCCCAGTCGAAGGAATAGCCCAGCATCTGAAGCTGCTTGGTGAAGTTGGCAATGTTATCGTGGGTCACCTTGGCAGGATGGATGTGGTTTTTGATGGCGTAGTTTTCCGTGGGCAGGCCGAAGGCGTCGTAGCCCATGGGAAACAGGACGTTATATCCCTCCATCCGCTTCTTGCGGGCCACCACGTCCATGGCGGTGTAGGGGCGGGCGTGGCCTACATGAAGTCCCTGGCCCGAGGGATAGGGAAACTCCACCAGACCGTAGAACTTAGGCTTGGAGGCGTCCCCTGTCTTGGCGGCGAAGGTCTTCTCCTCCAGCCACTTCTTCTGCCACTTGCCTTCAATGGCGTTGGGATCATACTTCATCTTCTTGCACTTCCTCACTGGTGTAGGATGAAATCTTCCCCATTATAACGGAAGCGAACGGAAAATGCAAGAGGTAAGGAACGTTGAGAAAGCTCGCCGTCCATGCACTAAACGATCCTCTTACCGAAGGGGGATCGTATATTACGGTGCTTTACGGCGCTAAAATGCCGTCCAGGTCAACGGGTTTCGCGTCGCTCCAAAGACGCTCCAGGTTGTAAAATTCCCGGGCCTCGGGCATGAACAGGTGGATGACAACGCTGGAGTAGTCCATCAGCACCCAAGTGCCGCCCCGGTGGCCCTCGATGTGATGGGGTTCCTCCCCCGCCTCCTTCAGCGCCTTTTCGCAGTGGTCGCTGAGAGCCTTGATCTGGGTGGAGGATGTGGCGGTACAGATGACAAAATAATCAGCCAGGGTGGTAAGGTGTCCGGTTTCCAGCACCATTAGGTCGTTGGCTTTCTTGCTGTCCAGGGCCTTCGCCGCGGCGAGGGCAAGCTCCTTTGGGGTCATAAGTGGACCTCCTTTTCTATGCTATTCCATGGGAATGCCGAGTTCGTTAGGATCGTAGCTCGGCTCCGGGGCAGGTTCGGGGGACGGCGCAGGACTAGGCTCCCGCGTAGGCTCGGAAGACGGCTCCACAGTCGGCTCAGGCGTGGGTGGACCGGAGGGCTCCTGTGTAGGCTTCGGCGAGGACGACGTATCGGAAGGCGGCTCCTTGGAGGGCTTTGGCGTGTCGCTGGGTCTTTCCGAGGGCTCCTTGGAGGGCTTCTCTGAAGGGCTTTTTGAGGGCTGATCGGTAGGCTTCTGAGATGGAGCCTTTGTGGACTCCGGCTTGTCGGTGGGGTTTGCCGGGGTCTTGGTGGGCTCGGGCGCCTTGCCCGTTCCGGTACCCTGATAGGTGTAGTACCCTCTGGAGGAGCTATACTGCAAAATGCTCAGGTTTTCCATCTCCAGTGGATCGGTATAAGGGTTAAAGCCGTCATTCAACAGCCCCAGGAACTCCTCCGGCTTGATCTGAACATAGGAGGTCTTGTTGACATACACCCCTTCGATGGGCGCGGTAGTAAAGGTGACGTTCTCCATGTCCAAGTCGCCTAAGATCGCCCGCTCCGCAAAGGCCACCAGATTGCCCACGGACAGGTTGGTCTCCACCTCTTCGGTAAAGATCTCGGCAAATTCATTGATCTTGGTGACATTTTTGATTTGCAGGCACTGCTTGATAATGGCCTTCATCAGAGCCTGCTGCGTGCGGACCCGGCCCAGGTCGCCGTCCCGGTACTGCTTGGAGTAGGTGTTATCATGCCGCCAGCGGACCACTTCCATGGCGTCCCTGCCGCTGAGGTGGCGGTATCCGGCAGGCTGGTCGATGACCAGGTCCTGGGTGGGGTCCTTATACTTCATTTCAAAGGGGACCTCAAAGTCCACCCCGCCGATGGCATCCACCAGCCGGCCAAAGGCGTTCCAGTTGACGATGACGTAGAAATCGGGGACGATACCGGTCAAATCGCCCACCGCCTCACGCAGGTAGTCGATGCCCTTTTTCTCGCTGTCCTTCTCGGCGTAGTGCAGACCGAGGTTCCAGACCCCGTTGATCTTGCGGTTCTTGCCGGGATGGCGGACGTTGACCATGGTGTCACGGGGCAGGCTCATCACCGACAGCTTTTGGTTGGGGATGTCGTAGGTGGCCAGCATGATGGTGTCGGTGTTGCCGCCCCCGCCGGTGTCCCGGCCCACCACCAAAAAGGTGTAGACCTGCTCCTTGCGGTTGGAGTCCACCGGCTTGGCCATAATATTCTGCTCACCAGTGATGGGATCGACGGTGGGAGACGGGAGTTCAGGCAAATCAGGAAGATCGGGCAGCACCGCCCAGCTTTTGTAAAGGGCAAACAGGCCAATGAGCAGAGCCAAAATGACCGCCAGCACAATGATGGCGATCTTCCCGCCCTTACTGAGCCCCTTTTTCTTTTCCGAGTCTCCGGGCTTGGGTTTGTCGGCTTTCACGGGCTTGTCGGGAGCCGGCTTCTTTGGGGGTGTGGACCGGTCCAGCCGGGCGCCGCCCTTTCTCTCTTTGCTCATATTCCCCTTCCTTTCACCGGCGCAAAGAATCCAGCGCCGCCTGGGTATTGGGATGCACGGGCCTCCCCTTTTCCTTCATTTCCTCAATGGACATTTCACAGCCCAGAGCCACCGCCGCGTCCAGATCGACATAGGCCAGCTCACGCAGTCTCTCTACGCCCGGAAAATCCCGGTGGGGCTCCATGTAATCGGCCAGATAAAGGATTTTCTCCAGAGTAGTCATGTTCCCTTTGCCGGTGGTGTGGTAGTAGATTGCGGCCTGGACCTCCTCGGGTTCACCAAACAGATGGCAGGCCAGCGCCGCGCCCGTCTTGGCGTGGAAAAGCTTTTCCGAGCCTTTTTCGATGGGGTCCAACGGAATGTCATACCGCTCACAAAGAGCCATATGCTCGTCCACTGAGTAGTATTTGGTGCAGTCGTGCAAAATAGCCGCCCGGCGGGCGTTTTTCACATCCGCGCCCCAGAGCTTTGCCAGTTTGACCGCCTCCTCCTCGGTGCCCTGAACGTGGGGGATGCGTTTTGGGAGCATCATGGAATAGGAGACAGCGCGGAGCTGTTCGTCGGTCAAGTGCTTGAGATCGACCTGCATACCGTAAAGGCTATGGCGGAGAATATAGCCGTAGACAGGGCTCCAAAGAAGCTTGGAAAGAGCCGTGTTGTCGCCCCGCTCCAGAAGCTCACGTATCTCTGTAGAGGACACGTTCACATCTTCCGGGAGAGACAAGACGGCTGTTTTCGCGCCATAGCGTTCTTGGAGGCGCTTGGCCTGCTCCTTTAAGGGGGCGACCGCCTCGCCGGGGGCGCGGGTAAAGCCGCAGACTCCGGCCAAAGCGCAGATCCGTTCCGGCTCCTGCCATTGCTCAAAGGTCAGGAACATATCGCTGCCCATGACCACCCACAGCTCATCTTCGGGATACTGCCGGAAAAGTTCTTCTACAGTGTCCGCAGTGTAGCTCTTCCCTTCCCGGCACAATTCGCAGTCGGAAACGGTGACACTGCCTGTGGGTTCGATGGCCAAAGCCACCAGCCGGGCCATCTCCAGACGCGCCTCTGGTGATGCGGAGCAGTCGTCCAGCTCCTTGTGGGGCGGCGTCCGGGTGGGGATCACAATAAGCTTGTCCAAGCTCAAAAGCTCCTTGGCCCACTTGGCGGCCAGCATATGGCCCAAATGGGGCGGATCAAAGGTACCGCCATACATGCCAATCTTCATACTCTCTCCCCCTCCAAGCGATTTAAGTCCGTTTGGCGGGCTTGACCAGTACGATTTTGTCTTTCTTTTCCTTATTATGGCTTGGACGATACAGGACAAATTTTGTTCCAATGACCTGTACCACCTCAGCCCGAGTGGCTTTTGCCAGGGCCTCCGCTCCTTCCCGGGCGGAGAGGAGACTGTTTTCCAGCACCTTGCCCTTCACCAGCTCCCGGGCCTCCAGGGCGGTGTCCGCCTGGGCGATGAGGTTGTCCCCCAGGCCGTCCTTGCCGATGTGGAGGATGGTGTCGATGGAATTAGCCAGCCCACGAAGCTGGGCACGCTGCTTACTGGTGAGCTCCATTGAGATACCCCTCCAATTCCATCTTAAACTTTGCCAAAGCCTTTCCCCGGTGAGAGACCTGGTTTTTTTCCTCCGCCGTCATCTGAGCATAGGTTTTCCGCAGCTCGGGCACAAAAAACACCGGGTCATAGCCAAAGCCGTTATCTCCCTGGGGGGCGTAGGCAATAGAGCCGGGGCACTCGCCCCGAGCGGTGAGCACATCTCCGTTGGGAAAGGCACAGCAGATGGCGCTGACAAATTTAGCCCGGCGGTCCAGCTGGCCCCGCAGACCAGAGAGCACCAGCTCATAGCGGTCCACATCGTCCAGCCCCTCCCCGCCGTAGCGGGCGGAGAACACCCCCGGCGCGCCGCCCAGGGCGTCCACGCAAAGGCCGGAGTCGTCGGCAATGGCGGGCAGACCGGAGGCCTTCATCACGGCGACCGCCTTCAGCGCCGCGTTTTCCTCAAAGGTCTCTCCGGTCTCCTCCACCTCCAGATCGACGCCCACGTCGCTTTCCAGGACCACCTCTACGCCCAGGTCACCTAAAATGGCCTGGAGCTCGGTAATCTTGTGGGGATTTTTGCTGGCCAGGACAAATTTCATGTCAGTTCCCCCTTAAAAGCCCAGCGCGGCGCGCTGAAGCTCCCGAATTTCCATCAAACCCTTGGCACACAGTCGTAGAAGTGTCTGCTGTTCGTCCACGGTAAAGGCGCGGCCCTCGCCAGTGCCCTGCACCTCCACAAGCTCCCCCTCCCCGGTCATCACACAGTTGAAGTCCACCTGGGCGGCAGAGTCCTCCTCATAACAGAGGTCCAACATAGCCTCCTCCCCCACGATCCCCGCCGAAATAGCGGCCACAGAGGTTTTTAGCGGCAGTTTCGGGAGATCGCCATCGCTGACCAACTTTTGCAGCGCCAGCACCAGGGCCACATAACCGCCAGTGACGCTGGCGGTACGGGTGCCGCCGTCGCCCTGCAAAACGTCGCAGTCAATAGTGATCGTGCGGGGGCCGAGGGTGTCCATATCTACGCAGGCCCGGAGAGACCGGCCCACCAGCCGCTGGATCTCCGCGCTTCTGGGGGAGAGCTTGAGCTTGGCGATGTCCCGGCGGGAGCGCTCCCGGTTGGCGCGGGGAAGCATAGAATACTCCGCTGTCACCCACCCGGACCCCTCGGGCACATGGAGCGGGGCTTTTTCCTCCACCGACGCGGCGCAGAGCACTCGGGTATTGCCGCAAGTGATGAGGCAGGAGCCCTCCGCGAAATCCAGATAGCCGGGCGTAATGGTGATGGGCCGGAGCTGGTCATTTTGGCGTCCGTCGACGCGGGACATGGTCATTCCTCCTTAGATAAGCGCCTTGGCGAAGGCGTCTGGATCGAAGGGCATCAGGTCGTCTACCCCCTCGCCCACGCCAATATATTTGACGGGCAGGCCCATCTGGCGGGCGATGGCGACTACGATGCCGCCCTTGGCGGTGCCGTCCAGCTTGGTGAGGACGATGCCGGTAATGCCGGCGGCCTCCTTGAACTGCTGGGCCTGGATCAGACCGTTCTGGCCGGTGGTGGCGTCCAGCACCAGCAGAGTCTCCCGGCTGGAATTGGGGCACTCCCGGTCCACCACGCGACTGATCTTATTAAGCTCATTCATCAGATTCTGCTTGTTGTGGAGCCGCCCCGCGGTGTCCACCAGTACGGCGTCACAGCCCCGGGCTTTTGCGGCGGAGAGAGCGTCGAACACCACGGCGGCAGGGTCCGCCCCCTCGTGCTGACGGACGATGTCCACTCTGGAGCGCTCCGACCAGATGGTGAGCTGGTCGGCGGCGGCGGCGCGGAAGGTATCTCCGGCGCACAGCAGGACCTTCTTGCCCTCATCCTTGAGCCGGGCGGCCAGCTTGCCGATAGTGGTGGTCTTCCCCACCCCGTTGACCCCGATGAACAGCACCACGGCGGGGGGCTCGGACAGGTCCAGCACCCCGTCTCCTACCAGAAGCATCCGGGCGATAATGCCCTGCAGGGCCTCCCGGGCAGAGGCCGTGTCCTTGAAGCCTTTCTCCTTGGCTTGGGCGCGTAAGACATCTACCACCTCAAGAGCGGTGTCTACTCCCATGTCAGAGAGGATGAGGGTCTCCTCCAGCTCGTCGTAGAAGTCATCGTTCAGCTCCCCGGCAAAGAGCTGGTCAAAGGAATGGCCGATGTTTTCGGTGGTGCGCTTCAAGCCCTGCTTGATCTTTTCAAAAAAGCCCATATTCATTCTCCCTTGTGGTCAGACTTGTCAAGCGACCGACCGCAATATTGGCAGTATACTCCATCCTGTCGCCATAGCATTTTGTTGCAGTGGGGACAGCGGGCAAGGACGAGGTAGCCGATGAAATCTATGATTATGATGGTTACACCCAAGCGTGTGAGCCACATTTTTTCCATAAGGAACCCCAGCATACCGGTTAGTCCGCCCAAGGCAATAAAGCTCAGATATACCCAACCTTTCTCACGGCATTTTAGGCCTTTCCACCGCTGCTTCATCACATCCCCAACTCCTTTTCCACATCGTTGAGGTTGATGGACAGCAGACGGGAGACGCCCTTCTCCTGCATGGTGACGCCGTAGAGGACGTCGGCTTCCTCCATGGTGCCCCGGCGGTGGGTGATGACGATAAACTGGGTCTTGTCCGACATCTGGCGCATATAGTTGGCGTAGCGCACTACGTTGGCGTCGTCCAGGGCGGCCTCGATCTCGTCCATGACGCAAAACGGCGTGGGCCGCACCTTCAAAATGGAGAAGTAAAGGGCGATGGCCACAAAGGCCCGCTCGCCGCCGGACAGGAGCGTGATAGTCTTCAGCGCCTTGCCGGGGGGCTGGGCGCGGATCTCGATGCCGCAGTTGAGGATATCGTCGGGGTCCTCCAGCTCCAAGGTGGCCTTGCCGCCGCCAAACAGCTCCAGGAAGGTCTGGGAGAAGGTTTCGGCAATGCGCTGGAACTGCTCGGCAAAGATGGTCTTCATCTCCTGGGTGATCTGGGAGATGATCTCCTCCAGCTCCTTTTTAGACTTTGTCACGTCGTCGCGCTGTTCAGTGAAGTAAGAATACCGCTCGTTGACCCGCTGGTATTCCTCAATAGAGTCCAGATTGATGTTGCCCAGAGCGGAGATGGAGCGCTTCAACTCGGTAATGCGCTTTTGAGCGGCCCGTAGGTCCTCGATGGGGATCTGCTGGGCCTTGGCGGCCTCGTGGGAAAGCTCGTAGCTGTCCCACAGCTTGTCCAAAATGGTCTTTTCCTCCATGGCGGCGGAGAGTTTTTTCTGCTCCAGAACAGATACCTGCCGCTCCATGCTCTGGAGTTGGCTGGCCTTGTCCCGGCTCTCCTTGTCCGACTGATTGCGCTGACCCTCCAGGGCCAGTTTTTCCTCCGCCAGCTTGCGGATGCGCTCGTGCTTTTCCTGACTGCCATTGCGGATCGCCTGAAGTTGCCCCTCCTTGTCTGCGATCTCCTGCTGGTGGACCTTATTTTTCTCCTCGAAGTCTGCGATCATCTGGAGATGCTGCTGCCTGTCTCCGGCAATATCCCGGTGCAGGGCCTCCAGTTGGGCCAGGGCGGTCTCAGATGCCGCTTTCTCCCCTTCCAGCGCGGCGATCTGGGCGTTGCCCTCGGCGATCTGACGGCTCAGCTCCGCCAATGTCTGCTGAAGCTGGGTCTGGCCCTGGGCCTTGCTTTCCGCCTGAGCCTGGAAGGCCGCCGCGGCGCCCTCCAAGGTCTCGATGCGCTTCTTCGCCTCTTGGGTGTCTGCCTGGGTCTTGGCGCCGCGCTGCTGGATCTGGGCAAGCTCTCCCTGAAGCTCACTTTGGTGTACCTCCGCCTCAGCCAGCACCCGCTGGGTATTTTCCAGCCGCTCGGAGAGCTGGAGAATGGTGTTCTCGTGAAGCCGCTCCTGAGAGCGGGCGGTGTCCAGCTCGTAGGCGGCGGCGGTATGCTCCCGGTTGGCCTCCTCCAAGGTCTTGGCGCTCTGGCGAAGCTTTTCCTCCAGCTCACTCATCTGGGCGTTGAGCCGCTCTAACTCATTGGCGCGGCTCAGAATACCCGCGCTCCTGGACACAGAGCCACCGGTCATGGAGCCGCCGGGGTTGACCACCTGACCGTCCAGGGTGACGATCTTAAACCGATACCCGTATTTGCGGGCCATGACGATGGCCTTGTCCAGATCCTCGGCAATGACGATACCTCCCAGCAGACTGGAAAACACCGTCTCATATTTTTTGTCAAAGGTAATGAGCTCGTCGCCCAGGCCAATAAAGCCCGGCTCGTCCACCACGTCCTCGTCCTGGAAGGTACGGCCACGCACAGAGTTGAGAGGCAGGAAGGTACAGCGGCCGCCGTCCCGGAGCTTCAAAAAGCCGATGGCCTTTTTCGCGTCCTCCTCGGTGTCCACCACCAGATTCTGCATGGCGTTGCCTAAGGCAATTTCGATGGCAACGGCGTATTCGTCGGTGACGTGCAGCAGTCCCGCCACCGGCCCGTGGATGCCCCGCAGACCGCCCCGCTCCGATTCGGACATGACCAGCTTCACCGACTTGGAATAGCCCTCATAGAGCTTTTCCATTTCGGTGAGCATACGAATGCGGGATTGCAGGTTGTTTTGATCCATCTGCAGGCCCCGGTGCTTCTCCTGAGCGTCTTGGGCCTTTTTCTCCCGGCTTTGGAGGCGGAGCTCGTAGCCAGAGATGATATTGGCTAGGGAGTTCTTTTCCTCCCGGGCCTTGGTCAACTCCTCCTCCACGCCCCTGCGGTCCTCTTCCAGGGCGGCGATGCGCTCCTTCTGTTCAATGAGCTCCTTACCTACTGCTTCCTCCCGGTCAAAGAGCTCCTGGGCGGCGGCGCCCAGAGCGGACAGAAGAGCCCGGGCCTCGGCGGCGGAGGCGGTCTCCATGGCCTGCTTGCGGCGCAGAGCCTCCAGCTCGTCGGCCAGTGTGCCGGCGGTGCGTCCCGCCTCCTCGGCGTCTTGGGAGCGCTGGTTCAGTTCCTGGCGAAGCCGCTCCATTTCCTCTTCGATATGCTGGATCTTCTCCTGCCCCTCCGCAATCTGGGCGTTGATGGACCCGGCCCGCCCCTCCTGCTGGGACAGCTCCTGTCGGAGCCGCTGGGCGTTTTCAATATTGTTTTGGATCTGATTCTTGATAACGGCCACGGCGCTTTCCAGCTCGCTCACGTCCGCCTCCTGGCGGGATAGCTCAAAACGGACGTTGTCCGTCTCCATGTCCTTTTCCCGGATGGCGGCGGCAAACTGCTCCGCGGCGTCGTAGAGGGCTTGGAGCTCGGCTTGGGCATTTTCCTTGTCCCGCAGGGCGGCGTCGTAGTCCGCCAGGACTTTCAGTGCTCCCACGCGGATCTTCTCCAATTGCTCCAGCCATACAGAAATTTCCAGTCCCCGCAGTTCGTCACGGAGGATGAGAAACTTCTTCGCCTTTTCCGACTGAGTCTTCAGGGGGCCGACCTGGAGCTCCAGTTCGTCGATTTTGTCCTTGATGCGCACCAGGTTTTCTTCGGTGCGGTCCAGCTTGCGCTCTGCCTCCTCCTTGCGGTGGCGGAAGCGGGAGATGCCCGCTGCCTCTTCAAATATCTCCCGGCGGTCGGCGGATTTGACCGACAAAATTTCGTCGATCTTGCCCTGGCCGATGTTGGAATAGCCCTCCCGGCCCAGACCGGTGTCCATGAACAGCTCGTTGATGTCCCGGAGGCGGGCGGCGTGGCGGTTGATAAAGTATTCGCTCTCTCCCGAGCGGTAATACCGCCGGGTGACCATGACCTCGGTCTCTTCCAGATCAAAAAGGTGGCTCTCATTATCCAGCACAAGAGAGACCTCCGCGAAGCCCATGCCCTTGCGCTTCTCGGTGCCGTCAAAAATAACGTCTTCCATCTTGGTACCCCGCAGGGCCTTGGTGGACTGCTCCCCCATGACCCAGCGGATGGCGTCGGAGATATTGGACTTTCCCGAGCCATTGGGGCCGACGATAGCGGTAATATCCTCGCCAAAGGTGAGGACGGTTTTTTCCGGGAAGGACTTAAATCCTTGGATTTCCAGCGCTTTTAGGTACAGATGGCTCACCTCCCAGGGTGGGTTTATTTTAATTAGATTATTGTAACAGATTAGGGAAAATAATGCAATCGTTTTTGTTCTTTTTTCCCAAGTGTTGGCATAGGCTTGAGGCGAGGAGGTGGTGTGAATGGACTTGGTCAAGCTGTCCCGCCGGGCTCTGGCCCTGCTTCTGGCGCTATTGGCGCTGTGGCTCTTATGGGTCAATGGCAGCGGAAGCGCTGACGCCACGACCCAGCGGCTGTTCACGCCGCCCGGAAGTGAAGGTGCAGCTTCTGCGGGCAACGAGCTGGGGCTTTGGGAGCGGCTGATCGTGCGCCAGTCGCCCTATCTTAAGGCGGGACAGGTGCTGATGGGAAGCGGGACAGCAGCCGCGGAGAATACGCCGTACCCGGAAAAAGACGAGAACACAGACGGAGAACTTTTATGGACGTCCACGGACAGCGGTAACGCCACTGGGGATAGTTCCAACGCTGATGAGGAACCCCCGCCCTCCGCCGTTCCCCAAGCACAACATGTCATCGCCCAGACCTTACTGCCGGCCACCGACGGTTCTTACCCCAGCGTGGGCGGGGTGTTCCTCTACAACCGCACCAGTCAGGCGGTGGACATGGAGGCGCTGGCACAGGCGGAGATCGCCCTAGGCGGCGGAGAGATGGGCCCCCAGATCCTCATCGTTCACACCCATGCCACCGAGAGCTATACCAAGGCGGGACAGGACAACTACCAGGAGAGCGACCCTTACCGCACCACCGACGACGCCCACAACGTAGTCCGTGTTGGCGACGAGATGGCGGCGGCCTTTGCCCAGGCAGGACTCAACGTCCTCCACGACCGTACCCTCCACGACTACCCCAACTACAACGGCGCGTACACCCGCTCCCGGGAGACGGTGGAGCGGTATCTGGCGGCCTATCCCTCCATCAGCGTGGTGCTGGACGTACATAGAGATGCCATTATGGGAGAAAACGATGCCATTTACAAGGTGGTCACCGATAAAGCAGTCGCGGAGGACTGCGCCCAGGTGATGCTGGTGGTGGGCACTCAGGAGGGCGGTGGCTCCCACCCCAACTGGCGGCAGAACCTGGCCTTCGCCATGGCTCTGGAGCGGCGGATGAACCAGGATATGCCCACCCTGGCCCGCCCCATCACCCTGCGAAAGTCCCACTATAACCAGCAGCTTTCCGTAGGAAGCCTCCTGGTGGAGGTGGGCACCCACGGCAATACCCTGGAGGAAGCGGTCAATGCCGCCCGGGCCTTTGCCGAATCCGCCGCGCCGGTCATTTCTGAGCTGTTGGGATAACACAAGGAGACGGTTTTCCAAAACCGTCTCCTTGCTTTATTGATTCAAGCCCGCTGTGTCACACCCGCAAGCCCATCATGCGGGAAAGGGCGTCGGTGCCCGTGATCTGCTGGATCATGGTGTAGGTGGACTCGTCGATGGTCTTGTGCATGGCGAGAGCTTCCTCAATGTCGTAATCCACATAGTTTTCGCCGTCGCAGCAGATGACCCGGTTGGTCCTCCCCTCCGCCAGCAGTTTCACGGCCCGGTAGCCCAGATGGGTGCCTACCAAACGGTCCTGCGCGCTGGGAGAACCACCGCGCTGGACATGACCCAGAACAGTCACCCGGGTGTCCACACTGAGGGCCTCGTGGATCTTCTGCGCCACATCATAGGCGCTGCCCGCGCCTTCAGCCACAATGATCATAAAGTGGGTGCGCCCCACCAGACGGGAGCGGCGGATCGGTTCAAGAATGTCTTCCTCAAAGTTGACCTCCTTCTCCGGGACCAGGACAGCCAGCGCGCCGCAGGCCACGGCCACATTGAGGGCCAGGTAGCCCGCGTGGCGTCCCATGACCTCCACCACCGAGCACCGCTCATGGGACTGCATGGTGTCCTGAAGGCGGTCGATGGCCTCGATAGCGGTGTTGCAGGCGGTATCAAAGCCCACAGTATAGGTGCTGCAGGCGATGTCATTGTCGATGGTGCCGGGGACGCCAACCACGCTGATCCCCTGGTGGGACAGGGCTTGCAGACCGCGGAAGGTACCGTCGCCGCCAATGCCCACAATGCCGTCTAGACCCAGGAACTTACAGGTGTCGGCCCCCTTCTTCTGCCCCGCCTCAGTTTTGAACTCCTCACAGCGGGCGGTGTAGAGCTTGGTGCCGCCGCGACGAATGAGGCCGCTGCTGGCGTCATAGTCCAAAGGACGGACGTCGCCGGCCAAAAGTCCGGCAAAGCCCCGGCGAATACCTACGCACTCGATGCCCAGATGGAGACAGGTGCGCACCACCGAGCGGACCACCGGATTCATGCCGGGCGCGTCGCCGCCGCTGGTCAACACGCCGATGCGGCGGACCTTGGAAGTTGTGTTCATCATGGTTTTGCCTCCCTTTCCCTTTTCAGCCTTATACGTTCAACTGGGTCGCTTCCCCGGTCAACGCGTCGGAATACCGCTCCAACACAGGTTGGATATGCTCGCGCAGGAACTCCGTGACCTGCTGGGGGCAGCGGCCAATATAGCGGCTTGGCTCCATGTGGGCCAGCAGCTCTTCCCTGCTGAGCCCAAAGGCCGGGTCGGCGGCAATGCGGTCGATGAGGTCGTTTTCCAGCCCCAGGTCCTTGACCTGCTTGCCCGCCTCAATGGAGTGGAGGCGGATGCGCTCGTGGAGGGCCTGGCGGTCGCCCCCCTTCTTCACCGCGACCATCATGATATTCTCCGAGGCCATGAAGGGCAGCTCCTCCCGAACATGACGTGCGATCATCTGTTCATGGACCACTAGGCCGGAAGCAACATTTTCATAAATGTTGAGGATGGCATCCACAGCCAAAAAGGCCTCGGGGACGCTGAGACGCTTGTTGGCCGAGTCGTCCAGGGTGCGCTCAAACCACTGGGAGGCGGCGGTGACAGCAGGATTGAGCGCGTCTGCCATCACGTACCGGGCCAGGGAGCAAATGCGCTCACAGCGCATGGGGTTGCGTTTATAGGGCATGGCGGAGGAACCGATCTGGTTCTTTTCAAAGGGCTCCTCTACCTCCTTCAGGTGGCACAAAAGCCGCAGATCGGTGGCAAACTTACTGGCGGACTGAGCGATGCCGGAGAGAGTGGAAAGAACGGCGTAGTCTACCTTGCGGGAGTAAGTCTGGCCGGATACGGGGACAACGCCCTCAAAGCCCAGCTCGGCGGCGATCTTATCCTCCAAAGCCTTGACCTTCTCATGGTCTCCCGCGAACAGCTCCAGGAAGCTGGCCTGGGTCCCGGTGGTCCCCTTGGAGCCCAGGAGCTTCAGGGAGGAAATGCGGTGCTTGACCTCCTCCAGGTCCATGAGCAGCTCGTTCATCCAAAGGGTGGCCCGCTTGCCCACCGTAACCATTTGGGCGCTTTGGAAGTGGGTAAAGCCCAGGGTTGGAAGGGCTTTGTAGGTATCAGCGAATCTTGCCAGCTTGTCCAAAACACGCACCAGCTTGCCCCGCACCAGGACCAAGGCCTCCCGCATCAGAATGATATCGGTGTTGTCCCCCACATAGCAGCTGGTCGCGCCCAGGTGAATGATGGGCATAGCGTTGGAGCACTGCGTTCCATAGGTGTGGATATGGGCCATCACATCGTGGCGAAGCTCCCGCTCTTTTTGCGCGGCCAGGTCATAATCAATATGCTCCGGTCCCACATAGGCGGCCAGTTCGTCCACCTGGGCCTGGGTCACGTTGAGTCCCAGCTCCATCTCCCCCCGGGCCAGAGCGACCCACAGCCGCCGCCAGGTGGAGAATTTCTTGTCGGGGGAAAAGATATACTGCATCTCCCTGCTTGCGTACCGGGAACAAAGTGGACTTTCATAAGTATCCTTCACTGCGGCACCCTCCCATGAAACGTAAATTCTGTCTTTAACATGATAGCACAACCTCCCGCGACAACACAAGCCCCAATTCCACTTCTCGAAACTTTTCTTTTTCTCTCGCCCACATTCGACAGACGGGAGGCAAAAGATGAGGTATGCTGTTTAGGTACCTGAAATAAACAAGGAGGTCGGTCAACGATGAGAACAATGGAATGGACGCGGAAAAAGGAGGAGATATCCACACCGGAGAGGCAATGGAACTACGCACTGCTGGTGGAGGACATCGAGGTAGACGGTTTTCACTGCGAAAGCTATGGGATCCTGGCCTGCGACCCGGATTCCGGTGAGGAAGCCGCGGTGCGGCATATCACCGTCAACGGCACCGAGGCCCTGGCTCTGCTGAACACCGTGGCGCGCCTGGCGGTGTCTCCCGCCACGCTGCGGGATGTGGTAGAGGACTACCTTGGCCAATAAAATCCGGTTCCGCAGTCAATGTGTGCATATGTACCGGACACTCTAAGGTGTCCGGTATTTCTCTTTAAGGTCGTTCCAAAGAGGGACAGGCGCAGGTAAAGCCACTGTCCACGTAATTGGCCAAAAAGCGGGCACGCAGGGTCTTTTCCCGGCAAACGCAGCCGCAGGCGGCCGGACCGTCGGACAGCTCAGGCAGGACAAAGCGAATACAGCGCACCGCCACGTCCCGGCACCGGGTCCCGCTGTGGGCTGGAATGGTAAAGATCTTCATGCCCCGCTGGTGCTCTTCCCCGTCGGCGTCTACCTCAGAGAGGATCGCAGCCAAAGCCACCCGGCGGCCCGGGCAGACCCGGTCCAGGGTCACATTTAATTCTACAATGCGCCCTTGCGCGGCCAGCTCCAACTCGCCGGCGTCAAACTCCACCAGCTCCTCACAGCCGTTGACAGGGATATCGACAGCTTCGGGGCAGGGCTCCGGCACCACGACAACGCCACAGTCCACAGTGACAGTGGGAGACGGAAATGCCACGGTGTTGTCCTCGTCATCGTTGTAGGCAATAGATTCGTTGACCTCTACCAAGCCTGCGCAGTCTCCGGTGTGGGTGACCGAGAATTCCAAGCTGGCTCCTTCACTGCCTGTGGTGCCCAATTCCGCAATGTTCCACACTACCCGGTTTTTGCCCTGAAGAGTGGCCGAACCCTTCGTAGGGCTTTGCAGTCCAGTGATTTGGAAACAGTCATTGACCGTGTCGGTCAACACGACATTGGTGGCACCCGGCTTCGTGATGTTGCGGGCCAGATCTTCAAAAAGCTCCTCCAGCTCCGCCTCAGTGGGCGCAATGGCCACGTAGGCGGAAGCGGGCTCAGACGCCCAACTGACCAGCGCGGGCAGGTCAATGCCGCCATTGCCCTCCAAGCCGATAACGTAGATGATGATGCCCATGGATTTGGCTAAGGCAGCGATGGGCGCAGCGTCGCCGCCCTGTGTGGTGCGCCCGTCGGTAAAGAGGACGATGACCTTCTGGTTGCTGGAGGCAGCGTCAAAGAGGTCGATGGCCTGCGAAAATGCGGCGGCGTGGTTGGTGTTTCCGCCGGCAGTCAGGTCGCTGACGGCGTCCTTCAGTTGAGCAACGTCGGTAATCAGTGCGGTGTCTGCCGTGGCAACAGTGGCAAAACTGACCACACCGATCCGACTTCCCGCGCCAATCTGACCCTCGGCGCTGCCGCCGGTAGCCTCAGCCAGGATGTCGATGAAGGTATCCGCCCCCGCCTTCAGACTGGACAACGGTGCACCGGCCATGCTCTGAGAGCGGTCCAGTACCAGTACCACATCAGCGGGATTGGAGAGGATATCCGGCTCTGCGGTGAGAGATAAACGGACATTCAGACTTCCTCCGCAGGGGATCGTTGTGACATTTACAGTTTTGTTTGAACTGGTAATACCCATAGCTCATACCCTTTCTAGGCTCTGTAAAGCAGGGCCTGATTTAAGATATGTGACAGCCTGCGACAGTGTGACCAGGTCCAAATGCCGCTTGAATCCCTACTTTCCTTGTGGTATGATAGGGAAAAGGGAGGCAGCGCCATGATGATATCAACAAAGGGAAGATACGCCCTGCGGTTTATGATCGATGTTGCCCAAAACCAAGGCGACGGGTATGTTCCACTGAAGGAGGCGGCCTGCCGCCAGGACATTTCGGAAAAGTATCTGGAGATCATCGCCAAGGCACTGGTGCAAAACGGCCTGTTGCAGGCTTTGCGGGGTAAGGGCGGTGGATATCGCCTGGAGAAAGCGCCGGAGGAATACAGCCTGCGGGAACTGCTGGAGGCCACCGACGGCTCCCTGGCCCCTGTGGCCTGCTTGGAGGATGGCGAACGGGGCTGTGCCCGCCAAGCACAGTGCCCCACCCTTTCCTTTTGGCAGGGCTTGGAACGGGTGATCTATGAGTATACCGAACGCTTTACGCTGGCTGACCTGATGGACCACGGTATGCCAATAAAGCTTTGAGCGTTTTTGCAAAAGCTCTTTCTTGATTTGTGAAATATAGATTGACAACGCGGGAAAAATACGGTATATATATAGCGTGTAAGGGGAGTAGCCTGCACAGCGTTATCTGTGTTTACCGCGTCGTCAATACGGCCTTTTGGGTCCGGCTCGGTGATGAAATGGCGAGACCTTGCTGCGCTTTGTCGCGGCAAGGTCTCGTTTTTATATATTTCCGGCCTATTTTATGGAGTGATCTTGGGAGGAAGAGAGGGAGATCTATGACGGTTTCACAAATACTGTTGTTTTTTGTCAAACTACTGGCGGGGACAGGTGTTTTTTTGGTCGGCGTTCACCTGCTGACCGGAAACATTGAGCAATTAGCCACCGGGCGGCTGAAGGCGTTGTTCGGGGGGACCGCCGATAAGCGGCTGGTCAACGTGGGCATCGGCGCGGCGGCCACCGCCCTGATCCAAAGCTCCGGCGTTACCACGGTGCTCATCGTGGGCTTTGTCAATGTGGGCGTGATCAATTTGTATCAGGCCACCGCCATGATTATGGGCGCAAACATCGGCACCACCATCACCGCCCAGATCGCCGCCCTCAGTGCCTTCCCCTTCACCACATACATTCAGCTTCTGGTGTTTGTGGGCATCATGCTCTCTATGATCGCCAAAAAGGACGGGCTCAGGAAGATGGGGATGATCCTGGCGGGGCTGGGTCTGGTTTTCATCGGCCTGTCCCTGATGTCCGATGTTATGAAGGCCAACAGGGACGCGGTCCAGTCCCTTTTTACGGTGGTGAAGTCTCCTCTTTTACTGTTGCTGGCGGGTGTTTTTCTAACGGCCCTGGTACAGTCCAGCTCCGCTACCACCTCCATCATTATTGCCATGTCTGTGGCAGGGCTGACCATCGGCAGCGGCGGCAACGAAGTGCTGTATATCATTCTGGGCACCAATATCGGCTCCTGTGTCACCGCCCTCATGTCCTCCGCCACCGCCGGTGCCAACGCCCGACGGACGAGCCTCATCCATCTGATGTTCAACACGCTGGGCTCCGCCATCTTCTTTGTGATCCTCCTGTTCTGGCCCGGCTTCATGTCGGCCACCTTCCGTCAGTGGTTCCCCGCCCCTGCCACCCAAATCGCTATGTTCCACACCTTTTTCAATATGACCTGCACCCTGCTCTTTCTCCCCTTCTGCCAATGGTTCGTAAGAACCTCTAAGCTGCTGATCCGAGAAAAACAGCCTGTGGCGGCGGAGACCTATCTGGACGAGCGTATGCTGTCCTCTGCTTCGCTGGCGATCACACAATTGAAAAAGGAAATGATCCGCCTGTCCGACACGGCTATGGACGCCTTCCGCACCGGTTACCACGCCTTTGAGACCAGGGACAAGAGCCTCATTGGACCCACCCAACAGCTGATCGACCAAGCAGGCGTCATTAGCCAGTCCATGGTAAATTTTTTGATTCGCCTGTCCGCCCAAAGCAAGCTGGCGGATGAACGGCCGATCTCCGACCTTCACAGCAATCTGGGAGATATTATGCGTATTGCCGAGATTGCGGACAATTTCACCAAATATACCCAGAAGGCGTCGGACAAAGGGTTGGAGTTCTCTGAAAATGTGACCAAAGAGCTGCGAGGCATGGTAGAGCTGCTGGAGGAATTGTATTCCCTGACCAAACAGGCCGTTTTAGAGGAAGATCCCTCTCTCCTGCCGCGAATCGACCAGGTGGAGGAAACTGTTGATCAGCTTCGCAAAGAGCTGATCGATCACCACATTAAGCGCCTGGATCAGGGTGCTTGTAAGCCGGAATCCAGCGGTGTTTTTATCAATATGGTGTCTAATTTGGAGCGTCTGGGTGACCACCTGACCTACATCGCCCAGACGGTAAGATGATAAAACCGCCCGAAGCTTTACGCTTCGGGCGGTTTATATAAGGCCGCTTTTGTTATGGCTGAAAAAAGTTTACCGACAAAATAACCGCGCCTAGGATCACCAAGACTACGCCCACCGAGCGGTTGAGCACAACAGGCGAGGCCTTGTTGGCAAAACTGGCCGCGATCCGCGCCCACAGAAGGGTAAACACCACGCACAGCAACAGCGTGACCATGTCCGGCATACCGCCCATGATAAAATGGGAGGCCGCGCCGGTAAAGGCGGTGAAGGTCATGATAAATACGCTGGTGCCTACGGCGGTCTTCAGCTCATAGCCAAGGATGGAGGTCAGCACCAACAGCATCATAATGCCGCCACCGGCGCCGATAAAGCCGCAGATGAAGCCCACCAGAGCGCCGAAAACAACGGACTGGACCACCCTTGTCCGTTTGGGCACGCCTTCCATGGCCTCCCGTGTGGTCATCACTGGCTTCACCAAAAACTTAATGCCCATAAGCATAGTCATGAAAACGGAAAAACTGCCCATGGTGCTGTTGGGAAGCAGGCTGGAGACATAGCTGCCCACCAGCGTGAAGCATAAAACGCTGGCCATCATGATAAGGCCATTTTTCACGTCCAGATTCCCGCTTTTGCGGTAGGTATACGCGGATACGGCGCTGGCCAGCACATCGGACGCCAACGCGATGCCCACGGCCTGGTAGGCGGGAATGTGGAGGAAGGTGACCAGCATAGGGGTAATGACCGCCGCGGCGCTCATGCCCGCAAAACCGGTCCCAAGTCCGGCGCCCAGCCCGGCAAAGAAGCATACGATGATCTGAATTGGCGACATTTTGAGGCCCTCCTATTTTTATATTACATGCCAGTATAGTACTCCCTGCCCGGTGATGGGTGAACTTTCGGTAAATTTTCGCTCTTGCCGCAGATAAAAAGAGCCGCCGGTTCTCCGGCGGCTCTTTCTCTCAAGCTATCAAAGGTGGCCTAAACTTTAGAAAATCCAAAGGTGTTGACCACGGCGCTGGTGCCGTCCATACAGAGGATGGAATTCACCTGGAAACGGTTGCGGAGGCGGTTGGACAGCTCCTGGGCCACAGCCCGGCAGCCCTTTAGGCTGTACTTCTGGGCGCAACCCTTGGCAATAGTTCATCTGAAAAAGCTCTTGAGGAGCCATGGTCTGTCAGTTCTATCCAGGCCGCTGGGACCATAGGGATGAGTGAGGACTCACCGGAAAGGAGACGCGCTATGGAACTTAGCAAGCTGAGAGCGGGACCGGAGGGATATCTGATAGATCCAGATACCGGTCGTCGGGTCAAATTCTACCTCTGCGACCCGGAGAAGAACACCATATGCGACCACGCCATGTGTCGCTATCCTTGTCAAAAGGACGACGACTCAGAGATCGGCTTTTGTGTGTCCACCCCCTTCCCTGCCTTTCGCCGGGATGGAACAGGACCCTTTTACTTTCGGTTGAACCACCAGGGACAATATGTGCAGGAGTGGGTGGAGGCGGAAGATGACGATGACCAGGAGTGAATGGATCGACTATGCGCGAGCTCATCTGGAGGTTCGCCATGCCACCCAAAACGGCGCCTACCGGGCGGGCCGGACCATCCGGCCCGAGGGGTGTGTCAACCACTCCCTGGGGGTCGCCCAGCCCTCGGCAGACGTGATGTACGGCCGCATGGACCGTACCGACGCCGGATGGGGCGTCAACGCCATTTTGGGAGACTTTCACACTGGAGAGGGCCGCATCCTCCTATGTATGCCCTATGACCGGCGTCCCTGGGGAGTAGGCTCCGGCTCCCGGGGAAGCTGGAACGACAGCCGCATCCAGTGGGAGGTCTGCGAGCCCGCTGGCCACACCTATGCAGGCGGCACCATGGTCGGCTACGACGTAGTCAAGAATCAGGACTATTTTGACAGGATGTGGAAACTGCTGGTGGCGTGGAATGTTTTTATGGCGGTCGAGCTAGGCTACGACGCGGCCACCATCAACGATCACGCTGAAAGCTACCGGGCGGGCATGGGCTCCAACCACGCCGACATGGGCCAGTGGCTGCCCAAGCACGGCAAGAGCATGAACCATTTGCGCCACGAGGTGCAGGCCATTTTGGACCAAAAGGAGGAAGATACCGTGACCGAGGAACAAGTGCGCCAGATCGTAGCGGAAGAGCTGGAGCGTCTGCTGCCGCCCCAAAAGATCTATACCCGTGTGGACGAGCTGCCCCAATGGGCCCAGCCCAGCACAGAAGAGCTTCTGGCCGCGGGCATCCTGCGCGGAAACCAAAGCGGTCTGCTCCAGCTCACCGACGATGACCTGAAATGGGTCTCCGCCCTCGCCCGCCTGTTAAACCTGGTAGAACGTACACAAGTATGACCGCAGGTACATTTCTGTGGGTCCATACAGCAAAAGCCGTCTATCCCAAAGGGGATGGACGGCTTTTTTGCAAGCGGGCCCTTCACCTGCGTTTCAAAGGCTTCAAGAGCCAAAGGATGATCGGTTTAAAGATGGCATAAAGGCCATAGCCCAGCGCTCCGCCGATCACATTCGTGATCAGGTCGGTAATGTCCGATGTGCGGTCGAAAAACGGCTGTAGGAGCTCTATGCCAAAGCTCAGCAAAAAGCAAAACAGCACCGTCACACCGAATCGGGCCCTTTTGTCTCTGGTCAGAGGAAACAGGAAACCAAAGGGCAGGGTCATGATAACATTCAAGACCACTTGCCGGAAAAAGTCTCCCCTTCCCAGTGAAACGTCAACAAACGGAACCAGATTCATCAATTTATAGGGGTGGTCAAACATGAATGGAATGGATGCGATGACCGGCATCAGCGTAAAAAAGAGGAGCAACGAAAGATATGCGTACATAAGGGTGTTAACGAGCAGAACATCTCTCCCCTGCCTTTTCCACTTCTTGAAAAAGAAGAAAACATACAGGAAAGCCAATACGATAAAATCTACGAAATAACGTATCAGGTACTTCATTGCAGCCCCTCTTCCCGTGTGCCGTCCTGTCTAAACCTCAAATTTGCTGCGTTGATTATATCATGGAGGATATTACATTGCAATTCTGACTGAGTGAGATCATCAAGGCTGACCTGTTCCTCAGAGACATGACACACTCCGAACAACTGCAGAAGTTTGTTCGGACCGGGCAAGGCAAGCTAAAGGGCATCATTACGGGGACGGTGTTGGCGCTTTGTTCAGCCAGCTCCTCGATCTGGTCCTCGGGCACACCCGGATGGTATAGCCACTCCATGCAGATCTCCCTGCCGGTGCACGCCCACATGGGCTTCTTGACATAGTCGCCGGGTACTTCGGGCGGTGTCCAGGCGGTGTACTTCCGCGCTTGTTTTCCCGGATATTTGCCATTGCTGATACACTCCTTTTTTCAAGGCGTATCAAGGCTTTCCGGCGTTCTCACGTAGGACTTGTGCGCTTTTTCAATTCCCTCCAGAACGAACACTCTTAAAAAGCACAAAAAAGCCCTGGAATCTCGCGATTCCAAGGCTTTTCGAGTGGTCGGAGTGGCGGGACTTGAACCCGCGGCCTCTTGGTCCCGAACCAAGCGCGATACCAAACTTCGCCACACCCCGTAACAACCCTGTTATTATACGGAGTTTTCCGCCGGTTGTCAAGCCTGGAAAAGAAGCCGATTGTCCACAAATTTCGCCCGGAGGCGTCCGGCCTCCTTCAGCCAAGTCAGATAGGAGCGCACGGTGCTTCCTATCAAAGAAAAAAATACTGCCATTGTCCGCCTTTTTCGGCTTGCGTGGTGTTGTAGGGAATAAGGGGAAATTCTAAAAATCTCCGTCCATTTTGCTTTGCGTGGTGTTGTAGGTAGTGAAAGGAAAATTTTCAAGATATGCCGGAATAGCGGGTAGCAAAGCCCTTTTGAAACGTCTTGTTAGCGGAAAGTACGGAAGCCGGGGAACGCCGGAGTTTTTCAGAGCAAGATTCTACCGCAGTACCAAAATTCGCTTATCGCTCATTTTGCCCCTGCGGGAATCTTGTTGGGGAGTGCCTTCCCCAAACCCTGCTTATGCGGCTTACGCCGCTGGAAAATCCCTCAAAATAATTTTTCGGATTTTTCAAAAACAGTTCCGCTTTACACCCTGTTTTTCTCCTATTAGTGAGAGGACACCACGCACAGCCGAAGGAGGTTTTACCATGCGAAAACGATATAACACGCCGCACCGCAGCCGGGTAGTCAAGACACGCATGACCGAGGAAGAATACGCCGAGTTTGCGGAAAGGCTTTCTGCTTACAACATGAGCCAAGCCGAGTTTATCCGGCAAGCCATAACCGGGGCAGCCATACGCCCCATCATAACCGTTTCCCCCGTCAATGACGAGTTGCTTGCCGCTGTCGGGAAGCTGACCGCCGAATACGGCAGGATCGGCGGCAACTTAAACCAGATAGCCCGGACGCTGAACGAGTGGCACAGCCCCTACCCGCAGCTTGCCGGGGAGGTACGGGCGGCGGTTTCCGACCTTGCTGCCCTAAAGTTTGAAGTCTTGCAGAAAGTGGGTGACGCTGTTGGCAACATTCAAACATATCAGCTCTAAAAATGCGGACTATGGCGCAGCGGAAGCCTATCTCACATTTGAGCATGACGAGTTTACCATGAAGCCCACCCTTGATGAAAACGGGCGGCTGATACCGAGGGAGGATTACCGCATTTCTTCCCTCAACTGTGGGGGCGAGGATTTCGCTGTTGCCTGTATGCGGGCTAATCTCCGCTATGAGAAAAACCAAAAACGGGAAGATGTGAAAAGCCACCACTATATCATCAGCTTTGACCCACGGGACGGGACAGACAACGGCTTGACCGTAGACCGGGCGCAGGAGCTGGGCGAGCAGTTCTGTAAAGAGCATTTCCCCGGACACCAAGCCTTAGTCTGCACCCACCCGGACGGGCATAACCACAGCGGCAATATCCATGTGCATATCGTCATCAACTCCCTGCGGATTTATGAAGTCCCGCTTCTGCCCTACATGGACAGACCAGCCGACACACGGGAGGGCTGCAAGCACCGCTGCACCAACGCCGCTATGGAATATTTCAAGAGTGAAGTCATGGAGATGTGCCACCGGGAGGGGCTTTACCAAATCGACCTCCTAAGCGGCAGCAAGGAACGGATAACCGAACGGGAATACTGGGCGGCAAAGAAAGGACAGCTTGCCCTTGATAAAGAGAACGCTGTCAGAGAAGCCGCAGGACAGCCGACCAAGCCCACCAAGTTTGAAACGGACAAGGCGAAGCTGCGCCGGACGATACGGCAGGCACTTTCCCAAGCTGGCAGCTTTGACGAATTTTCTTCCCTTTTGCTGCGGGAGGGTGTGACCGTCAAGGAGAGCCGGGGGCGGCTTTCCTACCTCACGCCGGACAGGACAAAGCCTATCACAGCCCGGAAGCTGGGGGACGATTTTGACAAGGCTGCTGTCCTTGTCCTGCTTACGCAGAACGCCCACAGAGCCGCCGAACAGAGCAAAGCCATACTCGAATACCCTGCCGCGGTTAAAAAGCTGTCACAAGGGGAAAAAACCACAAAAACCACCCCGGCAGACAACACCTTGCAGCGCATGGTTGACCGGGAAGCCAAGCGAGCCGAGGGCAAGGGCGTGGGCTATGACCGCTGGGCGGCAAAGCACAACCTAAAGCAAATGGCAGCTACCGTTACCGCCTATCAGCAGTACGGCTTTTCTTCCCCGGAGGAACTGGACGAAGCCTGTTCTGCCGCCTATACCGCCATGCGGGAAAGCCTTACAGAGCTGAAGCAGATGGAAAAGACGCTGAACGGGAAAAAGGAGCTGCAACGGCAGGTGCTTGCCTATTCCAAGACCCGCCCTGTCCGGGACGGGCTGAAACAGCAGAAAAACGCCAAAGCAAAAGCAGCCTACCGTCAGAAGTACGAAAGCGACTTTATCATAGCAGACGCAGCCGCCCGCTATTTCAGGGAAAACGGCATTTCCAAGCTGCCGAGCTATAAAGCCCTGCAAGCAGAGATTGAAACCCTTATCCAAGAGAAAAACAGCGGCTACAACGATTACCGGGCAAAACGGGAGGAATACCGCCGCTTACAGACTGTCAAGGGCAATATCGACCAGATTTTACACCGGGAGCGCAAGCCTGTGAAAAGGCAGGAACAGGAACGATAAAAACCGCCCCAAAATGTACCCGAACCTATACAGAACAAGGGGGCTGCCCCGTACCCTATCCGCAAATACCAAAGGATTTTTTAACGGGCTTATAGGGCAGAAAAAACCCGAAAATGATACCGAGATGATACAGAATTACCGCCGATACCGCCACACCAGCGGAAACGGCAGAAAGGAGCGCACCCATGCCAAGAATGAGCAAGAAACGGCGGCTGGAATGGTCTTTTTTCCTGCGGCAAGTGAAAGTCGGGAATTCCACCTGCGATCGTATCACATACAATGACCTCTGCCGGGGCTGTACCCATAGCTGCAAGCAGAGCTTCCGGGCGGTTATCATACTCTGCCCCCACTACTACTCCAAACGCCGGAAAAAGGAGGACAGGGACAATGGCAGATAACCGCAAGTATTACTACCTCAAGCTGAAAGAGAACTTTTTTGACAGCGACTCCATTGTGCTGCTGGAAGATATGAAAGACGGGATTTTATACTCCAATATCCTCTTGAAGCTGTACTTAAAATCGCTGAAAAACGGCGGGAAATTGCAGCTTGACGAGCATATCCCCTACACAGCGCAGATGATAGCGACACTGACCCGCCACCAGATAGGGACGGTTGAGAGGGCTTTAGAGATTTTCCGGCAGTTGGGGCTTGTGGAGCAGCTTGACAGCGGGGCTTTCTATATGACCGACATTGAGCTGATGATAGGACAGTCCTCTACCGAAGCCGAGCGGAAACGGGCTGCAAGACTGGAAAACAAGGCACTTTTACCGCCCCGGACAAAAGGCGGACATTTGTCCGACATTCGTCCACCAGAGATAGAGATAGAGTTAGAGAAAGAGATAGAGATAGAAAAAGAGAGAGAGGGAGAAACGGGACACCCCGCCCCCGCCGCTTATGGCAGATACAACAATGTGATACTGACCGATACAGAGCTTTCCGGGCTAAAAACAGAGTTGCCCGACAAGTGGGAGTATTATATTGACCGGCTTTCCTGCCATATCGCTTCCACCGGGAAACAGTACCACAGCCATGCAGCCACCATTTACAAGTGGGCGCAGGAGGACGCTGCCAAAGGCAAGGCTGCCCCGAAACAGGGCATACCCGATTATTCATGCAAGGAGGGCGAGAGCTTATGAAAAACGGAATTGAAGCTATGATTACGGACATTACAGCCACTACCGCCGAAGCGGAGGACTACACAGGCGAGGACGGGCTTTTATACTGCGGTAAGTGCCATACGCCCAAAGAAGCCTATTTTGCAGAGGGAAAGACTTGTTTCGGGCGTGACCGCCACCCGGCAGAGTGCGACTGCCAGCGGGCAGCCCGTGAAAAGCAGCAAGCCGCCGAAAGCCGACAGAAGCACCTTGAAAAAGTGGAGGACTTGAAACGCCGGGGCTTTACCGACCCTGCTATGCGGAACTGGACATTTGAGCATGACAACGGCAGAAACCCGCAGACCGAAACCGCCCGCTTTTATGTGGAGAGCTGGGAAACCATGCAGGCTGAAAATATCGGCTACCTGTTTTGGGGCGGCGTGGGGACGGGAAAAAGCTACCTTGCCGCCTGTATCGCCAACGCCCTTATGGAAAAAGAGGTTGCCGTCTGCATGACAAACTTTGCAACGATACTGGGTGACCTTGCCGCCAGCTTTGAGGGCAGGAACGAATATATTTCCCGCCTTTGCAGCTACCCTCTGCTGATACTTGATGATTTCGGTATGGAGCGAGGAACAGAATACGGGCTGGAACAGGTTTACAGCGTGATTGACAGCCGTTACCGAAGCGGCAAGCCGCTGATCGCCACGACCAACCTCACGCTGGAGGAATTGCAGCACCCGCAGGACACGCCCCACGCCCGTATCTATGACAGGCTGACTTCCATGTGCGCCCCCGTCCGCTTCACGGGCAGCAACTTCCGAAAGGAAACCGCACAGGAAAAGCTGGAACGCTTAAAGCAACTGATGAAGCAGCGAAAGGAGAGCCTATGACAGAAACGAAACAGACAAGCACCACCAAAACAGACCGCCGCCCGGACTGTGTGACGGAAATCCGCATGGGCAACTCCGTCCTTACCGTTTCCGGCTTCTTCAAGCAGGGCGCAACCGACACCGCAGCCGACAAGATGATGAAAGTGCTGGAAGCGGAAGCTGCTACACAAAAAACGGCGATTTGACCGACCATAAAGAAGCAGATTTGACGCTTTTGCCGCTATACAGACAGCCGCCCCATGTGGTACAATCAAGGTACGGAATAGTGGGGCTGGCTGTCGGAAACGGAGGATTTTATGTTAAGACAGACCAACCAACAACCAATTACCGCCCTTTACCCAAGACTATCCCATGAGGACGAGCTGCAAGGCGAAAGCAATTCCATTTCCAATCAGAAGCGTATCCTTGAAACCTATGCAAAGCAGAACGGCTTTTCCAATCTGCGCTGGTACACGGACGACGGTTATTCTGGTGCGAACTTTCAAAGACCCGGTTTTCAAGCCATGCTTGCGGACATTGAAGCCGGAAAAGTCGGGACAGTTATCGTAAAGGATATGTCGAGGTTAGGGCGAAACTACCTGCAAGTGGGAATGTACACGGAAATGATTTTCCCACAGAAAGGTGTCCGCTTCATCGCTATCAATGACGGAGTGGACAGCGCACAGGGCGACAATGACTTTGCCCCGCTGCGGAATATCTTTAACGAATGGCTGGTGAGAGATACGAGCAAGAAAATCAAAGCAGTAAAACGCTCAAAAGGCATGAATGGCAAGCCCATCACAAGCAAGCCTGTGTATGGCTACCTCATGGACGAGGATGAAAATTTCATTATTGACGAGGAAGCTGCACCCGTAGTCAAGCAGATATACAACCTCTGTCTTGCCGGGAATGGTCCGACCAAGATAGCCCGTATGCTCACAGAGCAGCAAATCCCCACGCCGGGAACGCTTGAATACCGCAGGACGGGCAGCACCCGCCGCTACCACCCCGGCTATGAGTGCAAGTGGGCGACCAATACCGTAGTGCATATCCTTGAAAACCGGGAATACACAGGCTGTCTGGTAAATTTCAAGACAGAAAAACTTTCTTACAAAGTCAAGCACAGTGTAGAAAATCCCCCGGAAAAGCAAGTGATTTTCGAGAACCACCACGAGCCTATCATAGACACCCAAACATGGGAACGGGTGCAGGAGCTTCGCAAACAGCGCAAACGCCCAAACCGCTATGATGAAGTGGGTTTGTTCTCCGGCATACTGTTCTGTGCGGACTGCGGCAGCGTGATGTATCAGCAGCGATACCAGACGGACAAGCGCAAGCAGGACTGTTATATCTGCGGCAACTACAAGAAACGCACCCATGACTGTACGGCGCACTTTATCCGCACCGACCTCTTGACCGCTGGTGTACTCTCCAATCTGCGGAAAGTGACCAGCTATGCGGCAAAGCATGAAGCCCGGTTTATGAAACTCTTGATTGAGCAGAACGAGGACGGGGGCAAACGCAGGAACGCCGCCAAGAAAAAGGAACTGGAAGCCTCCGAGAAACGCATAGCCGAGTTATCCGCTATCTTCAAGCGGCTGTATGAGGACAGCGTGACCGGGCGCATATCAGACGAGCGTTTCACAGAGCTGTCGGCAGACTATGAAGCAGAGCAACGGGAGCTGAAAGAAAGAGCCGCTGCTATTCAAGCGGAGCTTTCCAAAGCACAGGAAGCCACCGTGAACGCAGAAAAGTTTATGAATGTTGTCCGGCGGCATACCAGCTTTGAAGAACTTACCCCTACTCTGCTGCGGGAGTTTGTAGAGAAAATCGTTGTGCATGAGTGCAGCTATGACGAGAACAAGACCCGCAGACAGGACATTGAGATTTATTATTCTTTTGTTGGCAAGGTGGACTTGCCCGAATAACCGCCCGACCTATCCGACACAATGCGCAAGTGCCGGATAGGAACGGCAAAATTTTTTACACTTCTATTACTTCTTTATCGCACATCAGTAAAGCTCCTGGGCTTGTCGCACAGCGCAAGGATATCCCCTTGGACCTCGTTGACCTTGTCAATATTATACTGCGCCAGCTCAGCGATTTCTCCGCAGGCCGCCGCGTGGGCTGGGACAAAGGTCTTGGCCGTCATCCCCTTCATCCGCTCCAGAGTGTCCAGATAGGCCGCCACATCATAGATAAACCCGATCCGGTACTTGTCCAGCGTTTCCCGACCGGAGAGGCAGTCGGCCAGATATACTGTGTCATCCGGCGTGCGGAACCCAACCATATCAAAGAAGTGTCCGGGCAGTGGGATCATTTCAAAGCCCTCGGGTAGGAGATCCGCAGTCAGCTCCTCCGCTTCGCTCTCCTGGGCCAGCAAAAATTTATGCCGCAGCTCCCGGGGAGGAAAACCGCCATAGAGAAAGGACGGCTCCAAAATGGGATGGAGGGTAAAGTCGCGTTCAATACCGGGAGCATAGATCCTGCATCCTGTCTGAGCCTGTAAATATTTATTGCCACCAATATGGTCGGCGTTGGAGTGGGTGTTGTAGATGGCGACCAGATGCCAGCCATTGGCGTCCAGATGCTGGCGCACCTTGCGGCCCGCGTCCTTGTCGCTGCCGCTATCAATGAGGCAGACGTCGTTGTCAGTGAGACAAACCAGGCCAATTTTTGCAGGACTTTCAATATAGTAGTCTCGGGGCGAGACCTGTACTAATTCATACACCCTGCGCCGCCTCTTTCTTTGTCTCCTTGGGCTGAATGTCCCCCGCCTTGGTCAAGGCCCACTTGGTGAGGCTGGGGCCCACCAGCTCGTAGATGAGAACGCCAAAGAGCACGATACTGCGCACCATAGAACCCGTTTCACCCATGGCCGCGCCCGCCTGAGCGGACATGCCCAGGGCCACGCCGGCCTGGGGCAATAAGGTGATGCCCAGATATTTTTTCACGTTGCTGGGCTGATGGGAGATGGTACAGCTCAGCGCGCTTCCGGTATACTTGCCAATGGAACGGGCCACGATGTAGAGCACGCCCACCCCCACGATGGCCGCGTCCGCAAACACTCCCAAATCGAGGGCCGCGCCGCTGAGCACAAAGAACAGGGTCAGAAGAGGTGCGGACCACTTGTCCGCCCGGTTCATCAGGTCCTCTGAGAGGGGGCAGATATTGCAGAACACCGTGCCCAGCATCATCAGCACCAGCAGCGAAGAGAAACCGATTTCGGTGCCGCCGAGGTTAAATTTCAGCATGGACAGGGCTACCGCCAGGACAATAAAGCCCGCGATCATGGCCACGCGGTTACGGTTGGAGTGGAAGAGCCCCTCCAGAACGCTGAGACACCAGCCCAGGAACGCGCCCAGGACCAGAGAGAGCATGATCTCCAGCAGAGGCGCTACCAAAATCGCCACCAGGTTGACGGTACTGGCCTCCATGGCCTGGGCCGCCCCAAAGGAGATGGCGAAGATGATAAGACCCACCGCGTCGTCCAGCGCCACCACAGGCAGCAGAAGGTCGGTCACCGGACCCTTGGCCTTATACTGCCGCACCACCATCAAGGTCGCAGCGGGAGCAGTGGCGGCGGCAATCGCGCCCAAGGTAATGACCGCCGGAATGGGAAGCTTGTCACCCAACACAAAATGTAGTCCCAGCAGCGACAGATCCACAAAGATCGTGGCGACCACGGCTTGGATGATGCCGACGGTCACTGCCGCGCCACCGGTCTGGCGAAGGTGGGATAGGCGGAACTCACTGCCGATAGCAAAGGCGATAAAGCCCAGAGCTACATCGGAGATGGGTTGAAGAAGCTGTACCTGTTCAAAGGTGCCAAAGCCCAGCCCCGGCAGGCCCAGCCGCCCCAACAGGCACGGCCCCAGGATCACCCCCGCCAATAGATAAGCGGTCACGTCCGGCAAATGAAAACGGTTCATCAGGCGGGTCATCAGCAGTCCCGCCAACAGGGCGACCGCGATAGAGAGCAGCATCATCATAGCTTGATTACCTTCCTTATGTTAAGATTTTCAAACATTCGGTATTGTAGCACACCTTGTGAGAAAGTGCAACAAGTTTTCCTTGCGTCTCAACGCGTTTTTTGGTATACTACCAGCGTGGCAACTTATTTCGCAAAGGGTGATCTCCATGTGGTATGACCAGTCTGTGATCTATCAGATCTATCCTCTGGGTCTGTGCGGCGCACCGGTGGAAAACGATGGCGTGACCGTTCCTCGGATCCGTGACCTGATCCCTTGGGCAGAGCACATCCGCGATCTGGGAGCGGACACTGTGTTGCTCAATCCCATGATGGACAGTGACCGCCACGGCTACGATACCCGTGACTACCGGCGGGTAGACTGCCGCTTGGGGACCAATGACGATCTGAAGGCTGTCTGCGACGCCTTTCATGCCGCTGGGCTCCGCGTTCTGTTTGACGGGGTGTTCAACCACGTGGGCCGGGGATTTTGGGCCTTCAAGGATGTACAGGAAAAGCGCTGGGACAGTCCCTATAAGGATTGGTTCCACCTCTCCTTTGACGGTAACTCCAATTACAACGATGGCTTTTGGTACGAGGGCTGGGAGGGCCACTATGAGCTGGTCAAGCTCAACCTCCATAACCCCGCCGTGGTAGAGCACCATTTTGACGTCATCCGCGGTTGGGTGGAGGAATTTGGAATCGACGGCCTCCGCCTAGACGTGGCCTACTGCCTGCCCCCGGAATATTTAGCCCAGCTTCGCCAGTTCGCAAACGGCCTTAAGCCGGACTTCGTTCTGGTGGGTGAGACCCTTCACGGCGATTACAACCGCTGGATGAACGACAACGCCTGTCACAGCGTGACCAACTATGAGTGCTATAAGGGCCTTTGGTCGGCGTTTAACTCCATGAATCTCTTTGAGATCGGCCACTCCCTCAACCGCCAGTTTGGCAGTGAAAACTGGTGCCTCTACCGGGGCAAGAACCTGCTAAGCTTCTTAGATAACCACGACGTGACCCGGATCGCCACCATCCTGCAGGATAAAAACCACCTCTACCCTGCCTGGGCGCTGTTGTTTGGAATGCCCGGTGTGCCGTCTATCTACTACGGCAGTGAGTGGGGGCTGGAGGGCGACAAGCATCAGGGAGACGCCTCCCTGCGCCCCGCGCTGGAGACACCCCAGAGCAACGAGCTGACAGCCTGGATCACCAAGCTGGCCGCCGCCCGTCATGCCTACCCCGCCCTGCAAAGCGGCTCCTACCGCACGGTGGTGCTCACCAACAAGCAGTACATCTTTGAGCGAGCTATCGACGGCGAGCGGGTGTTGGTCGCTATCAACGCCGACGCGGAGCCCTTCACCGCCCACTTTGACGCCCAGTGCGGCCGCGCCACCGATCTCATCACCGGCGACCTCCATGACTTTGGCGGCGGCAGTGAGCTCCCCCCCTACTCCGCTTACTTCTGGCGTTGCGAATAACATACGTACAACGAAAAGGCTCCATCCTGGCGGATGGAGCCTTTCTGTTTTTCTATTTTAGATAGCCGAGGCCAGCGCTTGGGCCAGCGTCTTCATCTGCTCTTGATTTTCCGCGGTGGCGGCAGAGCGGATGGTGATCTTGGGCTCGACGAGGCGAAGATCCTTCAATGTCTCCAGCTCCGCCAGCATGACCCGCATAGCCGTCGGTCCCCAGGAGCCGTTTTCCATCAGCCCCACTGTACGGTCCTTCAGCCCCTTGGACTTGAGCCGCGCCAGGAACTGCGCCATAGGCGGGAACACCCCTGCGTCATAGCTGGACGCCGCCAGTAGCAGACCGCTGAAGCGGAACGCCTGGGCCACCGCCTCTGCCGGGTCATGGCGGGCCAGGTCAATGACCTCTACGCATACCCCTTCGGCCTTCAAAAGCTCAGCCAGCTCCTTGGCGGCCCGGGCGGTGTTGCCATGGATGGAGGCATAGGCTACCAAAACGCCCTTTTCCTCGGGAGCATAGCGGCTCCAGCAGTCATACTTCTCCAAAGCCAACGCCAGACTCTCCCCGGCCAGGATAGGCCCGTGGAGTGGGCAGACGGCCTCAATGTCCAGCCCCTTGGCCTTGCTAAGCAGCGCCTGCACCGAGGAGCCATACTTCCCCACGATGTTGGTGTAATACCGCCGTGCCTCGTCCACCCATGGCCCGGCGGGGTCCGGAGAACCAAAGCGGCCAAAGCCGTCGGCGGAGAACAGGGTCTTGCTGGAGCTCTCATGGGACACCATCACCTCAGGCCAATGGACCATAGGCGCCATGTAGAAGGTCAAGGTGTGGCTGCCCAGCGCCAAGCTCTCCCCCTCCCCTACCGCCAGTGCGCGACCGGAGAAGTCCTGCCCGGTGAAAGCCGCCGCCATGGGGAAGGTCTTGGCGTTTCCTACCAGGGTCATGGCGGGGTATTTCTCCGCCAAAACGGCGATGCTCCCCGCATGGTCCGGCTCCATGTGGTGGATGATCAGGTAGTCCGGCGTCCGGCCGGCCAGCGCCTTCTCCACATTGCCCAGCCATTCCTCCGTCTTGCGTGGGTCCACGGTGTCCAGAATGGCCACCTTTTCGTCCAAAATGACATAGGAATTATAGCTGACCCCATAAGGAACGGTATATTGGCTCTCAAACAGTCTCAATTCCTCATCGTAGCACCCAACAGGCACGATGGCCCGGTCTGACAGCTGAACCATTTCGATCCCAACTTTCTTTTTTACTTCTCTTCAGGCTTCTTTCCACTGTCCAGCGCCGCCTTCAGGGCGCTCAGATTTCCGGCCAACCCCGCCAGGTCGGAGGGAATGATCAACGTGGTGGCCTGACCCTTCGCCATTTCCTCCAAGGTGGCCAGAGAACGCAGACGGATCACCGAGTCGTCGGCCTGAGCGTCCTTGATCATCTGGATGCCTTGCGCCTCTGCCTCCTTGACCTTGCGGATGGCGTTCGCCTGACCCTCGGCCCGGGTGATGGCGGCCTCCCGGTCGGCCTGAGCCTCCAGAATGGCCTTCTGCTTGGCGGCCTCGGCCTGAAGCACGGTAGCCTCCTTGAGGCCGGTGGCCTCAAGGATGCGGGCCTGCTTGGAACCCTCCGCCTTCAAAACGGCCTCGCGCTTCTCCCGCTCGGCGCGCATCTGCTTCTCCATGGCCTCCTGAATGTCGCGGGGCGGAATGATATTCTTCAGCTCCACCCGGTTGACCTTGATGCCCCAGGGGTCGGTGGCCACGTCCAGCAGGGTCTGCATCTGGCTATTGACCGTGTCGCGGCTGGTGAGGGTGTCGTCCAGGGTCAGCTCACCAATCAGGTTACGCAGAGTGGTGGCCGTCAGGTTCTCAATGGCGGGGATCACATGCTCCACGCCGTAGGTGGCCAGTTTGGGATCAAAAATGACCAGATAAACCACCGTGTCGATCTTCATGGAGACATTATCCTTGGTGATCACGCTCTGGGGCTCGAAATCCAGCACCTGCTCCTTCAAAGAGACGCGGTTGGAAATGCGGTCTACAAAGGGAATCTTGATGTGGATGCCCGCGTTCCAGGTGTGTTTATACTTCCCCAGCCGCTCCACCACATAGGCGTTGGCCTGGGGTACGATGGCCACATTGCGGGCGACCAGAGCGATGACCGCCACGATCAGAACGATAGGAATGATATACTGCATAATGACACCTCCAATGTCAAGTCCAAATGATGCGGTTCCCAGGTCCAGCCCCTCCAGCAAAAAGCCCAGGGGCAGGACTACACACAAAACAATCACCAGCGCGAGCAGCCATCCGTCCCCTCCCCCTCTTGGCGGCCGGGGTGGCGGCGCGATGGGCTGGGAATGGTCGTCTGTGATGGGGTTTGGCCTGCGGGCCGGTGGAACGCGGTACTTGGTCGGCATTGTCATCATCCTTTCTATGTCACGCCGAAGGTCGGTTCCCTAGGTACACTTGCAGTATATCGCTTTTGCGCCAAAGAATCCATTGAAAATTGTTAAAAATTTAATTTATAGCTCCTTGAGGAAATAAGACTGGAAAAACTCGTCAAACGCCGGCTCCAGCTTGAACACCGCCCGGTAGCCCATTTTCTCATAGAAGCCGGGAGCCTGGAAGCTGTAGGTGTTCAGCAGTACCCGCCGCATCCCCTGCTTCCGCGCCTCAGCCTCCACATGTTCCAATAGCGTTTGACCAAGTCCACGGCCACGGCAGGACTCGTCCACGAACAGGAACTCCACCTCCACCGTGTCGCCCACGCTCTCTGCTACGATCCCTGCTACAATTGCGCCGTTCTCTTCCATGTGGCAGGAAAAATCGGAAAAGCCTTTCATATAATTGGAGTTGTAAGCCTGCAGCTGCTTATGGACGTATTCCTTTTGCTCCTCCGAACTGGGGAAAATGTTCAGCATCTTATTCAAATTCGACAAATCCTATTATATGGGGCTGTATTTCCTATACTTTCACAGGCATAACATTCGCAAATTTGTTAATATTTTACCTGTTATTTTTGGCCGCTAATTTTCTTAGTATCAAAATAGTATCACAAAAAGCAGGAGAATACAACTACCTTTTACACCGTTTCCCAGGCTATTCAGCAATAGAAAACACCCTGATATATCGGAAGTTCTCTTTTATTGCGCTCGACGCATTTCGTTCCGGTAGAAGCCGTCACCCTTGGACACTGTAATCAGTTCCCCTTGGGTTTCCATAGCTTGAATACGCTTGGCAATCCACCAGTCGCCGATACCCAATTGATACCGCCCCAATACATCACCGATGAGATGAGCCACCCGGAAAATTCCATCAGGGATTTGGGCACGAATGAATGGATCGTAGAAATCCTCCCCTACACTGCGCAAACGGCCATTGACAACAGCACGCAAGGGTGAATTTTCCTCTCGAAGCTGTGACCACTCCATAGCGATAGCTCTGCGGACATTTTTAGGGATTTCCCGCTCCAGCGGCAGATACGCCGCCCAGTCCCCCGGAGATAGTTCCCCCCAGTTCAAACAGGACTGTACCGTATTATCTTCCAGCGGCATCCACCGGGGCATCTCTAAAGCGGTCACGGGACAATCGCAGTCCCGCAGTTGCCAAAGCACATCATAAAATCCGCACAGGGAGTAAGGCGCATTGCTGTACCAAATGCGCACAGCCTCGCCATGTTTTCCGCCCTCCAAAAGCCGCTCTCTGTCCCGCTGGCGTTGTTCCCAAAGCATATCCCGCTGGGCATAATCGTCTGGGTCGCAATCTGGGAGTGGGAAATCGCCCCCCAGCCAAGCGGTAAGCAAATCAAACCGGGCCTTCTCCACATCAGGGCCGCTTATGGGGCCGATGTCCAGCCCAACAGACGGGCATAGCACATCTCCAGGATTGCCGCCCACAGGTCGTGCCCGGCGGTTCTCTTTCTCCCTCTGGGCCTTGAATTGGGCTATAGCTTGGTCTTTTTCTTCCTGCGTGGGTTCTTTCTCTCCGTCACCGAAAATAAATCCAATCACCCCATCATCCCAACTGGACGGCCTGCAATGCGTGGCCATCTTCAATGTTCCCCATTCACTTTCAGAAAAAACAACCTGTAGCATGATAAAAACTCCGTTTCAAATTCCTTTTTATCGCTCTCAATTATAGCAGTAAAATCACCCGCTGACAAGTATAAATCAGGAGGGCGCTCCTTGAAGTGCCCTCCTGTTATCCATTACCTTGCCCCTCGGCTGAACTTCCGCTTTGCCTTCTTCTGCTCTCGTTCTTGCGCCTCTCGCCGTCTGGCGTCCTCCACGGCCCGCTCTACTTCCTCCGGGCCGAAAGCTCGCTTTACCCGCTCAAAGTCGGCAACTGTCCCCCGCAGGGCCTTGTTCTCCATCTTTACCTCCTGCAAGCGGTCAGACAACCGCTCGTTGCCCTCTCTCGCCCGGCCATAGTCCCCCTGCAAACGCTCATACTTCCCTTTTAAGTCGACATAGGCCCGATACAAAGAGCGCAGCACCTTGACGATCTGCGCCAACAGGGGCTTGGCTTTCTTCTCCCGGTAGGACTTGGCGCTCTCCAACGGCCCTGCCTCCGGCAATATCCGCTCCGGGTCGTCGGAGAACTGCGCCGCCAACTGTTCCATGTTCCTCACAGCCGGGGCCAGCTCCTTTAGACGTTGCTCCTGCTGTTCCACCTGTCCCTGCTTCTTGGCCTTGACTGCCTCCAGCTTGGCAATCTCTTTCGCCCTCTGCTCCTTTTTGAAGTCCAGCACAGACAGGTGCTTGTCATGGGTGCCCTTGTCCTCCCACTCTATCCCGTGGCGCTCCATCACGGCGGCAAGCTGTTCCTTTTCAGAGCGCACCCACTGGTTCCACTCTGTGTCGCCCCTGGTGCCGCCCTTGAAGCCCTGGGCCGCTAACGCCTGTTTCAGCGATACCCTCGTGTCCAGGCCCCGCTTGCTCCCGGTGGTGAACGGCACAAAGTCGATGTGCAGATGGGGCGTGGCCTCGTCCATGTGGAGGTGAGCGGAGAACACCCGAAGCTGGGGGTTGCGCTCCTGGAACCCTCTCATGTACTCGTCCAGCACCGCCGCCGCAAGCCGGCCGTCCTCGCCCTCGGCGCTCATGTCGTCCTTGTTGCCCACTTGCAGGATGATTTCATGGAACGGCTTTTCCTGCTTACTGGAACGTATCTTCTCATAGTAGTCCTCAATCCTGCGGTCTGCCCTGGTCTGCTTGTCGTTGTACCGCTTGAGGGCCTCGTCAAACAGCTCATGGAAAACTGCCTTGATATTTTCGTGGCAGTAGGTTATATTCAGATGGGAGCGTTCCGGGTCGGTGTTCTTGGCGTTGAACGCCCTGCTGTTGTGTTTCACCGAACCCTGCCCCACCATGGCGCTAATCGTTCTTTTCAAATCAACACTCCTTTCGCCGCAAAGCGGCGGCCTTTGTTACTTTCTGCGAAAGTAACGCAAAAGCACTTTTGACAGCCTTGCGGCCATCAAAAGCGCATTTGCGCCCTACGGGGTGGAGTGGGGGCGTTGCCCCCGCCGTCTGCGGACGGCTCCCCCAGCAGGGCCGCCCTTTGAAAAGGGCACCCTGCACCCCGCCTAAACTTTGACACTCGCCGTTGGGCAGGGGGGAAAGGCACAGCCTTTCCCCCCACCCGGCCAGTGTTCTCCGTGGGCCAAAAGTCAAGGGGTTCGGGTTGTATTGCCTTGTGGCAATCTCCACCCCCAGGTATGGCCCCTTGACTTTTGGCCCCGCTCCCCGTGACGGCCGTGACGACCGTGACGATGTTTTTCACACCGCCCCCGCTCTCAAAAAAGCCGTCACAGCCGTCACGGTCGTCACGCCTGGGGCGGTTCCAAGGTGAGGGTGATACTTCTCCCGGCGTGGCTCCTGCTGTTCTCATAACGGATATGATACTCCGCCGCCAGTCTCCCGGCCCGGACATTCAGCCGCATCGCCAGGGCGTTGGGCTTCATGTCGGTCTGGATAGCCGCCGCCAGCTCCGTGGCGGTGCCGCCCCAGGTGGGCCTGTCCGCCGTCACAAGGGCGGCAACGGCCTCCAATACCGGGTCGGGCGGTTCCACCCACGGCTCCGTTTCCAGCCGTTCCAGTTCCCACACAAGCCGCTCCCTGTCCTTGGTGAGATACATCCGCTGGTCTTGCTGGTCACGCCCTGCCACGTCCAAGATGGCGCTGCCGTCCGTCCGCTTCTCCTTTTGAAGAAGAAAGGCCCCGTCCGCCGCTCCCAACAGGCCGTTGGTGCCGGAAATCATATCAAACTTATCATCGGCCTGTTGCTTCCGGGTGTGGTGTACCAGCAGGAGGCAGATGCCGCAATCATCGGCAAGGCGTTTCAGCTTGCCCACCACCT
>CAJTUE010000001.1 GCA_910579775.1 uncultured Oscillospiraceae bacterium | reverse complement strand
GCAGTTTCCTTCTGGCGGTTTACCCGATAGCTTTTTAATGATTAGAGCTACGGTTTTATAGACAGTTTGAGGACTTCTGTCAAGCTCCTTGGCAATTTCCAACCGTTTATGTCCGGACGCATAGAGCCGCCATATCTCCCGTTGCTTTTGGGTCATTTTCATGGACTCCGCCTTTTTCAGCAAATCTTCCGGGATATCTGGCTTGATTCTCTTGATATCCTCCTTCATGGGCATATCCAGAACTGGGATAAAAAGCCCGCTGAAGGTGACCACCTCCAAGACGGCATAGCTTGCGTTCACGGTATCACTTCTCCTTTGACATTGGAGGGGGCAAGGTGGTATAATATCCTTACCCCCTCTGGGGTGTTTACGGGGCTTCATATCCTCTTGCTTGGCGGCGGAGATATGAGGCCCTTTCTCATGCCACGCAAAAGCGGCGGGTGGTGTTCTCCACCATGAAGCGGGCGGCCACATCGGGCAAAGCCGTTTTAAGGGCCTTTACGTCCATTCTGGCGGACTTTACGGGCTTATAGGTGATGGTATACTCCCCCGCCCTCAAAACCTCATTTTGGCCCATTTCCGCCTTGATGGCGTCCTTGATGCCCTCGGCCTCCTCCTGGGCCTCCTCGATCAGAGCTTGGAGCTGGCGCAGCTCCCGGCACTTGGCCTCCAGTTCGTGTGCGTTCATGCTGTGTACCTCCTTCTTTTATTAAGGGATTTCACCGGCAGCGGTAGGCTTTAAGCATCTAGGCACTCTAGGCCATCTCAATCTCCCTTATCCTGTTCCGCTTTTACGAGGTACTCTTGGTCTTACCCGTCCACCTTCGCCGGTGTTGTTCCCTCCTGACAATACGAATTATACTATATGTTCCCATAGATTGCAATTGACGGAATGACTAAATATGTTCCCATATATTCGTTTAAATTGTCTATGGACACATATAGACAGGCGTTGTATAATAAAGCCATAATGAAAGAGGTGTCTCCAATTTTGGAGACACCCAGGAAGGAGATAGTTATGGCTGTTAGCGAAGCGCAAAAGAAAGCGTCTGTTAAGTACCTTGAAAAGCTGGATGAAATAAGGATCAGGATGCCCAAGGGTAAGAAGGAGCTTATCAAGGCCCACGCCGACGCCCAGGGCGAAAGCGTCAACGGCTTCATCAACCGGGCCGTGGACGAAACGATGGAGAGAGATGAAGCCAAAGAGTAGATATTGCTTGGGCAATTTCTTGTGGACAAACAGAGTATTATAGTATATACTACAGAAAAAGGAGATGGTATGCCGTGGATAAGGTAGCTATATTTATAGACGGTGCATATTTGGGAAAGGTTCTAAAAGAGACTTATGGTGCGCCTAAAATTGACTTGCCGTTTCCTACAACATGACACAAAACAGGAAGAGCCGCCAACACTCTTTTTGACATGATATTTTGAAAAATACATAACTTTTTTGTGCGCTTTTCAAAGTGCCATAAATGCAAAAAATAGGGAACCGGCCATAAAGACCAGTTCCCCGATATAAGAACTCATATTCCAACAGATCTTCATCTGTATTTGTTTATTCCGCTTGTGTCTCTTGATTTTTTCCCGCTACAACATTTTGCGCCGCTATCCATTCATCCTGTTTTTCTTCAAGCAAGTGGAAATCACAACAGTTCCTATGTAATACGTGTCCAGGATTACACCCTATTCGATAGACTTTCATAGCCTTATCTCGAATGGCTTGTTCATTCTTCTTGCAAAACTCATACTCTTTTTCAAGCAAATCTGCATACGCAGAATCTACGGCACGAATAGCTCTGAAATTTTTAGGTGTAATTACGGTAGTGGGTGCAGGAAACATGAAAGAAAATTTGATTGATGATAGAACTCTCCCCGTATCATCTGTTATCAAAATATTAGTTTGTTGCCTCGCGGTATTGGAAGAAATAGGCGCAAAATAGTTATATCCAGAAACCGACAGCACAATCCCACAAACAAATTTGTTATTTGTCCCATAGCTTATATTGGGGATGCGCTGATCGAACTGCCGAAGATAATTTGCGTATGCCGGATCAATGTCGTAAAACTTTAGCATAGTATCCTTTCTCTCTAAAAAAGAAGGGGCGGACAAACCGCCCCTTCTATTAAAGCCCACACTCACGGTAGTGGAACACCTTGAATTAAAGCCCGTATTCTCGGTAACGGAACCTTGGATTAAAACCCCACACTTACGGCGGTGGAACACCTGGGATTATTGCTAAACGAAGATACAAGTACCTTCACTCTTATTATATGCCTAATCCCCCGTTTTGTCAACAGGGAAATTTAGCCGCAAATTCGCCTGTCTCATCCTATTTGCAGTATATCCGAAATGCCATGCTTCGTCAACACAAAATTTCTTCAAATCATCACAAAAATAGGGAACCGGCCATAAAGACCAGCTCCCTACTTTGATACCATGCTGTAGCGCATGGGCAGACGGCGTTACGCCTCACTCAGGATCGTTCTCTTCCATACGATCATCATACACGTTTTCGATATGCCTGATAGCGTGTACTGCCCTGTTGTTTTCATACTCCGGATGATTCTTACAATACTGCTCATAACATTTGATATTGTAAAGGATCTCGTTGAAGTCCTCGTCCGTGTGCTGCATCCCTCTCCGCAGTTCCATGTTAAAGCGCAGAATGTACGCACGGTGCAAATCAGCATTGCGCTCATCGTCAACACGAATGTGCTCATCAAGCCGCATCCGTGTCTCCACCTGTGCTGCCTCCATCTTGTCCAGCTTCTCAATCACTGCACCATTGAGTGCCTTTCCAATCGCCCGTCCGATTGCGCAAAGCACCTTTCCGATGGCTGACCACGGGTCAATTTTGATAGGGCTGACCTGCACCAGTGTCAAGATAGCGACCAAGGCACCGCCGCCCATGAAGATCTCTTTAAGCGTCATTGCCAGTCACCTCGTCGATTGCATCCTGTACCTTCTCCGCCGCATTGCCCACAGCCTCCTTGTCAATCCGCCCCTCAGTGACGATGTAGGTCACAACAGAGGTCAAGGCGACCACAGCACCGGAAACGCTGGTGATGATACCCTCGTCCAGGCCGAATACCATAGCAAGGCCAGTAACCACTCCAGCCACCGCAGCCCATAGTTTGCGGCTGCTCAGTTTACGCAAAAACTCCATGTCTATCCCTCCTCCTTTTTCTCGATTGATGTGCTTTATGCGTGAAGGATGCCGATACCATACTCGCGGGCACAGGTATTCTCAACCTTGCACCCACGAGCTTCATCCCATCCATCACAAAACCATACCCAGTCAGCACCAGCCAAGAGTTTCAGACTTTCGCCCAGATACTCCAAAGGCTTCATATCGCCGCCCTGAAAGAAGCTGTCGATCACCTCAACTTCCTCTTTCAAAATCCTTTCGGCGGCGAGTTTCGCATACTCCCGCTCTGCGGCAATCTCTTCATCGGATCTCCCCCGCATGGGCTGGGAAATAAAAAGTCGAATCATGTTCTTTCTCCTTATCAAATCATCGGGCTTTCATCACTGCCGGTATCCATCTCAAAATTACTTGCCTTGGCAGACTCAAAAGTGATACCACCCTCGCTATGATCTGACTTCGCCATATTGAGATAGAATGAACACACGACACCATGAGCAGTCCAAGGAAGCCCCACCATAGCACTCAGCCATGGTAGGGAGCCGGTATACCCTTTACGAACACAATAAGCAGAGTCATCGTCTACAAACTGGACAGAATCAGCCGCTCCATCTTGGACTTCGCAAATATGATGGAGGAGTTTCAGAAATTCGGTGTGGAGTTTGTCTCCTGCAATGAGAAATTCGATACCTCTACACCAATGGGGCGGGCTATGCTTAACATCTGCATTGTGTTCGCCCAGCTGGAACGCGAGACAATCCAGATGCGTGTGACCGACGCCTACCTAAGCCGAAGCCGGAAGGGATTTTACATGGGTGGGCCAATTCCCATGGGGTTTAAGCTGGAGCCGTATATGCTCGACGGCAAGAAAACCTCCCGCTATGTTGTTGACCCTGAGCCAGCAGAGATCATCAAGCTGATCTACTCTATGTATGCCCAACCACAGACTTCCTATGGTGACATCGTTCGCTATATGGAAGCTAATGGGATTAGGAACCCCGTCTCTAAAGACGGCTCATGGGGACGGACTCAGCTGGGAGACACCATTAAGAACCCTATCTATGTACAGGCCGATCTGGAGCTGTACCGCTTCTTCAAAAACCAAGGAACAGAAATCCACAACAGCCCAGAGGACTTCATTGGGACGAACGGCTGTTACCTCTACGAGGACAAGAGTGCCGGCAATAAAGCTCGTGTGCTGAATGGGCAGCACTTGGTTCTTGCTCCGCATGAGGGGATCGTCCCGTCCGACGTGTGGATCGCGGCCAGGGTAAAGTGCCTCAACAACAAGTCAATCTCCAAGCCCATAAAAGCACACAACACTTGGCTGGCAGGAAAAATCAAGTGTGGGAATTGTGGGCACGCCCTGGTTGTCCGCAGAGGCAACAAGGGTAGGGTTCGGTATCTACGCTGTGTTCATAGGATAGGTTCACACGGCTGTGTGGGAGCCGGTAGATTGTTCGCCAACGCTGTTGAAGAGAATGTGTTACAGCGTATGAAGGAACACGTCAAGGAATACGATGTCACATCTCAGCCAGTAGGTCGGCAACAGAACCCGCTTGTTCACGAACTGAATATCAAGCTGGAACAGATTGCCGCCGAGATCAACAGTCTCATGGACAAGGTATCCAGTGCTAATAGCGTTTTGATGGAGTACATCAATAAACGTGTCAGTGAATTGGATGCTCAGAGCAAAACCTACCGACAGCAGTTAATTGAACTTTCTGCTACTATGTCAACACCAAGACATGACATGATCGAGCTGGCTGAACGCCTCGACCGCTGGGAGGAGCTTGACTATGATGACCGGAGAGTAGTTGTGGACGAGCTTATTCAAAAGGTAGCTGTCACTGACCAGACCGTTGATATTCAGTGGAGATATTGATGTTTCACCTTGTAAGAAACGGTTTTTCAAAGTTGAGTTCACATTTGGCCAATGGCATTTCAATATTAAGAACGTACTACTATAATTGTATGCCTTACAAGAGCAAAACACCTTCGAGCGGTGAAATTGCCAGATATAATGGCATGCAGAAATTTGTGACTTCTCTCGAACAACTGGATCGGTACGAAGTTAAGTTAGGAAAATTGGAATACCGAGGGAGAAAAGTGGACGGGTCGCCGATTTACCAGCAAAAGCGAGTTGATATTTTACTAGGGTGCGATTTGGTTCTGCTTGCAGCTAAGCAACGCATTGGGAAAGCGATTCTTGTTACAGGAGATAGTGATTTTATCCCGGCTATACAGATAGCCAAGAATGAGGGTGTAGAAATTGAGTTGGTATACGACACAACGCACGCCCCTCATAACAGTTTGACCTTAATTGCAGATGAAAGAAAGATTCTGACACAAGCTGATATAGATGCCGTTAAGTTTACGGCGACAGGTGCAGGGACATAAGATTAAGTGGTAAAAATTTCCTGTTGACAGCTCCAGGCCTACTTGCTATAATGTACATGTAAATAGGTGCTGCATTCTTTTTGAATGACAGCCTAAATGAAGGCGGCGTCTCCCATCCGGGAGACGCCCTTTTGCTACTTCAGATACGCAAAGGGACTTTTCGAAATTCAACAAAAATTCAACTCCACTACAAAAAGTTCAACTACACTACCAGACATTACCAGACGAGCGGGAGAGTAAAACCAAGTGTTTTCAATACTTTGCGCCATGTTGCAAAACGATAAAAAACGGGAAAATTAGAACTACGAACCAGTAGGTCGGGGGTTCGAATCCCTTCAGCCGTACCAAATCCCGGACACATCTTAGGATGTGTCCGGGATTTGTTTTACGGATGAGTGGATTCGAACAGGGCGGCGCTCCGCAGAGCGCAAAAACGGCGCCGGGGACGCCTTTTTTAGCCCGCGGGTAGAATCCCTTCAGCCGTAACAAGAAAAGAGGCACGCTGTTGCATGTCTCTTTTCTTTCGCTATTTATGCCCCGCCACGCTGGGGATGTCCAGCAGCTCAAAGCGGTATTCCTGCTTCGCGTCGGGGTATTTCTCTTTATCCACCGGCTCCAGGAACATGGCTAAGGGGCGCACCCACAGCCCGCCGTCGCCATAGAGCTTGCGGTAGACCACATATTCCTCTCCGGTCTCCGAGTGCCGTGCCACGTCTATCACCAGGTAGTGGTCACCCTTAAAGTGGCGGTAGACCCGGTTGACCTTGACCTCTCTCACAGCCTCAGAAGGGCAGGTTCAGCCCGCCGGTGATGCGCTGCATCCCCTCGGCGGCGGCGGTCTCCGCGTTGCGAAGGGCCTCGTTGACGGCGGCGATGACCATGTCCTGGAGCATCTCCACGTCCTCAGGGTCCACCGCCTCGGGATCGATCTCCAGGGCGGTGACCTCCCGTTTGCCGCTCACTGTGGCGGTGACCACGCCGCCCCCCGCCGTGGCGGTATAGGTGGCGTTTTCCAGTTCCTCCTGCATCTTCTGCATGTCTTCCTGCATTTTCTGGGCCTTTTTGATCATATTCATGTTGATGCCGCCGCCCATACCGGGCATCCCGCGGCTCCCAAATCCCTTGGCCATATCTGTTGTTCCCCTTTCTCAGCGTTTCTTACTGCTCATCGTTCAGGCTCTGGCCGATGGCAAACAGGTCCTCCATGCTTCCCGCCTTAGGCGCGGGGGCGGAAACATTCACCGCCACCTCCCGCCCCAGCCGGGCCGACGCCGCCCGGGCAATGGCCTCCAGCACCTCCGGCTTGTCGATCATGGCCTTGGTCACGCTCACCTTGGCTTCCAGGGTCAGCGTGTCGCCAGACAGCACACCCACGGTCATCGCAGGGTTAGACACAAAGGGCCACACCGCCGGGGAGAGGATGGGCTTCAGCCCAGGAAGCAGGGCGGGCCAGAAGCTGTCGTCCGCCGACACCGGGACCGGCGCGGGCGCCGGGGCCACGGGAGCGGGCGCCTCCGGCTCCACCGCCGGGGGCGGCGGCTCCGTCTCCCAGGGGGGCGGCACGTCATCCACTTCCTCTACCCGCGCGGGTGGGGGAACTGTCCCCTTAGCCGGGACCGGCGCTTCCGAGGCGGCGGCCACGGGAGCAGGCTTTGGAGCGGGAACGGGGGCCGGGTAGGACATCATGGTCTCCAGCCGGGCCACCCGGGCGGAGAGGCCAAGCTCACTGCCGTCCAGGCTCTCATCGCCCAAACGGATCAAGCACAGTTCTGCATCCGTGCGGGGATTGGCGCTTCTCCCCAGATCCGCCGCCGTCCCCTGAAGAATGGTAAGCATCTGGATCAGACGGGGAGCAGTGAGCTGTTCGGAAAGGCCCCGGAGCGTCACATCGTCATAGCCCCCGGTGAGCAGAGACGCCCCCGCCTGGGGTGCAGTCTTGCGGATGAGTAGATCCCGGCACAGGGCCGACATCTCACCCAACAGGGTCTTGATATCCTTCCCCGCCCGGTACAGCCGGTCCAGAGTGGCCAGAGCGGCCGCGGTATCCCCTGCGGCCAGGGCGCTTAGCAGCTTGGCGGTCTCCACGTTGCCCATCATGCCCAGAGCGCGGATCACCGCCTCCTCATCCACCGGCCCGGCGTTGGCACGGCACTGGTCCAAAAGGGACAGCGCGTCCCGCATCCCGCCCTCCGCCAACCGGGCCAGCAGGGCCGCGGCCCCCGGGGTCAGGTCGATTTTCTCCTGTTGCGCCACCCAGGTGAGCCGCCCCTCGATGTCGCCGGACAGAATGCGCTTGAAAGCAAACTGCTGGCACCGGGACTTAATGGTGGCCGGGACCTTGTGAAGCTCGGTGGTGGCCAAAATAAACATCAAATGCTCCGGCGGCTCTTCCATGATTTTGAGAAGGGCGTTGAAGGAAGAGGCGGAGAGCATATGTACCTCGTCGATGATGTAGACCCGCTTTTTCACGCTACCAGGGGTGTAAACCGCTTCCTCCCGCAGGGCGCGGATGTAGTCCACGCCGTTGTTGGAGGCCGCGTCCAGCTCTACCACGTCTAAAATAGCGCCGTTGTCCAGACCCACACAGGCGTCGCACTTATTGCAGGGGTCGCCGTCGTGAGGATGGCGGCAGTTTACCGCCTTGGCCAAGATCTTGGCGCAGGAGGTCTTGCCGGTGCCCCGGGTGCCGGTAAAGAGGTAGGCATGGGACAAGGTCCCGTCCGCCACCTGACGGCGGAGGGTCTGGGTAATGTGATCCTGGCCCACCACCTCTTCAAAGGTTTTGGGGCGATACTTGCGATAAAGGGCCTGGTACATATCCTCACCTCCTAACATAAGATCTGCTTCACAAATGAAATGCCCGGTTGCAGGGCACGGCCGCACACCGGCCTTTGAAGCCCTTTCTACCCCCGTTACCTCCACAGCCAGCTCAGGTCCGGAGCCCTCGCGGCACAAACGGTTGGCCGCTTAGTGCTGCTTGGTTCCCCACCTGACACGGTTCACGACTCCGCCTTGCGCGAGACCGATCCTTCATCGCCGCTTATGGAGGGCAGACGAAACAAAAAGAGTCCGGGGGCCGGGATTCATCCCTGCTGGAGCGGGTTGCAGGTACAGGGCACCGCTAACTCCCCGACTAGTGCGACCTTGCCCCGCAACCGGGCGGGGTAAGATGAAGCTATTATACACCATTCTTCCCCGTTTCGCAATCCCCAATTCGGACAGGAAAGCCGAGGGTTGAAAGTCCGGGCAAATGTGGTATAATGGGCTACTTACACGACGAATTACTCTACCGTTCGATAAAGGACGTGAGGCTTTGTGAACATCATCATCGTTGGCGACGGCAAGGTAGGCGAGGCGTTGGCCCGTCAGCTCTCCGCCGAGGGGCACGATATCACTATGGTGGACTCCGATCCCCAGGTGCTCACGCAAAGCGCCGACCGCATGGACATTATGGCCGTGGTAGGCAACGGCGCGTCCATGGCCACTCTCCGGGAGGCGGGAGCGGAGCACGCGGGACTGCTCATTGCCGCCACCAGCCGGGACGAACTGAACCTTTTGACCTGTCTCACCGCAAAAAAACTGGGTACGGCCCACACCATCGCCCGCATTCGCAACCCCGAGTATTCCGACCAGCTGGCTTATATGCACGATGAGTTGGGCCTTTCCCTCACCGTCAACCCTGAACACGCCGCCGCTCTGGAGGCCTATCAACTCCTTCAGTTCCCCTCTATTTTGAAGCGGGAATCCTTTGCCAAGGGACGGGTAGAGATCGTTGCCGTCCCAGTGGCTGCCGACTCCAATCTGGACGGCATCCCTCTTCATAAGCTCTACGAGATCGCCCGGGTCAACGTGCTGGTGTGCGCCGTGGAACGAGACGACGGAGTTCACATCCCCGGCGGCTCCTTCGTGCTGCAGGGGGGCGACACTCTCTTTGTCACCGCCGCACTGGACGACTTGGCTCAGCTGGTACGCAATTTGGGCCTGGTAGAGCATAAGGTCCGTGACCTCCTTATTATCGGCGGTTCCCGTATCGCCTTCTATCTGGGCAAGCGGTGCCTGGAGAGCGGCATGAACGTAAAGATCATCGAGCAGGACCACAACCGCTGTCTCCAGCTGGCCGAATCCCTGCCCAAGGCCATTATCATCGAGGGAGATGGCTCCCGTCAGGACGTGTTGGACGCTGAGGGGATTACCAGCTACGATGCGATCATCACACTTACCGGCATGGACGAGGAGAACCTCGTCCTCTCCATGTTTGCCCACCATCTGGGGGTAGGCAAGGTCATCACCAAGATCAACCGCATGGAATATACCGACCTTTTCCGCAAGGTTGGCCTGGGCTCCATCATCAGCCCCAAGGCCCTGTGCTGTGCCAACATCGTGCGCTATGTGCGCGCCATGTCCTCCGCACACAGGCAGGACGGCGGTAGCTTTCTCACCCTTCATCCCATCGTGGACGGCCAAGTGGAAGCCATGGAGTTCCGCACCGGAGAGACCACCCGTTACTGCGGCCAGCCCCTGAAGGATATCCCGCTGAAGAGCGGCATTTTGATCTCCTGCATCACCCACAACGGCAAGACCATCCTCCCCAAGGGCGACAGTAAATTCTATCCCGGCGACACCCTTATTGTCGTTACCGGGGAGGGGCGAGCCATCAGCGACCTGGGCGATGTCTTTGCAGACTAGGAGGGAAGCGCCAAATGAACCATCGCATGATCGGGAAGCTCCTGGGCTTCCTTTTGCTGCTGGAATGTGTGTTTTTGTTTCCCTCGATGATCGTCTCTGCCATTTACCGGGAGGAAACCGCCATGCGCGCGGTGTTCCTCACCATGCTCATCGCCGCCGCTCTGGGCGGCGTACTGTGGCTCATCGGACGAAAGGCCCATCGACATTTCTATGCCCGGGAAGGAATGCTGGTTACCGCTCTGGGGTGGATCGTCCTCTCTGCGGTGGGGGCGCTGCCCTTTGTCATTGCCGGGGAGATCCCCAGCTATATTGACGCGCTCTTTGAGGTCATTTCCGGCTTCACCACCACGGGGGCGTCCATCCTGACCGAGGTCGAGCCCATGTCCAAGGGTCTTTTGTTCTGGCGGTCCTTCACCCACTGGCTGGGCGGCATGGGCATCCTGGTGTTCCTGCTGGCTATCGTCCCCATGGGCGGCAAGGATGGCGGTTCCTCCGTCCACCTTCTGCGTGCGGAAAGCCCCGGTCCCAGTGTCAGCAAGCTGGTGCCTAAAATGCGGCAGACTGCCGCTATTTTATATGGCATCTATATCGCTCTGACCGTCGTCAACGTCCTGTTCCTCTTGGCAGGAAATATGCCTCTTTTTGACAGCCTGTGTACCGCCTTTGGTACGGCAGGCACCGGCGGCTTTGGCATCAAAAACGACTCTATGGCGGGCTACTCACCGTATATTCAGACCGTATGCACCGTGTTTATGGCCCTGTTTGGGGTGAATTTCTCCGTCTACTTTCTCTTGCTGCTTCGCAGATTCAAGCAGGTCTTTCGCAACGAAGAGCTTTGGCTCTATGTGGGCATCATGCTCTCCGCCATCGCCGTCATCACCTGGGACATCACCTCCCTGTTTTCCGGCGTAGGGGAGGCGCTCCATCACGCCGCCTTTGCCGTGTCCAGCGTCATGACCACTACCGGCTTTGCCACCGAGGACTTTAACCTCTGGCCGGAGTTCTCCCGCTCGATCCTGGTGGTACTGATGATCTGCGGCGCCTCGGCGGGAAGCACCGGCGGCGGCATCAAGTGCGCCCGGCTGCTCCTGCTCGCCAAATCCTTGCGCGCCCGGATGCGCCAGATGCTCCACCCCCGCAGCGTCAATCTGGTTCGGGTAGACGGCCGCGCCGTGGGTGAGGACACCCTCCTGGGGGTGAACACCTATATGTCCGCCTACTGCGCCATCGCCGTGATTTCTTTCCTCATTCTGTCCTTGGATGGCCTCTCCATGGAAACAAACCTGACGGGAATGCTGGCCTGTCTCAACAATATCGGTCCCGGCCTCGCCTTGGTGGGACCTGCCGGAAACTACTCCTGTTTCACTGCCCTCTCCAAGATCGTGCTCATGGTGGATATGCTGGTGGGGCGCCTGGAGATCTTTCCCATTCTCTTTCTGCTCTCCCCCAGAACGTGGAGAAAAGCCGGTTGACCTTTCTGATGATAGAAAAGGACCCGAAGCACAGCGGAAGCCATGCTTCGGGTCCTTTTTATGCCGTTGCTCTAAGTTATAGTGGCTGTCCTTGCGCATTGAAGAGGGGCAGCGGCTCCAAAAACATGATGTCCTTCCGCTTGGCGGCGTCTCCCTCGGCCAAGATCGCCATACGGCCCACCACATTGCCCCCGGCCTGCTCTACCAGGCTTTCCACCGCCGCCAGAGAGCCGCCGGTGGAGATCACGTCGTCCAGGATCAGAATGCGTTTCCCCTTCATCTTCTTGGCGTCGGCTCCATCCATGTAGAGCTTCTGCTCTCCCTCGGTAGTAATGGAACGGTCGATGGCCTCAAACACTCCGTCCATGTAGGCCTTTTTCTTTTTGCGCACCAGAAAATATTCATTGCGGCCGCTCTGGCGAGCCATTTCGTGAACCAGGGGGATAGCCTTGGCCTCGGGGGCTACCATGTAATCAAATTCCGGGGCAAGCTTCAAAAGCTCCCGGGCGCAGGCGCAGGTCAGCTCCACGTCGCCGAAAATGACGAACGCACCGATCATCAGGGTGTCGCTGATGGGACACAAGGGCAAATGACGGGTCAGGCCCGCCACCTGTATTTCATAGGTCATAGGGGACGCCTCCTTGTTTTTTGGTCGTTTTCCATTATATACCCTCCATTCTACCCTGTCAATTTGGAATCCTGTCCCTAGCATTTCTTGTCGAATTGTGGTATGCTCTACCTATCTTTTTCCCGCCCCCTGCAGGCGGGAAGTGAAAGGGAGAAGAAAATGGAAAAGATTTTCAAGCTCAAACAGAACGGTACCACCGTCCGCACGGAGATCGTCGCAGGTCTGACCACGTTCATGACGATGGCCTACATCATCGCCTTGAACCCCAACCTGCTCACCGGCTTCGGCGCGGAGGGCGCAAACCTCTGGAACGGCGTGTTCCTGGCAACCTGTATCGCCTCCGCCATCGCAATGTTCGTTATGGCCTTCGCGGCCAACAAGCCCTTCTGCCTCGCCCCCGGCATGGGCCTGAACAGCTTCTTCGCCATCGTGGTGGCCAACATCGTCAGCATCACCGGCATGAGCTATCTGGCCTCCTTCCAGGCGGCGCTGGTCATCATCCTCATCGAGGGCGTCATCTTCCTGATCCTGTCCCTGCTCAACGTCCGGGAGAAGATCGTAGACGCCATCCCCCTGGGGGTGCGCCTGGGCATTGCCCCCGCCATCGGCTTGATGCTGATGAACATCGGCTTTGGCTCCAACGCCGGTATCTACTCCGAGAACGGCGGTCCCTTCTTCGTCATGCGTGACTTCTTTGGCGCCCTCACTGCCGACGCCGCCAGCAAAACCATGGGCTCCGGCTACCCCGCCATGGTACTCAGCGTGGTGACCATGTTTATCGGCCTGTTTGTCATTGTCCTGCTGTCCAAGAAGAAGGTCAAGGGCTCCGTGCTCATCGGTATGCTGGCCGCCTCCGTGATCCACTGGGCCGGCTCCATCATCTTCCTGAAGAGCAATCCCTTCGAGTCCCTGGCCCAGGCCAACTGGCTGCCCCCCTTCAAGGACATGGCCGAGACCACCTTCTTCAAGTTCAACTTCCAGGGCTTCCTTGACATTGGCATCTTTACCATCGTCACCCTGGTCATCACCTTCTGCATGATCGACATGTTCGACACCATCGGCACCCTGGTGGGCACTGCCTCCCGGGCCGGCATGGTGGACAAGGACGGCAACATGCCCAACATGAAGGAGGCCCTCCTGGCCGACGCCGTGGGCACCATGGCCGGCGCCTGCACCGGCACCTCCACTGTCACCACCTTCGTGGAGTCCGCCTCCGGCGTGGAGGCCGGCGGCCGCACGGGACTCACCGCCCTCACCTGCGGCATCCTGTTCCTGGCCTGCACCTTCATCGCCCCCATCGCGGCCATCATTCCCGCCCCCGCCACCTCCGCCGCGCTGATCTATGTGGGCGTGCTGATGCTCCAGGGCCTGAAGAACGTGAAGTTCGACGATCTGGACCAGATGGTGCCCGTGGCCCTCATGCTCATCGCCATGCCCATCTCCAGCTCCATTGGCCACGCCATCGGCCTGGGCCTGATCTCCTACACCGTCATCAAGGTGTTCTCCGGCAAGTTCAAGGAGGTCTCCGTCCTCACCTACATCATCTCCGCGCTGTTCCTGGTCAAGTTCTTCCTGATCGTCTGATCCCACCGATTACACAAAAGGAAGCCGTCTGCATACGCAGACGGCTTCCTTTTTTTGCGAACGGCGGGCGGGGCAAAAACCTACATTCAAAGGTAAAGGTCCGGTGAAATTTGTAGGGACCGCCGTCCCCGGCGGTCCGCAAGAAAAGGGCCTCGGCAATGTCAAGAAAGAAAGGTCTGTGTCATTTCACAAAGTTCACTCCACGTTTTCTATGGCCTCTACCGCGCTCAGCCTGCCGACTCGGCGCAGAGGGACGCACGTGGCCAGCAGGCAGGCCGCCACCGCCAGGACCGCCGCCTCCACCATGGGCAAAACAGGGACTGGAACCAATTGGAGCGTGTCCGTGGTGGCCGCCCCCACAAAGACCGCACAGATATACCCCAGCGCGCCGCCGACAGTGGAGGCAATAAGCCCGTAGTAGACCCCCTCCCACAAAAAGACCTTGTAGAGGCTCCCCGCGCTCATGCCGATGGCCCGCTGCATTCCGATCTCCTTGACCCGGGTGTGGACGTTGGTATAGACCGTGTTGACAATGTTCAAAAGGCCGATCAGGGCCACAAAGAGGATCAACCCCCAGGCCAGGAGCTTGATCTGGGCAAAGCTCTCCGCCAGCTGGCGGTCCGTGTCCTCATAGGAAAGCCATATCGTCCCCGGAACCCGCTCCGCCAGGGCTGCCACCTCGGTGTCATACTCCGCTCGGTCCACCCCTTCCGCCAGAGTGGGAAGCAGCTCGTTGTAGGTCGTCTTCCCGGTGAGCGCGGCGTACAGTTCCTTGTTTACGACGACCTGCACACCGTTGATAAAGCCGCTGTTGCCCACGCTCAGGTAGCCGTCATAGCCGTCCAGAGTGTGCAGCACGGTCACCTCCCGGCCCGCCACGGTAATGGTATCCCCCGCTTTTATTTCTGTGCGGGGAATCTCCTCCCCCTCGTAGATCAGGGGGAGAGGATTGCGGACCACGCAGCCCTCTCCTGCCTTGAGCTTTTCCAGAAGCTCCCGGGAAAGGGAGGAAAAGGCCCTGTCCCAGTAAGGACCGTTCAGCCCCAGCACCTGAAAGGTCTCCGCCGGCTGCAGTGGGAAACCAAAGCCGATCCCGACAGGGTAGCCGTCTGTCCCCTGCTCGTAGTAGGAAAACTGCATGGCGGTCAGCGTTTCCACCCGGGGGTCGGCCTCCATGGCCCGGTATTCCTCCGGGGAAAAGCCCACCGTCTCGTTGGTAATGGAGTAGTCCCCGTAGTGCTCCGCCACCCCACCGGCGGAGGCGTCCAGCAGCCCCACCGCGCTTTGGAGGGCAATGAAGACCGTAATGCTCATGACCAGAGACAACACAGTGATAACGGTGCGGCCCCGGCTCCGCTTCAGGTTGAGCCGGGCGTAAAACGCCTCGAAACGGCGGATCTTCCTAACCCTGCGGCTCCGGCGTTTGATCTTGCCCCGGCTCCCCGCCATGGCAACGGTGGGAGACACCCGCGCCGCATACCGTGCGGCGGGCAGTGCAGCGATCAAGGCAAAGAATAAGGTGACGGCTGCGCTCGCCAACAGGAACGGACCCTTCCCGCCGCTGCTTTCCCCAATGAGCCGCGCCAGCTCCCCTGCGTCCCTCGCCAGAAAAATTTTCGGGGACAGCATCCCCGTGGCGGCGGTAAGGATGCTCCTGGCCGAGAGTGTGCCCAGTAACAGACCGATCGGTATTCCCAAGGTACACAACAGCAACACCTGGGCGGTGACCAGAAAATAGAGCTGTCTCTTCTCCGCCCCGATCGCCCGGAGGACGCCGTACTGGGTCATGCGCCGGGAGACGGCGATCTTCAGAATGTTGTAGATCACCAGCCCCGCCGCCAGCAGAACGAGCGCACCCACCAGCACTCCCGTCGCCAGCATAAAGGGGAAACCGTTTTCCGAGACGCCCGTCACGTCAGCGGCCTCCTTGCTGTATCGAATGCCCAAGGCGTTCAAATACGGTGTGTTGTACAGCGTGTCCAGCTCCGGGACGTTCAGAGAGGTCACCAGGTCATCCATGGTAGCCTGGAACGTCCCCTTATCCACCATGCGCACGTCTACATTGTAGTAGCGGTATTCCTCGGGCAGTAGCGCCTCCGCCGTCCCTTGACCCACGACGCCGTTGATGACCCCGGCAGTGTAGTTGAGGTAGTTGCTCTCGGTGACGCCCACCAGGGTAAATTCGGCTGTGAAATCGTAGGAATTGGTCATCACCCCGTGGCGCAGGGCCTTCTCCAGCGACAGGGTCAGCTTGTCCCCCAATTCCCCGGAAAACCTCAGATAGCCCAGCACATCCTCAGGCAGGGCGATCTCCATGGGATTCTCCGGCAAACGTCCCTCCTTGAGCTTGGAAATGGAGGGATAAACGGCGGTCACATCCTCCCAAAACTCGCTGAGGCCCAGGTTCAGGGTGTTGTCCAGCCGGGTATTCCCCACCACGATATACGGTCCCACAAAGGAAAGGCGGGAATCGTTTTCCAGCGTTTCCAGCTGCATCTCGTTCATCTGCACAAAGCCGGCGTGGCGGTTGCCGCCGATGGCGATGGCCTGCTGCTGGCGCATGGCGGACAGCACCCCCATAGACTGGCCAATCGCCGCCGTCATCATGGTGGACAAAACGATTGCCAGGAGGATCAAAACAGAGGTGATCCGCTGGGCCAGCAGCTCCTTCAGAGCCAGCGCGCGGTAGTGTTTCATCCCTCTGTCACCTCCGACAACACCCCGTCCACAATGGTGAACCGCCGCCGGGCCATGGCCGCGACGCGGCTGTCGTGGGTGATGACCACCAGAGCCTTGCCTGTGTCCTCCCCCACCGTCTTCAAAAGCTCCATCACCTCGCCGCCGCTTTTACTGTCCAGATTGCCTGTGGGCTCGTCGGCAAAGATCACATCGGGCTTTGTGATGAGGGCCCGGGCGATGGCGACCCGTTGCTGCTGTCCCCCGGACAACTCATGGGGCAGGTGGCTCAAGCGGTCAGAGATGCCCAAAAGCTCCGTCAGATGCTCCAGATACCCCTCATCCGGCTGTCGTTTGTCCAGCAGCAGAGGCATGATGATGTTCTCCCTTGCCGTCAGCACGGGCAGCAGATGGAACTGCTGGAAGATAAACCCGACGCGCCGGCGGCGAAAGGCGGACAGCTCCTTGTCGGACAGGCTGTAAATGTCCTTGCCGTCGTAGGTAAGAGTTCCGGACGTGGGCCGGTCCAACCCGGACAGCAAATGCAGAAGCGTGCTCTTCCCGCTGCCCGACGGTCCCATGATGGAGATCAGGTCGCCGGGAGTAATGATGAGCGACGCCTTGTCCAGGGCCACCACACGGTTTTCACCGCTTCCGTAGATTTTCGACAGTTCCTTGCCTTCAATGACCATAAAAAACACCCTCCTTATCTGGTGTAAGGAGAGTGTAGCGTGCAAATCTCAAACAAACCTCAAGACTTGTCCTCCATGTAAAATTTCGCCGTGACCGCGGCGCCGCCCTCCCTGCGGTTTTTCAAACACAGAGCTCCGCCGTGCTTGGCGCACAGGAGAGAGACACTGTAAAGGCCCATGCCGAGGTGCGCCCCGCCCCCATCTGTTTTGTCAAAGGGCTTAGGGCCGTCCTTCAATAGGGCCGCAGGAAAACCGGGGCCGTCGTCAGCGACGCGCAGGGAAAGAGCGGGGCCATCCACGGTCAATTCAACCTCGATTTTCCTTTCGGCATACCGGGCGGCGTTGCCGATCAGGTTTTCCGCCGCCGTGAGAAAGATCCCGTGGTCGATCCAAGCTGTTCCTGTCCTCGACGCGGAGACCATCACCTCTAAGTTCGGGGCAAACAACCGCGCCGTTTCCTCCAGCTCCGAACGCAGGAGCTCCAACGCCACGTCTGCGGCCTGCACAGGCAGCTGCTCCAGGCGTTGGACGGAGCTCATGGCCTCCACATATTGTTCCAGCCGCGCGGTGTAAGTCCCCAGCCGCTCCAACGCCCGCTTGTCCGCCGGGTCCTGGTCCAAAAACTTGACGCTCCCCTTCAGCACGGTGATGGGGTTGCGCAGATCATGGGCAAAGGCGGCGTTGAGCCGCTTTCGTTCATCCGCCTGCCGCCACAGTTCCCGGTTGGTTTTCAAAAGCTCGGCACGCATGACCTCAAAGGCCCCGCAGACCTGCCCCAGTTCGTCGCCGGAGGGCTGTGGGAGGGTAAAGTCCAGGTCGTGGCTTTGGATGCGCCTGGTCCCCTCCAGCAAAATGTGGATCGGCTCCTCCAATTTCCATCGGTAAAAGAGCGCCCCCGCCGCGGCCAGCCCCGCCACGGGAAACAGGACCCAGCCCAGCAGGCCGATCACGTCCAGCGCCTTCAAAAGCCGCAGCTGCTCCGGCGTCGGCCCGGGCAGGGACTCTATCATCTCGCTCCCGCTGATGACCACTCCGCCCCTGGGATATTGGGATGAGACCGCAAGACATACGCCCCAAAGTGCCGCCGCCAGGACCACCGCCGCCAGCAGGCCGCACAGGGTCAGAAGGAAAAAGGACTTGCGAAGGCTCATGTTCTTCAGCCGTTCCATTTGTAGCCGCACCCCCAAACCGTCTTGATATAACTGTGGAGCGTATGGCGGGCCAGCTTGGCGCGGATCTTTCGGATGTGCTCCATCACCGTGTCGCTGCTGCCTTCCCCATCGATGCCCCAAACCGCCTCATAAATACGCTCCCGGTCAAACACCTGCCCCGGGTGGAGGGAAAGCAGTTCCACGATATCAAATTCCCGGCGGGAAAGGGTCACCGTCTCACTGCCCGCCGTGACCGTCCTGGCAGCGTAGTCCACCGCCAGCTCTCCGAAAAACCGCGCCGCCGCCGGACCGCTGCGCCGCTGTTCCCGCCGCAAATGAGCCTCCACCCGGGCGGCCAGCTCGTCCAGGTCGAAGGGCTTGACGATATAGTCGTCCGCCCCCGCCCGAAACCCTTCGATCTTGTCCGCCGACTCGGTCCGCGCCGTCAAAAAAAGAATAGGGCAGGTAACGTGCGCCCGGACGGTCCGGCAGACGCTCAGCCCGTCCATCCCCGGCATATTGATATCCAGCAATATCAAGTCCGGTCCCTGCCCCGCCTTGCGTGCCGCCTCTTCCCCGCTGCAGGCGGTGAGCACGTCATAGCGCGGGGCAAAGTAAGTACACAGCATATCCACGATCCCCGGCTCGTCATCTGCGATCAACAGCTTCTGTCTCACACCGCCGCCCCTTTCTCGATCGTCCGTTTATTCTGCCCCGTAAATCTCAAGCTTTTCTCAAGAACAGTATAACACAAAACCACGCCGGGCGTATACCCGGCGTGGTTTTGTTGACACGCTACATACTCTTCCGTATCTGCGCGAGGGCGTTTTTCTCCAGCCTGGACACCTGTGCTTGGGAGATGCCGATCTCCGAGGAGACCTCCATCTGCGTCTTTCCCTTAAAGAACCGCAGGGCCAGGATGCGCTTTTCCCGGTCGCTGAGCTTGCTCATGGCCTCGCTGAGCGCGATATGCTCCAGCCAGCTCTCGTCCGTGTTCTTCTTGTCCTTCACCTGGTCCATCACATAGACCGTATCTCCGCCGGACTCATACACCGGCTCATAGAGGCTCACCGGGTCCGCGATCGCGTCCAGCGCGAACACGATCTCCTCCCGAGGGATCTCCAAAATGTCCGCCAGCTGCTCCAGCGACGGCTCCCGCTGATGCTCCGCCACATACTTTTCCTTCGCCTGGAGCACCTTGTACGCGGTGTCTCTCATGGAGCGTGATACCCGTATCGCGCTGTTGTCCCGCAGATACCGGCGCACTTCCCCCACGATCATTGGAACTCCATACGTGCTGAAGCGCACATCCAGATCCACATTAAAATTATCAATGGCCTTCATCAGGCCAATACACCCCACCTGAAAGAGGTCGTCGGCGTTCTCCCCCCGGCCCATGAACTTCTGGATGACCGAGAGCACCAGCCGGAGGTTGCCCTGGATTAGCTGGTCACGGGCCTCCATGTCCCCTTCCTTGACCCGGCGGAGCAGCGCCATGGTCTCTTCGTTTTTCAGCACCTTCAGCTTGGAGGTATTCACTCCGCTCAGCTCGACCTTGCCCTGCATGGACCCGCCTCCCGCATCGTTTGTTGACCCTTCCAGTATCTCCGCGGCGTAGGGTTTCATACCGGCCCGGGCGGGGCTTTATTTTTTTCTCGCTGACTCCTTTCGATGGATTTTTCCAGCTCTTCTTTCAGGCCTCCTTCCTCCAATGGCAGGAATAATCCCACGGGCCTGGCCATACAGTGTAGAGACAAGGCCAGAGCCGTGAGGAGGAATCGCAAGTGAACGAATTGATCTATGAGGACATCGCCCAGCGCACCCAAGGGGACGTCTACATTGGTGTGGTGGGCCCGGTACGGACCGGAAAATCCACCTTTATCAAACGCTTTATGGAGACCATGGTGCTCCCCGGCATCGACAACGCCTACCGCCGGGACCGGGCCCGGGACGAGTTGCCTCAGTCCGGCTCGGGCCGGACGGTAATGACCGCCGAGCCAAAGTTCGTCCCCGAGGAGGCGGTGACCATCGACCTGGGGGGCGAGGCCGCCTGCTCGGTACGGCTCATCGACTGCGTGGGATATCTGGTCCCCGGCGCCATTGGCGCCGACGAGGAGGGGGCGCCCCGAATGGTCATGACCCCTTGGTTTCCCCAGGCCATTCCCATGACCGACGCCGCCGAGATCGGCACCCGCAAGGTCATCGCGGACCACTCCACCATCGGTGTGGTGGTCACCACCGACGGCACCATCACCGACATTCCCCGTGCGGATTACATTGAGGCAGAGGAACGGGTAGTAGGCGAGCTGAAGGAACTGGGCAAGCCCTTTGTCCTTCTGCTCAACTCCGCCTATCCCCACTCTCCCGAGGCCCAGGCCCTGCGCGAAGATCTGAGCCAGCGTTATGGCGTGTCCTGCATCGCGGCCAACTGCCTGGAGCTGGGAGAAGACGCCGTCCGGGACATCATCGGCTCGGTCCTGCGGGAATTTCCCCTGCGGGAGCTGGACCTGTTCCTGCCCCCCTGGGTGGACGCCCTGCCCTTTGAACATCCCATTAAGGCGGGGCTCTTCCAATCCATCCGCCAGAGCGCGGCCAGCCTGCGCAAAGTGCGGGACGTGGACGGGGCCCTGGCTGCCATGGGCGAGTGCCAGTGGGTCAGCGCCAGCACCCTGTCCTCCATCGCCCTGGGCAGCGGTCAGGCGGCGGCCCGGCTGGAGCTGCCCCGCAGTCTGTTCTATGAGACCCTGGCCGAGCGCTCCGGCTTCCCCATCCGGGATGATGGCGACCTCTTGAGCCTGCTCACCCAGCTGAGCCGGGTCAAGTGCGAATATGACAAGGTGGCGGGGGCGCTGGAGCAGGTCAAGGCCACCGGCTACGGCATCGTTGTCCCCGCCCTGGAGGAGCTGACCCTGGAGGAGCCGGAGATCGTCAAGCAGGGCGGGCGTTACGGCGTACGGATGCGGGCCTCCGCTCCCTCCATCCACATGATCCGGGCGGACATTCAGACCGAGGTCTCCCCCATCGTGGGCAACGAAAAGCAGTCGGAGGAAATGGCGGAGTATCTGCTCCAGGAGTTCCAGGGAGATTCGGGGAAGATCTGGCAGTCCAACATCTTTGGTAAGTCCTTCCAGGAGCTGGTCAGTGAGGACCTGCAGGCCAAGCTGAAGCGGATGCCCGACGACGCCCGCTTCAAGCTTCAGGAGACTCTTCAGCGCATCATCAACGAGGGCTCCGGCGGCCTCATTTGTATTATCCTTTAAAATGCTCGGGCGGGCAAAGCTCGCCCTCCGCAAATTCCGCGCTGCGCGCGAAATTTGCGCGCCTACTGGCGCGTCCCCGCTCTCGCGGGTGCCTCTGGATGTTCTATTGGGGTAAGTAAGAGAAAGACGCTTGGCTTTCGCCAAGCGTCTTTCTCTTTATATCGTTCAGGGGATCAAACCCAAGCCGTTGAGGGCAGAGTAGAGATCATAGGCCGCTTCCTCTCGGGTGGTGGGCGCCTTAGGTGCGATGGCCTTGGCAGGAGCGTGCCACCAGCCATCCAAGACCCAGACCCCGGTGCGCGCCCAAGGGTCGTAAGCGTCATAGGCCCCGGAGGCGGCGTCCTCATCCGGAATCCCCGCCGCCAGCGCGGCGTGACAGGTGTGGTTGGTGTTGGCAATGATCCGGGCCAGAATGACCATGAACTGCTGGTGGGGAATGGGGTCATTGGGATGGAACAGACCGTCGTCATAGCCGTTGACGACCCCCATTTGACTGAGGGTGGTGACATAGGGGGTGTACCAGGCGTCGGCTGGGGTATCCGGGAAGGCAGGCGCATCGTTGGATTTGGGATAGTCCATCGCCTGGGCCAGCAGAGCGCAGAGGGAAGCCCGGTCCAGCGTGGCTTTGGGCATAAAATCTCCTGCGGCGTTGCCCTTCAAAATACCGTAGGTCTTCAGGGTGTTGATGGCGTCGGCGTATTCACTGGCTCCCACATCGGAAAAACTCCGGGAGGAAACGCCCTTCCCGTAGCGCGCGGCGACCGCCGCCACCGACTGCTTTTCCCAGCCGCTCCCACTGCCCAGATAGAGGTCGGTCTGGGGCGGCAGGGCCTCCAGCAGAGCGGCAAAGACCTCCGGCCGCGCCTGGGCGGCGGCCAGGTCTACATACCACCTCCAGCGGCCCAGGTGGACCCGAAGAGTCCCGCTGTTGTCTCCGGCGGGGGCTTTGGCGCACAGCAGCTTGGCCACAGGCTCGGTCATGGCGTCGTCCACCAGGAGGGTGGGGATCACCCCCATGACGTTGGCGGTGGTCAGGCTGTCGGAAAAGGCATAGCCGGTGGTCAGCAGCAGGGCGGACCCGTCGGCAAATGCCTGGGGATATTCCTTGGCGGTAAAGAGGCTCTGGGCTACACCCTTGCCATAGGTACGGCTGCCGATGATGATGCCCCGCTGGCGGTCCCGGACGTTGGCGGCAAACAGCTCGGCGGCGGAGGCGGTGCGGCTGTCCACCAGGGCGATCACCGGGTCCATGCTCTCCTTGGCGGTGTCGCTGGCGGCGCAGTACAGCTTGTCCCCCTTCTCACGCAGATACACCAGATCGCCCTTGCCCATGAACACCGACATGGCGTCCACCGCGCCCCGCAGGTCCCCGCCGGTGTTGCCACGCAGATCCACGATCCAGCGGTCCGCGGCGGCGTCGTGAGTGTTGACAGCGGTCTTCAGCCCCTCATAGGTGCCCGGGCCAAAAACGGAGATGACGATCCGACCCACATGGCCGTCCTCCAGAGCGGCGGTAACGGTAGCGCCCACCGCCTGCTCACCCTCGCTCATCGACGCCTGAAAGTCGGCGTATTCCTCTGCGGTCATATAACGCGCGTAGGGGTCGCCCAGGGCGGCCAGCTTGTCCTCCACGGTGGCGGCCTGGGTCACCGCCTGGGGGACGGAGGCCGGATACCGTTCGGCCAGGATGCCGTCCAGCTGGACGGGCGTAAGGGCCAGGGCGGAGGTGGCCGCCATACACACGGCCAGCGTAAAGGCAATGATCTTTTTCATATCAGTTCCCCTTTGCAAGTGTAACGTCCTCTCTTAAGACGTTTCTTTTTTCGTGTGGTTCCATTGTACTCTTTTTCCCCAAAAGGCGCAAGGGCAGGACGCAAAAAGACCGCCGGGAAACACCCGGCGGTCTTTTTGCTTCTTGTCATGTTCGCGTTGGACACGCTCACACTTCGCTTTTACGCCTCGGGACCGGCGGCGACCAGGGCCTTGCCCGCGTCGTTGGTGGTGTACTTGGCGAAGTTCTTCACGAAGCGGGAGGCCAGGTCCTGGGCCTTCTTCTCCCACTCGGCCTTGTCGGCGTAGGTGTCGCGGGGATCCAGGATGGCGGGATCCACGCCGGGGAGGGCGGTGGGCACGGCAAAGTTGAAGTGGGGGATGGTCTTGGTCTCCGCCTTGAGGATGGAGCCGTCCAGGATAGCGTCGATGATGCCGCGGGTATCCTTGATGGAGATACGCTTACCAGTGCCGTTCCAGCCGGTGTTCACCAGGTAAGCCTTCGCGCCGGAGGCCTCCATGCGCTTGACCAGCTCCTCGGCGTACTTGGTGGGGTGCAGCTCCAGGAAGGCCTGGCCGAAGCAGGCGGAGAAGGTGGGGGTGGGCTCGGTGATGCCCCGCTCAGTGCCCGCCAGCTTGGCGGTGAAGCCGGAGAGGAAGTAATACTTGGTCTGCTCCGGGGTCAGGATGGACACAGGGGGCAGAACACCGAAGGCGTCGGCGGAGAGGAAGATCACGTTCTTCGCGGCGGGGCCGGAGGAGGCGGGATGAACCGTCTTGACGATCTTCTCAATATGGTCGATGGGGTAAGAAACACGGGTGTTCTCGGTGACCGACTTGTCGGCGAAGTCGATCTTGCCCGCCTCGTCCAGGGTCACGTTCTCCAGCAGGGCGTTCTTACGGATGGCGTTGTAGATGTCGGGCTCGGAGTCCTTATCCAGGTTGATGACCTTGGCGTAGCAGCCGCCCTCGAAGTTGAACACGCCGCTGTCGTCCCAGCCGTGCTCGTCGTCGCCGATGAGCAGACGCTTGGGGTCGGTGGACAGGGTGGTCTTGCCGGTGCCGGAGAGGCCGAAGAAGATGGCGGTGTTCTCGCCATTCATGTCGGTGTTGGCGGAGCAGTGCATGGAGGCGATGCCCTTCAGGGGAAGGTAGTAGTTCATCATGGAGAACATACCCTTCTTCATCTCGCCGCCGTACCAGGTATTCAAAATGACCTGCTCCCGGCTGGTGATGTTGAACACCACCGCGGTCTCGGAGTTAAGACCCAGCTCCTGGTAGTTCTCCACCTTGGCCTTGGAGGCGTTGTAGACCACGAAGTCCGGCTCAAAGGCGGCCAGCTCAGCCTCGGAGGGCTGGATGAACATGTTCTTGATGAAGTGGGCCTGCCAGGCCACCTCCACGATGAAGCGGACCGCCATGCGGGTGTCGTGGTTGGCGCCACAGAAAGCGTCCACAACATACAGCTTCTTGCCGGACAGCTCCTTGAGGGCGATGTCCTTCACGGCCTTCCAGGTGGCCTCGGAGGCGGGGTGGTTGTCGTTCTTGTACTCATCACTGGTCCACCACACAGTGTTCTTGGAGTTGTCGTCCATGACGATGAACTTATCCTTGGGGGAGCGGCCGGTGTAGATGCCGGTCATGACGTTGACCGCGCCCAGCTCGCTGACCTGGCCCTTGTCGTAGCCGGTGAGGGAGGGATCGGTCTCCGCCTTGAAGAGCTCCTCATAGGAGGGGTTGTAGACGATCTCGGTGGTGCCGGTGATGCCGTACTTGGTAAGGTCGATGTTAGCCATAATGATATCCTACCTTTCTTAAATAGATAACAGGGTTGGGTGATTTACGCGCCGAAAATCTTCAAAAGGAAGCCCGCGGCGATGGCGGAACCGATCACGCCGGCCACGTTGGGACCCATGGCGTGCATCAGCAGGAAGTTGCTGGGGTTGGCCTTCTGGCCCTCCACCTGGGCCACCCGGGCGGCCATGGGCACCGCGGACACGCCGGCGGAGCCGATGAGGGGGTTGACCTTGCCGCCGGTGACCACATACATGAGCTTGCCCACCAACAGGCCGCCCACGGTACTCAGAGAGAAGGCAATGAGGCCCAGGGCGATGATCATGAGGGTCTGGAGGTTCAGGAACCGGGAGGCCACGGTAGTCGCGCCCACGGAAATGCCCAGGAACAGGGTGACGATGTTCATGAGAGCGTTCTGGGCGGTGTCGGAGAGGCGGTCTGTGCAGCCCGTCTCACGGAGCAGGTTGCCGAACATGAGGCAGCCGATGAGGGGCGCGGTGGAGGGGATAAGCAGAATGATGAAGGTAGCCACCAAGATGGGGAAGACGATCTTCTCCACCTTGGACACGGGCCGGGTCTGCTCCATCTTGACCTCCCGCTCCTTCTTGGTGGTCAGCGCCCGCATGATGGGGGGCTGGATCAGCGGGATGAGGGCCATGTAGGAATAGGCGGCGATGGCGATGGGGCCAAGGAGATGGGGCGCCAGCTTTGACGTGGTCAAAATAGCTGTCGGCCCGTCCGCGCCGCCTATGATGCCTATGGAGCCTGCCTCCGGGCCGGTAAAGCCCATAGCCACCGCCCCAAAGAAGGCCAGGAACACGCCCAGCTGGGCCGCCGCGCCCAAAATCAGGGAGGACGGCCGGGAGATGAGCGGACCAAAGTCGGTCATGGCGCCGATGCCGATGAAGATCAGGCAGGGGTAGATACCGGCCTTGACGCCGATGTAGAGGATATCCAGCAGACCGCCCAGGTGGATGATGTCGGTGAAGGAGAGTTCGTTCTTGACCTCCCACTCCGTCTCACCCTTCTCGTCCGCCTGTAACCGCTCCACCAGGCTCTGGTCAAAGTCGGGGGAGGCCATGAGGTTCATGACATCGGTGTAGATGTCGCTGCCGGAGGCCTTGTGGTCCTCAAAATACGCCTCGATCTCGGCCTCGGAGTGACCACAGGCCCGGGCGTAGACATAGTAAGTGAACTCCTCCTGGGTGTAGGCCCGGGTCTCCGCCTTATTGTAGAGGGCGTAGTCGTACATCACGTCGTAGGGGGCCTCGTAGACGTAGGAGTCCCACATACCCATGTGGTAGAGCCCGCCGCCGGGAATGTTGGTGAGGAGCACGCCGAAGGCGATGCCCACCATCAGCAGCGGCTCAAACTTCTTGCCGATGCCCAGGTACAGCAGCACGCAGGCCACGGCGATCATAATGAGGTTCTTCCAGCCGCCCGCAGCCAGGAACCCGGCGAAGCCGGACTCCTGTACCAGGCCGGACAGGGTACCTAAAATATCCATGGAAGTCCCTCCTTATGCCAACACGATCAGGGGGGAGCCGGTCTCCACGGTGCTGCCCTTGGGGGCGACGATCTGAGCCACAGTGCCGTCCTTGGGGGCGAAGATCTCGTTCTCCATCTTCATGGCCTCCAGCACCACCAGCAGGTCCCCGGCCTTCACGGCCTGACCCTGGTTGACCTCCACCCGCAGAACGGTACCGGGCATGGGGGCGGGCACAGGCTCGCCGGCAGCGGTAGCCGCGGCGGGCGCAGGCGCGGTGGCAGGAGCGGGCGCAGCCGCAGGGGCGGCGGCAACAGAAGCCGCAGCGGGGGCGGGAGCAGCGGGAGCCACAGCCTCGTACTCGTCCAGGAGCATGGCCTTGCCCTGCTCCACCTCGACCTCGTAGGTCTTGCCGTTCAAAGTAACCTTATATTTCATCTCACTTGACCTCCTTGATGGACTTAAAGCGCAGCTCGTTCAGGGGCTTGCCCAGCTTGTCGGCCACAATGGCCATGATCATGGCCGCGTCCTTGTCGCCGACGTCGTGGAGCGCGATCTGACCGGCAACGCCGGGGGCGACGGGGCCGTCCTTGGCAGGCGCGGCGGCGGGAGCAGGGGCGCTGCCCGTGGCGGCAGCCTGGGGAGCCGCCTTCTTGGCCGTCATGGCCTTGCCCATGATGACCACCACAGCCATCAGCAGGATCAGGCCCACGAACACCACGCCGTAACCCATCACGGCGTTGACCAGCGCGTCAGGGAAAATCGGCATTTTATCCATGCTTGTCTCCCCCTTACGCCTCAGTGATGGTATAGGTGCAGACGTTCTCTTCCTTGGCCTTGCGGTCCTCCAGGAACTTCTTGGCCTGATCAGGGAAGCAGATGTAGCTCATCACGTCCTCCTCGGACTGGGCCAGATCGCCCAGGGCCTCTTTGGCGGCCTTGAACTCCTCGCCGGTGCGCTTGGAGTCCTCCACGCGGCAGTCGGTGGGCTTGCCGCCCGCGCCCAGGATCTTTTCCTCCAGCTCCTTACTCACGGGGCCGGGGGCCACGCCATAGTCGCCCTTGAAGTAGTTCTTGATCTCGGTGGAGATCTGCTTGTAGCGCTCGCCCATGAGGACATTGATCACCGCCTGGTTGCCCACCATCTGAGAGAGGGGGGTGACCAGGGGAGGATAACCCAAATCGGCGCGGACGGAGGGGATCTCCGCCAGGGCCTCGTCAAACTTATCCATGGCGTTCATGTCCTTGAGGTTGGCGATCATGTTGGAGAGCATACCGCCGGGGACCTTGTAGACCAGCGCCTGAGAATCCGTGCCCATGCTCTTGGGGTTGAGAAGGCCGGAGTCAATGTACTTCTGCTTCATGGGCTTGAAGTGGTCGTTGACCTGGTTGATAACCTTCTCGTCCAGCCCGCAGGGGATGCCGTACTGCTGGAGCGCGTAGAACAGAGTCTCGGTGGCGGGCTGGCTGGTGCCGTTGGACATGGCGGAGGAAGCGCAGTCGATCACGTCCACGCCGCTCTCGATGGCCTTGGTGATGGTCATGTAGGCCATGCCGGTGGTGCAGTGGGTGTGCAGAATGATGGGCATGTCGCCCACCGCGTCCTTAATGCCCTTGATGAGGTGCTCGGCCTCATAGGGGCTCATGGTGCCCGCCATATCCTTCAGGCAGATGGTGTCAAAGCCCATGGTCTTGAGCTCCTTGCACATCTCCACATACTTCTCTACCGTGTGGACGGGGCTCTGGGTGTAGGAGATGCAGCCCGAGGCAATGGTCTTGGGCGTGGCATACTTCTTGGTGGCCTCCAGAGCGGTCTTGATGTTGCGGAAATCGTTGAGGGCGTCGAAGATGCGGATGATGTCAATACCATTCTTAATAGAGAGCTCCACGAACTTCTCCACCACGTCGTCGTGGTAGTGCTTATAGCCCAGGAGGTTCTGGCCCCGCAGCAGCATCTGAAGCCGGGTGTTGGGCATGGCCGCGCGGATCTTGCGCAGCCGCTCCCACGGGTCTTCGCCCAGATAGCGCAGGCAGGAATCGAAGGTGGCGCCGCCCCAGCACTCCACCGAGTAATACCCCGCCTTGTCCATCACGGGCAGAATGTCCTCGAAATCCGCGAAGGGCATCCGGGTGGCGATGAGGGACTGCTGGGCGTCGCGCAGGACAGTCTCTGTGATTTGAACCTGTTTCACGATCAAGTTGCCTCCTCTTTCCAATTAGACATATTTAGGGATATTGTCCCCAAAAACGGTGAAAATGTCGCCAAATTTGTGAGGTTTACCTAACGCGGGTTTGGCGGCACCCCATCCTCCCGCATTCTAATCGGAGTATACTATGTTTTGGGTAAAATTGCAAGTGTTTTCACAAAGATTCCGGCAGAGAGAAATTTTGCCCCAAGGGGTTGACAATGCGGCGGGAGGTTGGTATAATAGCCTCTGCCTTTAGCGGGATTGTGTAAGGGTAGCACGACAGACTCTGACTCTGTTTGTGAGGGTTCGAATCCTTCTCCCGCTGCCAGGAAAAACCTCAAAGAGGGAATCTCTTTGAGGTTTTTTCTTCATTTACGCTTTATGAAAAGAGGCGACAGCGCTATGTATCACGACAAGTACCATCTTACCCCAGAGCAGAGCCGCTTCCTGGCCAAGAAGAAGTGGGATGAAAACGTTTACTGTGGCATGAAGATGGAAAACCGGGCCGTGACCTTCCCCCAGACCAAAACGATCCTGGAGGGGGTCAACGTCCCTAATGTGCGGCTTGACGATATCCAAGCCATTCTCAATATGCGGGACGCTTGGCGTTTTCTTCTTGACACGCTTGACGCCCCGGTGACATTGAAATACCTCTGCAAGCTCAATGGCCTTATCGCCCGGAATGAGGCCCTCACCTGGGGCGAACTGCGGACAGGCCGGGTAGCGATCTCCGGCACGGACTATGAGCCGCCCGTTCCGACCCAACGAACTGTGGAACAGCAATTAGACTCTTTCCTGCAGCAGCCCGTTTCTGCTGCTGAAAAAGCGATCACGCTGTTCTGCTGGGGCACACGGGGCCAATTCTTCTGGGACGGCAACAAACGCACCAGCCTGATCCTGGCCAACAAGATCCTGCTTGAGGCCGGGGCAGGTATGCTCACCATCACAGAGAAGAACATGGAGGAATTTAACCGGCTGCTTGTGAATTTCTACAATACCGGGGCAGCGGAAGAGCTGATGCAGTTTTTGTATGACCGTGCACTCCAAGGAATTGACATTATTTAAGACAATGCAGGCCAAAGACCGGAGCGAACGCTCCGGTCTTTTCTGTTTGCGCATTATGTTAACAACGACGAAATTTTTTGAGAAATTTTCGTGAAAGTATTGCATTTTGACGGTGAAAGGAGTAAAATATACGCCAGCATAGGGGCAATGCCCCCTTGTGTTCCGGTCTTCTCCCGGAACACAAACAGGCCGCCTCCCCGGAAGGGGGGGCGAATTTTCAGGAAAGGGTGGAAAAAACTATGAAGAGAAGAGGAAGACGTCTTGGCGCGCTGCTTCTGGCGCTAGTCATGGTGCTCTCTTTGGTGCCCGTGACCGCGCTGGCGGCGCGCATCGACAACTCGGAGATTGCCATCGAGGCTCCCGACGCCGTCACCCCAGCGGACACCGCCGAGCTGCCGATCGGAGCCGAAAACGCCCCTGCACAGCTGGCGGAGGGAGAGACTATCTCTCCGGACACACGCTATGAGAGTTGGGAGCAGCTTACCGGTTCTGTTGGTTCCAGAACAAAAACCGTCTCTCAGACGAAAAATTCTGTGGAATTTCAGGCTGCCGACTACAACGGCAACAACTTTAATGCCAGTGGTGGCAATAACAGTGTGTGGACAAACTCCACTATTAATGCCGCCTTACAAAGTTACACCGGAGATACCCGCTGGGTGGCCTTTGACATGAAGTTGAGCACCAACTCTGCCTTCTGGTCTTTCGGCCTGTGGGCCAAGGACACCTCCCATGCGTTCCAGTGCGCTATCAAAAGTGATAATTCTTGGTTTACCGAATACTTTGGTCAGCAAACCGGTTGGCCTGACTGGGCTTCCGGGAATCCCACCGGTGGCTTTGGCACGGATACACATCATGTCAAGGTTTCTTGGACCGACCCAGACGGTGGCACCCCTACGGTCACTCTTACTATTGACAACACCGACTATACTGTCCCCATCGACTCCACGAAAGCTGCCGGTCTTGATAAGACTACGCAGAATTTTGCGTTCCGTGTAGGGAATGGAACCAGTGCAACAATTTCCAATGTCCGCTATAGTGGTGAGCCGGAGGGACAGACCGTCAGCGGCACAGTCACGGCTGATAGCAGCGGCGTTGCCAATGCGACTGTTATCATCGGCGGCATGACGACAACCACCGATACTAACGGTCAATACTCCTTTGAGTATGTCCCCAAGGGAACAATCACAGCCACCGCACAACCGCCCGCGGACAGTGAGTTTGTCGCCGACACGAAAGAGGTTACTATCAGCGATTCCTCCACGACAGTGGATTTTACCTTGCCTGTTCCTAACCGCACCATCAGCGGCACAGTGACCACCGACGGCTCCGCCCCTCTGGCAGGCGCGAAGGTGGAGCTGGTACAGAACAACGCCGCCAAAAGCTTTGTTTCCGGTGTTACGGCGGGCACAACCGATGATAGCGGTCGCTATTCTCTCTCCGTCAACTATGTGGCAGAGGGCAGCTACTGTATCCGGGTGAGCAAGGACGGTCACGGCGCGAAGCTGAGTGATGCGGTGACTATCAACGCAGACGCGGAGCAGAGCCATACCGCCAATGTGCCCCTTCCCGCTATCGACGTTGGCAACGCCAAGTTTGCCTATGACATGACAGAAAATAGTCGTCCTACGTTGGGCATTTCCGAGGCCAACAACCATCCCACAGCGGACTATGTAGATGACAAGTTGGTGCTGAATTTTAAGAATATCAACCGCATGGATAACATTGTCAAGCTCACTGGTACTGGTGTAAAAAACGGCACCATTGAGTTTGACGCTACCCGGACAGGCGCCGATACCCAAGGCCGGTTTGGCCTGGCTCTGAGACTTAGAGACTCTGCCCAATGGATTTATGTTGGTTCTGAACAGCAATCAGGTAGATGGTTCCATGAATACTGGAACGATAATCCCAGTAGCAGTGGGTATCTTTCAAGCATGCCTGTTTCGGTGTCTTTCGGCCACGGAGAGACACGTCACTTCAAAGTAACGATTAATGAAGGTACCGTTGAGATGGAAATTGACGGTATTTCTATCTTTGATACGGACAAGCAGCAGATCGGCAATCAATCCGATGCAACAAAACTTCCCATGGATGCGCAGGATGTAGGCTTTATCTGCGGCAATAACGGTACTGGCGTACCTTGTACCATCACCATTGACAACCTATACATCTTCCGGGAGGATCAGGCCCAGAGCGTGACCCTAAACCCGCTGAACGAAAAGACTCTTACCGCCAAGATCGTCGACAGCTCCAACCCCGACGGCAAAGACCTGATCAACGGCCAGGCGTACGCAGGCGACGTGATCCGCGTCACCTGCACCGGTCTGGACGCGGGCAAGGCCCTGGGTGGGCTCACTGTGGTCAAAACAGACGAGACCGGCACCACCGTGACTGCCACACAGGTAGATGACGGCGTTTGGCAGTTCACGATGCCGGAGTATGCCGTCACTGTCACGGGCGAGTTGAAGAACTCCTTTACTGCCACACTGCCTAGCGCCGCGCCCCAGCAAGGCAAAGCATACACTGTGACTCTTGATCCTATCGAAGCCATCGTTTCCTACCAGTGGTACCGGGTGACCGCCGCAAACAGCGAGGTAGCCGTAGGCGAAAATTCCGCCACCTACACGCCTGTTGATGCAGACCAGGGAAAAACCCTGAAGGTCGTCGTCACAGGCACCGAGGATTATGCAGGCATCAAAACTCTGACCACCAGCACGGTGACTGCACCGGATGTGGAAGTCACCGGGGTGACCATTGCCCGAGAGACCATCAAGATGATCAAGAACGGCGACGGCATTCACAACGACAACACCTCCCCCACCAACACTGTGGTAAGCGGCAATAGCACTACTCTGACAGCCACTGTCGCGCCCGCCAACGCCACCGGACTGGCCGATGAAACAGTGGCATGGACGGTGACGGGCGATGCGGTGACGCTGGGTACCGGGACCCGCACAAACAACGCGTTCTCCATGCCCATTACCGCCGTGAAAAACGGCACCGCCACTGTTACCGCCACGGCGACCTCCGCCGACGGCAGCACGCAGCGCGACACCGTGACCATCACTGTAGTAACCAAGGTGGAGAACGTCACCATTAAGAATGGCGCCAAGATCGTCGCCAGCACCGACAGCACCCAGACTGGCGAGGGTCTGACCATCTATGCCAACCGCAGCCTTGATTCCTACCCCAGCAGCGCCACCCTTACTGTAGAGGTCCTGCCCGCAGATGCCAGCACTCCCGCTTTTAACTGGAGCCGGGTAAATCCCAATGATACCGGCCTCATCACCATCACCGGCGATGCCGCAGGCGGCTCCCGCACCATTACGGCGGCCAGCACCGAGGCTGTGAACGTAGGTACGAAGGAACTTAAGTTGGTGGTAAGCAACGACGCAGGCACGAATCTGAACAAGGAACTCACCTTCACCACCACCGTGCTCCGCCACTTGGCAAATCCCATCTCCATCGGTCTGGGTGGCAAGGACGCACCCACCTTTGGTCAGAACATGGAGGCAGACGTTTCCCAACTGGTGGTCGGAACTTCGCAAGAGTTGAGCAATAGCGCCAAGAGCAAGCTGGTCTACACCTGGTATACCGATAGCAACACCGACGGCAGCAGCAAAACCCAGGTTCACACCGGCACGGGAACTGCAGGCAAAACTTACACACCTGTAGCTGCGGACATCGGCAAATATATCTTTGTCGAGGTCAAGGCCGAGCCTGCCGAGGACTTTTTCTACGAGGGCACCGTATCCACCAAGACCGACGCGGTCGTAGCCAAGGCAGATGGACCTGCCGCGCCCACCCTGTCCCCCACCAAGCCCTCCACTCCGAACGGCAACGATGGCTCCATTACCATCACCAATTACGCTTCCAGCGCCACCTATCAAATCAAGGTTGATGGTGGCGAATGGGCAGACGCTACCGTCACTTCCGAAGGTAAGATTGAAGGCAAAGCACCGGGGAAATACTTTGTGAAGGTCAAGGAATCTGACACGCACAAGGAAAGCGCCGAGGCAGAGGTCACCATTGCAGACGCCGATGCCGTAGAATACACCATTGGGGCCACTAATCCCACCGAGGGTGCAACCATCACTGTCCCTGACAAGGCAACCAAGAACACGGTTGTGACCATTGCCCTGACCGTCACCGAGGGCTGGCAGGTGGACGCCGTGAAGGTCAATGACGGCGCTGTTCAGGTCACAAAGGCCGATACCGGCAACACATGGACGTTTACGATGCCTGAGAGCAATGTGACCGTCACTGCCGAGGTCAGCAAGATCCAGGTAAAGATCAAGCACAACCTGACAAACATGAGTTGCAATCTACCCAGCGCGGACCAGGATCATGTTCATACAGTCAATTGGGGCGAGGTCACCTCGATTTCCCTTACTGCCGACGAGGGCTATACCCTACCCACCAGCACAGCCGGTATCACTGTGAAAGTCCTCAATGACAATGGTACAGAGGGTGAAAATTATACCGGCACACTGACCTACAGCAATGGTGTGCTGGGCTTTGGCACCAACGGCCTGCGCGCCAGCATCAGCATCACTGCCGCCGCTACTTTGAATAGCTATACGGTGAGCTATACCGGCATGACCGGCCTGAACCGGCCTACCGATACAGAGAAGGTCTACCACGGCGGCACCTATACCCGCACGTTGACCACCGACACCGGCTATGCCCTGCCCGAGACCATTACTGTTACCATGGTGGGCAACGACAACCCGACTTATACCTACGATAATCGGAGCGGCGGTATTTCCATCACCAACGTGACGGGCAACGTGACCATCACCGCCAACGGCGTGAGGCAATACCACCAGGTGACAGGCGTTTCCATTGATACGCCCGCCAATCTTCAGGTGGACACCATCCTGAGCGCCACCACCGCCCCTGCTAACGCCGTGGTCAGCTACCAGTGGATGAGCTGCGCCACCCAGAACGGCACGTATGAAAATATCACAAATGCCACTGCAGCAACCTACACCTTGACGGCCAACGACATTGGCAAATGGATCAAGGTCAAAGTGACCGGCGACAATGAACATGACTATGACGGCACTGCGGAATCTGCCGCTGTCGGCCCTGTGATCGCCAAGGTGGTTCTCCCCACCGGAATCAGCCTCGATAAGCCCTCCCACACCGGCGTGGTGGGCGAGACCTTTACCCTGACCGCCACCATCGCGCCCAATAACGCCACCGATAAAACCATCACCTGGAGCGTTTTTGAGGAAGGCGCAGATACCCCCGTCGAGGGTATTGCGACCGTCACCGCCAACAATAGCAGCACTGCTACCGTAAATCTCATCGGCGCTGGAACGGTGCGTATCAATGCCCGCACAGTCAATGGTCTGACTGCCAACTGCACCCTGAGCGTAGACCGTGCGCCCTCTGACAAGGTTGCCGCTACTGCCGCTCCTGTGAACGTTGTCTATGACGGCGAGTATCACAGCATCACCGTGGTCGTCAGCCAGCCTACCGAGGGCTACACCATTCTCTACAGCGAGACAGAAGACGGCGAGTATACCTCCACCCAGCCAAAGTACAAGGAAATTGGTGAGTACACGATTTATTTCAAGGTGGAGGCTGAGGGCCTGACGTCTGCCACCGGCAGCGCCACTGTCACCATCACCGCCGCCCCTGTCATTCCGCCGGAGCCCGGCGAGGTGGACACCACTGCGCTGGAGGCCGCCATCGAAGCTGCCGAGGCCGCCAAGGAAGGTATTACCACCTCCGACAAGGCCGCCAACGCTGTGGAGAAGGACGTTCAGTTCGTCACCGCCGCCGAGATGAAGGCACTGACCGACGCCATCGCCACCGCTGAGGCTGCGCTGAAGGCGGACGATCAGGACGCCGTGGACACGGCCGTGACCGCCCTGAACGGCGCCGTAACTACCTTCCGGGCCGCTATCAAAACCGGCACCATGGACGACAGCGCTCTGAAGACCGCCATTGCCGACGCCAAGGCGGCCAAGGAGCCCCTGTTTGTGATCGATGACGAAGCGGCCAACGTGAAGAAGGACCTCAAGTTTGTCACCACCGGCGAAATGTCTGCGTTCAACGAAGCCATCAAGGCCGCCGAAGCCGCGCTAAATGCGGAAGACAAGGACCAGACCACGCTGAACGCGGCTGTGACCGCACTGAATACCGCCAAGAGCACCTTTGATGCCGCGATCAAGACCGGAGAGAGCGAAACTGCTGAGGCTCCTGTGGTGAACACCGACGCTTTGGATGCCGCCATTAAGGCCGCCCAGGACGCCATGAAGAGCGTGACGGACTACGCCGAGGAAAAGGACCCCAAGGACGTGACCAGTGGCACCAAGTTCGTCACCACCGCTCAGAAGACCGCTTTGACCGAAGCCATTGCCACCGCCCAGGCGGCCAAGGACAACGAAAACAAGACAGACGGCAGTGTGGCTAACGCCGTGGACGCTCTGAACGCTGCTGTGGAGACCTTCAATAACGCCATTCAGACCGGCACCAAGAGCACTTCCTCCGGTAGCTCCGGCCGTCCCTCCTCCACCGGCACCGTCACCAAGCCTGACGGCACCAAGGTGACCACCGTCACCCAGCCCGACGGCACCAAGACCGTGACCACCGAGAAGCCCGACGGCTCCAAGGAGGTCGTGGAGACCAAGAAGGACGGCACCGTCACCGAGACCAAGACCGACGCCGAGGGCGCCAAGACCGAGAAGGTCACCACCAAGGACGGCGCCGTGACCATCACCGCCACCGACGCCGACGGCGAGCAGCTGGCTAAGGTGGATCTTCCGGCAGAGATTACTGAGCCCGAGGCCAAGTTCGAGGATATCGACCAAGCCCCCTGGGCGGAGGAAGCCATCCACAAGGTGGCCGGGCTCAAGCTGGTGGAGGGCACCGGCGGCAACAAGTACAGCCCCGTCGCTCCCATGACCCGCGGCGCGCTGGCTACCGTCCTGCACCGCCTGTCCAACGGCAAGACCGACTATCAGCAGGTCTTTAAGGATGTGGCCGCTACCCAGTATTACGCTGAGGGCGTGGCCTGGGCGGCCAAGGCCAACGTGGTCAAGGGCATCAGCGAGGACATCTTTGCCCCCAACCAGGTCATCACCCGCGAGCAACTGGCCGTTATGCTGTGCCGCTACGCCAAGCTCATCGGCATGGACACCACCGCTGATGCCGAGACTCTTGACAAGTTTGCCGACGGTGACGAGACCGGGACCTGGGCCGTGGACGGTGTGGCCTGGTGCGTGGCAAACGGCATCCTCAAAGGCAAGGGCAACGATACCCTCGACCCGACGGCGGAAGTCACCCGCGCCGAGGTCGCCGTCATGCTCGACCGGTTCATTGCTCTGATCCAAGCGTGAACATAGACGCATAGCGACCGATAGACCGAAGTGATCACCAAAAAGGAAGGGCCTCGGCAATTGCCGAGGCCCTTTTGCGTGGCGCAGTCCCTGCCGCGCCGTATCATATTTCCTTCCCTACTCTCAGCGCGCCCGGTCGGGCAAAAACACCAGCTTTCCCGCCGCCCGGGTGGCGTTCAGGTCAATGAGCCGCTGGTTCTCGCTGCCCCGGAAGCGTAGGGCCAGATTCTTCTTCTCCTGGACAAAGGGACCGTCCACCAGCACGTCGATGAGGGACAAAAGCTCCTTTGTGACCTCGCAGTGGGGATGCGCCCCCTCTTCCAACAGCTTGTCCAGCGTGAAGCCGGAGAAGGCCCAGACGGTCTTGTGGGGATAGCGCTCCCGCACCCGCTTCACAAAGGGAAGCAGGGCGCGCTGGTTGTCCGGCTCAAAGGGCTCGCCGCCCAGAAGGGTAAGGCCGTTGATATAGTCGGGGGCCAACAGGCCCAAAATATAGTCCTCCGTCTCCCCGGTAAAGGGCTGGCCGTAGCAGAAGTCCCAGGTCTGGGGCTGGAAGCAGCCGGGGCAGCGGTTGGTACAGCCGGAGACAAAGAGGGTGACCCGCACCCCCTCGCCGTCGGCAATGTCGCAGTTTTTAATGTTGCCGTAGTACATGGATATCTCTCCTTATGGACAGGATGGGCGGCCCGATGAGGGCATCGGGCCTTACGGCGGCGCATCGGGGAAGCCGCGCCCTGCGGTAAAATAGGGGCGGGTTTAGAACCCGCCCCTACATATTCTCTCGCGCTTACAGGTGGAGGACTCTGTCCTTGATCTCCTGGGTGCGGCCCTGATTCCAGAACTGGGTGCCGATGTAGCCGCAGGTACGGCGCGCCACGTTCATCTTGTCCTGGTCCTCGTTGCCGCACTGGGGGCAGTGCCACACCAGCTTGCCGTCCTCCTCCACGATCTCGATCTCGCCGTCGTAGCCGCACTCCTGGCAGAAGTCGGACTTGGTGTTCAGCTCGGCGTAGATGATGTTGTCGTAAATGAACTTCATCACCTGCAAGACCGCCTCCAGATTGTCCTGCATGTCGGGGACCTCCACATAGCTGATGGCGCCGCCGGGGCTAAGGGCCTGGAACTGGGCCTCAAAGCGAAGCTTCTCAAAGGCGTCGATCTCTTCGGAAACATGGACGTGGTAGGAGTTGGTGATGTAGCCCTTATCGGTAATTCCTTCAATGACGCCAAACCGCTTCTGGAGGCACTTGGCAAACTTGTAGGTGGTGGACTCCAGGGGGGTGCCGTAGAGGGAGTAGTCAATGTCCTCGGCCAGCTTCCACTCCTTGCACTTGTCGTTCATCTTCTGCATGACCTGAAGAGCAAAGGGGGTGGCGGCGGGGTCGGTGTGGGACTTGCCGGTCATGAACTTCACGCACTCATAGAGGCCTGCATAGCCCAGGGAAATGGTGGAGTAGCCTCCGTAGAGCAGCTTGTCGATGGGTTCCCCCTTCTTCAGCCGGGCCAGAGCGCCATACTGCCAGAGGATGGGGGCGGCGTCGGACAAGGTGCCCTTCAGCCGCTCGTGGCGGCAGCGCAGGGCCTTGTGACACAGCTCCAGCCGCTCCTCAAAGATGTCCCAGAACTTGTCCATGCTGCCCCCGGAGGAAAGGGCCACATCGGGCAGGTTGATGGTGACCACGCCCTGGTTAAAGCGGCCATAGTACTTACGCTCGCCGGGAACATAGTTGCCCGCGTTGGCAATATTGCCTACGCCGGTCTCAGTAAAGCGGTCGGGAGTAAGGAAGGAGCGGCAGCCCATGCAGGTGTAGACGTCCCCCTTCAGCTCCAGCATCTTCTTCTCGGAAATGTAGTCGGGGACCATCCGCTTGGCGGTGCACTTGGCGGCCAGCTTGGTGAGGTAGTAGTAGGGGGCGTCGTCGGTAATGTTGTCTTCCTCCAACACATAGATGAGCTTGGGGAAGGCGGGAGTGACCCACACGCCAGCCTCGTTCTTCACACCCTGGCAGCGCTGCTCCAGGGTCTCCTCAATGATGAGGGCCAGGTCACGCTTCTCCTGCTCGTTTTTGGCCTCGTTGAGGTACATATAGACGGTGACGAAGGGAGCCTGTCCGTTGGTGGTGAGCAGGGTGACCACCTGATACTGGATGGTCTGCACCCCCCGGCGGATCTCCTCGCGCAGGCGGGTCTCCACCAGCTTGCTGACGGCCTCCTCGTTGGGCTCCGCGCCGATCTGGGCCAGCTCGGCCTCCACTACCTTGCGGATCTTCTTGCGGGAGATGTCCACAAAGGGGGCCAGGTGGGTCAGGGAGATGGACTGCCCACCGTACTGGTTGGAGGCCACCTGGGCAATGATCTGGGTGGCGATGTTGCAGGCGGTGGAGAAGCTGTGGGGCCGCTCGATCATGGTTCCGGTGATGACGGTGCCGTTTTGGAGCATGTCCTCCAGGTTCACCAGGTCGCAGTTGTGCATGTGTTGGGCAAAATAGTCGCTGTCGTGGAAGTGGATGATGCCGTCCCGGTGGGCCTCCACAATGTCCTCAGGGAGGAGCACCCGCTCGGTGATGTCCCGGGAGACCTCCCCTGCCATGTAGTCGCGCTGGGTAGAGTTGACCACCGGATTTTTATTGGCATTCTCCTGCTTGGCTTCCTCGTTGCAGCACTCGATGAGAGAGAGGATCTTCTCGTCGGTGGTGTTGCTCCGGCGGACCAAGGAGCGGATGTAACGGTAGGTAATATAGTGCTTGGCCACCTCAAAAGCGCCGTGGGCCATGATCTGGATCTCCACCTGATCCTGGATCTCCTCCACCGAGGGGGAACGGTTCATAGATACACAGTGTAGCTCCACGCTCTGGGCGATGCGCTGGATCTGAACGGGGGTCAGACGAGCCCCCTCCTCCACAGAATCGTTGGCCTTGGTGATGGCGGCAATGATCTTTTCAATGTCGAATACCACCTCAGAGCCGTTTCGTTTGATGACCTTCATAGCGATTCTCCTACTCTATTTATAATTGAGCCGTGACCGGCTATCTTGCGTCGAGGGATATTCTAGCACACAAGATATAGTGTGTCAATAGGTTTACCATAAAATTTTCCACTATATTTTGTGGCCGCAATTGTGGGTTGATTATTCCCCAGAATAGGTATATAATGGAGAAAAGATAGAGAGACGCTTTTGAACGGAAAGGACGTGCTATACCATGGGAACCCTTCGCATCTATACCGACTCCGCGTCCGACATGACGCCGGAGGAACTGCGGGAGCATCAGGTGGGGCTGATCCCCATGCGCCTGGTGTGCGGCGGCGACAGCTTTGTAGACGACCATAGCGTCCCCATGTCCCGGCTCTGGGAGCGCATGGAGACCGGGGAGGTCCTTACCACCTCCCAGCCCTCGCTACAAAACTTCCTGGACATTTTTGAAAGCGCCCGGGACAAGAAGGACAGCGTGGTCTATGTCTCCATCTCCTCCGCCCTGTCTGGCACCTACCAGACCGCCATGGCCGCCAAGACCATGACCTCCTACTCCGACATCCACATCGTGGACGCCCGCAAGGCCGCCGGTGCGGCGGCAGAGAAGCTGGTGGTGCTGCGGGCCTGCCAGCTCCGGGATGAGGGTAAGGACGCCGAGGCCATCGCCAAGGGGCTCACCGAGTACCGCACCCGGGTGCGCCTCTTCGCCTGCATTGACACCCTGGAATATCTGGTGCGGGGCGGGCGGCTGTCTAAGCTCGCAGGGGTGGTAGGCTCCGCCCTCAGCATCAAGCCCCTCATCGCCTTTACCGACAGAGGCGAGGTGGAGGTGGTCAAGAAGGTCCCCGGCCTCAAGCGGGCCATGGGCGCGCTGTGCGACATCATTGCCGCCCACCCCATCGACAAGCGCTTCCCCATCGTCCCCATCTTCGCCAAGGAGGACGCCAACTGCCTGGAGTTTTTGGGCAAGATGGCCGAACAGCTCAAAGATCTTGTGGTCTCCAAGCCCCAGGAGATTGGCGCCACCATCGGCTGCCACATCGGTCCCGGCGGCTTCGGCCTGGTGTATACCGAGGCGGAGGCATGACCACAATGTCTGAACAAAAAGGCCGTTTCCCCTCGGGGAAACGGCCTTTTCGCGTCTCAGGGCGACGGCGGGCGGTGTTTCAGGTCGTCGGTGGCGGGGTTGTCCATCAGCCCACCGGCTTCGTCGAACCGGGACCCGTGGCAGGGACAGTCCCAGGAGCGCTCCGCGGCGTTGTACCGCAGGGCGCAGCCCATGTGGGGACAGCGGGGCACGGTGGGCCGCAGGATATCCCACACCGCCTCGGCGGCGTTTCCTACAGCGGCGGCCACAGGCATAGGGCGGTCCGGGGCAAAGGCAGGCGCGCACACATTGGCCTTGCCCTGGAGCAGATCGCAAAGGATCTCCGCCCCTGCCATGGCGGTGGTCCAGCCCCATTTGTTGAACCCTGTGGTCACAAACAGATCGGGCGTGCGGGGACTGTATTGCCCCACATAGGCCCCACCGTCCGGGGTGATACAGTCCTGGGTGGCCCAGTGGGCCCTCTCCTTTGCCTGGGGATACCACTTCTTGACCTGAGAACGAAGCTGCTCCCAACCGCCCCCCTTGCGTCCGGTGCGGTGGCCTCCGCCCCCCACCAGCAGCAGCTCTCCCGCCCGGCGAAAGGAGAGACCGTTGTCCCTGTCCTCCACATACATCCCGTCAAGCACCGGAGCGTCCTGCAGTGCCAGGACATAGCTTCGGCTTTGATAGAGCTTGAACGGATAGAGCCCGTGCTTGTTTAGGATGGGGAAGTGGGTGGCAATGACCGCTTTGTTGAAGCGGACTACCCCGTGGTCGGTGAGGGCAGTCCCGGGAGAGAGTCCCTGCACCTTGGTGTGTTCATAGATCCGCAGATCTCTGGCCAGGGCACGCAGAAACTCCAGCGGATGGAGCCGGCCCTGGCCCTCCAGGGGCAGCGCCCCCGCCACCGGAAAGGGCAGCGGCGTCTTTTGCCTCAGCTCTACCCCCACTCCCAGCTCGTTCAGTGCCTCCAACTCCCGCAAAAGCTTGTCCCGCCCTGACCGCGAGAACACGTAGGAGGTCTCCTCCAAAAATTCACAGCCCAGCACCCGGCACAGGGCCCGGTACTGTCCCACCGCCCGGAGGTTGGCCTCCAGATACAGTCCTGCCCGCTCCCTGCCCCACAGAGGCAGCAGCTTCTGGTACAACAGACCGTGCTGGGCAGTGACCTTAGCGGTGGTTCCGGCGGTGACGCCGCTCCCCACCGTTTTGGCCTCCGCCAATATATAGTCCGCTCCCGCCTTGTCCAGAAACCAGGCGCACAGCACCCCGGCCAGACCGCCGCCGATGATCAGGATGTCGGTGCGTTTGTCCCCGTCCAGCGTGGGCAGGTCAAGCTCCGGCATGTTTTTTTGCCAAATGGACTCCATCCCGCTCCCCCCTCACTTTTCCCTTAGTATGCGCCGCGGAGCCCTTGCGCACGTTGGAAAAACACGGTATAATCAAAAAAAGGAGGTGGCAGAGTGGAAGCTTTTCGGCTGGAGTTGTCCCAAGGGTTGGCCCTCTATTGGACCAAAGTGGCCGCGCGGGCGGACCGCCACGCCGTGGCCCACCGTCTGTGCGAGACGGTGACGGGCCGTCCCCTGTGCTTTGCGGAGAGCGGCAGACCCTATGTCCCCGGCGGCCCCTACGTGTCCCTCAGCCACTCCGGCGCGCTGGCAATGTGCGCCGTCAGCGAAGCGGCGGTGGGCGTGGATCTGGAGCGGGCGCGGCCCGTCTCCCCCCGCCTCCTGACCCGGGCCAAAGAAGCGGGATACGGCGGCAAGAGGGAATTTTTGCTCTGGTGGACTGCCCGGGAGGCCAACTGCAAGCGGCTGGGACGAGGATTCACTTGGTCTCCCCTGCCGGAGCCAGAGCATTGCGTACAGGGGACATTAGAGCACGCGGGCGGGACCTATTATTATAGTGTGTGCTGGTGAAGAAAAAACAGGACGGTTCAGGTGAGAACCGTCCTGTTTTTTTGGTTTTGTTCGCGGCTTAGTACCCTTCCCCCTGTTGACCTTTAACCAACTTCACGATGCGGGAGGTGCCCAGCCGGTCGGCGCCCAGCTTGATAAAGTCCTCGGCGTCCTGAAGGGTGGAAATACCTCCGGCGGCCTTGACCTTCACGTTGGGAGCCACATGCTTGCGCAGGAGGGCCACGTCCTCCCGGGTGGCGCCGCCGGTAGAGAAGCCGGTGGAGGTCTTGATAAAGTCCGCCCCCGAAAGGCTCACCAGCTCACAGAGCTTGATCTTCTCCTCCTCTGTCAGCAGGCAGGCCTCGATGATGACCTTCAAAATGCGGCCCTGGCAGGCAGTCTTCACTGCCTTCAGCTCGGCCAGGATATCGCCCCAGCGCGCGTCCTTCACCCAGCCCACGTTGACCACCATGTCGATCTCATCGGCGCCGTTTCGGATGGCGTCCTCGGTCTCAAACACCTTGGTCTCGGTGGTGGAATAGCCGTTGGGAAAACCGATCACCGTGCAAATCTTCAAGTCGTTGCCCACGTGCTCCGCGGCCCGGTGAACATAGGCGGCGGGGATGCAGACGCTGGCGCAGTGATATTTCAGGCCGTCGTCGCAGATCTCCTTGATCTGCTCCCAGGTGGCCTCCTGCTTAAGCAGGGTGTGGTCACAGCGGCCGAGAATTCCTTTGATGTCCATGTGCTGTCCCTCCTGAATGTGATAAGCATTGCCATTATTATACGCCGCCGGACAAAAAATGGCAAGGGAAATAAAAGACGCCGTGGAACTCCACGGCGTCTTTTATCGATTCAGGTCGAACTTACTTCGCAACGGCGTCCTTCAGAGCCTTGCCGGCCTTGAAAACGGGGACCTTAGAGGCGGGGATGCTGATGGGCTCCTTGGTCTTGGGGTTGCGGCCGGTGCGGGCGGCGCGGGCCTTAACCTCAAAGCCGCCGAAGCCGACCAGCTGCACCTTGTCGCCCTTCTTCAGAGCGGCGGTGATGACCTCGATGAGGCTGTTGACGGCCACTTCGGTGTCCTTCTTGCTGAGGCCGGCCTTCTCGGCAACGGCGTTGATGAGTTCTGCCTTGTTCATTGGTAATTCCTCCTACATTTTGTGTCGGCCCTGACCGGGCCCTTTTATACTTAAAAGCGGCCTTACGGCTCACCCTTTAAGTCTTCCTTGGCGCTGTCCCACAGCGCGTCCAGCTCCGCCAGCGTCATGTCCTTCATGTCTCTGCCCTGCCCCGTGGCCTTTTTCTCCACCAGGGCAAAGCGGCGGATAAACTTTTCCGTGGCGGCGTTGAGGGCGTCCTCGCTGTCTACCTTTACAAAGCGGGAGACGTTCACCGCCGCGAACAGCAAGTCCCCCAGCTCCTCGGCCACGGCGTCGGGGTCTCCCTCCGCCATCGCCTGGCGCAGCTCACCGATCTCCTCGGAGAGCTTGTCCACCGCGCCGGAGACGTCGGGCCAGTCGAACCCGGCCTTTTTCGCTTTCTTCTGCACCTTCTCCGCCCGCCACAGGGCGGGCAACGAGGTGGCGACCGCCTTCAAGGTGTCGGTGTAGCTCTCCTGGCTCTTCTCCACCCGCTTCAGGGCCTCCCAGTTGGTAAGCACCTCGGCGGAATCGGCCACCTCCACATCCCCAAACACATGGGGATGGCGGAAGATGAGCTTCTTGCACACCCCGTCCGCCACATCATCCAAGGTAAAGCCGCCCTGCTCCTTTTCCATCTGGGTATGGAACACCACCTGGAGGAGCACGTCACCAAGCTCTTCGCGCAGATGCTCGGCGCTTCCCTCGTCGATGGCCTCGCAGGCCTCATAGGCCTCCTCCAGCAGATTGCGGCGGATGGACTGGTGGTCCTGCTCCGCGTCCCAGGGGCAGCCTCCCGGCGCGCGCAGAATGGCTACGATCCGCTCCAGGTCGGAAACGTCATAGCTGGACTGACATTGAAAATCTATCATATTTTCCCTCTTTCTGCAACCCCTATTTTGGATTTTTTTCGTTTTTTGCTTTAAAGCTGGAAATAAACGGATGAAAATTCCAAAAGCAAGGGGCTTGCGCTTTACGAAATTCGCAAAAGCTTGGCGATCTTGTCCCCCTTGGGCATCAGGGACAGGTCGTCCTTGGAGAAGACCTTCAGCACAATGACCAGGACCAGATAGACCAGTCCCCCGGCGGCGATGCCGCAGAGACAACCCAGCTTCGCCCCGGCCAGACGGCTGATCAGTCCGCACACCGCCCACGCCGCACCCCCCATCAGAAGGGAGGCCAACAGAGGCTTGGCGAAGGCCCGGACGAATTTCGGCGGCTGGGGGATCAGACGGCGAATGAGCAGCATATCCACCGCCGCCACCACCACAAAACAAGCCAACGTGCCCACCGGCGCGCCAAAGATGTTCACGTCCGGGATGCCCACCAGCACATAATTCACCGCCAGCTTCACCAGCGCGCCCACAAAGGTGGCTGCCACAGGGGCCACCACGTGGCCGTGGGCCTGAAGAATGGAGCTGCACACCAGCGAGATACATACAAAGAAGGAGGCGATCCCCAGCACCGCCATCAGCGGCCCGGCCACCGCCACGTCCAGCTTGGGATACAGAAGGGCGATGATGGGATGGGCCAGGACGCTGAGACCCACAGCCATGGGCAGAGCCAACAGTGCGGAGATCCGCAGAGCGGACTCCGCCACCTTCCCCGCCCCGGCGTGGTCCTGACGGGTACAGGCGGCGGAAATGGCGGGGATCACGGCGGCGGTGAAGGGCACCATGAAAGCCGCCGGGAGGTTGTAGAGGGTCATACAGCCCTGGTAGGTGCCATAGAGGCCCACCGCCACCTCCTCTGTCATGCCCAGCCCCACCTGGAGCCGTTCCAGGACCAGACCAGTGTCGATCAGAGAAACGATGGAGGAGGCGGACGCGCCCACGGTGATGGGCACCGCCACCCGGATCAGCTGGGAGAGGATCGCCCGTCCGCTGCTGGGCACGTCGCTCCCCTGCCCTGTCTGCCGCCCGGAGCGGAGGAACCATCCCACCAACAGCACAAAGGCCACTCCCGAGCCAATGGTCACCCCCAGGATACCCGCCGCCGCGCCGGTCTCCAGCCGGGCGTTCTCGTCGGGGAAGGTCAACCCCATGACGTAGGCGGTAAGGCCCAGGCCGATGAGGAGCTTTAACGACGCTTCAATGATCTGGGATACGGAGGTGGGGGTCATGTTGCCATGGCCCTGGTAATAGCCCCGAAAAGCGGCCATGCCGCACACAAAGAAAACGCAAGGCGCTAAGGCGCGGATCGCCAGCACTGCCCCGGAGTCTTTCAGCGCCAGCGCAATAGGCTCCGCGCCAAAGAACATCACCAAAAATCCCGCCAACCCCATGACCAGGAATCCCATGAGGGCCATTCGGAAGGTCTTGCGGGCCTGGTTCTGCCGTCCCAAGGTGGTAGCCTGGGCGATGGCCTGGGACAGGGCCACAGGCAAGCCCGCCGTAGCGATGGTCAGCAGGACGTTGAACACCGTGTAGGCGGCGGAGAAGTGGCCGTAGCCCACGTCTCCCAGAATGTTCATCAGTGGGATCTTGTAGACAGCCCCAATGATCTTGACAATGATGACGCCCACCATCAAAATGGCCGCGCCGCCAAAGAAGGTGGACTTTTTCTCATTCTGCAAGGAAAACGCTCCTATCAAAACGGCCGCGGCCGCTTATTTGCCGAACAGCTTGGGGACGGCGTAGCCGTCCATCTCCTTCTTCACCCGTTCGATGTCAATGGTGAGGAATTCCCCGTCCTTGTATATGACCTTGCCGCGGCACATATTCATCACAACATTGCTCCCGTGGGCGGAGAAGGCCAGGTTCTCCGCCACGTCGTGGCAGGGAATCAGATTGGGGGCGTCGAAGTCCACCAAAATGAGGTCTGCGTCGTACCCCGGCGCAATGCGCCCGGTCTTGCGGCCCAGGGCCGCGCCGCCGTTCACCGTCGCCATCTCCAGCGCGTCCCAGGCTGTCAGGGCCAGCGGGTCACGGTTCACGCCGTTGTGGAGGATGGCGGCCAGCTTGACATCAAAGAAGAAGTCGGTGGCGTTGTGGGAGGACACGCCGTCGGTGCCCAAGGCCACGTTCACTCCCGCTTTTTTCATGGCGGGAATAGGGGCGACCCCGCTGCCCAGCTTCAGGTTGCTGGCAGGGTTGTGGATACAGGAAACCCCGTGCTTTGCCATAATGGCCCAGTCCTCGGAGGTGGTCCAGACGCAGTGGGCAGCGATAGCGCGGCCGTCAAACACGCCATGCTTGGCAAACAACGCCGCCGGGGTCATACCGTAGCGGGCGATACACTCCTCATGCTCCCGCTTGGTTTCGGACAGATGAACATGCATCCCCAACCCACGCTCCCGTGCAAAACCCGCTGCCCATTCCCACGCCGGGGCACAGGAGGTGTATTCTGCATGAATAGACGCATCCACCAGGATCTGACCGTTCCCGGCGTTGTGCCAGTCCTCATAGAGGCGCGTCAGGTTTTCGCAATCGCCGCATTTGTCCGGGGAAAATTCCGCTGGGTCGCCAAAGTACACCGCGCCGTTACACAGGTTGGCGGAGATCCCGGCATCCAGCACCGCCCGCGCAACTACACCCATGCGCATATACATGTCGGCAATACAGGTCACTCCGGAGGCGATCATCTCCGCCAGGCCCAAATCGGCGCAGGCGCGCAGCGCCCGGTCATCCCACTTGTCCTCGGCGGGAAAAATGTAATTGTTGAGCCAGGACTGAAGGTCGTGTCCCCCGCCGTAGCCCCGCATGGCGGTCATGGGGACGTGGGTGTGGGCGTTGACAAAGCCGGGCAGCAGCACCTTGCCGCCGCCATTGATCTGCTTACCGTCAAATCCCGCGGGCCGCTCCCGCGAGACGGAGACGATATTTCCGCCCTCTACCAACACGTAGGCGTTAGGCAAAACGGTGCGGGCCTCGTCCATCAAAACGGCGGTAACGTTGGAAAATAGAATGCCCATCGTGCCCTCCTTACATCGCTTCCAGGCAAGCCAGCACCAAGGCAGAAAATTTGTCCTTGGCCACCGCCGCCGCGGCCAGTACCTCCCCCTCGGTGAGGGGCTGGTCCAAGATGCCCGCGGCCATATTGGAAAGGAGGGTGAAACCCAACACCTTCATGCCGCAGTGCCCCGCCACGATGACCTCGGGGGCGGTGGACATCCCCACCGCGTCCGCGCCCAGGATCCGGGCCAGCCGCACCTCGGCGGGCGTCTCGTACTGCGGCCCGGGGAAGTACATATAAACGCCCTCCCGCAGGGTGACCCCCAGCGCCTTCGCCTTCTCCCGGGCCACCTCCCGCAGCGCGGGGGTATAGAGGTGGGTGGCATCGGGGAAGCGGGGGCCAAACTCGTCCACATTGGTCCCCCGGAGGGGAGACTCCATGAAGATCTTGATGTGGTCGGTGATGAGCATCAGCTCCCCCACGTTCCATTGGGTGTTGACGCAGCCCGCGGCGTTGGTGACGATCATGGTCTCCGCCCCCAGAAGTTTGAGCACCCGCACGGCGTAGGCTACCTCTTCATAGGAATAACCCTCATAGTGGTGCATCCGCCCCTGCATCACCGCCACCGGGCAGCCCCGCAGGGTGCCGAACACCAGCTGGCCCTTATGGCCGGGGGCGGTGGAGGGCTTAAAGTGGGGGATGTCTCCGTAGGGGACAGCCACAGGGTCCTCCACCACATCTCCCATAAAGCCCAGGCCGGAGCCCAGGACCATCAGGGTCTTGGGAACAAAGTCCCCGATGCGGGCGCGTAAATAGTCCGCGCTCTCCTTGTAGTCGGCGTAAACAAAGGCCATGTGGACCCCTCCTAAGCAAAATTTGACAGACCTCTTGCTGTTATTCTACACTACTTAACAAGAAAAGGCAAGGCGTTCCAAGGCTTCAGGGACAAAATTTGAAAAGCGTATTGACTTTGCGGGAAAATCTGATATAATTATTTGTGCTGTCCGCCAGGGCAGAGAGTTTTGTGACCTGCAGTGGTATCGAAGTGGTCATAACGAGCACGATTGGAAATCGTGTGGCCTTCACGGGCCCGAGGGTTCGAATCCCTCCCACTGCGCCAGAGAAAAGCCTGTAACCCCAAGGGTTACAGGCTTTTTCATGCCCGTTTGACCCTTACGTGGTTTTTTACGATCTTTTAGCCCTAGATGAACCGGCCACCCCCCGAGGGAAAGGGCGGGCCGGGCCTTGACCGGAACCGGGCGGCGGAGTTTTTTGTTGTCAAGGGCAAACGCCACAAGAGCCGGGCGTAAGCCCGGCTCTTGCTATCTTGGAAGGATGGGGCTCTCAACGGCAGGCTTTCCAGCCCCCTAAGTCCCCGTCCCGAAACGTGTCCCACCGTGGGATTTATTTTGTCGACAAATGCACCTTAATTTGAGGTATATTTCCACTGTTGAGAGAAATTGAACAACACTAATATGGGGGTTGCTATAAGATGTAAAATGAGTTATTCTATACAATGATAAGCCCAATTAAAGAAAGAAGGTTTAGCTATGACTGATTTATCTATTCGGAAAATAATTGATAAGACTTTGTCCGGAGAAATCAGGATTCCTTCGTTTCAGCGTGGTTTTGTCTGGGAACCTGAAAAAGTAGCGTTCTTTATTGATAGTCTTTTTAAGGGGTATCCTATTGGTTCACTACTTCTATGGCGCACCAATGAAAAATTGGTATGATAGGGGCAAAACAGGCAGCAGCTCGCCCTTGTTGCCAATCCCCATACGTTCTTGTTGTAGGCGTAGCAGTCGGCACGTGTCCAGCCCATTTCCACCAGCGGATAACGGTTGACGAATAAAGTCTGCCCGCTTTCCCTGGCCCGCCGCCGTTACTCCCACATAATACCCATGTGCAGGGAATGGGCGTGTACGTCCAGCGGCAGGGTTCCAAAACAGCTGAGGCCATGATAAAATAGATGCAAAAATCAGCGCGAAAGGAAGCGAGACGATGTACCGGGCGCGGGGTGATGAGCTTTTCTTGTTTGAGGGACGCCTGGGGGCGGTCCCACTCTACGAGGCTTTCGCCGGGGAGCTGTTCAAGCGCTTTCCGGGCACGTCCATTCGGGTGCAGAAGTCCCAGATCACTTTCTCCAACCGCCATGTTTACGCCTGCGTGTCCTTTGCCCGGGTGAAGAAAAAGGCGGAGCTGCCCGACCCTTACATCGTGGTTACACTGGGCCTTTCAAATCCGCTGGACTCGCCCCGGGTGGCGGTGAAGACCGAGCCTTATCCCGGGCGGTGGACCGCCCACATTGTAGTCGGCTCTCAGGATGAGCTGGACAGAGAGTTCTGGGGCTGGGTGGACCAGGCGTATGAGTTCGCGGAAAACAAATAACACAATGACGGCATCTTGATGAAAAGGAGGGAATACGATGGATGAACAGTCCTGCGCAACCTGTTATCCCATCCTGCTGGTCCATGGTACGGGCTTTCGGGACTGGAAGCGGCTGAGTTACTGGGGCCGCATCCCGGAGGTATTACGCCGGGAGGGGGCGGAGGTCTACTTTGGCGGTCAGGACGGCTGGGCCACGCGGTAGAGTTTATGGAGGAACCGGAGCTATTTCAGCATTATGGAGAATAGGGCATTACCGAATATGAGCTGGAAAACGGCCTTGCCCCTATCTCCGACGACACACAGATGACCCTCTTCACTGCCAACGGCCTACTTCTGGGAACTGCAAGGGGGATCACAGAGGGCATCGTGGACTCCTATCCACCTTACCTTGCTGCCTGCTACCGGGATTGGCTCAGGACTCAAGGAACCGAACAATTCAGTTTTACGCCGCCGGAGCATTCCTGGTTGAACAACCTCCCCGCCATGAACCACAGCCGAGCGCCAGGGCGAACCTGCCTGAAAGCACTCATTCACAACAACTTGGGTTCGGTATCTGACCCAAAGAACAACAAGGGCTGCGGTGGAATCATGCGGGTAGTACCCATCGGGCTTTATTTCGCAGACAAATACTTCTCCGATAAGATCGACAGGCTCGCCGCGGAGGCAGCCTCGTTGACCCACGGGCACGAATTGGGCTATATCCCCGCCGCCATGCTGGCGCATATTATTCATTTACTATCCCACACAGACAACTGTTCCGTTTTCCGCGCAGTGGAAGACGCCAAAGGGGCTATGGTCCGGCAATGAAAAGTCGCCGCACACCTGACAGAGCTCCTTACACTCATTGACAAAGCGGTTCGTCTGGCAAAGACCCCCTCTGTAAAGGGTTTGGACGCGATTCGGACACTGGGCGAGGGCTGGGTCGCTGAGGAAACTCTGGCCATCGCCGTCTATTGCGCGCTTCGCCACAAAAACGACTTTGATAAAGCAGTTGTCGCCGCTGTCAACCACGGCGGAGACAGCGACTCTACCGGTGCGGTGACCGGAAACATTCTTGGTGCCCATCTGGGTGCCAGCGGCATCCCCGAGAAATTTCTCACCCACCTGGAGCTAAAAGATACTATCCTCGAAATCGCGGACGATTTATTTTCTGGTTGCCCAACTGCAAGCTCTGACAACACCAGCAACGATGTTTGGGCAAAAAAGTATGTTCATCACAGCTATCCCGGCCAGCCCTGATCAAAACTGGGCGGCGATGATGTCCTTTTCCGGGCGTAGCCCCACCAGTAGCCACCGGCGGGGTACCAGCGGAAGCAAATCCCTTTCTATGCGTCACGGATGGGTGCGGAGGGCTTGCCATTGAAATGTACCTCGTAGCTGTTATGGTTGGGGTTGTACTTGACCTTGTAGCTAAGCTCTTGGAGTTCGTGCCGCCGGGGGCTGGGTCAGCCTGGCCTCCAGGTCGGCCAGATCGGGGGTCTGTTGGCCGTAGCCGCCGTAGGTAAAATTTCTTTGTTAGGCCGTTGCCTGGTGAGATTCCTTGCGGCGGCCTTTTATACTACTATGTTACCGTGCGTGCGCGATTAAGGTCTTATTTCTTAATATTCTAAATATTCTGAATATCTTAGTGCTTATGATAACCTGGATATTCGTCTTCTCTGTGTGTGTCGCTTAGTGTTATGGCATTATGGTATTCGGAGTGTGTTGTGTGTTCTTGGTATAGGGGAAATGTGAAAGATGGGACAGAGGGTGAGGATAAAAAACACGAGGGTGGTTGAGCACCGGAGCGCGGGCCTCGGTGCTTTTTTGTGCTCTGATAGGGTAAATGCTTCGGGTTTGGCGGCGGCGCGTGGGGCAATGAGGCGGGTAGGGAGGGGCTGGAAGTTGATCTGCTACTGGACATCGTAGAGTGGTTGGCCCAGGAAGTTCTGCTGGAGCCTAAGCATACGGATCACTCGCTGACCGGGAGCCACTGTTCGTCCTGACGCGGACGGGAACCCACAGCGAACTATTTGGAAAGTCAAAGCCGACTCTCCGCCGCCGAGGTTTTGTGGTATACTATCCTCAATGACTTACTTCAGGAGGCGGTTTTATGGAGCGGCGACCCATTGCCATTGTCACCGGGGCGGACGGCGGCTTTGGCCGAGAATTTGTCCGGCTGCTGGTCCGGGAGCCAGGGGTGGAGAAGCTCTGGTGCGTGGCCCGTAAGGCGGACAAGCTGGAGGTCCTGCGCTCTGAGCTGGGGGAGAAGGTCGTCCCCCTTCCCCTGGACCTGACCGACCGGGCAAGCCTGAAGGCCATCGCGGCACATCTGGAGCAGGAGCGGCCCGACCTTCGCTTCCTCGTCAACAACGCCGGGTTTGACAAGTTCGGCCCGGTAGACGCGGTGGATGTGGACACCTCCCTCAACATGATCGACCTGAACGTCTCCGCCGTGGCGGCGTTGAGCCAGATTGCCCTCCCCTACATGGACCGGGGCGGGCACATCCTTAACATAGCCTCCATGGCGGCGTTTTTGCCCCTGCCCTATATGGATCTATACGCCGCCACCAAAGTCTTCGTCCGCCACTACACCCGGGCGCTCAACGTGGAGCTGAAGGACCGGGGGATCACCGCAACCGCCGTGTGCCCCGGCTGGATGAGGACCGGTCTCTTTGACCGGGCACGCACCGGGGCGGACAAGACCGTCCGCTCCTTTGTGGGCCTCACCACCCCGGACAAGGTGGCAGCCACGGCGCTGAAGGACGCGAAACGCGGCAGGGACATGTCCTCCTGCGGCCTGTTTCCAAAGGCCGTCCATCTGTCCTCCAAGGTGTTTCCCCAGCGGCTCTCCATGAGGGTCTGGACTCTCTCTCAGGGCATCCGGTAAAACAGCTTGCACAGACAGCAGGGGCGCCGTCCAACCGTGCGCGGCGTTTTTGCGTAACCTCTTGCAAAATTTAAGCAAATGCCTTATGAGAGATACAAGTATAGGCTTTACCAGCCCTTTCGTCCCCAAAAATATAAAAAGGAGGAACCCCCATGGACATTAAGGAACAGATCGAAAAGCTCGTGGGCTCCATCACCAAGGACAACGGCCTGAAGGACAAGTTTTTGAAGGACCCGGTGGCCACCGTGAAGGAGCTGGTGGGGGACAAGGTCCCCGCCGACGCCATCGACAACATCGTCACCGGCGTCAAGGCCAAGCTCACCGGCGACCAGCTCAAGGGTGCGGTGGATGGCCTGGGCAAGCTCTTCGGGAAGTAAGAAGACCTTACAGCGCAAAAAAGCACCGCCGACAGGCGGTGCTTTTTGTTGCGTCTTGAGTTAGTTGCCCCGGTTGAAAATCTTGAGGATCATATCAAAGTCGCTGTCCTCGCCGCCCTTCTCAGGCGTGTCCTTCTTCTCCTCCGCAGCGCTCGCGGCGGGAGCGGGAGCCTGCCCAGCGGGAGACGCGGCCTCCTTGCGGCTGTATGGGTTCTGTCCGGCGGGGAGCTGGCGGTCCTCAAAGCCGGTGGCGATGACGGTGATGCACATCTCGTCCTCCAGGCTTTCATCAAAGGCGGCACCGAAGATAAAGAGGGCGTCGGGGTCGGCCACCTCGCGGATCATGTTGGTGGCCACGGTGACCTCGTCCAGGTCCATATCCATGGAGCCGGTGACGTTGACGATCACACCCCGGGCGCCGTCGATGGCGGTCTCCAGCAGGGGGCTGGAGATGGCCATATTAGCCGCCTCCTGGGCCTTGTTCTTGCCCGCGGCCCGGCCCACGCCCATGTGGGCCATGCCCGCGTCCTTCATCACTGCGGTGACGTCGGCAAAGTCCAGGTTGATAAAGCCGGTGATCTTGATAAGGTCGGACACCGACTGCACCGCCTGGCGCAGGACATCGTCAGCGATCTCAAAGGCGTTGGCGAAGGTGATCTTCTGATCGGTGGCGTACTGCAGACGGTCGTTGGGGATGATGACCAGGGAGTCTACCTTGGTGCGTAGCTCAGCGATCCCCTGCTCCGCCTGCTTCATGCGGCGGGCACCTTCAAAAGAGAAGGGCTTGGTGACCACGCCTACGGTGAGGATGCCCATCTCCTTGGCAATGTCGGCTACGATGGGGGCCGCGCCGGTGCCCGTGCCGCCGCCCATACCGGCGGTGATGAACACCATGTCGGTGCCCTCCAGGAGCTTTGCGATCTGCGCACGGCTCTCCTCAGCGGACTTGCGGCCCATCTCAGGGTCGGAGCCCGCGCCTTTTCCAGCGGTGAGCTTTTCCCCGATCTGGACCTTATAGGTCGCGCTGGACACATCCAGGAACTGCTTGTCCGTATTGATGGCAATGAAGTCCACGCCCTTGACGTTGGCCTTCACCATGCGGTTGACTACGTTATTGCCGCCCCCGCCTACGCCAATTACCTTGATGATATCGTCGGTGTTCATACCGGGGTCCATTTGAAACGCCATGTCTGCCCCTCCTAAGTAAATATACAAGCGGTTGTGTGCCGCCGTTCGTGGGTTTCCTATATGTTGAGTTTGATCTAGTCTCTATTGTAGCCTCTTTCCCCCCCGAGGTCAAGGTTTTTTTGTCTTGAAATCGGGATTTATTCATTTATTTTTTTCAGAATGAAGCGCAGGGTCTTGTTGTCGGTGATATCCACCCGGTAGGCCTGACCCGCCACTACGCTGGGGTCCTCTACCGCGGCGGCCAGACGGCGCACCCAGTAGCTCATCCCTTTTTCCAGAGCGGTAGACAGCTCCACGCTGAACCGCCCGTCCAGCACAAAGCGGACCAGGTGGTCCTCGGAGAGGTCCACGCTGTCCAGCCTGTCCAGCAGGCCGTTGTCCTTCAAGGCCTCCAACAGCTCCCGCAGCAGTGCCAGACTGCCGCGCTGCTCCTCCGCCGTGGCCAGGCTTGTCCCCGCGGCCGGGGCCAGGGGAGCAATGCCGGTGATGGTGGCATGGCCTCCGGCCGAGGACGCCGCCTCCAGCAGCTTGCCCCCTGAATCCAACAGCCACCAGCGCCCCTCATGGGCCACCGCGGCCACCGCCTTGCCCTCGGTAACGGTGATGATCAACCCATCGGGCAGGGCGCGGCGAACGGACACCGTTTGGATGTAGGGCAGCCGGCTCTGGATCTCCCGGGCCAACCTGGCCCGGTCCAGCAAAAATAGGTTGTCCCCCACCTTGACGCCGGTAACGTCGATGATCTCCTGGGCGGTGTAGCGGGAATTCCCCGTGACCTGGATCTCCCCCACCCGGAAGAACACAGCGCACGCCGCGACCACCGCCGCCAGGATGAGCACGGCGGAGACCACCTTATAGAGGCCGGGAAAGCGGCCTCTGGTCCGGCGTCTTGACTTGTGGCGGCGTTGCTGCGGCATAATGACGATCCCTACTCTTTCTCTGCAAGATATACCTTGGCGTCCAAGGCGGTCAGATCCCTGACCAGGTCGGCATAGCCCCGTCGGATGTGGCGCAGGCCATAGATGGTGCTCTCTCCTTCCGCCCCCAGGGCCGCAACGGCCAGCGCCGCGCCGCCCCGCAGATCGTGGGCCTCTAAGGCGGCGGCGTGGAGCCTTTCCACCCCGCACACCACCGCCACCCGCCCCTCGGTACGGATATCCGCCCCCATTTTGCGAAGCTCGTCGATGTGGCGGTAGCGGCTGGAGAACATGTTCTCTACAAACATAGTCGCCCCTCTGGCGGTACAGAGGCTTGCCATGACCGGGGCCTGGGCGTCGGTGGGAAAACCCGGATAGGGTGCGGTGCGCACGGGCCGGACCGCCTTCAGGGGCAGGGCCGGGTCCCGCTTGAGGGTGATCTCATCTCCCTTGCTGCGCACCAGGCACCCGGCCTCCGCCAGAATGGCGCTCACAGGGGACAGCTGGCAGTAGTCCACGCCCTTCAGACAGATCTCGCCCCCTGCCGCGGCGGCGCAGGATAAGTACGTGGCGGCGACGATGCGGTCACCCATCACGGTGACCTCTCCGCCGTCCAGGGGCCGTCCCCCGCTTCCCCGGACGGTAATGACCGAGGTCCCCGCCCCCCGGACGTCTGCGCCCATGCTCCGTAAAAAGTCCTGAAGCTGAACGATCTCCGGCTCTCTGGCGGCGTTTTGGATGGTAGTCACACCCTTCGCGGCGGTGGCGGCCAGCATGGCGTTTTCGGTGGCGCCTACGCTGGGAAGGGACAGGGCAATGTCACTCCCCCGCAGGCAGACTGCGGCACACCGCAGTCCGTCCGTCCCCTCGGAGACCTCCGAGCCAAGGGCGCGCAGTGCCTCCAGATGCAGGTCAATGGGCCGGGGGCCCAGCTCACAGCCGCCGGGGTAGCACATCCCCGCCATGCCCAACCTGGCCAGAAGAGGACCAAGGAAGATCACCGAGGAGCGCATGGCACGCATGAGGGCCTCGGGGATCTCGCAGGCCCGCAGAGTCCCGGCGTCCACTGCCACTGTATCCCCCACCGTCTCCACCGAGCAGCCCAGGTGGCGCAGGATATCCAGCGACGCGGTCACATCGGTGAGACCGGGACAGTTGCGGATCACGCTTCTCCCTGACCCCAGCAGAGTAGCCGCTAGCAGAGGGAGGACGCTGTTCTTCGCCCCCTGCACCGTCAGCTCTCCCCGCAACGCCTTGCCGCCCTGTATGTTCAGTGCCTCCACGCTGATCCCCTCCCCTGTTTCATGGGCCATCCTATGCGGGAGGGATCGGGGGTGCTACCGGACCAGAGTCAGCAGGGTATCAAGGATCAGCTCGGTGGCGTCGGGGGGAGCCAGCTTGGCTACCGCTTCCCCCATTGTCTTTCGCTCTTCGGGGGCGTCCAGCAGATGCCTCACTTCCCCATAGAGCCGTTGGGGAGCACATTCCCCCTCTGGCAAAAGGACCGCCCCGCCAGCGTCTGCCAGCACCCGGGCGTTCTTGGTCTGGTGATCCCCTGTGACGTTGGGAGAAGGGACCAAAACGGCGGGCTTTGCCAGGGCGATCAGCTCGCTGATGGTGGACGCTCCTGCCCGGCACAGCACCACATCGGCCGCGGCCATGCAGAGGGCCATGTCGTCGATGTAGGCCCGCACGTCCAGCGCCGGGAACCGGGACAGCTCCACGCCCTTTTCCCTCAGGGCGTGGACCGTGTCGTCATAGTACCACTTCCCCGTGCCGTGGATGTGGTGGAAGGGGCAGCCATCCTTGGCGCACAGGGCCAGGAAGTCGACCATGCGGCGGTTCATCTCCACCGCCCCCAAAGAGCCCCAGCACGAGAGGACCAGAGGCTTGTCGTCCCGCAGGCCCAAGGCCGTTCGCGCCTCCTTGCGGGTCCTGGCGTAAAAGCCAGGGCGCACCGGAGTTCCGGTGACCACCACCCGGTCGGGGTGGGGGTAGCCCGCCGCAGTGTTGGCGTCGGCAATGCCCAGCATCACCCGGTCCACATGGGACGCCAGGCGCTTGGTGGTAAGACCGGGGATGGCGTTGGACTCATGGATGGCGGTAGGAATGCCCCGCCGAGCCGCCTCCCGCACCGCGGGATAGGAGGCAAAGCCGCCGGTGCCCACCACCAGGTCAGGCTGAAAGTCGTTCAGGATGGCCGCCGCCTGTCGGCGGGAGCGGAAGATGTTTCGCGCCGCCATGAGGTTATGCTTCAGCCCCTCGGCGCTCAGCTTGCGGCGAAAGGAGTTGACGTTGACCTGCTTGAGGGGGAAACCCGCCTGGGGCACCAGGTGGGACTCCATAGAGTCCCCCGCCGCCCCCACAAAGAGAACTTTAGCCCCCGGCTTACGCTCCTGAAGCCCCTTGGCCAGAGCCAGGGCAGGGTTGATATGTCCCGCGGTGCCGCCGCAGGTGAAGATCACGCGCATACCGCTTACCGCCCCCTTCTCAGCCCTGGCGTGGGGCCTGGATCTGCCGGGACACCCCCAGCACCATTCCCATCTCCGCCAGCTGGATCATCAGCGCCGTTCCCCCGTAGCTGAAAAAGGGAAGTGAGATGCCGGTGACGGGGATGAGGTTTGTGACCACGGCGATGTTGAGAAACACCTGCACCGCCAACAGGGTGGTAACCCCCACGATGAGCAGGGCGCCAAATTTATCCCTGGCGTGGATGGCCAGCCAGTAGCCCCGGATGATGAGCAGAGCAAAGAGGGCCAGCACCACGATGGCGCCGATGAGACCCATCTCCTCACACCAGACAGCAAAGACAAAGTCGTTTTGCTCCTCGGGCAGGTAGAGGAACTTCTGCATGCTCTTGCCAAAGCCCTTGCCCAGCAGACCGCCGGAGCCAATGGCGTAGAGCGACTGGATGGTCTGGAAGCCGCCGCCCCGGGGCTCGGACCAGGGGTCCTTCCACAGGGTGATGCGGCGGAGCATATAGTCGGTGTTGTTCATGATGAACCAAAGGCCGCCGCCCACCACCGCGCCTCCGGCGGCGAACCAGCCCCAGTGAATACCGCCGGCAAAGAGCACAGCCGCCGCCCCGGCAAAGATGAGGATGGTTCCCGACATATGGGGCTCCCACAGTAGCAGACCGCCCACCACCAGCAGGATACCCACATAGGGCAACAGCTCCAAAAGCCCGATCTTCTCCAGCGCGGCCAGCGTGCGGCCCAGCCAGGTCTTAGCGTTCCAGGGCTTCTTTTTCACCGTGTCCCGCTTGGACATACGGGAGGCAAAGTATAGGATGACCCCCACCTTGGCGATCTCTGAAGGCTGGAACTGGGGCAGGCCGGGAAGCTTGACCCAGCGGTTGGCGCCGTTGACGGTGCGGCCAAAGCCGGGGACCTTTACCAGCACCAGCAGGACGATCGAAATGCCCAGAATAAAGACGGAGACCCAGCGGAAGGTCTGGTAGTCGATGCGGGAGATAAGCCACATGACCAGCACGCCGCCTATGGCGAACAGGGCCTGACGGACAAAATAATAAGTGGCGTTGTGGTCCTTGCTCTCGTAGTAGGCCGAGGCATAGGAGGCGGAGAACATGGCGATGACGCCGATGGCGGTGAGCATGAGCACCAGCATCAAAAAGGGCAGATCCACCGGACCGCGGGCCAACTGCTGGCGGGCGGTGAGGTCGCGTTTGCGTCGAGGCATTTCCACGCCTCCCTTCTGTCAGGATATCGGTCCGGCCTTACCGGGCCACGTTGCCAAAGGCCAGGAAACCCAGAATACAGCCGATGCAGGACACCAGGGTGAACACGGTGACCACCTTATCCTCGCTCCAGCCCTTCTTTTCAAAGTGGTGGTGGAGGGGGGCCATAAGGAAGATCCGCTTGCCGTGGGTGGCTTTAAAATATGTCACCTGGATGATGTCGGAAAGGGTCTCGGCAATGTAGATGACCCCCACGAAGATGAGGATCAGGGGCATATTGTAGGCGAAGGCCAGGCCACACACCGCGCCGCCCAGAAAAAGCGAACCGGTGTCCCCCATAAACACCTTGGCAGGGTGGTGGTTATAGAGGAGAAAGCCCAGCAGACAGCCAAACAGCCCCGCCGAGAAGGCTCCAAAGCCCAGCTTGTTGGAAATGCTCAGCCCCAAAGCCGTGTAGGTGAGCATAACGGGCAGGGTCACGCTGCTGGAAAGGCCGTCTACCCCGTCGGTGAGATTCACCGCGTTGACACAGCCCACCATCACCAGCGCGGCGAAGACCATGTACACCGGCCAGGGGAGCTGAAGGGAGAGGGTAGTAAAGGGTATGGTCAGCGTGGGGGATAAATGCCCCCCCAGGGCGGGGTGGCGCAGGACCACCAGAAACAAAATGGAGGCCGCCAGTTGAAGCAGGAATTTGGCCGGAGCGGACAGGCCGGTGTTCTCCTTGTGACGGAGCTTGGCATAGTCGTCCAAAAAGCCAATACAGCCAAAGACAAAGGCAAAAGCGAACAGGGCCAGTGGGTTATAGTCCCCTTGCCACACGGCCCAAAGGATAGCCACCGCCAGGGAGGCCAAAATGAAGGTGACCCCGCCCATGGTGGGGGTGCCCTCCTTGCTCTTGTGCCACACCGGACCGTCCGCCTTGATGGATTGACCCACATGGGCACGGCGGAGGGCCGGGATGATGAACAGTCCCAGCAGGGCGGTGAGTATAAAGCCGACGGCGGCGCACAGGGCCAGTTTGATCAGAGCTTCCACGTTGTTCCCTCTCTTTTTCAGTTTCTTCGAGATTTCGGACAGAGGGCGGACAGAGGGACGGTTCTTCTGTCGTGCCGACAGTAAGAACAACCATGACGTGTCCGTCACACAGGGACAAATGAGGCGAAAATGTCCTTCACCACACGCTAACCATCCCTACTGTCTTGCCCGTTCGAAATAGTCCGCCACAATTTCACGTTCGTCCATGTGGCGCTTGACCCCGTTGACCTCCTGATAAGTCTCATGGCCCTTCCCCGCCAGGACGACGGTGTCCCCTGCCCGGGCAATGGACAACGCCTTGTGGATGGCGGTAGGCCGGTCCACCTCCACCACCGGCTCGGGGTCGCCGGGGCGGAAGCCCGCAAGCACCTCATTCACGATGGCGGCGGGGTCCTCGGTGCGGGGGTTGTCCGAGGTGACCACCGGGATATCCGCCAGCCGCGCACCGATGGCGCCCATGATGGGCCGCTTGGCCCGGTCCCGGTCGCCGCCGCAGCCGAACACGCAGATGACCCGGCCTGTTGTAAAGCCCCGGACGGTATTGAGCACGTTCTCCAGGGCGTCGGGGGTGTGGGCGTAATCGATAAGGACGGTATAGTCGGTGGGGGTGGGCACCACCTCCACCCGGCCCTTGACCCCGTGGACCTCCTTCAGCGCGGCGGCGCAGGACTCCAGAGACAGCCCCAGGGCCACGCAGCAGCCCAGGGCCGCCAGGGCGTTGTAAACAGAAAACCCGCCGGGAATGGGCAGGACCACCCGGCAAAGCTCATGGTCGGAAAGGGCCTCAAACTCCACCCTGTCAGGGAGGAGGCGCAGGTTCTTGGCGGTAAGGTCCGCCGACGCCTTGTTCTCCGAGTAGGTGAACATGGGGCAGACCCCCCGCTCCACATAGAAACGGCCCGCCTCGTCATCCAGATTGACCACGCCCCGGTCACACTGCCGGAACAGGAGGGCCTTTGCGTCCCGGTATTCTTCCATGGTGTGGTGGAAGTCCAGGTGGTCCTCGGTGAGGTTGGTGAACACGCCGCAGGCAAAGCGGATCCCATGGACCCGGTGAAGGGCCAGGGCGTGGGAGGAGACCTCCATGACCACGTGGGTACAGCCCGCGTCTCGCATTTGGGCAAAGAGCTCTTGGAGCTCATAGGACTCAGGCGTGGTGCGCTGGGCCTCGAAGCTTTGGCCTCCGATGATGTTCTGGTTGGTGCCGATGAGGCCCACCTTGGCTTTTTGCGTCCGCTCCAGGATCTCCTTCAGAAGATAGGTGGTGGTGGTCTTCCCGTTGGTGCCCGTGACGCCCAGCATGGTCATCCGGTCAGCGGGATGGTCAAACCAGACCGCGGAGGCCTCCGCCAGGGCAACTCGGGGATCGGCCACTCGGATGCACCGCTCGTCCGTCACGCTCTCGGCACACACCACCGCCGCCGCGCCCTTGTCAAAGGCCTCCTGGATAAAGAGGCCGCCGTCCGTCTTGAAGCCGGGCATCGCGAAGAAGAGAGCGCCGGGGGCCAGCTTGCGGGTGTCCCAGGCGATGGAGGTGATCTCCCGGTCCTCAAAGCCTCGGGGCAGCGGCGTCAGCTTGGACAGCTTCATCAAAATTCCTCCCTACTGCAGAGCGTTGTTAAAGTTGTTGTCCTGGGCAAAGTCGTCTATCTTTTCCACGAAGGTCACTTCCACCACTGTGCCCGGGTCCACCAACGTGCCGGGAGTGATGGACTGGTTGGCGGCCAGGGTGGCAGAGGTGAAGTATTCAGAGGAGCCGGTGCCCCGCAGGAAAAGGTTCAAATTGGCCAGCGCCTGCTGGGCGTTGCCGGGAGTCATGCCCGAGAGGTCGGGGACCGCCACCGGATCGGTGGGACGGGTCTCGCCCATATAGAGGATGATCTGGCTCCGCCCAGGCACCATTGCGCCCGCCGCAGGGATCTGGCCGGTGACCTTGTCACCGGTACCCACCAGCCGGTAGGTAAAGCCCCGCTCCTTCAGGATGTTGGCGGCCTGGGGCTCGCTGTAGCCAACCGCCTGGGGCACCACCGTGTCAGCGCCGGAGAGCTCGTCGGCGGAATACTGCTTCTCCACCCCCAGATAGTCCAGGATCTGCCGCAGCAGGGGCCCGGCCATAGGGGCGGCAATGTTGCCGCCGGAGATATAGGTCCCTCCCGCCGTCCAGCTGGAGCCGGGGGTGGCGGGCTTGGGCGTGTCATAGGCCAGGAGGAGGACCACCTGGGGATCGTTGGCGGGGGCCACGCCCAGAAAGGAGACGATGTAGTCGTCCTCATTCTCCCCCGCTCCGGTCTTCTCCGAGGTGCCCGTCTTGCCGCCGATGCGGTAGCCGGCCTGGTAGGTGTTCTTGCCCGTGCCTGAGGCCACTACCTGCTCCAGAATGTCCCGCACCGTCCTGGAGGTCTCCTCCGAGACCACCTGGCGGACCTCGTTGACCGTGTAGGTATCCACCACGTTACCCTCCGAGTCGGTGGTGTAGTCCAGCACATGGGGGGTGACCAGATGCCCGCCGTTGACCACGGCGGAGGCGGCGGTGATCAGCTGGATGGGGGTGATCTTCATGGTCTGTCCAAAGGAGGCGGTAGCCAGGGAGGAGATACCTTCTTCACTGGTGAAGAACTTCCGGGACCAGATCTGGCTACCCCCCTCGCCGTTGAGGTCGATGCCCGTGCCGGACAGGAGGCCGAAGTCCTCCAGATAGTCGTAGAACCGGTCCGCCCCCAGCAGCTGGCCGATCTCCATAAAGGCGGGGTTGCAGGAGTTCTTTACCGCCAGGGTCAGGTCCTGGGCCAGGTGGCCGGTGCGCTTGGAGCAGTGGATGTCGAAGCCGCCCACATGCTTGGAGCCGCTGCAGAAGAACTGGCTGTTCAGGTCCACCACCCCCTCCTCCAGAGCGGAGGCAAGCACCACGGATTTAAAGGTGGAGCCGGGCTCGTAGGTGTCGTTGACACAGCGGTTGCGCCACTGCTCCAGCTGCGCCTGGCCCAGGGCTGTTTTGAAGTCCTCCTCGGAAACGGCGGGGTCCTCCTTCATGGCCGCCAGCTCTTCCGCCTTCAGGGGATCGGCAATAACGGAGAAGTTGTTGAGGTCGTAGCCCGTGTTGGAGGCCATGGCCAGGATGCCCCCGGTGTTGGGGTCCATAACGATGCAGAAGCCGCCGTTTTGGATGTCGTATTTTTCAATGCCCTCCTCCAGCGCCTTTTCCGCAAAGCCCTGGATGGTGGCGTTGAGGGTGAGGTGCAGGTTGCGGCCGTCCTGGGCGTCGATGTAGTTTTCATACTTGGATAGCATCTCGGTGCCCGCGCCGTTTTTGGCGGTGACCACCCGACCGCCCACCCCGGAGAGCAGATCGTTGTAGATCATCTCCGTACCATAGAGGCCCTGGTTCTCCGCCCCCACAAAGCCCACCACATGGGAAGCCAAGGATGAGTAGGGATAATACCGCTTGGAGTCCGGCTCCAGATACACTCCGCCGGCCAGCTTGTTATCCTTGATGAAGGCGCGGACCTTTTCCGCGTCCTCTTCCTCCAGTTTCCGGGCAATGACCTCATACTGGCTCTTGGTGTTCTCCAGCCGTTTCAGGATCTTCCCCGCGTCCGCGCCGGTGAGCTCGGAAAGGCCGGTGGCAATGAGGCTCTTATCCAGCTCGTTTTCCTGAATGTCCTTGGGGGAGATCACCAGGTTCTGCACCGTGGCCGAGATGGCCAGGATGTTCCCCTCGCTGTCATAGATGGTGCCCCGGTCGGCGGAGACCGCCATGTCACGGGTCTGCTGATGGGCGGCCTTTTCCTGAAGCTCCTCGTGTTGAAGGATCTGGAGCTGGTAAAGCTTGTGGACCAGGGGAAGAAAGGACAAAACGCCGAATAGCACCATCAGGATGATGGTACGGCGAAAGACGCGCTGTTTTTTGTGCCGGTCCTCCTCGGCATGATGCCCGCCCGGCTCCGCGCTCCGCGGTCTATTTTCGGCCAAAGCTCTCCCCCCTGTCAAGTCAAAAGGGGGATGCAAGAAACGTTATTTCTTGCGTCCCCCTCTTAATCCCTTTGAACGCTTTGTCTCGGGTCAGTGTATGGCCCGCTCAGCGGAAAAATGCCCCGATATTTTCGACCGCCTCGGTAAGGCTTTCCCAAAGCTCGCCCAGGGCGTTTCCCTCGGGGGTCTCGTAAAGCCGGGCGCTGTCCGGCTCGGAGAGATCCAAGGTGACCATCTGGCCCGCGCCGGGCTGGACCATCTTGCCCGACGCCGTGACCTGCTCCTCCACCGTCTTCAGATCGAAGGCCAGCTCATACTGGGTCATCAGGTCGGCGTGCTGGTCGGCCAGGGTCTCCGCCTCCCGGCGGAGACGGACGATCTGGTTGGCGGAGTCGGTGAGCTGGACATAGCTCATCAGGATCATCACCGCCAGCGCCGCCACGGCCAGAAAACCCAGCACCGCCGTGGGGGCCACATAGCCCGCCGCGCGCACCCGGACACGCTCCCGGCCCACCACCCGTTCCCGGGGGCGGATAAGCGGTTCAACGCGGCCCTCGCCCTCCCGCTCGGGAGCATAGGCCGGGTCATAGGCCACGCTGCCGTAGCTGCGGTAACTGTGCCGCTTGATCGCCTCTGTCGCCATCATCCATCTCTCCTTTTATCTTCCGTAGCTCTCTTGTTGTCTTATCGCCGTTCCGCCACGCGCAGCTTGGCGCTGCGGGCGCGGGGATTTTGCTCCAACTCTTCCTCGCCGGGCAGGATGGGCTTGCGGGTCACCACCCTAGTCTTGGGCTTGTTGCCGCACACGCACACCGGGAAGTCCGGCGGACAGGTGCAGCCCCTGGCCCAGCTCTGCATAGCCGCCTTCACCGGGCGGTCCTCCAGGGAGTGAAAGCTGATCACCGCCAGCCGTCCGCCGGGGCTGAGCCGCTCCACCGCCTGGTCCAGCATGGCGGGGATGGCGGCAAGCTCGTCGTTCACGGCGATGCGGATGGCCTGGAAGCTCCGCTTGGCGGGGTGCTGCTTTTCCCGCAGGGCCGCCGCGGGCATGGCCGAGCGGATCAGCTCCGCCAGCTCCAGCGTGGTCTCGATGGGCCGCTCCTCCCGCCGCCTTACGATCTTGGCGGCGATTTGGGCGGCGTAACGCTCCTCGCCGTAGTCCCGCAGGATCCGCTTCAGCTCCTCCTGGCTCCAGGTGTTGACCACATTTTGGGCAGTCAAGGGGGCGGAGGCGTCCATCCGCATATCGAGAGGGGCGTCTTTTAAATAAGAAAAGCCCCGGGTCTCGTCATCTAATTGGGGGGAGGACACCCCCAGGTCAAAGAGCATCCCGTCCGCCTTGTCCACCCCCGCCTCGTCCAGCAGACGGGAAAGATCGGTAAAGTTGCCGTGGACCAGCGTCACCTTGTCCATCAGCGCGCCCAAACGCTCCGGCGCGGCCTCTAAGGCGGCGGCGTCCCGGTCGATGGCGATGAGCCGTCCGGTGGTGAGCCGCCGGGCGATCTCCCGGCTGTGTCCGGCCCGGCCCAGGGTGCCGTCTACATACACGCCCTCGGGGCGAATATTCAGCGCATCCACCGCCTCATGAAGCAGGACGCTGACGTGGGTGAACTCCTCCATCAGTAATCCATGTCCTCCATGAGCTGGGCCATGCGCTCGGGGGTCATCTCCTCGTCGCTCTGGTTCCAGGTCTCGGCGTCCCAGATCTCGGCCCGGTTGTGGACCCCAATGATGGCCACGTCCTTGGCGATGCCCGCGTAGGTCTTCAGCCGGGCGGGCACAGTGATGCGCCCCTGGGAATCGGGACGGCACTTCACCGCGTTGGCAAACAGGGGCCGCATTTTCCGGCTCTGGCTGATGGGCAGAGAGGCAAACTTTTCGGTGAACACCTGCCAGCTGCTCTCCGGGTAAAGGGCGAGACAGCGGTCGATGCCCATGGTGAGGTAGCACTCCGCCCCCAGGTCGTCCTGGAGCTTGGCGGGGAGCATGAGACGGTCCTTGGCGTCCAAGGCGCGCGCGTAGGTGCCGGTGATACTGCCCAAGGTCCTCACTTCCTCTCCACTTTCCTCCATTAGGGTGCACTTATCCTCCACTTTGTCCCACCTTGTATCCCTAGTATACTTCCTCCCCCACAAAAAAGCAAGTCCTTTTTTTCAAGTTTTTCTCCGGTTTTTTCAGGCCCCGCAAGGCTTTCTATATCTTGTGTCTGAAATTTCACAAGCCACAAAATATAGTTGCAAGCCCCCTGCGTTCGTGCTATACTTCCCTCACTGGCTTCTATTAAAAAAGGGGGGATGGCCGTGGAACAAGCGCCGAAAAAACTGTCAGAGGCTCTGGTCATTCCCCTTTTGGCGTGGTACAATGAGGAAAAGCGGGACCTGCCCTGGCGGCAGGATCCCACCCCCTATCACGTTTGGCTGTCCGAGATCATGCTCCAGCAGACGCGAGTCGCCGCTGTGATGGACTACTACCGCCGGTTTTTGGACGCTCTGCCCACCGTGGCCGACCTGGCCGTCTGCGACGGGGACGCGCTGATGAAGCTGTGGCAGGGTCTGGGCTACTACTCCCGGGCCCGCAACCTCCAAAAGGCCGCCCGGATCATCACGGAGGAGCACGGAGGAGCCTTCCCCAACCACTACGCCGCCATCCGCGCCCTTCCCGGCGTGGGGGACTACACCGCAGGGGCCATCGCCTCCATCGCCTTTGGCCTGCCCAGGGCGGCGGTGGACGGCAATGTTCTGCGGGTGGTGACTCGCCTCACCGCCGACCACCGGGACATCACCGACCCCGCCACCAAGCGGGCGGTCACCGAGGCCCTGGAGGTCATCCTCCCCACCAAGGCCCCCGGGGACTTCAACCAGGCGCTCATGGAGCTGGGAGCCACAGTATGTCTCCCCAACGGCGCACCTTTATGTGACAAATGTCCCGTCAAAGAGCGCTGCGAGGCCCACCACCGGGACCTCACCTCTTCCATTCCTGTCAAAGCCCCCAAAAAGGAACGCAGGGTGGAGGAACGGGACGTATACCTTATTTTTTTCGAGGGAAAGGCCGCTCTGCGCCAACGGCCGCCAAAGGGTCTGCTGGCGGGGCTGTGGGAATACCCCAACGAGCTGTCCCCCGGCGCGCCCCCCGTGCCCGGCCAGGTCGCCTTTGCCCTCGCCGCCAAGCACATCTTCACCCACATCGAGTGGCACATGAGGGCCTGCACTGTGGCGGCGGAAACCGCCGAGCTGCCTGACGGCTGGGTGTGGGCGGACGAACGGGAGCTGGCGGAGAAATACTCCGTCCCCAGCGCGTTTCAGGCCTTTGAGCATATTGTAAGACAACACCTACAAAAATAAAGGTGGTTTGATTTATGGCAAAGCTGTATTTTCGCTACGGAGTTATGGGCTCCAGCAAGTCCGCCAACGCTCTGATGGTGCGCTATAACTATGAGGAGCGGGGCCAGAAGGCCCTCATGGTCAAGCCGGACATCGACCAGCGGGAGAGAAAGGCCATCGTCAACTCCCGCATCGGCCTGAGCTATCCTTGTATCTGGTTCGACGAGCTGCGCGCCATGCCCGAGGGCGAGATCAAGTCCTGCCAGTGCATCATCGTGGACGAGGCTCAATTTCTCTCCCGGGAAGAGGTGGACTTCCTCACCTATATCGTAGACGACCTCAACGTTCCCGTGATCTGCTACGGCCTGCGTGCCGACTTCCGGGGCGACCTCTTCCCAGGTTCCCAGGCCCTGCTAGCCACCGCCGACATCCTGGAGGAGGTCAAGACCATCTGCTGGTGCGGCCGCAAGGCCACCTGCAACGCCCGGTTCGATGAGACGGGCAAGGTGCTCAAGGAGGGTGCTCAGGTGGTGCTGGGGGCCAACGACAAGTACATCGGCCTGTGCCGCCGCCACTGGAAGGAGGGCAACCTGGGCCCCGACTTCCAGGCGAAATGACGCCGTGGTCTGCACCCTTTGCCCCCGGCGGTGCGGGGCCCTGCGAGACGAGACCCACGGCGAGGGCTATTGCCGCCAGCCCACCCTCCCCGTAGTGGCGCGCGCTGCCTTACATATGTGGGAGGAACCGGTCATTTCCGGGAAGCGGGGCGCGGGAACTGTATTTTTCTCCGGCTGTTCTCTAGGCTGCGTCTTCTGCCAGAATGGCGCCATCAGCCACCAGGACTTTGGCAAGCCCATCACCGCGCAACGGCTGGGGTCGATCTTTCGGGAGCTGGAGCAGCAGGGCGCGGAATGCATCGACCTGGTCAACCCCACCCACTTTGCTCACGTTCTCCCAGAAGCCATTCGGAAAAGCAGCGTGTCCATCCCCTTCGTGTGGAACTCCGGGGGCTATGACACGGTGGAGACCGTCCGTGCCCTGTCCCCTTATATCCATGTTTGGCTCCCCGACCTGAAGTATCTCTCGCCGGACCGGGCCGCCAAATACTCCGCCGCGGCGGACTATCCAGAAGCCGCCAAGGCGGCCATCCGGGAGATGTTCGCCCGCTCGGGGCCGGTGGCGATTGAAAACGGCCTGCTGAAGCGGGGGACGCTCATCCGCCACCTTCTGCTCCCAGGCGGTCTCTTTGATGCCAAGGCGGTGATGGACTGGGTGGCGGAGACCTTCCCAAAGGGAGCGGTCCTGTTCTCCCTGATGGGGCAGTACACCCCCTTTGGAGACCTGACCGCTTTTCCCGAGCTTCAACGCGCGGTGCGGCCCAGCGAGCTGCGCCACGCGGTGGAATACATGGAAAACCTGGGCCTGCCCGGTTTTACCCAGGACCTTGCCTCCGCCGACGGGTCCTATATCCCTTCCTTTGATCTGACTGGAGTGTAGCATATGTCAAGACAACTGGGCCAGAGCCGCCTTTCTATTATGTGGCGGTTGGCGTGGCCCGCCATCATCGAGCAGATATTGGCCACCATGGTCAGCTATGTGGACACCGCCATGGTGGGCGCCCTGGGCAAGACTGCCTCCGCCGCCGTGTCCGTCAACGCCGCGCCCATGTGGCTCATCAACGGCGTGCTGGCGGGGGTGGCCACCGGCTACGCCGTCCAGGTGTCCCACGCCGTGGGGGCAGGTGACGACGAGCAGGCCAAGGCGGTCATCCGCCAGGGGGTACTGGCCTCGGTGTTCTGCGGCTTGGCCGCCTTCGCCCTCTACCGCTCTCTGGCACACTTCCTTCCCATGTGGCTCGGAGCGGTGGAGCCGGTGCTGGGAGAAGCCCGGAGCTACCTGAAGGTGTACACCTACTGCCTCATCTTCGAGGGGGGCAGCGCCATCTTCTCCGCCATTCTCCGGTGCATGGGCAACACCAAGACCCCCCTCATTTTGAACACCGCCTCCAACGTCATCAACATCATCCTGAACTTTTTCTTCATCTACCCCACCCGGACAGCTACCTTCTTTGGCCACACTATTGTCATTCCCGGCGCGGGGATGGGGGTCACCGGCGCAGCTCTGGGCACGGTGTTCGCCTGGGCCTTTGCAGGGATCGTCACCCTGCTGGCCGCTCTGCGGCAGGGGGACCGCTATTCCATCCAAAAGGGAGAGTCCTTTAAGCCGGACAAGGCCATCATCACCACCGCCGTCAAGCTGGGGCTTCCCTCCGCCGCGGAGCGGGCCATGGTGAACGTGGGCCAGGTGGCCATGACCGGGGTGGTGGCCGCCATCGACGACGGCATGAGTCTGGCCGCCAATACCATTGCCACCACCGCCGAGGGGCTGTGTTACCTCCCTGCCTATGGCATTGCCGCCGCCTCCACCGCCATGGTGGGCCAGTCGGTGGGGGCGGAAAACAAAGAGGACGCCCGAGCCTACGGCGCCCTATCCGCCAAGCTGGGCTTCCTCCTGTGCATCGGCACCTCCATCTGCCTCTTCCTCTTTGCCTACCCCCTGGCCTCCCTCTTCAATACCGATTTGGAGGTGGTAGCGGAGGCGGCGCGGATGCTGAGGATCGTCTCGGTGAGCGAGCCCTTCTTTGCCCTGTCCATCATCTACACCGGTGCCCTCCGAGGAGCGCGGGACGTGCGCTTCCCCATGGTCGTGGGCCTCATCGCCATGTGGGGGGTACGCATCCCCCTGGCCCCTCTGCTGGTGTTCGTCTTCAAGCTGGGCCTGGCCGGTGTTTGGATCGCCATGGCCGCCGACCTGATCCTCCGGGGCATCCTCTGCACCCTGCGCTGGCGGGGCACCCGCTGGGAACGCCGGGCGTTTGCTCCAGCCCCGGTTCCGGCTCCGGAGACGGGAGACTGAAGCCATCAACAAGAACGGAGAGACGTGCGGCGCGTCTCTCCGTTTTTTTGCGTCCGGGCCTTTGTGTGACCCGCGCTTTGACAGGGTGGTTACAAAAAAATAAATATTGCGAAAAATTTTTACCGTTTTGTAACTTGCCAAATCCTGCCCGTCCTGCTATAATGTGTTATGTAACCCAAAGGAACCGTCCAAACCGGGCGTACAGTCAAAGATAGAAAGGACGCTGCACCATGAAAACCACCTCTCGCCTTTTGGCTCTCCTGCTCACTCTCACGATGCTTTTTCCTGTGAACGCCGCCGCGCTGAGCGCTGGACCCGCCACCCTGGCGGCCCAGTCCGACCGGGTGATCACCGGCTCTATCACCGCCACCCTCCGAGTGGACTACGCCCAGCGCTTGAGCGAGCTGAAGCGCCGGGATGTGCGGCTGGAGCTCTTTAAGGGCAACGCCTCCCTGGGCCAGCTCCACCTGGCCGTCCCCGGGGAGCAGCCTCTGACCAACGGCTGCACCGCCGTGGTTTCCGCCCGCAACGCCGACGGCGGCGACCTGGGCGGCGGCCAGTGGCCCGCCGCGCTGGAGGTCACGGTAAACGGCCTTCCCCAGGACAGCTATCAGCTGAAGCTCACCGGCCAGGGCTACCGTCCCTTCTCCTGCGCCGTCACCCTGGGCGACTACGCCCAGCATGTCACCCTGGGCACCGGCGACGCCACCTTTACTCTGGGCGACGTCAACGGCGACGGCGCCATTACCACCGCCGACCGCGCCGCCTTTGACGGCGTTCTGGGTTCCTCTGAGAGCGCCAAGCTAGCGGTCTACGACCTTAACGGCGACGGCGCTGTCAACATTGTGGATATCGCTTATGTCAACCGCCTCACCGCCGCCGAAGGCGCCGAGACGGTGCGCAGCACCACCCTGCTGGCGCCCCCCGCCATCCTGTCCACCGCCGACAGCGAGATGGCGGCCGCGGGCACCTCTATTCAAAACGGGACCCTTTCCGATCTGTTTGACAGCGACGCCCCTGCCGTGGAGCTGACCGCCAGCAAAGGCAAGGACATCGTCCTCCCCCTGCCTTTAGAGGAGGCGGTGAACGCCGCCGAGGTGCGCCTCACCACCCCCCACGGCACCGGCGGCGAGATCCTCACCGGCGTCGTCCTGGTAGAGGACGACCAGGGGCGCACCACCGAGCATCCCTTTGACTACACCGCGCCGGAAAACGTCCACGCCATCGGCGAGGGAACGGACGGCGCTAAGGTCATCACCATCTCCCTGGGCAAGCGGGTGGCGGTGAAGAAGATCACCGTCACCGTCACCAAGACCGTTGGCGGCCAGTTTGCTGCCGTGGAGGGCATCCAGTTCCTTCAGGACATCGTCCCCGAGGTCCCTGTCGCCCCCAACAGCGTGGTCAAGGCCAGCACTCTGAAGGCAGAGGCGGGCAGCGAACAAATCTCCCTGCGCTGGGGCGAGCTGCCCAACGTCTCGGGCTATAAGGTCCTCTACTGGCCCCAGGATAACGTGACCGCCGTAAAGGAAAAGCATACGGACAAGCCCTCCGCCGTCATCGACGGGCTGGAAAACCTCAAGGCCTATGACTTCACCGTCACCCCCACCGACGGCACCTGGGAGGGCCAGCCCTCCGCCGTCATCTCCGCCACCCCCCTTCCCGCCTCTGCGCCTGACAAGATCGACGGACTCAGCCTCAAGCCCATGGACGGCTCCATCACCGCCGCCTGGAAGCAGGGCAAGAGCGCTACCTATTACCAGCTGTTCTACCATGCCGAGGGTGAGACCGCCTGGACCCAGTTTGGCGGCGACCTTACCGCCACCTCCGCCTCTATCACCGGCCTGACCAACGACGTGACCTACTATGTCCGTGTCCGCGGCGGCAATGACGTGGGCGTGGGCCCCTTCTCCGCCGAGTCGGTGGCCATCCCCAAGGCGGTAAAGTACGAGCGGCCCGAAGGCATCCCCACCGCCGGGCTCCTGGACAACAGCAAGATCGCCTCCATCACCCTGGCAGACAGCGGCAACTACGACCGCAATCAGTACACCGCCGGCGCCCCCTTCTCCCCTAACAACCTCATTGACGGAGACTACCGTACTCACTGGACCGCCGCCAACTGGTGGCGCAACGAGCACGTCAACGTCACCTTCAAGGAGCCTGTGGACCTCCAGGCCATCTTCTGGGTGCCCCGTCTGGACAGCACCTACGCCTCCAACCTCCGGTCCTACAGCGTCCGGGTGTGGTACGAGGGGGAGGACCTCGCCTCCAAGGGCCACCTGCTCACCCCCGACGAAAACCGGGGCGGCGTGGACAACGGCGGCACCGGCCGGGACGTAGACACCTGGCCCAGCGTGCGGAGCAACCCCGCCGCGACCCACTTCGCCCTCCTGCCCTTTACCCCAGCCCAAAAGGTGGTGAAGCTCAGCGTGGCCGTGGAGCAGCGGGCCTATCTCACCGTGTCCTGCGCCCAGCTGCTCTTTATGGAGTATGACCCCGCCCACTGCCTCCCCGCCGAGATCGAGGCCCTGTTCGCCAATGACCTCCACACCTCCCTCAAGGAGGACGTGACCCAGGCGCAGATCGACGCTCTCACCGCCCGGCTGAACAGCGACGAGAAGAACTACTATGTGGACTGGAACACTATGGCTGACGAGCTGAAGCTGGCTGACGAGTTGCTGAACGGCGGCGTCTCCTCCGGCCTGCTGAAGAACGGTCTGGAGAGCCGCGGCGGCGCTGCGGACAGCGCTAAGTACTCCCAGGGTGGCAGCGTCTTCCAGCCCCTGGGCGTGGCCGCCAACGCCCGCAGTGAGATCACCATCTACGCCGAAGGCATCCCCGAGGGGCAGAGCGTCAACGTGATCGCCACCCAGTTCAACGCCGAGGTCTCCGCCTGGCAGGCCCCGGTGGGGACGCTGGAAAATGGCCGCAACCTTCTCACTATTCCCGCCATTGGCTCCCGGGTGGGCAACAACGGCGGCAGTCTCTATGTCACCTACAGCGGCCCCAACGCCGAAAACATCCGTCTCCACGTCCGTCAGGCGGTGGTCATCCCCACCCTGGGGCTGGCTGATTGGTATGACCGCACCGAGACCGAGCGCCGGGACGCTATCGGCGCCTATGTGGACAGCCTCACCGCCTATGTGAACAGCGCCAAGATCGCCAGCCCCCTGCTGGACTACCGCAACGTCACCGAGCTCTCCACCCCCGTGGTCCTGCTCTCCCTCCCCGCCCTGTCGGTGAACGGCGCGCTGGGCAGCGGGACCCGGGAGGATAAGATCGACACCCTCTACGCCTCCATCGAGGCCTGGGAGGACATCATGGCCATCTGCAAGCGCACCCAGGGCATCGACAAGGTGTACGCGGAAAACGATATGCAGACCCGCCAGAACATCCGCTGCATGACCATGTTTGCCGGGGCGTTTATGTACGCCGCCGGAAACCACATCGGCATCGGCTATTCCTCCTGCGCGGGCATGGTCACCGGCAAGCCCATCTCCACCCTGGGCGAGAACGCTTCCGCCAACCGCCTGTTCGGCTGGGGCATTGCCCACGAGATCGGCCACAATATGGACAAGCTGGGTAAGGCGGAGATCACCAACAACATCTACTCCATCCTGGTCCAGACCTGCGACGGCGCTCAGGGCACCTTCCTCTCTCGCCTGGAAAAAAGCGGCAAGTATGACAAGATCTTCACCAAGGTGGCCCAAAGCTACCCCGGCGCGTCCAACGACGTGTTCGTCCAGCTGGGCATGTATTACCAGCTCCACCTGGCCTATGACAACGCCGATCCCCTGGACTTCTACAACCGCTTCTTCAAGGCTTGGAAGGCGGGGACCTACACCCAGGGCGCGGCCTCCTATGACGACAAGGTGGCCCTCACCGCCTCCGGCGTGGCAGGCGCCGACCTCACCGAGTTCTTCACCCGCTGGGGCATGACGCTCAGCGCCTCCACCAAGGAAACGCTGGCCACCTATCCCACGGAGAGCCGGGCGGTGTGGTACTTGAGCGACCAGAGCCGCCGGACCCGGCTCGCCGGGACCGCTCCCGCCACCGGAGCCCTCACCGCCCGGGCGCAAAAGACAGGTGACAACGCCGTCACTATCGCCATCGACGCCTCCGCCATTCAGGGTGAACTCCAGGGCTTCGAGATTCGCCGGGGCGGAAAGTCTATTGCCTTTGTAGACGCCGCCGAGACCGAGTATGTAGACGTGATCGGCTCCGCCAACCACCTCGCCTTCTCCTATGATGTGGTGGCCTATGACATTCTGGGCAACCGCGCCGCCTCCGCCGACGCGGGCGAGATCCGCGTGGCCTACGACAAGACGGTGGACCCCAGCGCCTACACCGTCAAGAGTGAAAACGGCGCGCTGGTGGTCACCTTTGCCGAGGAGACCGCCGTCTCCGGCCTCAAGCTTCTGGACTTTGCCCCCTCCGGTGGGGCAGTGACCGTCTCTGTCGCCGACGTCGAGGGCAAGACCACCTCCGCCCTGTCTGTCACTCTGGATGCCGCCCACAACCAAGCTGTAGATGACCCCACCGCCTTTGTGTCTTACTTCAAGCTTCCCGGCGCATTGGCGGACGACACCCGCATCGGCACCTATGACGCCAAGACCGTCACCGTAGAGGGCGTTTCTGACGCCGACAGTCTCCGCTTCATCAGCTACCCCGGCGACGACGTGTCCTTCCTGGACGGGGCCACCATGGGTCTGCTGGGAGCCGACTACACCTACGACACTCTGGACGGGAGCGAGACCATCCCCGCCGGCACCCTGGTCATCGTGGGCAACTACCGGGGCGACCCGCTGTATAACACCGTGAACGTGGTGGGTCGCTTCACCGGCACCGCCACCACCGAGGACGGCGACATCACCGAGCTGGACGTGGTGGAGCGTCCCCTGGCGGGCTATGCCCTCCTGTTCGCCGCCCTCCCCGAGGACGGCACCCCCGTCAGCGATCTCTCCGACGGCCTCTTCCTCTTCATCCCCGACGTTCAGGCCGAGGCCGAGCTACAGGAAACCTCCCACTGCAACGCCTCTCATCTGCTGCCCAGCCAGATCCGCCTGGAGCTCTACCGCACCGACGACCCCAATGACGCATCCTCCAAGCGGCTCACCGCCCAGACCCTTTGGATCTACTCCCCCGGCGGCGACGACCTGCCCCGGGTGGATCTCGTCAAGTGATAAGGAGGCAGCCGACATGACCAAGCATCGCCGCTTTGCCGCCCTGGCTCTGGCCCTCGCCCTGGCGTGCGCCCTGGTCCTCCCCGTATCGGCGGCCACCGCCGAGCCCAAGCTGACCTACACCCAGAGCGGCTCCGTCGCCCGCCTCAAGCTCCAAGGTCTGGGGCAGGAGAGCATTTACGGCGTCCAGCTGGAGCTCACCCTGGCCGGGAAGTGCGACAGTGCGACCTTTTCCCCCATGTCCTCCACGGCCTATGCCCCCCGCTGTACCTGCGTCGCCGGGGATCTCTCTACCCAGGTGACCATCTACCTGACTGACCGCTCCCCCCTCAATAAAAGCGGCGTCCTGGACATGGGTTCCCTCACTCTGTCCGGCTCCTTCTCCATGCCGGACAAGGCCACCCTCACCCTGCTGGACCGGGACCTGAAGCCTCTGACCGAGGGCCCCCAGACCGTGGCCGTCTCCCGCCAGTCCACCGGCGGAAGCAGCTCCGGCGGAAGCAGCGGCGGAAGCTCCCGCCCCACTCCTACGCCGACGCCCACGCCTACGCCGTCCCCCTCGCCCAGCCCAGCCCACGCTTTGCCTTTTGACGACGTGGCGGAAGACGCTTGGTTTTACAACGAGGTCAAGTATGTCTACGACAAGGGCATGATGAACGGCACCGCCGCCGCTGCCTTTGCTCCCAACGCCCCCACCTCCCGGGGAATGCTGGTCACCATCCTCTACCGTCTGGCCGGTTCTCCCGCCGCCCAAACCCCCGCCTTCCCCGATGTGGCCCCCGGCCAGTATTATGCCTACCCTGTGGGCTGGGCCGCCCAGCAGAGCATCGTCAACGGCTATGAGGACGGGCGCTTCCTCCCCGACGGTCTGCTCACCCGGGAACAGCTGGCGGCGATCCTCTACCGCTACGCCCGGGCTATGGGCTATCAAACCACCGCCCGAGGAAGCCTCGCCGGCTTTACCGACAGCGGCAGCATCTCCTCCTACGCCGCCGAGCCCATGTCCTGGGCAGTGGGCGTGGGCCTGCTCTCCGGCATGGGCGACGGCACCGTAAACCCCCAGGGCCAAGCCACCCGCGCTCAGGTCGCCGCTATCCTCACCCGCTTCTGCAAAGCTTATGTGGACGTCTCCCAGGGGATCTGAAACACGCAAATAAAAGAGACACGGCTTAGCCGTGTCTCTTTTGCTATGTCTGTGTTAGCTCATTTCCCCTGGACCGCCCGCTGGGGCTCGGCGGTCAGGGCACAGCACAGCCCCAGCGCCGCCAGAAAACATATCAAACACTTTTTCATTGTCGTCCTCCCCTTTTTTCCGAGTATATTATCAATAACAATAGCATACTTTTCTCCTGTCTGCATGGATTTTTCATTTCTTTCGCGTGCCCCTCTGTTTTCATTGACATTTTCCCCTACAGGCCGTACAATAAAGGTAACTTTGTGAAAAAGGGGACGATCTCTTATGGCGAATTGGATAGACCTCTACCGCAGTAAGCTCACCACCCCGGAGCAGGCCGTCAGCGTGGTGGAGAGCGGCGACTGGATCGACTACGGCTGGTGCGTCAACACCCCCCGGGTTCTGGACGCGGCCCTGGCCAAGCGCTATGAGGAGCTGGAGGACGTGAAGGTCCGGGGCGGCATCCTCTTTGAGAAGCCCGCCGTCATGCAAGTGCCGGACACGGCGCGGCACTTCATCTGGAATTCCTGGCATATGTCGGGGGTGGAGCGGAAAATGATTGCCGACGGGACCACCTTTTTTGGCCCCATGCGCTATTCCGAGCTGCCCCGGTTTTACCGGGAGAATGTGGACCCTATCAAGGCGGCGTTCTTCCAGGTCTCCCCCATGGACGCCCACGGGTACTTTACCTTTGGTCCCAGCGCGTCCCACCTGGCGGCAATGTGCAAGCGGTGCCAGTACATCTTCGTGGAGGTCAACCCGAAGATGCCCCGGTGTCTCGGCGGCGTGGACAACGCCATCCACATCTCGCAAATCAGCGGCATTGTGGAGAACGAGGCGGATATGTGGGAGCTGGGAGGCGGCGGAGAGCCAACCGAGGTGGACAAGGCGGTGGCCAACCTGATCGTACCTCAGATCCCCAACGGCGCGTGCCTCCAGCTGGGCATCGGCGGGATGCCCAACGCCGTGGGAGCTATGATCGCCCAGTCCGACCTGAAGGACCTGGGGGTACATACGGAGATGTATGTGGACGCCTTTGTGGACATTGCCGCGGCGGGGAAGATCACCGGCCGCAACAAAGCGCTGGACGCCGGGCGGCAGGTGTACGCCTTCGGCGCGGGCACCCAGAAGCTCTATGACTATCTGAACGACAACCCCCAGTGTATGTCCGCCCCCGTGGACTATACCAACGACGTTCGGGTGGTAGCCCAGTTGGACAACTTCATCTCTATTAACAACGTCATCGAGCTGGACCTCTTCGGCCAGGTGGGCGCGGAGACCGCCGGAACGAGGCAGATCTCCGGCGCGGGCGGTCAGCTGGACTTCGTCATGGGCGCGTACCTCTCCAAGGGAGGCAAGAGCTTTTTGTGCTGCTCCTCCGCCATGAAGGGGAAGGACGGCGTACTCCGCTCCCGCATCCGCCCCCTGATGAGCCCCGGCGGCATCGTTACCGACACCCGGGCCAATGTCCAGTACCTGGTCACCGAGTACGGCATGGTGAATTTGAAGGGGACCTCCACCTGGCAGCGGGCGGAGCGCATCATCTCCATTGCCCACCCCGACTTCCGGGACGAGCTGATCCGCGAAGCCGAGGCCCTGGGCATCTGGAGAAGGAGCAACAAGTAAGAAAGCACACGCCAAAAGAGGCTCGCCGCAGTGCGGCGAGCCTCTTTCTCATTGTGAACAGATGTTATCCCAGCGCCGCCAACGCCGCGCCGGTGAGGTTGGGGTTCTCTCCCTGCACAAATTTGCTGTAAAGACCCATGCCCTGTGCCACCAGGGTCTCCATGTCCTCCAGCAGATATTTATGGAGCAGAGGGCACTTGTAGAAGGTGGTACCCTCTGCGGCGATGGACACGGGTTTGGCAGGGTCCTTGGCGTCGCCGCAGGCCTCCAGCACCGCCGCCAGGGTGGCCGCTGTCAGCCGCGCCGCCCGGCGGAAAAAGCCGTCCAGAATGTCCAGGGTCACGGCCTTGTCCGCCTCATTCAGGAAGGCGAGAGGGGTCTCGCTGCCACCGTTGAGAAAGTCGGAGATGTCCTTGGCGGTGAGGGAGGGGAGAGCCTCGAAGCCCGCCGTGCCCGCGGGAGTGAGCAGCCCCTCGATGGCGGCGGCGCGGAGATAGGCCAGGGCCATCGGTCCCTGGTAGGCCCCCGAGATGAGCTTTTCCAGCACCTGCGTGCCCGGATCGGCCTGGGTCGCGTCAAAGGCCAGGTCCACGGCGGACCGCTCCAGAGCGTCGAAGCCGCCAGACTCCAAATTGACCACCATAGAGCCGCCCCTCTGCCGCAGAGAAGCGGGGAGCTTGCCGATGGCGTCCGTGGGAAAGGAGGCGCAGATGTTGGTCCCCGTGCCCAGGATAAAGCCCATGGAGCGGCTGTCCCCCAACCCCTGACTCATGGCCCCCAGCATGGCGGCCACCGTGTCGTTGATGACCGCCACCCTGTGGTCGTGCCGCTTGCCCAGCTTCTTCAGCGCGGCCCGCAGGCCCACGCCAAGGACGCTGCCCTCCGCCCCACTGACGGACACCTCCTTGTCAAAGTGGAGGACCTTGCCGTCCAGGTCGGGCAGGATCTGGCAGGGGAAGGAGAAGCAGAACCCGATGCGCCCCGACCTGTCCGCGATGGGGGCCATCAGCTCCGCCAGACGGTCATAAAATTCCTCAATGGTCAGGCGGCCCTGGGTCCCCAGCATAGGCACGGTGTTGAAATACTCCGCCTTGGGACCCTGGTCGGTAAACTCCATCAGGGCAATGCGCAGATTGGTCCCCCCCGCGTCCAGGACGATCACCGGCTCGCCGCTGTGGGGCAGAGCCTGGGCGGAAAGGAAGGTAGGGATCATCCGCAGGGAGCTTTTCTCCCCCGCCAGTCCCGCTGCCATCTCCCGCTGAAACTCGGCTGCCCAGTGCTTGAAGTCCGCCACCCCAGGCGTCAGGCCGTTGTCGCGCAGGAACTCTAATGTAGTCATAAAACCGCCTCCAAGCTATGCTTTTTCCATTGTTTTATTATACCGGACCGCGCATACAAAAGCAAGGGGAAGGAGGAAAAGGGCGCGACGACTCGTCGCGCTAGCAGGAATGTTCTAAAGGAATGTTCTAAGCCCGTCCTGCCCCTGCATAAGCTTTGCTGATCAAGCAAGGGAGGGGTTTGCTCGTGGACAGGCGGGGCGTGCGGAGGGGCGCGGACAGATACCGGGTCCGGCCCGGGGGACAGACGGCGCGGCGCGGGAAGAACGTACGGGAGGGCCGCTGGCTAAAACGGCTGCTGGTGTTTCTGGCGTTGCTGGATCTGGGTCTGCTGGCCCGGAACTATTTCCCGGCGGAGGCGGCGGCTCTGCGGACCAGGGTGCTGGGGGAGCGGGATTTTAAGGCGGTGTTTGCCGACCTGGGCCGCGCCCTGGACCAGGAGGGCGGCGTGGCGGAGACCTTTGCCGCCTTCTGGGGCGCGTCGGCGGAGCCCACGCCCACTCCCACGCCCGTACCCACTCCTCCCCCGTCCCCCACACCTACGCCAACTTCCACACCCACTGCAATGCCGCCTCCAACTCCGACCCCCACGCCGGTCCCGACGCCGGAGCCTACCCCCACTCCCACGCCGGAACCTACCTCCTACCCTTACGATGGCCCGCCGCCCCCCTACAACGCCACCATGGCCTATGACCCTCTGGAGTTGCCCGCCACCCTGGACGCCCCAGTGAGCGGGGGGTACACCTCCGGCTACGGCTGGCGGGAGCACCCGGTGGACGGCGGGGACAACTTCCACCACGGGGTGGATATCTCCTCCCCCGAGGGCACCGAAATCCACGCCTTTGCCGACGGGGTGGTAGAGGTGGTGGGAAAGGGGGAGTCCTACGGCAACTATATCCAAATCAAGCACTCGGACACAGTGAAGACCCTCTACGCCCACTGCAGCAAGCTCTTAAAGGCGGAGGGGGACGAGGTAAAAATGGGAGACACGATCGCCCTGGTGGGCTCCACCGGCAACGTCACCGGCCCCCACCTGCACTTTGAGGTGAAGGCCAACGGCCTGTGGCACGACCCGACCTATTATTTAGAGCTGCCGTGAAAGGAGTGCGGATATCCCCCGGCTTTTGGCTGATGGCGGCGGCGGTTTGGCTGATCGAACCGGACCTGCTGGCGCCCACCTTTTTTGCCGCCGCCGTCCATGAGGTGGGGCACGTGGCCGCGCTTCTAGCGGTGGGGGGCAGGGTGGAGGGCTTTACTCTGGCCGCGTTAGGCGCGCAGCTCCGCCTGTCCGCCGGACTGTCCTATGCCCGGGAGCTGCCCGTGGCTTTGGCGGGGCCGGTGTGCAGTCTTGTTTTGGCCGTGGGCGCGGGGAGGACAGGGGATTTTCTGCTGGCGGGTATTTCCCTGGCCCTGGGACTGTTCAACCTCATGCCCATCGCTCCCCTGGACGGCGGCCGGGTGGTGGGCTGTCTGGGTGGGATATTCCTCTCTCCCCCTGCGGCGGAGCGGATGGAAGGGGCTGTGGCCGCCGTAGCTCTGGGCGGAATTCTGGCTCTGGGCGGGATATGCCTGCGGCAGGGCTACGGCCCCGGTCTCTTGGCAATGGGCCTTTGGTTGGGGTGGAGCGTCCTGCACGGCGAAAAAAATCCTTGACATTTTGGCCGAAAGCGCACAGAATAGGGAAATAAAAAACGACCCCCGTCAAGCATGGCTCAAGATATCGCGTGGCTCAAGCTGCCGCGGTCCGTCAGGGCCGCCGTGGAGATCAATAAGAGCAGACCCGCACATCAGAGAGGAAGCGTTCGCTATGAGCAAAACAGCCGTCACAAACCGGTCCGCCATTCCCGAGGGGTACGCCCCGCTGCTCAACCTGTACGACACCCAAAAGGCCATTTCTCTGCTGAAGCGGCTGTTTGAGGACGGTCTGGCGGGTGCCCTGCGCCTGCGCCGGGTGTCCGCTCCCCTGTTCGTAGAGGCCGCCACCGGCCTCAACGATGACCTCAACGGGGTGGAGCGGCCGGTGTCTTTCGATATTCCTGCCGCCGGGCGGGATGCCCAGGTGGTCCACTCTCTGGCCAAGTGGAAGCGCCTGGCCCTGAAGCGGTATCAGTTTTCGGTGGGCGAGGGGCTGTATACCGACATGAACGCCATCCGCCGGGATGAGCAGCCCGATAACCTTCACTCCATCTATGTGGACCAATGGGACTGGGAGAAGATCATCGCCCCCCGGGACCGGGATGAGGAGCATCTGCGCCAGACCGTGCGGGAGATCGTAAAGGTAGTGGCGGACACCCAGACCACCCTGCGCTCGGTGTTCCCCCAGCTCACCGTTTTGCCCACCATCCAGGGAGAGGTGTCCTTTGTCACCGCCCAGGAGCTGGAGGACAAGTGGCCTGACCTCACCCCAAAGGAGCGGGAAAACGCCTGGGTAAAGGACCACCCTGTCACCTTCCTCATGGGCATCGGCGGCGCGCTGAAGTCGGGCAAGCCCCACGATGGCCGCGCTCCCGACTATGACGACTGGTCTCTAAACGGCGACATTTTGCTGTGGAACGACGTGCTCCACTGCGCCTTTGAGCTCTCCTCCATGGGCATTCGGGTCAGCCCCGAGTCCCTGGACAAGCAGCTCACCCTGGCCGGGTGCGACGACCGCCGGGCGCTGCCCTTCCATAAGGCTCTGCTGGCCGGGGAGCTGCCCCTCACCATGGGCGGTGGCATTGGCCAGTCCCGGCTTTCTATGCTCCTGCTGGGTAAGGCCCACATCGGCGAGGTCCAGGCCAGCGTCTGGGATGAGTCCACCCGGAGCGTCTGCGGCGGGGCGGGAGTCGTTCTGCTGTAAAACGGTGTAAAACAAGAAATTCCCTCTTGCGTATTGGGAGAAAGTGCGTTATAATACTTGCCAGTGGCCACCACCTGCCGGTGTGATGGAATTGGTAGACGTAGTGGACTCAAAATCCACCGCTGGCGACAGCGTGCCGGTTCGAGTCCGGCCACCGGCACCATAAAAGCGAAACGGTATAGATGTCACTGGCGAAAAGCCAGTGACATCTATACCGTTTTAGGGGATTTTTGAGTCCCAAAATTCATCACTGAAACAAAAGATATCTGGCACGGTTTCGGAGTGGCTGGGTGGACTCGAACCCGTACACGAACCAATTTGAAGGAAAAACAGTCAGCGCCCTTTTTGGATTTCAAAAAGGGCGCTGATTTTATATTCCGAATCAGGGCACCGGTTTGTGGGTCTATATGACCTGAAACAGACCGACGCCCTTTTTCATTTTACCCTAAGTTCAAAAAGGGCGCCAACTAAATCATCACAATCGGTAGAAATGGAGGAAAGATATCTTGATGTCTGCGCAGGGGCCAATTCTTATGCCGCATTAGGCGAATTTTTCCTGAAGTATGAAAGTCCATTAAATCTCCCGAATGATGTGCTTCCCTTCGTTGACTTGGATGCACTTGGCTATCAGTACGAAAGTCTGCACCCCGGCATTTTCATCGGCAGCGACTATGTAATTTACCCTGCTCTTTGATACTCTCCACCAGGCTGTCCATCTCCTCATTGTCCAGCACCTTGTAGGGGTGTCCCTCGAAGGTGTGGAGCTGACTGACGGGCAGCAGCGCTGATTTCTTTTTCGGTTGTTCGTTTATCATTGATTGGTCTCCTTTTTGGTTTGGGTTTTAACGGGCAGCAGGAAGTTCTGCTCGATTTTTAACTGAAACCGGGCAAAGGCCCTGCTCAATTCCCTAAGCATGGGCGTGTCGATAAAGCCCAGCTTATGTGCCTTAGCGGTAAGCTGATTGAGGTTGTTCCCGATGGCATACATCTCACGCATGGCTTCATAGAAACGCTCGTCCGGCTTCTCTCTCGGCTCATATCCGTGGAGCAGTTGCCGGATCACAGAGGTTTCCGTGACGCCGCACCTTTGGGCTTTTCGTTTCAGATCTGCGGCGTCCTTTTCGGACAGCCAGAACTGCTTTTTGATTCCTTTTCTCATAATCATTTCTCCTTTCAGGTTTTAGGACAGAGTCCTAACGAGGCGTTTGTACGACCTGTGGGAGTACAGACGCACTGCTCGCTAAGATGATGCAGGTCAATCTCAGGGATACCTTGCGATGGCACTGAGCCAATAAAAAATGCTCATCGAACCTCCTTTCCCGGAGCCGATGAGCATATGCGATCCTTGAAAATACAAAAAGCCACTTGACCGTTGACATACACCACTTGGACAGACTACTCCCCTGGGAGTATGTCAAAGTCAAGTGGCTCGTAGGAAGTCAACGCATCAAGCGGCTCCAAGGCACTAAGCTTGCCTTTTTGATACTTAAATCATTTCACAGTATTCAGTTTACCGTTCGGATGATTCTCCGCAGCTAAAGGAAAGGCGGCATTTGGATGTCAATACTCATTCATGGATGAGCAGCCCCGTAGCACGATACCAAACCTTATCATCGCCCGGTTTTCTCCTTGCGGATATCTTATATTTTAGCAGCGGAACATTTGTTTGTCAAGACTTTCTTTAAGTTTTACTTTGTCTCTCAGGTGCAAATTCGGGCAACATAGCGCTCTGGGATTAACCCTTTCTATATCGGCAAGCGGACAGTTATCGTTGTTCCCTCGTCCACTGCGCTGTCCACCTCGATCGTCCCGTGATGGATCAGCACAGCGTGCTTGACGATGGAGAGTCCCAACCCTGTGCCGCCGACCTCTTTAGAACGGCTTTTATCCACACGGTAGAACCGTTCAAAAATGCGCGCCTGCTCCTGGGCGGGAATACCGATACCCGTATCGGAAACGGTGAGAACGGCGTCTGCGTCCTGTCTTTCAACGCTGACGGTTACCTCGCCGCCGTTTTTATTGTATTTGATGGCGTTATCGCAAAGATTATAGAGGATACTGTGGAGAAGCTGCGGAATGCCGTGCAGACAGCAATACTCTCCGTGCAGAGACGTCTTCACTTCCGCTGCTTTCGCTTCCGCCTCCAAACCGGCGATGGCTTTCGCCGCAAGCTCATACAGATCGACCTCTATCCACTCCATGTCCTCTGCGCCCTCGTCTAAATGGGAAAGGCTCAAGATATCCTCCACCAGACTTGTCATGCGCTGGGCTTCCCTGTATATCTTTCCCGCAAAGGGGACGATATCCTCCTGCTTCACCATGTTGTTTTGAAGCAGCTCCGCATAGCCGGAAATGGAGTGCAGGGGCGTTTTCAGCTCATGGGACACATTGGAGGTGAATTCACGGCGCATCTGCTCCGCCTTTTCCTTTTCGGTCACATCGAAAAAGCAAAGAGCGGCACCGGCAACTTTTCCTTCAGACATAATTGGGCTGGCGCTGATTTGGTATTGCCCGGTTTCAAGGCCTACGGTCTGCACTTCGCTCTGCCCCTGCAATGCCAGAGATAAAATGTCATGCAGGTCCAAATTCCTGCTGACGGTGAGCATATCCGTACCAACACAATTTTGGCTTGCGCCCAGCAGAGCCATGGCGGCGGGATTGATGCTGACGATTTTTCCGTGCTCATTCAGCAGCACCATACCCTCGCTCATACTGTCGATGATGGTGTCCAGCTCGGCCTGCTTCTGTTCCAGCCGGGTCTTTTGTCCCCGCAATTGTTTCTGCTGGCTGTCGATCCTGCGGAGAAAGGGAGCAAGCTCGTCATATCCCTCGTTTGAAAGGGGATGATCCAAATCAATTTCATTCAAAGGCTTCACAATGTTTTTTGAAAGGCGGATAGCAAGGACAACGGACAGGACAACCGCCAGAACTATGACAATACTTATCGGCTGTGCCATACCGAGTACCAGCGTTAAAATGGAGCTTTGCGCAATGGAAAGACGCAGGACGGTTCCGTCCTCCAAACGCTGCGCCGCATAAAGAGAGCGATCCATCAGCGTGGCGGAGTAGCGTCGGCTTTCCCCATAGCCTGTGGCAAGGGCTTCTTTGATCTCCTCACGCTCCAAATGGTTCTCCATATCCGAACTGAGTGCATCGCTGTCATACAGCACCGTCCCGTCAGCGGCGATCCATGTGATGCGGTAATCCCGCACCTTTAAATCATCAAAATATGCGGTTTCTTCATTGGTGACGCCCTGTGCGGCAAGCTCCAGCTGCATTTGAAGCTGCCTTTGCTGCACCCCCGAAAAGTAGCTGTACAGCACGCCCATAATGAGAATTAAGGAGGCAAGAAAAACGGCAATGGCAACAAAGCCGATAGAGCGGAAAATCCGTTTTGTCATAGCTTATCCTCCATACGATAGCCGATACCCCTCACCGTTGTGATCAGGCTGCCATATTTCCCCAGCTTTGTCCGCAGGGTGCCGATATGTACATCCACTGTTCGTGTTTCGCCGATATAGTCCAGCCCCCAAACGGTTTCCAGCAGATGCTCACGGCTGAACACCCTGCCGATGTTTTCCATGAAGGTAAGCAGCAGCTTAAATTCTTTTAGTGTAAGCTCCACACGCTCTCCGTCGATCTGAACGATGCAGGCCCCGGGGTCAAGCTCCAGTCCGCCGATACGCAGAGGCTCCCGTTCTTCTCTCGGGGCGGTACGGCGCAAAACCGCCTTGACTCTCGACACCATTTCCATCATGCCGAAGGGCTTTGCAAGATAGTCGTCCGCACCCAGGTCAAGCCCGGTCACCTTATCGTATTCCGTGCCCTTGGCGGTGGCCATGATGACGGGGATATCTCTCGTCACGATTTGGGAACGCAGATTTTTGAGAATGGAAATACCATCCTCGCCGGGCAGCATGATATCCAGCAGGATAAGCTCCGGCCTTTGCCGCTTCATGGCTTCCCAGAACGCTGCGCCGTCCCCGAAGCCGGCAGCTTCAAAACCGGCGGCGTTCAGGGCATATATCATCAGGTCACGAATTCCGCTGTCGTCCTCCACACAAAAAATCATCTTTTTCACCCCCTGCTTCCGGTAATGGAGAACACCACCCATTTTGCAATGTTGACCGCGTGATCCCCGATTCGTTCAAAATATTTTGCGACCATCAAAAGGTCGATGGTCTGCTCACCGTCCGCTTCCGGTTGGCTGAATCGGCCAATCAGCAGATTTTTGACACGGTCAAAGCAGTTATCCACCACATCGTCATAGGCGATGACCGCCTGTGCCATATCGTCGTCTTTTTTTACAAAGGCGTCAATGCTCTCGCTGACCATCTTTATCACGGCAAGCGCCATGTTGCGGACTTCTTCTGCATCACCGCCCACCTTGAGGTTTGCCATCCTGACGATTTCGGCGATGTCGGCGGACTGGTGCCCGATGCGCTCCATATCCGTGACCATTTTCAGGGCGGAGGAGATGATGCGCAGATCCTTCGCCACCGGCTGCTGCTGTAAAAGCAGCTTCAGGCAAAGGCTTTCGATCTCCCTCTCCTTCTGCCCAATTTGCTCTGCAAGCGCAGGTATGGACTCGATCAGGGCGAGGTCGCCTTCCGCCACGGCTTTGGCGGACATGGCGATGGCGTTTTCGCACAGGGCGCCCATGGTGATCATCTCTTTATTCAGCAGATCGAGCTGCTCATCAAACCTTGAACGCATTATCCGAACCTCCCTGTGATGTAATCTTCTGTGCGTTTGTCCCGAGGCTGGGAGAATAAAGCTTCCGTTTCGCCCATCTCTACCAGCTCGCCCAGCAGGAAAAACGCCGTCCGGTCAGAGATTCGGACCGCCTGCTGCATATTGTGGGTCACGATAACAATAGTATAGCGTTTTTTCAATTCCAGGGCAAGCTCCTCGATCTTGCCGGTAGAGATTGGGTCAAGGGCGGAGGTGGGCTCGTCCATCAGCAGTACCTCCGGCTCCACCGCCAGCGCACGGGCGATGCAAAGCCTCTGCTGCTGCCCGCCGGAGAGTCCCAAGGCAGACTTCTTCAGCCTGTCTTTCACCTCATCCCAGATAGCCGCCCCTTTTAATGACCGCTCCACGATCTCATCCAGCATCGCCTTGGAGCGAATACCGTGGGTACGGGGACCGTAGGCGATATTGTCGTAAACGCTCATGGGGAAGGGGTTGGGCTTCTGAAATACCATGCCAATGTTCTTCCGAAGGTCGTTGACATCTACTGATTTTTCAAAAATATTGCGCTCTTGGTACAGCACCTCGCCTGTGATCCTCACCTCGGGGATCAGGTCGTTCATACGGTTCAGGGTTTTGAGGAAGGTGGATTTCCCGCAGCCGGAGGGACCGATCAAGGCGGTGATGCTCTTTTCCGGGATCTGCATATCAATATTTTTCAGTGCCTGGGTCTTGCCGTACCACAGACATACATCGTTCACTGTGATCACTGCGCTCAAGCTGTTCGCCTCCTTTGAAAATATCTGCTCACAAGCGCCGCCGCAAGGTTGATGAGTAGCGTCAGTATCATTAAAACCGCGGCAATGGCAAACGCCACCTCAAACTCTCCCTGCTCTTTGGCGTAGACATACAGCGCCACCGTAAGGCTGCACCCCGAACTGAAGAGAGTGCTTATAATGCCGCTGAGGGTATGGGCAAAGCCCGCCGTAAACAGCAGCGCCGCCGACTCACCCAAGATCCTGCCCACTGTGAGGATACAGCCGGTGATCACGCCGTCTACGCAGCCGGGAAGCACCACAGTGCGGATGACCCGCCACTTTCCGGCTCCCAGACCGAACGCCCCCTCGCGATAGCTCTGTGGCACTGTTTTCAGGCTCTCCTGGGTCGTGCGCATCACGGTGGGTAGATTCATGATGACCAGCGTCAGCGCACCCGCCAGCAGACATTTGCCGAAATTGTTCGCAAACGCCAACATCCCCACAAGACCATATATGATGGACGGAATGCCGGAAAGGGTTTCGGCTGCATATTCGATCATGCTGACAATGCGCCGGTTTTGGGCATATTCCGTCAGATAGACCGCCGCTCCCACGCCCAGCGGCAGAACGATAATAAGGGTCGCAAGCACAAGATAGACCGTGTTCACGATATCCGGCAGAATACCGATCCTGTTTTGCAGGTAGCTGGGGCTCTCGGTCAGCAGCTCCCATGTGATATTGGGAAGTCCCTTCGCAAAGATAAAGCCGACCAGGAAGAGAACCAATGCGCCTGTCAGTCCCGCCGAAAGCCACATCAGCAGCTTCATTACGGTAATATAAGCCTTGCGTTTACCGCTCATTTGGCTCCCTCCTTATCCCGCTTCAAAAAGAAATTCAGACAGGCGTTGATCAGCATAATAAAGAGAAACAGCACCAGAGCGATGGAAAACAGCGCCTGCCGTTGCAGACCGGAGGAATAGGACATCTCGGTTGCCACAGCCGTTGTAAGAAAACGCACGCTGCCGAACAGAGAGGGCATATTTGCCACATTCCCGCAGACCATCATGACCGCCATAGCCTCGCCGATGGCCCTGCCCACGCCAAGCACCACGGCGGCGGCAATGCCGCTTTTTGCCGCTGGAACAGACACTCTGAAATAGGTTTCCACCGGCGTCGCACCAAGAGACAGGGAAGCATCTTCATATTCTTTTGGCACGGCCTCCAGCGCCGTGACCGATACCTTTACGATAGAGGGCAGGATCATCACCGCCAGCACGAGAATTGCGGCAAAAAGGCTAGCCCCATCGGGCAGCCGGAAGGCTTCTCTTATGGCGGGAACCAGCACGATCATACCCACCAGACCGTACACCACCGACGGGATGCCCGCCAGCAGGCTGACCGCCGTACCCACCGCAGATTTCACCCCTTTCGGAGCCAGCTTTGCAAGGTACACCGCTGTCAGGAAGCCCACGGGCACGCCGATGACAATCGCCCCGGCCGTGCCGTAAACGCTGGTGAGGATAAAGGGCAATATCCCATAGGATGGCTCTGCCGCAGTGGACGCCCACACCCTCCCGAATAGGAACTGCACAAGCCCTATCTCTCGAATCGCCGGCAGTCCGGCGATCACCAGATATACGGTGATGAGCAGCACGCAGCCCACCGTCACAAGCCCCAGCAGCAGGAAGATCCCGTAGACAAGTTTTTCAAAAGCCGCTTTTCTGTTCTTCATGGGTTTATCACTTCACAGGCACTGCGCCTGCATTTTTGATGACCTCCGCCGCTTCTTCGGAAGTGATGTAGTCGAAGAACTTCTGCGCCGAAGGGCTGAGGGTTTCGTCTTTTTTTGTCACCAGTACAAAGTTGCGCTGCACAGGATAACTGCCGTCCTTGATGGTTTCGTCGCTGGGCGCAACGCCGCCCACGGTGAGCGCTTTCACACTGTCCTTAAGCGACGCGAGCGAGGCATAGCCAACCGCCGCCGGATTGCCTGCCACGGTGGTGATGACGTCTCCGGTAGAGGTCAGCTCCTGACGGTATTTGCAGCTGTCCTTTGTGCCGGTGATGGATTCAAAGCCGTCGCGGGTGCCGCTGCCGGCCTCTCTGCCGATGAGGACGATCTCGGCGTCAGCTCCGCCCACATCGCTCCAGTTTGTGATCTCGCCGGTGAAAATCCTGCCGATGGTTTCCACATCCAGGTCGGCGACAGGATTTTCCGGATTGACGATGATGGCGATACCGTCGTAGGCCAGTACAGTGCCCTCAAGCCCCTGTGCGATCTCCTCATCCTTCAGGTCACGGCTGGAAAGACCGATGTCGCAGCGCCCCTCCGCCGCCGCCGTAATTCCTGAGCCGGAGCCGGTGGGGTTGTATGTGACAGAGATGGACTTGTTTTCGCTTTCAAAGGTTTCCTTCAGCGCCCCGATCACCTTTTCCATAGAGGTGGAGCCATCCGTGGATACCGTGCCGCCGGTACTTCCGCAGCCTGTCAGCACAGAAAGAGCAAGTACCCCCATAAGACCGAGAGCCAGAATTTTCTTTCCAAACTTCATTTTGCATTTCTCCTTCTCGTTTCATGATTTTCATTTCGGACTACGCCCAAATCATACCGCCCGAATGTCAAATCGGTTATCGTAGAAATGTAAAATCCTTGTAAAGGCGCTAAAGATCCAGGAAGGGCTGTACCGCTTGGCACAGCCCTTCCTCTTACGCATAGATGATTTCGTTATAGATAGCTTCCTCCGCAGCGTTGCGGATATTGTTCATTCTTCCTAAACCAGACACGGAAAAGCACAAAAAAGAGGCGGCTCAATGAGCCGCCTCTTCTCTTTCATGGTGGCAAATTTTTACCACCATTTTTACCACTTCAAAGTTGCCCGTATGTGCCCACTTTTGCCTAGCATCCAAGTGGAAATTTTGGCTGCTAAAAACCGCCAATACCTTGAAACCGTAAGGAAAACACAAAGAAAGGCATGGTTTTCACCATGCCTTTCTTTGGTACGCCCGAAGGGACTCGAACCCCCAACATTCAGAACCGGAATCTGACGCTCTATCCAATTGAACTACGGACGCATACCGTTGCCCTTCCCGGCAACGGAGGCTATTGTACCACAGTTCCCTGTGGAAATCAAGTCTTTTTTAGCCTAGCAGCAGCTTGTCGTCCGCCTCATCGGAGCCACTGGCCCGGCTGAACATCTCCAGGAGTTGCTCCACGGTGAGCTTCTGCTTTTCCTCGCCGGCCACGTCCACCACAATGCGGCCCTCGTACATCATGATGAGCCGGTTGCCGTGGGCAATGGCGTCGCGCATGTTGTGGGTAATCATCAAGGTAGTCAGATCATCCTTCTTCACGATGCGCTCGGTGGCGTCCAGCACCTTGGCGGCGGTCTTGGGGTCCAGGGCCGCGGTGTGCTCGTCCAGCAGCAAGAGCTCAGGCTTGCGAAGGGTGGCCATCAACAGGGTCAGTGCCTGACGTTGGCCGCCGGAGAGCAGCCCCACCTTAGAGGTCAGTCTGTCCTCCAGCCCCAGGTCCAGCATTTTCAGCTGCTCCCGGTACTCCTCCCGCTCGCCCTTGGTGATGCCGGGGCGCAAACCCCGCCGCTGGCCCCGGCGGGCGGCCAAAGCCAGATTTTCCTCGATCTGCATGGTGGCGGCGGTACCCATCATGGGGTCCTGGAACACCCGGCCGATATATTTGGCCCGCTTGTGCTCGGGCAGCTTGGTCACGTCCACCCCACCGATGGAGATGGTCCCCCGGTCCACCGCCCAGACCCCGGAGACGGCGTTCAGAAGGGTGGATTTGCCCGCACCGTTGCCGCCGATAACGGTGACAAAGTCCCCGTCCTCCAGGGTGAGGGACACCCCCCGCAGGGCGGTCTTCTCGTTTACCGTCCCCGCGTTAAAGGTCTTCCAAATATTCTTGATCTCAAGCATGGCCGTCACCTCCCGTCTCTGCGTCTATCTTTACCATATTGACGCCCACAGTGCGCATCTTTTTATATCCGCGGAAATACTTTCCCTTCCAATACGGAATGGACAGGAACAGTGCCACCACCACAGCGGTGAGTAGCTTCAGGTAATTGGGGTTCAGGCCCATCTGGAGCACCGCCTGAATGACGATATAGTAGAGGACCGCGCCGATGGACACGCTGAGGAGCTTGAGGGCAAAGTTGCGAAACACCTTATCCAGCAGTACCTCGCCGATAATGACGGCGGCCAGACCGATCACGATGGCGCCCCGGCCCACATTGATCTCGTTGCCGCCGCTATACTGGCACAGCAATGCGCCGGACAGGGCCACCAGGCCGTTGGACAGCATCAGTCCGATGACCTTGGTCATGTTGGTGTTGATCCCCTGGGCCCGGGCCATGTTTTGGTTCGAGCCGGTAGCCCGCAGGGCCGCGCCCAGCTCCCGGCCAAAAAACCAGTAGAGCACGGCAATGATGGCGGCGGTAAACACTCCCACCACCAAAATGGGATGACGGATAAAGGGGTACTTCTCCATGTTGAGGAAGCGCAGAGAAACCAGCAGGTCATTCAGCACCTTCTGGTTGGTCACCGCAATGGACTGGGACGCTTTCATGTCCATGATGGCCAAGTTGACGGAGTAGAGCCCCAACTGGGTCAGGATGCCCGCCAGGATGGCCGGAATACCGCATAGGGTGTGGAGCAGGCCGGTGACCAGCCCCGCCAGCATACCCGCCAAAAATGCCGCCAACAGGGCCACCCAAAGGTTCACCCCGCTTCCAAAAAGCATCACGAACACCGCGCCGCCGGTGCAAAAGGAGCCGTCCACCGTCAGGTCCGCGATGTCCAATATTTTATAGGTGATGTAGACGCCGATGGCCATAATACCCCAAATCAATCCCTGGGACACCGCCCCGGGCAGGGCGTTGAGAAAATTCGCCATGAGACATACCTCCTTAGGAGAGATACCGCAAAACAGCGGGAAAGGGGTCACCTTTCCCGCTGTTTCCATGCGGAAGGGATCTTACGTTTAGCCGACCTCGATGGCCTCGTAGCCGGCGGGCGGGGTCAAACCCAGCGCCTCGCAGGTAACGGGGTTGTACTTCTTCACAAACTGAGGGGCGTACTCAATGGGCATGGCGGAGATGTCCGCACCGTTTGCCAAGATATCAGCGGCCATTTCGCCGGTCTTGTAGCCGATGTCGTAGTAGCTGATGGACAGGGTGGCGATGCCACAGCCGCCGCAGATGCCTTCCTCGCCGGCAAACACGGGCTTCACGCCCTGGCAGATGTTGTTGATGATACCGGTGTTGTTTGCGGCGGTATTGTCAGTAGGCACATAGAGCACATCGGAGTTATCACAGGCGTTCTGAACCACGGAGGCCATGTCGTTGGTGTCGGAGAAGGCATACTGCTTGCAGGTGTAGCCCATGTCCTCTAGGTACTTCTGGACGTTGTCCACCTGATACTGGCTGTTGGGTTCGGCAGAGCAGTAAATGAGGCCCACGGTCTTGGCGTCGGGATACCACTCCTTGATCATCTGGGCCTGCTGGTCCAGGGGGGCCAGGTCGGAGGTACCGGACACGTTGGTGCCCACAGTGCCGGCAAAGTCGGCGATGTTCAGCGCCACGCCATACTCCGTGATGGAGGTGCCCAGCACGGGGATGGTGTCGGTGGCGGACGCCGCGGCCTGGAGCGGTGCGGTAGCGTTAGCCATAATAAGGTCCACCTTGTTGGACACAAAGCCATTGATAATGGTGGCGCAGGTGGGGGTATCCCCGGCGGCGTTCTGGTTCTCAATGTCCACCTGACCGGGGAGCTTCTCGTTCAGCGCGTCAATAAAGCCCTCGGTGGCGGCGTCCAGAGCGGGGTGGGGCGCCAGCTGGCAGATCCCCACAGCAAACTTCTCGCCGCCCGCGTCAGGGGTTGGGTCCACAGCCTCAGTCGGATTGGCATCGGGCGTCGGGGCGGCCACGGCGGGCTCCTTGCCGCCGGTGCAGGCGGCCAAACCAAACAGCATGACCACAGCCAGGGCCAAACAGAGCAATTTCGCAAACTTCTTCATATTATTTCCTCCTACGGTCGGCGTGACACTTTAGCACGTTGTGGTGTTAAATCGCGCCGGGAATGTCCGTATTATAGACCCCAAAGCCGCGGTTGTCAACCCCCCGAAAAAACTTTGTAAAAAAGAGGCGGGTTTAAAACCCGCCTCTACTTACTTGCCAACGCAGAATCGGCTGAAAATGCGGTCCACCACGTCCTCCTGGATATTACGGCCCGTAAGCTCGCCCAGGGCGGCCATGGCCAGCTCCACGTCGCTGAGGGGACCGTCGGGGGGCATTCCCCGCTCTAACGCCGCGATCGCCTGCCCCAAACACTTGACCGCCTCCTGTGCCGCAGCGGCCTGACGTGCGTTGGTGAAAAAGACCGCCTCCCCCTCTCCGGGGCGGAAGGTGGAGTCGATCAGCTCCACCAATTCCGCAAGGCCCTCCCCCGTCTTGGCGGACACCGGCGTCTGACACGCCAGATCCAGCTCGTCCGTCCACTCCAGCTTGGTGGGCAGGTCCATTTTGTTCAGCACCAGAATGGTCTCGGCCTGTTCCGTCGCCACCGCTTGTCGGACCAGCGCCACATCCTCCGCCGTCGCTTCCCTCGACAGGTCCAGCACCACCAGGATCAGCGAGGCGTTTGCCATGGCCTCCCGGCTGCGCTCCACCCCCAGCCGCTCCACGGTATCACCCGTCTCCCGTAGACCCGCCGTGTCCGTGAGGCGCAGAAGATTCCGTCCCAACTGGCAGGTCTCCTCCACCGTGTCCCTCGTCGTACCCGGAATGTCGGTGACAATGGCCCGCTCGTAGCCCAGCAGGGCGTTGAGCAGGGAGGACTTCCCCGCGTTGGGCAGGCCCACAATGGCAGTGGGAATGCCCCGCAGATGCCGCCCCACCCGACGGTATCCGGCCAGCATCTCCTGTAGCGCGCCCTCGGCCCCAGCCAGCCGCGCCACGATCTGTGGCTCATCCATAGGCTCCAAGTCCTCGTCAGGATAATCCACCAGCACGTGGAAATGGGCCAGAAGGTCAGTGAGGTCGTTGTAGACCCCCTCGATCCGCCGGGACAGCTCCCCGCCCAGCTGCCCCGCCGCTTGCTTGGCCGCCGCCGGGGTCTGCGCGTCGATGAGGTCGGCCACCGCCTCCGCCTGGGTCAGGTCCAGCTTGCCGTTCAAAAAGGCCCGGCGGGTGAATTCCCCCGCCTTGGCCCGGCGTGCGCCGTTTCGACACAGCAGCTCCAGCGTCATAGCCAACACCGTGGGCGAGCCGTGGCAGTGAAGCTCCACCATGTCCTCCCCGGTGTAGCTGTTCGGCCCGCAAAAAAAGACGGCAAGGGCTTGGTCGGTCACACTGCCGGCGCTGTTCAGCACCTCGCCCAGCACCATGCGCCGGGGCGCGCCCGTCCCAAAGGGCTTGCCGCTCAAAGGGCGGAAAATCTTTGCGGCGCAAAGGATCGCGCCCTCTCCGGACAGACGGATGATCCCCACGGCGGACTTGACCGGGCCGGTGGCAATGGCGGCGATCAGGTCTTCCATACGCCCACCCCCTTCAGAAAAATTTGTGTAATATTTTGTTCATAAATGCCTTGACAAAAATTTATGTAAACCGTTTTCTCCACTTTATCCTTGACATCGACATTCCCCTTTGTGGAAAACTTTGTGGAAATGTGGAAATATCCCGCAACGATGGGCCTTCGTCCGTTTGGCAGTTTTCGCCATGGAAAAAACTAGTGTGTCATAGAGGTGTAGAAAATAATTATCCGTAAACCCAGAAGCACGGCCCACCTTATTTTCTCCCCGCGATAGCCCGGGCGGCCTTGACCCCGGAGGCCCCTGCCTGGGCCAGACCGCGGGTGACTCCCGCGCCGTCGCCCACAGCAAAAAAGCCTGGGAGCTTTGTCTCCAGCTCATCAGAGAGCTGAAGCCGGGAGGAATAGAACTTCACCTCCGCACCATAAAGCAGGGTATCGTAATTGGCCGTGCCGGGAGCAAGCTTGTCCAGGGCATAGATCATCTCCACAATGTCGTCCAGCTGCCGCTTGGGCAGGGCCAGAGACAGATCGCCGGGGATGGCGGCGGTGAGGGTGGGCCGGGTGAAGGACTTGCTCAACCGGTGCTCATTGGTACGCCGGCCATTGATGAGGTCCCCAAACCGCTGGACCAGCACACCCCCCGCCAGCATGTTAGAGAGAGAGGCCACATGCTTCCCGTAGCGGTAGGGCTCGTCAAAGGGCTGGGTAAAGCGGTTGGACACCAGCAGGGCGAAGTTGGTGTTATCGCTTTGAAGCGCGGGATCGGAGTAGGAGTGGCCGTTCACCGTGTTGATCCCTTCCACGTTCTCAGTGACTACGTGACCATAGGGATTCATGCAAAAGGTGCGCACGCTGTCTCCATACTGCTGGGTGCGGTAGACCAGCTTGGATTCGTACACCACATCGGTGATGTGAGAAAACACCGCCGCGGGCAGCTCCACCCGTACGCCGATGTCCACCTGATTGTTCAAAAGCTCCAAGCCCAACGCCTTACACTGCTTGGCAAACCACTCCGCCCCGCTGCGTCCTGGCGCGCCGATCAGATAGCGGCAGGTCTCGGTCTCACCTCCCGCCAGAGTAAGGGCAAAGCCCTCCCCCTCTTGGGCAATGGTCTCCACCGCCGCGCCAAAGGCAAAGGTCACCCGGCTTTTCAAGTCCTCATAGAGGGCCTTGAGGATGTTCATGTTGTTCTCGGTGCCCAGATGCTTGACCTTGGCGGACAGGAGGTGGAGGTCAAAACCCAGGGCCTTTTTCTCCAACGCCTTGGCCGCCGGGGAGTTGGTAGAAAAGACCTCGGTGGTGGCTCCGTGGGCCACATTGACGGCGTCCACATAGTCGATGAGCTCCATGACCTCCTTTTGGGGCAGGAAGTCGGTAAGCCAGCCCCCAAAGGCGGTGGTGAAGTTGAACTTGCCGTCGGAGAAGGCCCCCGCGCCGCCGAAGCCGCACATGGTATCGCACACCGGGCACTGTACGCAGCTGGTCACCTTCCCCGCCACGATGGGGCAGGAGCGGTGGCAGATATTCCGCCCCTGGTCCAGCACCAAAACGGACAGGTCGCCTCGCAGCGCGGCCAGCTCCCAGGCAGCGTAGATCCCCGCCTCCCCCGCGCCGATGATGATCACGTCCCACTGCTTTTTCATGTGTGGTGCCTCCTTATATGTATCTTGCCACAAGTATACCATACCCGCCCCGGCAACGCAACGCCTGTCCCCCCTTTCCGTCCCGGCAAAAAATTTCTCCCGGTCTCTTTACAAACGTTCTTTCGTGTGCTAACATAGTAAATCGTTAGCGCACTACCATATATTTTACGCGCTTATTTGGAGGAATGAAAGATGAAACGCAAAATGCTCGCTTTGGTACTTACCCTGGCCCTGGTGGCCTCCCTTGCCACCCTCACCGCCTGTAAAAAGAAGGACGCTGGCAGCGATCTGGCCTACGTCAAGAGCCAGGGAAAGCTGGTGATCGGCATCACCGAGTTTGAGCCCATGGACTACACCGACGCCGACGGAAACTGGATCGGTTTCGACGCCGACCTGGCCAAGGCCTTTGCCGAGAGCCTAGGCGTGGAGGCAAAATTCCAGGTCATTGATTGGAACCAGAAGATTGGTGAGCTGGAGGGCAAGACCATCGACGTGGTGTGGAACGGCATGACCCTCACCGACGACGTGAAGGCAGCCATGGAGTGCTCCAACCCCTACTTCAACAACGCCCAGGTAGTCATCGTCAAGGCGGACAAGGCCACCGACTATCAGACCGCCGAGAGCGTAAAGGGCCTGCAGTTTGCCGTGGAGGACGGTTCCGCCGGAATGGAGCAGGTGGAGGCTCTGGGCGCCTCCTACACTCCTGTCCTTGACCAGGCCACCGCCCTGCTGGAGGTGTCCTCGGGCACCGCTGACGCCGCCGTCATCGACTACCTGATGGCCACCGCCTCTGTGGGCGAGGGCACCAGCTACCCTGACCTGACCTACACCGCCGAGCTCAACAGCGAGGAATACGGCGTCGGCTTCCGCAAGGGCAGCGACCTGGCCGCGGAGCTCAACGCCTTCTTCAAGGCCGCCTACGCCGACGGCACCATGCAGAAGATCGCTGACAGCTACGGCATCGGTGGCAAGCTCATTGAGCAGAAGTAAGCCGTGGAAGTTCTCTCCGTTGTCATCGGCGCGCTGAACGAGGGGTTTGTTCAAACGCTGAAGCTCTTCTTCGTCACCCTGCTGGGGGCGCTGCCTCTGGGGCTCATCATCTCCTTTGGCTCCATGAGCTCCTTTGCTCCCCTGCGGTGGCTCACCCGCGCCGTCATCTGGGTCATCCGGGGCACGCCCCTGATGCTCCAGCTCATCATCCTCTACTACATCCCCGGAAAGTTGATGGGGTATTCCCCCTGGGGCACCGGAGAGGCGGGGCGGTTTCTGGCCGCCTCCATCGCCTTTATCATCAACTACGCCTGCTACTTCTCTGAGATCTACCGGGGCGGCATCCAGGGGGTCCCTGTAGGGCAGCTGGAGGCAGGACTGGTGCTGGGCATGACCAGGCGCCAGATCTTCTTCAAGGTCACCCTCCTGCAGATGGTCAAGCGCATCGTTCCCCCCATGTCCAACGAGGTCATCACTCTGGTGAAGGACACCTCCCTGGCCCGGATCATCTCCTTCCAGGAGGTCATCTGGGCAGGCCAGGCCTTTATGAAGACCTCCCACGGCTACTCCGGCCTGCTCTGGCCCCTCTTTTTCACCGGCCTCTACTACCTTGTCTTCAACGGGGTGGTGACCGTCCTGCTGGGCCGGCTGGAGAAGAAACTGGACTATTTCCGATAAGGGGGGCGTCAGCGTGGCGATTTTAGAAGTCCAAAACATCGAAAAGCACTTTGGCGACACCCGGGTGCTGGAGGACATCACCTTCTCCCTGGAACAGGGCCAGGCCCTGGCCATCATCGGTTCCTCGGGGAGCGGCAAGACCACCCTCCTGCGCTGCCTCAACTTCCTGGAGCGGCCGGACCAGGGCCGGATCGTGGTGAGCGGCGAGACGCTGTTCGACGCCGCCGACCCCGCCACCCAGCGAGAGGAGGAGGTGCGCCGCAAGCGGCTCCACTTCGGCCTGGTGTTCCAAAGCTTCAATCTCTTCCCCCAGTACACCGCCCTGGAGAACGTGACCCTGGCGGGCAAGCTGCTGGCAAAGGCGCAGCCCGACTTCACGGCCCGCAAAAAGCAGATCTTTGCCGAGATCGAGGCCCACGGCAAGGAGCTACTGGACCGCATGGGCCTGGCCGACCGGGCGGGGCACTATCCCCACCAGCTCTCCGGCGGCCAACAGCAGCGGGTGGCTATCGCCCGGGCTCTGGCCCTCCACCCCGACATTCTCTGCTTTGACGAACCCACCTCCGCCCTGGACCCGGAGCTGACGGGCGAGGTGCTGAAGGTCATCCGCTCCCTGGCGGAGCAGAGGACCACCATGGTCATCGTCACCCACGAGATGGCCTTTGCCCGGGACGTGGCCGACCGGGTCATCTTTATGGACGGCGGCGTCATCGTGGAGCAGGGTCCCGCCGGGGCGGTCATCGACCATCCTCAGGAGGAGCGCACCAGGCAGTTTTTGGCCCGCTACGGCGGAAATTAAATTATTCAGCCTATCAAGCAAACATGGGCGTCATCACCCTACTGCTGGGCACCGCTTCCACAGAAAGCGGCTGTACCGCTTTTGCCTGAAGTACCTGGCCCCCGTCTGCCTGGTCATCATCCTGCTCAGCTCCATCGCCAACGTGCTCGGCTGGATCTCGCTGTAAGCCGGTCCCTCCGGTTTTCAGTCAGGACAAAAAACCGCCCCGGTTCGCGCAATTCGCTCGAACCGGGGCGGTCATTGCGCTTGGAAGAGCGCTTTTACTTCAGCCGGGCCTCCAGGGCCGCCTTCTGCTCCTCGTAGCCTGGCTTGCCCAGGAGAGCGAACATGTTCTTCTTATACGCCTCCACGCCGGGCTGGTCGAAGGGGTTGACCTCCAGCAGGTAGCCGGACAGGCCGCAGGCGAACTCGAAGAAGTAGATGAGTCGGCCAACGGAATCCTCGTCCCGCTTGGGGAGAGTGACCACGATGTTGGGCACGCCGCCGTCCACATGGGCCAGACGGGTGCCTCGGATGGCCTGGTCGTTGACATAGGCCAGGGTCTTGCCCGAGAGGAAGTTGAGGCCGTCCACATTCTCGGGATCGTGGGGGATGACCGCCTCGGTGAGGGGCTTATCAAAGCGCACCACCGTCTCCAGCAGGTTGCGCTGGCCGTCCTGGATATACTGGCCCATGGAATGAAGGTCCGCGGTGAAGTCTACGCTGGCGGGAAGGAGGCCCTTGCCGTCCTTGCCCTCGCTCTCACCGAAGAGCTGCTTCCACCATTCTCCGAAGAACCGGAAGGAGGGCTCGAAGCCCGCCAGGATCTCAATGGCCTTGCCGTCCTCATAGAGGGCATGGCGGGTGGCGGCGTACTGGGCGGCGGCGGAGTCCGCCCCCTCAGAAAGGCACAGCTCCCTCTGGGCGGCGGCGCCGTCCATGAGGGCCTGGATGTCGATGCCCGCCACGGCGATGGGGAGCAGGCCCACGGCGGTAAGCACGCTGAAGCGGCCACCCACGTCGTCGGGGACTACGAACTCCTCGTAGCCCTCCTTGTCCGCCAGACCCTTCAACGCGCCCCGCTTGGCGTCGGTGGTGGCGTAGATGCGCTCCCGGGCCCCCTCCTTGCCGTACTTCTTCTCCAGCAGCTCCTTAAAGACCCGGAAGGCCACGGCGGGCTCGGTGGTGGTGCCCGACTTGGAGATGATGTTCACCGAGAAATCCCGGTCACCGATCATGGTAACGATCTCATTGAGGGCGTCGGAGCTAAGACCGTTGCCCGCGAAGTAGATGTCGGGGGTGTCCTTGGGCAGGGCGTTATAGTTGGGAGAGCGAAGCACCTCCACTACAGCCCGGGCGCCCAGGTAGGACCCGCCGATGCCAATGACCACCAGGGCCTGAGACTGCTTCTGGATCTTCCTGGCGGCGGCCTGGATGCGGGCGAACTCCTCCTTGTCGTAGTTCACCGGAAGATGGACCCAGCCCACAAAGTCGTTGCCTGCGCCAGTGGCGTCCTTCAGCCAGCTGGCAGCCTGCTCCAGGCGGTCCTTCCGCCGGGGCAGGTAGTCGGCGGGCAGGGCGGGGGCGGCGGGAGAAAGATCAAGATGCAGCATATAAATTCGCTCCTTTTTTCCTCAAAATGCAAGGTTTGGTGGAAATATCCCGTACAGCGGCTATTGTATCACAGGCGAAAAAGCAATGCAAGCCCTTTCACCGCCCGGGGTTTCGCGGCATAAAGTGGGGTATCTCGCAGGAATGGAGGTGCCCTATGGCACATACGACTTATTTTCTCGGCGCCAACTCCAAAGACGGCTTTTACTCCCTCATGGACCGGCTGATAGACCCGGCGGAGGCCCGGGCGATCTACATATTAAAGGGTGGACCGGGCTGCGGCAAGTCCTCCCTGATGAAAAAGGTGGGGCAGGCGGCCCAGGACGCGGGCTGCTGTCCCCAATACATCTACTGCTCCGGCGATCCCGACTCCCTGGACGGCCTGGTCATCGACGAGTGGGGCGTTGCCCTGTGTGATGGCACCGCCCCGCATATCGCAGAACCGAGCTATCCGGGAGCGGTTGAGCGTTATGTAAACCTCGGAGCGTGCTACGACACCGCCGGGCTGGCCACACACAAGAAAGAGATCATGGAGCTGATGGGGGGCTATCAAGGGGCGTACCGCCGGGCCTACCGCTGCCTCAAGGGGGCGGGACAGCTCATAGAGGACAACCTGGAGCTTTTGGAAACAGATGCACTGAAGGCAAAGATCAAAAAGCGGGCCAAGGGGATCATCGCCAGAGAGATCCCTAAGCACGGCACTGGCGGGAAGGTCACCGAGCGTTTTTTGAGCGCGCTCACCTGTAAGGGACAGGTGTGCCTCTTCGAGACCGCAAACGAGTTATGTAAACATATCTATGAGTTGGCCGACTCCTATGGCCTGGCCCACCTTCTGCTGGAAGAGCTACTGGGTGCGGCAGTGGAGCGGGGGCACGACGCGGTGGTCTGTCCCGATCCCATGGCGCCCAGCCGCCTTCAGCACCTCCTGCTGCCCGGGCTCGGGGTAGCCTTTGTCACCGGGTCGCCTGAGCTGCCCTATCCCGGCAAGCCCTACCGCCGCATCCGTCTGGATGCCATGGCGGACCAGGAAGAGCTGCGGCGGCACAAGGCCCGCATCCGCTTTTCCCGCAAGGTGGCCCGGGCGCTGCTGGACGAGGGGATGGAGACCCTTGCGGCGGAGAAGGAGCTCCACGACGCCCTGGAGAAGGTCTACAACCCCTACGTGGACTTTGACCGGGTCTATGCCATGGCAGACGAGGTCATCGGGGAGATCCTAGAGCTGGCCGCGAAGCTGTAAGTCCCGGACCACTGTGGCCAGAGCCTCTTTATTGTTGGTTTCGGGGTGCTCCAGGATGTGCTGGGCCAGGGCAAGCTGCGCGCGGCCCAGAGCGGGGCCCTCAAAGCCCAGAGCCATCAGATCAGGCGCTTGGAGGGCCAGGGCCCTGACCGCCTCCCGCTCCGGGTGGAGCACCGCCGCACGGAGCCTGCGCTCTGTGGGCAGAGAGGTGATGTCAAAGCCGGTGGCCAGGCAGAAGGCACGCCAGCGGGGCCCGGGCTCGGAAGGGACGTCCGCAAAAGCGGCGTACAGGCGCTCAGGAGTCCAGGTGGGCCCGCCCGAAGCCGTGAGAAGCCCGGTGGACAAAAAGAGCGCCGCCAGGTGGGGCATTGGGGAAAGGAGGGTCTTTTCCACCTCCACCTTGATCCGCTCCCCCGAGACATGCCGGGCGTTGCCCGCCAGAGCAGCGAGGGCGGCAAGGGTCCCTTCCTCGATTTCAAAGCTCAGCTGGGCGGCGAAGCGAACGGCCCGGAACATCCGCAGGGCGTCCTCGGTAAAGCGGACGGTGGGGTCGCCTACGGCGCGAACGCGCTTTTGCGCCAAGTCGTCCCGCCCCCCAAAGGGGTCGATGATCTCGCCGTCCGCTCCCAGGGCCATGGCGTTGACCGTAAAATCCCGGCGGGCCAGATCGGCCTCCAGGCTCTGCCCAAACACCACCGCATCGGGATGGCGGCCATCAGAGTAGCCCACGTCAGCGCGAAAGGTAGTCACCTCCATGCTCTCCCCGCCCAGCAAAACGGTGACGGTCCCATGCTTCAGACCGGTGGGAACGGTCTTTTCAAACAGTGCCATGACGGCCTCGGGGGGCGCGGCGGTGGCGATATCCCAATCGCCGGGGTCCCGGCCCAGAAGAAGGTCCCGGACGCAGCCGCCTACGGGATAGGCGGCAAAGCCGCCGCGGCGCAGGGTGGCCAGGCACTCTGCCACGGGCTCTGGAATGGAGAACACGCGCTCACCTCCCGGGGTTGAAATCAAGAAGAAATTGGGGTAAAATAACCTCAACCATTATAATCTTTTTGCGAGGGTGTGTAAAGACATGGAGGAACGGGACATTCGAGAATTTCTGCGGCCAGGAGCGAGAGCTCATCTGATGGGGATCGGCGGGGTGTCCATGGAGCCGCTGGCGGAGGTCCTCCACGGCGCTGGGGTGAAGGTCAGCGGCTCGGATATGCGTCAAAGCGACGCCACCGACCAGCTCCAGGCTCTGGGTATCCCCGTGGCCATCGGTCACGCCGCGGAAAACGTGGCCGGGGCGGAGCTGGTCATCCGCACCGCCGCTGTCCACGATGACAACCCGGAGATCATTGCCGCCAGGACTGCGGGCATCCCGGTGTTTGAGCGCTCCCAAGCCTGGGGGGCCATCATGCGGAACTACCCAAACGCCCTGTGTGTGGCGGGGACCCACGGCAAGACCACCACCACCTCCATGTGTACCCACATCGCCCTGGCCCAGGGTGCGGACCCCACGGTGATGATCGGTGGGAGTCTGCCTGTGTTGAGCGATGAGCGGCCCAAGGGCTACCGGGTGGGCAAGGGAGACGTCATTATTTTAGAGAGCTGTGAGTACTGCAACTCCTTCCTCTCCTTCTTCCCCACGGTGGCGATGATCCTCAACATTGAGGAGGACCACCTGGACTTTTTCAAGGACCTGGCGGACATTCAGCGCTCCTTCCGCTCCTTTGCGCAGCTGGTCCCCGCCGGGGGCAGTGTAGTGGCCAACACCGACGACCCCAACATTCGCCCCGTGGTTCAAGGGCTGGACGCCTTTACCTTTGGCCTGGAGCCGGGAGCGGACTGCACTGCGGCAGACCTCACCTGGGAGCGGGGTCTGCCCCGGTTTGATATCATGGTCCGCGGTGAGCTGCTGACCCATGTGGCGCTCCGTGTCCCCGGGCTTCATAACGTAAAGAACGCCCTGGCGGCGGCCGCGGCAGCCGTCTGTCTTGGCTGGAGCGGCGCGGCGGTAAAGGAGGGGCTGGAGTCCTTTGGCGGTGCGGGCCGGCGGTTTGAGCGGCTGGGGACGTGCAACGGCGCGGAGATCTACGACGACTACGCCCACCATCCCGGCGAGATCAAGGCGCTCCTGTCAGCGGTGGAGCCCTTGGGGTACGAGCGGGTGGTCTGTGCCTTCCAGCCCCACACCTATACCCGCACCAAAGCGCTGTTTGACGAATTCGCGCAGGTACTGAAGGGGGCGGACCTGGCGGTGCTCACCGATATTTACGCCGCCCGGGAGACCGACGACCTGGGGGTGTCCTCCACCCAACTGGCCCAGGCAGTGCCCGGCGCGCTGTATTTCCCCTCCCTGGACGATCTGGAGACGGGCCTGCGGGCGCTGGCCCGTCCCGGCGACCTTATTTTGCTGGTGGGCGCGGGGGATATTTACTCCGTTGGCAAGCGGCTGGCAAATTAGACCTGGCAGGAAAATAAAATGTTGACAATTTGAGGCGGTTATGCTATCATATCAAGGCTGACAATGCGCCAGCAGGATGCTCCGGGACAGCCCGGCGACCTGACGCGGGTGTAGTTCAATGGTAGAATCCCAGCCTTCCAAGCTGGTCGCGTGGGTTCGATTCCCATCACCCGCTCCATATGCGCCTGTAGCTCAGGTGGATAGAGCAACTGCCTTCTAAGCAGTGGGCCGGGGGTTCGAGTCCCTCCAGGCGTACCAGTCCTGTGAGGTAACACGAACCCAGGCGGATCGGGCCTGCGGCCCTCTCAGGGTCCAGGCGTACCACCCCCTGCGGGCGCAGCGAAGTGAATATGGTGGGTATAGCGTAGTTGGTTAACGCGTCGGATTGTGGTTCCGAAGATCGTGGGTTCGAGTCCCATTACCCACCCCATAAACCGTGTCGGGCCGGGGCGTTTGTCCGCTCCGGTCCGCCGTTTTTTCTCACATAGGGGTGTAGCCAAGCGGCTAAGGCACGGGACTTTGACTCCCGCATCGCTGGTTCGATTCCAGCCATCCCTGCCATTGTTACGCTCGCGTTGGACACATTACGCCTCGGCTTCCCTCCGATTCGGGGCAAATCGCGTGGCCTGCGGCCACTTACCAATTTGCCCCTCACTTCGGTCCATCCGAGGCTATGTGTCTACGCTCGCGCTTCACGACTTAGTAGCTCAGTTGGTAGAGCATCGCCCTTTTAAGGCGGGTGTCCAGGGTTCGAGTCCCTGCTAGGTCACCAAAAAAATAAACGCCCCATATGGGGCGTTTATTTTTTCGTCTGATATAATCGCCGGCGCGCCGCTGGAGCGCGAAATGGTCAACAGGCAAATGTCGAAATATGTCGAAGCGCATCGAAAGTCGCAGAAAAAGGCGAAATATTTCACGATAGAGCGAAAAATTCTTGCGTTTTTCGACAAAAAGTGCTATGCTGAGCAAGAAAGCGAGGTGGGGAGCATGGCACAGAGAACGCCGTATCGTGTTGCTATTGCCCTGAACAGTGCCGAGGAGCAGGCATGGGTCCAGGACCGTCTGGAGCAGTCCCAAGGCTGGCAGGTGCTTTTCTCAACAAAAGACGGAGAGACCTGCCTCCGGCAAGTACTGCGCGACCGGCCGGAGCTTGTGCTGATCGGTGATATCCTCCGGGATATGGAGGGAAGAGAGCTGTTGCGGCAGCTGCGGCTGCGGGGCATGGCGGGAAAGCTGGTGCTGATCACCAACTCTTTGCAGATCGCCAGCAGCGCGGACGTGCGGCAGGACGCAGATTTGTGCCTGCTGCGTCCCTATAACATGGAGCAGCTGCTTCGCTGGATGGCAGAGCAGGCCGAGGGGCCCAGTGCGGAACAGCTTGCCCGCTATGAGCGGGCGGAGGCCGAGGCCGCCTGGCTCCTGCGGGAGCTGCAGATCCTGCCCAATTGGGAAGGCCATGCCCACATCTGCTACGCAGTGGCGCTGGCGGTATGGGACCCCGGGCTCCTGCGCCGCCGGGGCGGGGACGGGAGCCTCTACCGGCTGCTGTGTGAGCAGGAAGGCAAAGCACTTCCCTACAAAACGGTAGAGCACCGGATCCGCACGCTGGGCCAAATGATCTTTTGTCGCAACGACAAGGAGACCTTGAAGAAATACTTTCCCTCCTCCGCGGTTGAGCGAGGGAGGATCAGGAACCTGGAGCTGATCGCGGCGCTGACACAGCTTGTGGCCGCAGCACTGCAAGAGGAAGCGGCCGCACAGTGAGGTGCTGCGGCACCCTCTCTAACCCCTTTTTGCATAGTCAGGAGCCCGCCGCAGTTGACACCGCGGCTGGCTCTTTCATTGGCGGATCCAGCGGCTTTACGTACCCTCGTCCTCCTTCTTCTTGCGGTACTGGCCAATGAGGCCGTCGTATTTGCGGCCAGTGAGACGGAAGTAAATATCAAAGCCTATCGTCATGACCAGAAAGATCAAGAAGAAAATACCCAGGAACATGATCCACGCCCCGGCCTGATCCCTGGGAAACCACCCGGTCTGCCAGGCCGCCAGGGTCAACACCGGCAGGAAAAGGGCCACAAACAGCACGCCCCGCCAGGTGTACGCCAGCTTTTTGATGAGCCAGTCGGAAAAGCACACCGCCTGAATCAGCGACCCTGCGGCGCTCACCCAAAAGAGGCCCCACAGCATGGCGGTGGACACCTCCCGGGTACCGTAGATCAGGCAGAAGAACAAATAGATGAAGATGGCGGCGGTGAAGATCATGCACGCCGATGTCTTCCACCGCACCAGCCCTTTGAGAAACTCCTTCACGAAAAAATACTCCTTTCCGCTTGCCGCAATTTTTCCTTCAGCTCCCCGGCGTACTGGCGGGACACCCAGATCTGCTCGCCGTTGTCCATGGTCACCAGCCACCGCCGCCCCAGCTCGGGCCGCACCGACTTCACCCGGCGGAAGTTTAGGATGGCCGACCGCCCCGCCCGAAAGAAGTCCAGCTCCCCCAGGGCCTCCTCCAGCTCATAGAGCCTCAGAGCGCTTTGGTACACCGCCCTTTCCGTATAGAGAAAGGTCTTTTTGTCCACCGTGTCGATGTAGAGAACGTCCTTCACGTCCAGCAGGTGCCGCTCGCCGTCCAGGATGCCCACCAGCTTCTTTTGGTACACCCGCAGCATGGCCACCAGCCGCAGGATGTCCTCGTCCGCCTGAGCGCAGTGGATGATGACCTCGGTCTCGCCATAGGCCGGGTCCTGCTCCAGCATGATCTTCATGCCCTCCCTCCTTTCGCGGCTATTGTATCAAGTCCGGGGATGCGGCGCAATGGAAGTTTCCTCTGTGGACCATTTCCCGTCCTAAGCTGCCCTCCCGCGCGGTCGGCAGGTCCCCGCTTTCATAAAAAATGACGCGCCGAGATGGCGCGTCATTTTTCAGCGACGTGGCCGATTGGTCACGCCCTGTCGTTGGGTTTACGCGGCTCTGCCGGCCTCGGTCTCAATGAGCTTGACCGCGGAGGCGATCACCGCAAAGAGGATCCAGAAGAGGAACATATTGCGGGGATAGAACCAGGTATATTCCACCAGGCCGATGGCCAGCAGACCAACCAGACCGCCTAAGGCAGCGGCCAGGATCCGCCTGAGCTGCTTGTCCGCCTTGCGGAAGGCCCGCAGACTTTCCCGCACCTGTACCACCATCAGACCCAGGTAGGCCAACAGGCCGAAGATACCGATCTCCGCCCACATCTGAAGATAATTGTTGTGGGTGTGGATGGGGTAGTTTCCGTCATAGAGAGTGGGATAGTGGAGGAACACCCGGCGGGTCACGTCACTGCCCAGGCCCACGCCGGTAACGCCGTAATCCTTCAGCAGCCGTGCGGTGTCCTCGTAGATGGCGATGCGGTACCGGGCGGAGGAATCCTTCATGTTGCCGATGGTGAGGATGCGGTTGAGGATGGTCCGGGGCAGGAAGGGAATGGCACACCCCCCTACCACCAGCATAGCGGGAAGGAACCGCCAGTCCATCAGCGCCAGGAAGATTACCGCCGCCAGGGCCAATCCCAGCCAACTGGAACGGGAGTAGGTCATGCCGATGGCGGCGGCGCCCAAACCCAGGGCGACCAAGCCGCACAGCCGTCCCCGCCAACCCCTGGCGTTGAGCGTCAAGGCTCCCACGAGGGGGAAGAACATCACCAGCACCTCAGCAAAGTTATTGGGGTTATCAAAAAAGGAGTAGATGCGCCCGGGCATATCCTTGTTAAGGGTCATGTCCTGCTGGGAGGCCACCACCTCCACCCCGATATAGCCCTGGTAACAGCCGTAGAGGGAAGCCGCCGCCAGACCGATTCCCGCCAGGATCAGGAGGGTCTTGAGTTGACGGTATTCCCGCACAGCGCTCACCGTCACCACCGCCAGCAAGAAGCAGGTCAGGTGAAAGAGGAAGAACCGCAGGGACAGGCTCCGGCTGAAGGAGCCCACCAGACCCAGGGTAATAAACACCGCGTAAAAGGCGAAGTAGGGGCCAAACCGGCCCACCTCCAGGCTCCGCCCCCGGTCCGCGCAGCCAACGCAATAGAGGGCAAAGATGGCCACCGCCGCCAAAAAGCCGTAAATATTGTTCCATGCCTCGTGGGGAGAGACCAGCATCCACAGGGTAAACAGCCCCACCAAGGCGGCGGCGGACCGGCCAAGAGCGGCGAGGCCCCGGAAGGCCAGGCTCCCATTCCACAGACCGCTGAGGGCCCGGTAAAGCCCCTTCAGTAAACGGACGGGCAAATTCCAAAGCCCCACAAACAGCCGCCCAAAAAGGCTGCTCTGCCAAGCCTTGGTCATTGCGCCGTCCCGGACCACCACGTCCACCACCTGGCTGTTCGCACCCGCCCGCTGAAGGTCTGTGCGGCGGCGGTGGAACCAGCCACCCACAGCGCTGGCGTGCCACGTAGCCCGCAGGGTGTTCCAAAGGCTCACCAACCAGCGGCACAGGAGGCTCCCCGCCGCCACATTTACAGTCCCGTTCATTTCTGCACCGCCTTTTTGTAGACCTGATAGGTATCCTGAGACAGCTTGCCCAATTCAAAGCGTTCCTTCACGTTTTTTTCCGCATTCTCCCGGCACCGCTTCAAAAAGTCCGGGTCCTCCAAGAAGGGGACCAGTCCTTTGGCCGTTCCCTCCGGGTCGTCGTAGGGCAGCAGCACGCCCCCCTGCTCCGGCCCAGTCAAAATGTCCGGGTTGCCCGCCATGTCGGTAATGGCGGCGGGAAGGCCCGCGGCCATGGCCTCAATGATGAGGAAGGAAAGGGCCTCGTGCCGGGAGGAATTGATGTAGAGGTCAGCGGCCTTAAAAAGGTTTTTCATGTCCTTACGAAAACCAATAAACTTTACAACATCGCTGTCCAGCCCCAGTTGGCTGCATAGGGCCTTGGTGGGCTCCAGCAACTCTCCGTCGCCCGCCAGGACCAGGGTAAAAGGGACTTGGGTCAGCCCCTGCAGCGCCTTGACCGAACGGATCAGGTAGCTGTGCCCCTTATCATCGGCAAACCGGGAGGCGCACAGCATCACAAAGCGGTTTTCGGGGATGCCCAGCTCGGCGCGGAGCGTGGAGTCGGTCCGTGTCCCCGACCAGGCGGACAGGTCCACCCCGTTGTGGACCACCTGGATCTTGTCCGCGCTCCAACCGTTAGCGATGAGCTGCTCCCTGCCCTTGTTGCAAACGGCGATCATCCGATCCTGCCTCTTGTCCAGCAGGCGGTTGGAAATGCGGGTCACAAGGTCGTTGGTCAGGATAAAGTGGTTGGTGTACACCACCCGCACTTTTTTATTGTACCACTTGGCCAGCAGGGCGATATAGTTCTCCCGCAGATAGTGGCAGTGGATGAGGTCGATGTCCCACTCGCCGCACAGAGCGGCCAGGGCCTTGGCGGCCTTGAGGTCGAAGCGGCTGTTCATAGGCAGCTGCCTCGTTGGCACTCCCATGGCCTCCAGTCGCTCCACCAGCAGGCCCGCGGTGTTGTAGGCAAAGTGCGGCTCCACCTGTCCGCTGCCCTGGGGACCCAAATACTTCACCAGGGATTCCACATAGCGCTCCGTCCCCGCCTTACCGGCGAAGTTGAGCAGATAGAGCACCCTCATACGAGCTCTCCTTTCTTTTCTCACAAAGACGCCGCGCCGCCAGCCGCCTTGCCCATCAGCTCAGCCAGACGCGCCTCATCCATGTCCGCCTCGCCCTTGAGCCAGATGAGGTAGACCCGCATGATGGCGGCGGCGTAAAACTCCCCTAAAAGCCGTAGCTCCGGTTCACTGTGTACTCCCTGCCCGCGGTAAAAATTCTCGATGCCGTCGCGCAGAAGGGTGCGCACCCGCTCCATATAGTAGGTGTAACCGCCCCCTCGAGCCAGACGGCGAAACAGCGGCATATCCCGGTTGGCCAACTCGCACAACACCCGGAAAAAGGCGGTCATATCCACGCTCTCCGTCCGGAAAATCCCCTCCCGGTCAATGGATTCCCGCAGGGCGCGCAGGGAGTCCTCGTAAAACTCCTCCAGGATCTCGTCCACGGTCTGATAGTGAAGGTAAAAGGTCTTGCGGTCCACGTCCGCCCGGCGGGTCAGCTCGGTCACGGATATCTTGGAAAAATCCTTCTCCCCCAGTAGCTCAAACAGCGCCGCCGTCAGTGCCGCCTTGGTGCGGGTCACCCGCCGATCTGCCGCCATCCGGTCACCGCTCCCTTCCTTTGCGTGTGCTTTGGCGCCCCTTTCCGGACGCCGACGCTCCGTCCATGTCGCCACATGGCGTTCACTCTAAACTATTGGGATATTATACTACACCCCGTCGAGCAAATCAACACCTGAGGAAAAATATGGGGAAGAAAATGCTTGCAATTTGGATTCAAATAGGTTACAATTTAGTAACAGTTTAAATGAGAAGGCGAGTGAAGCTCCTTGCGAAAGCGATTGGTTTGTCTTTGGGCGGTCCTCACCCTGCTGACGGGGCTTTGGGTCCCTGCTCTGGCCGCGCCCGCCAGCCAGGTCCCGGTGTATGTGGACGGCGAAGAACTTGAAACCGCCGCTGCGGTGGTGGACAATGGAGTGACCTACGTATCTCTTTACTTTACCACGCTGGCCCTGCGCTCCGGTTCCCTGCTGCGGCCCGACGGCATGATGGAGGGTGAAGATTTCCTCCTGGCCGCATGGCCGGGGCAGGCTTATCTGGCGTGCAACGGCCGGTTCCTCTATGTGCCCGGCCTGGTGCGTTCCCACCCGGAGACCTATGAGACTCTGGTGCCCGTCCGTACTCTGGCCACCGCCCTTGGAGCCGCGGTGGAGTGGAAGGACGGCGGCGTTCACTTTACCACCGGCGGCCCCGCTCTAGAGAGTGGCGACACATTTTATAATGCCCAGGACGTGGACCTGATCGCCCGGGTGGTCCAGCACGAGAGCGGCAACCAGCCGCTGGCGGGAAAGATCGGCGTGGCCAACGTGATCCTGAACCGGGTCAAGTTCCCCCAGTTCCCCAACACTGTACCAGAGGTCCTGGCCCAGAAGAATCAGTTCACCGGCGCCACCAACGCCACCCCCAAGGCGGAGGCGGTCATCGCCGCCAAACTGGCGCTGGAGGGGGCCAACACCGTGGGCAACGCCTGCTGGTTCAACGGCGTGGGAAAGTCCTTCTGGGCCTCCCAGCATAAAAGCCTGATCGTCACCATTGGCAACCACTCCTTCTACGGCTGAGTCTTGGATATAGCAAGGACCCAACCCTTTGTGTTCAAAGGGTTGGGTCCTTTTTCATTTGGCAGGAAGAATGATTACTTCAGGCCGTTCTCGTAAGCCTCGATCATCTTCTTGACCATCTGGCCGCCGACGGAGCCGGCCTGACGGGCGGTGATGTCGCCGTTGTAGCCGTTCTTCAGGTTCACGCCCACCTCGTTGGCGGCTTCCATCTTGAACTTGTCCATGGCCTCGCGGGCCTCAGGGACGTTGATCTTGTTGGAGTTCTTGCTAGACATTGTCGTTTCTCCTTTTCTCTTTGTGGGTTTGCGGGTCCTTTTCTTGACCCACGCCTAGTTTGGTCCAACCCAAAAAAGTTATGTGGAGAAATTATCGGTAACTCTACCAGCTTTTCTCACGTCAAATTATTTTCTGAAATAGTTGTAATATGCAGTTTGCTCCCTTACCACCCTCGTCTCCGGCTGGAGCTCCGCCGGGTGGTGGTACTGCCGCCGAAGAGGGTGCCCATGAGGCCCCGCTTCAGGATCTGGCCGCCGGCGCTGATGAGCTGGCTTTCGATCTTGGCCTTGCGGCGGTCCGCCTCCTTCTGGCGGCGGGCTTCCTCCCGCTCGAGCTCCTTCTCCAGCTTCTTCTGGGCGGCCTCGGCGGCCTTTTCCGCCTGCTTGCGGGCCGCTTCCTCCTCCTTGGCCTTTTGTGCCTCAAAGGCGGCCTTTTCCGCCTCGAAGGCCGCCCGCTCGGCGTCCAGCGCGGCCTGCTGCTCCGCCTTTTCCTTCTCCGCCTCCAGCACCTCATAGGCGGACTCGCTGTCCACCGCCTGGTCATATTTCGCCATGCCGTCCGCCTCCAAAGCGGCGTTCCAGCTGGCTTGGTCACAGGGGGCCATCAGGCTCTGGGGGCAGATGATGGCGGTGCGCTGGACCATGCCGGGCACGCCCCTGTCGTCCAGAACAGACACCAGCGCCTCGCCCACACCCAGCTCCATGAGCACATCCTCCGCCCGGAAGGCGGGGTTCTCCCGGAACGCCTGGACCGCGGCCTTCACCGCCTTTTGCTCGGCGGGGGTGTACGCCCGCAGGGCGTGTTGGACCCGGTGGGAGAGCTGAGCCAGGACGCTGTCGGGAATGTCGCCGGGGGACTGGGTGACAAAGTACACCCCCACTCCCTTGGAGCGGATAAGCTTGACCACCTGCTCTATCTTCTGCACCAGGGCCTTGGGGGCGTCGGCAAAGAGCATATGGGCCTCGTCAAAGAAGAACACCAGCTTGGGCCTGTCCTGGTCCCCCGCCTCAGGCAGCTCCTCAAAGAGCTCGGAGAGCATCCACAGCAGGAAGGTGGCGTAGAGGGTAGGGTTCTGGACCAGCTTGACGCAGCTAAGGATATTCACCATCCCCTGGCCGTCAGGGGCGTGGCGCATCCAGTCGTGGATGTCCAGGTCGGGCTCCCCGAAGAAGAGGTCGCCCCCCTGCCGCTCCAAAGGCAGCAGAGCGCGCAGAATGCCGCCCAGAGACTGGGTGGCAATGTTGCCGTAGGTGGCGGAAAACTCGTCCTTGTGGTCGCCCACATAGCCCAGCATGGCCCGCAGGTCCTTCATGTCCAACAGCAAAAGGCCGTTGTCGTCGGCGATCTTGAAGACGATCTCCAGCACCCCCTCCTGGGCGGGGGTGAGGCCCAGGATGCGGCTCAGCAGGCTGGGGCCCATGTCGGAGACGGTGCACCGCACCGGGTGGCCCATCTCCTGGTAGATGTCCCAAAAGGCCACCGGGTAGCCCTTGTAAGAAAAGGAGTCCCGCAGGCCGAACTTGTCGATGCGCTTCTCCATCCCCTCGCTCTGTGCGCCCGCCTGGGCCAGACCGGACACGTCCCCCTTTACGTCGCAGAGGAACACGGGTACCCCCGCGTCGGAGAAGGATTCGGCCATCACCTTCATGGTGATGGTCTTGCCCGTTCCGCTGGCTCCGGCGATGAGACCGTGGCGGTTAGCCATTTTGAGGGGCAGGTTGACCCGTCCCTCGTCGCTGAGGCCCAGATAAAGATTTCCATCGCCCAAATGCATTTCTTCGTCCTCCTTATGTTGATGGGGGATCCTGCTTCAAGGTATTGCGAAGGCTCCGCGGCCCTTGGGCCACGTCCTCCTTCAGCAGCTTATAGCACCCGGCGGCCAGAGGGACGCCCAGGATCATACCGAACACGCCGAACATCCCGCCGCCGATGATCACCGCCGCCAGCACCCAGATGCTGGGCAAGCCCAGAGAGGTACCCACCACCTTGGGGTAGATGAGGTTGCCCTCCAGCTGCTGGAGGACGTTGAGATAGACCACAAACAAAACGGCCCGGATGGGGGAGACGGTCAAAATGAGCAAAAAGCCCACCGCTCCGCCGATATAGGCGCCCGCCACGGGGATGAGGGCGGTAAAGCCCACGGTAGCCCCCACCACGGCGGCGTAGGGGAAGCCCAGCAGGGCCATGCCCAGGGCGCAGAGACAGCCCAGGATCACCGCCTCGGTACACTGGCCCACGATATACTTGTGGAAGCACTCGTTCATCACGTCCCACACATGCCGGCCGCCACGGCGAATCTTTTCGGGTAGATAGCGGCGGAAGAGGGCTTTGAACTGCCCCTCCAGACGTTCCTTGCCCAACAGGATATAGAGCCCGACGATCGCGCCCATGGTCACCGTCACCGTCCAGGAGAGTACCGAGTTGACGATGCCCATGACTCCGTTGGCCACGTTGCCAAAGCCGCTGACCACCACGTCGATGACCTGCTGGACCAGCTGGGGCCAGTTGATGTGGGCCAGGGATTCCACCACTGTGCCCTCCAGCCACTCGATCCCCGCCAGCCACTGGGATATCTCCATCAGCGCCTGCGGCACCTGGGCCACCAGCATGGTCACGCAGGTTACCAGCTCGGGAGCGACGATGACCACGATGAGCCCTACCACCGCCGCCAGGCTGATAAGGGCCAACGCCAAACTCACCCCCCGGCGGAGCTGGCACAGACGCTTGTTCTCACTCTTGGGAAAATGCCGTTCGAAAAAGCTCATGGGGATGTTCACCACATAGGCGATGACGCACCCCAGTAAAATGGGCGCGGCCGCCGCCAGCAGAGCCTTCAAAAGCCGCGCCGCCACGGGCCAGTAGTGAACGCACAGATAGAGGACAAACACGCTGACGCCCACCCGAACGCAGGTCTTCCGGTCTAATTTCATGGCACTTTCCTCCTAACTCCGCCTCAGGGCAGCTTCAAAATATCGGCAAGCTTATCTCCCTTGGGCATGAGCTTCAGCTCGGAACGACTCAAAAGCTTTAAATAAATCACCAAAAAGGCGTACACCGCCACGGCCACTAAAATAGCGATGAGCACCGACAGGGTGTTGCCCAGAACCAGGTGGACCAACCTATACGAGCCCCAGGCCGCCACGCCCATGACGGCCGTGGCCAGAGCGGGGCCAAAGAACAGCCTAAAGAACCGGGGTGGGCTCGGGATCAGCCGACGGATGAGGAAAAAGTCCACCGCCGCGGCAATGGTGAAGCAGCAAAGGGTGCCAATGGGGGAGCCGAAGATGTTGATGGAGGGCACCGCCACCAGATTGTAGTCGATGAGGAGCATAGCGCTCCCCGCCGCCACCATCACGCCAATGGGCAGGCGCTGGTAGCCATAGGCCTGGAGCACCGCGTTGGACACCGACACCATGCACACACAGATGGACGCAATGCCCAGGATCGCCAGCAGTGCGCCGGACAGGGCCGGGTCCTTGGGCTTAAAGAGCAGCCGCACAATGGGCTCGGCCAGGACGCTCATCCCCACCCCCATGGGAAACACCAGCAGGGCAGTGACGTGGAAGGCCGCCTTGACCACCCGGCCCGCCTCCTTCTGCCGGCCCTGGGCCATGGCGGCGGAGACGTTGGGAATGACGGAGGCGGTGACAGCGATGATGAAGGAGGCGGGGAGGTTATAGATGTTCTGCACCCCCGAATAAGCGCCAAACAAAGTCCGGGACTGCTCCTCCGCCATGCCCAGGGCGTTCTGGAGCTGTCCCTGGACCACCGAGGCGTCGATGGTGTTGATCACCGACACCGCCGAGGAGGTCAGGGTGATCGGGATGGCGATGACCATCAGCTCCCGCAGGATGCTCCCCGATGAGGACATGGCAGGCATCAGCGGCCGCCCAGTGGGACGGTTGCGCAGATACTCCAGCACCATGTAGACCAAGGCCAGCGCCTCACCCACGGTGACGCCCAAAATGGCGTAGGCGGCGCATAGATCCTCCCCCTTGCCCGCCTCCACCGCCAGATAGGCCAGGGGCAGGCCGATGAGCAGCTTGCCCAACGCCTCGATGACCTGGCTGACTGCCGAGGGGACCATATAGGAGTGGCCCTGGGCGTACCCCCGGAAGGAGGACAGAAGGCTGACGCACACCACCGCGGGGGCTAAGTACCGAATGGCCGCAGCGGCCTGGGTGTCGTTCATCCGGTCCGCTAAAAAGACGTTGCCGAAAAACATCAGCAGGAAGGAACCAAAGCCCAGCACAAAAAACACCGTCAGGGACACCCGGAAGACCTTACGAACTTGGCCGTCCTGCTCTACGGCGTGGCTGGCCGCTACCATTTTGGAAAGGGCCACCGACAGCCCCGCGGTGGAGACGGTGAGCAGAATGCTGTAAATATAGTAGGCGTTGGAGAAATCCGCGTAGCTGGCCTCTCCCAAAATGCGGACGATGGGGATCTTGAAGATGGCCCCGATGACCTTCACCAGGGCGATGCCCGCCGCCAAAATGGCCGCGCCGCCGAAAAAGCTGTTTTGTCTGGTCTGTTCCCGACTCATAACGGTTCCCTCCTTTCTGTTTCAGTGGCTTATTATTATACCCGCTTTAACCTTATTTGTCCAGTAGGGCAGACGGCTGCGTTTTTCTTTTTCGCCGCTCCCTTCCGGACAAAAAACGCACGGTCCGAGGATACCGAGAGAGTATCTTCGGACCGTGCGGTCGGACAACTTAGGAACTAGTCTCGCCATATGAAGAATACTCCATTACGATGTGCGGTCAGACAGTTATCCTCACCAACGGAAAACTTGCCGCCGCCCTGTTAGCTCTGCCAGAGAAAAACCGGGAAATCATTTTCCTTTACTTTTTCAGGCATTACACACAGCGGGAAATCGGGGAAATGTACGGACGCTGCCGGAGTACGACCGGGTATCAAATCCATAGGACTTTACAACTCCTGCATAAAGAAATGGAGGTGCTTTCACATGGGGAATCCGAATCTTTTGCCTTATGAAACGATTGTCCGGGCGACCAGCGGAGAGCCGGAAGCCGTGGAAGAGGTTTTACGACATTACAGCAAGCGTATCCGTATGGCAGCCCTTGAAAATGGTCATATAGATACAGACACCGAGGATAGCATAAAACAGCGGCTTATCTCTGCTTTGTTCCGTTTTCGGTTTGACGGACAGGCTACATAATGGGAGGTGAGATTTGTCGGGAAAATAGTCATGCTTACATTCAATGGCACAGAAGAAAAAGCGATTGAAAAAGCCATAGCTGGCCTTGCCCATATAATACCGCTGGAAGCCATGCCGCCGCCACACTTCCCCACACTGATTTTTCCAGGATTGGAAATCAGATTACACCAACGCCGGGTACTGAAAGGCGGGGCAGACATAAATCTCACCCGTTTAGAGTACAGGGGCCTATCTGGTTCAACAATTAAGCATGGCGGTGGCCGCTGCCTTCTGGGCCGATGGAACCCGCCCCCCTGTGTTTATGAGCTCCAACGTAGACGGCGCGGACGAGGGCAATCGCGAGTTGTTCCGCCGCTTTTACCACGTTTGACCGAGCGGCGCTCCCTTCCATTTTCTATATGGCGCCGTTTCGATCTATCTTTCCTCCAATGGCCAAGACCCCAGCGGGATTTCCCGCTGGGGTCTTGGCCATCTTTTTGTATCACTGCTTTGCAAAAAACTGCTCGTACCACTCCAGGAAGCAGTACACCGTAAAGATCCGCTTCATGCCGCCGTTGTGGCCCGATTTGTGGTCGTCCAGCAGCTTCAGGAGGGCGTCTTGGTTGAAATACTTCGCTGCGGTCTCGCTCCCGAACCGGGCGCGCACCCGCGCGTAAAACTCATCCCGGCGCAGCCAGTCGTTCAGCGGCGTGATAAACCCGATCTTTGGCATTTTCGCCGACTTCTCCGGCAGCACCTTCCCCGCCGCCCGCCGGAGGGCCACCTTGGTCATCCCCTTCTCCACCCGGTAACGGGACGGAATGGCGGTGGCCACCGCCAGCATTTCCTTGTCCAGGAAGGGCACCCGCAGCTCCAGGGACGCTGCCATGGACATCTTATCCGCCTTCTGAAGAATGTCATAGGGCAGCCAGGCGCGCATATCCACATACTGCATCCGGGTCACCTCATCCTCCCCGGCGGCGGCGTCGAAGTAGGGCTTGGTCAAGGTGTAGGGCGGGATCTTTTCATACCCCTTATGGAGATACTTGGGAAGTTCAGAATACTGGAAGTTATAATTGTTGCGGATATACCGTTTTTCCAAAGGAAGCCGTCCCCGGGTGAGGAAGCGCTGACCATGGAATTTAGGCAGTTTGGCGGCAACGCTCCCCGCCAGGCTCCTCAGGGGCTGGGGCACCTTCATATACTTCTCAAAATCCAGACATTCGATGTAGTAATTATAGCCGCCGAACAGCTCGTCGGCCCCCTCTCCGGACAGCACCACCGTCACATATTGGCTGGCCATCTGGGTGAGGTAGTAGAGGGGCACGGCGGAGGGATTGGGCAGAGGCTCATCCATGTGGTACTGTACCTTTGGCACCGCATCAAAAAAGTCCTGGGCGGTGATGGTACGGGTGATGCACTCCACCCCGATCTTCTCTGCCAGCTCGGTGGCGTGGGACAGCTCGCTGTATTTTTCCTCGGCATAGCCGATGGAAAAAGCGCGCACGGGCATATCGTCCCGCAGGAGGCGGGTCACGTAGGAAGAGTCCACCCCCGAGCTGAGGAAACACCCCACCTCCACGTCGGCGATACGGTGGGCCCGGCATGAGCCGCGGAAAGTCTCTTCAATCAGGTTCTCCCATTCCTCCATGCTCTTGCCGTCGTCGATGTGGTACTTGATCTCAAAATAGGGTCTTGTCATCAAGCCATTGCCGTCCAGGGTAAACATATGCCCCGCCGGGAGCTTCTTGACCCCCTCAAACAAGGTCTCCTCGTTGGGAATGTACTCAAAGCACAGATAGGTGGGCAGCCACTTCTCCGCGAACACGGGTTTAAACTTCGGATGGGGATAGAAGGACTTGATCTCGCTACCGTAGAGGAAGGCCCCGTCCTTCTCATAATAATAGAAGGGCTTAATGCCGAAAATGTCACGGGCGCCAAACATCCGCTTTTGATTGCGGTCATAGATCACAAAGGCGAACATCCCCCGGAGCCTGCGAGGCAGTTCCTCTCCCCATTCCTCATAGCCGTGGAGGACCACCTCCGTGTCCGTCTTGGTGGAGAACACATGGCCCTTGGCCTCCAGCTCAGCGCGCAGCTCCCGGAAGTTGTAAATCTCCCCGTTGAAGGTGATGACCACGCTCTTGTCCTCGTTGAAGATGGGCTGAGTGCCGCCCTCCAGGTCGATGATGGACAGCCGCCGGAAGCCTAGAGCCGCGGGGCCCTCCACAAAGTACCCCTCCGAGTCGGGGCCGCGGTGGACGATCTTGTCCGCCATGGCCTTCACCGTGGCGGCAGCGTCATATGTCACATGTTTATCCCAAAATCCCACAATGCCGCACATAGCCCGGCCTCCTTGTGTGTTATGCCTTGAATTTCTTGCGCTGCTTGACCATAAACCAGGCCGGATAGAGCCGACGCAGGAGGTTTTTCTCCCCCCAGTAGGCCAAGGGGTCATGGACACAGCTCTTTTTCTGGATGGACGGGCAAAGCGCCCCCGCCAGACCGGAGGGATCGCCCCCCTTGGCATACAGCTCCTTCACCCGCTCGCGCAGGTGGTCGTCCTTGATGTAGGTGGTCAAAACGTCCTTGGGGACCACGGTGTAGAGGCTGTCCACATTGTCGGCCACCACCTCGCCCTCAAAGTCCTTTTCATAGATGAGGTCGTCCACCATCCACTTCACCGCGTTGAAGCCCGAGCCGGTGATGTAGAAGTTGCTCCTGCCCAGGCGGGTGTTGATCTCAAAGAAGCGGAAGGAGCCGTCCCGGCTGTCGTACTTAATGTCAAAGTTGGCGAAGCCCCGGTAGCCCACATGCTCCAGCAGGCGCTTGGCGTGGTCCATCAGTTCCCGGTTCACCTCGTTCAAAATGGCCACCGGGTTGCCCACCCCCATGGCGGCGTTGTCCTCCAAGAGGCAGTGGCCCCCGGCGAAGAAGCGGCACTTGCCGTGGCGGTCGCAGTACACCGTGAGGATGTGCATATTGTAGTCCAAGCCCGGGATGGTGTCCTGAATGAGGAATTTATAATTGTAGCCGCTTTTGCCCAATTTGTCCAGCATGGCGGACAGCTCTTCCTCGTCCTTCATGCGAAAGACCTTTTTCTTGCCCTCGAACCTGGCGTAGTGGTACGCCGCCGAGGACGCGGGCTTGGCGATGACGGGATAGGGAAAGTCGAATTCCAGGGGCCGGGGGTCGGCACAGTCGTAGACAAAGGTCTTGGGATAGGGCACGCCCACCTCGTCGCAGATAGCGTAAAAGCTGTCCTTGAGCACCAGCCGATCCAGCAGCTCCAGGTCGATATAAGGGATGATATAGTCCTTCTCCAGCTCCGCCTTGTGCTCCACGATGAGGCGCACGTACCAGTCCCCACAGGCCAGCAGCAGCTTCTTCTTCGCCGGGTAACGCCCGGCGACGTCGTGGAGCCGCTCCACGAAGCGGTCCTTGTTGTCCATATCGGGCACGACGATGTTTTCAATGATGCTGGAACGGGAGATCATGGCGCTTTTGAGCATGCTCACCGCCACAGACTTGATCCCGTATGCCTCGTGAAAGCTTCGGGCCAGGGAGTAGGTGGTGATGTCGCCCCCCAGGATCACCGGCACAAATTCTGTCTCTTTCATCGTCCTCAGCTCCTCATATCCAAACGTACCCAGTATACTATTGGTACATTGTACCTCATTCCGCCGCCGTTGTCCAGAATTTTCACTCCACCAGACCCTCCACATCCTCTAAGGTCAGACCTCTCTGCACCGCCAGGTCGATGGCGTAGCCGATGAGCTTGGCGCACTCCGCCACCCGCTGGTCAATATCCCGGGGGGTAACAAAGGCCCCGCCGGGCTCCAGCGCCTCCGGCTCCAGATCTCCCCGGCCCGCTTCCTCCAGCACATCCCGGGTCAGGGTGTTTACATCCACCACCGTAGGCACCCCCACCGCGATCACCGGCACCCCCAGGCTCTCCTTGTCCAGCGCGGCGCGGCAGTTGCCCACCCCCGAGCCGGGGGCAATGCCCGCGTCGCTGAGCTGGACGGCAGTGCACAGCCGCTTCATGCTCCGGGCCGCCAGGGCGTCCACCGCGATGACGCAGTCGGGGCAAACCCGCTCCACCACCCCCCGCACCAGCTCCGCGCTCTCCACTCCTGTGGTCCCCAGCACCCCTGCCGCCACCGCCGCCATGGGGCGGAAGCTCCCAAACACCTCGGGCAGCTGCTCCACCAGGTGGCGGGTCACCAGCAACCACTCGTGGGTCAGGGGCCCGACGGCGTCCGGCGTGATGGCCCGGTTGCCCAGCCCCACCACCAGCACCGTGCCCTCCCCCTGGGGGATGAGCTTGGCCAGCTCCCCCGCCAGCACATGGCAGGCACGCTGAAACCCCTCCGCCTCCCGCCGCTGCACTGGGCCCAGCTCTAGAGTCACGTACCGTCCCAGGGGCTTGCCCACCTTCTCCGCCGCCTCCGGGGTGCGCAGCTCCACCACTGTCACCGTCACCCCGTCCTCTGTCCGTTCGGTCTGCTCCACCCCCGCTAACCCGGCGGCGGCGGTCACCGCCTGGGCCGCCTCCAAAGCCAAGTCTGTCCTTCTCTCCGGCATGAGAAACCCTCCTTTTTTACGTCCTATCCCCCATAGCATACCCCATTGCAGAAAATTTTTCCCAAAAGGGGGTTGCAATCCGGGCGGGAAGATGCTAAAATACATGTCTGTATGATGCAAACAAGATTTTCCGCCTGATATATTTATTTGGCGAAGCAAGGAGGTGTTTGGTTTGCCGAATATCAAATCCGCCAAGAAGCGCGTGCTGGTCAACAAGACCAAGGCCGAGCAGAACAAGGCCGCCAAGTCCGCGCTCAAGACCGACCTGAAGCGGTTCCAGACCGCCGTTGCCGACGGCGACAAGGCCGCTGCCACCAGCGCGTACGCCGTGGCCGTCAAGGCCGTGGACAAGGCCGCCGCCCATGGCCTGATCCACCGCAACAACGCCGCGCGCAAGAAGAGCGGCCTCACCCTGCGGCTCAACAAGCTGGAGGGCTGATCCTACCGTAAAAGGCCGTCTGCATTTGGCAGACGGTTTTTTTCGTTCGGGGGACTTCGCCCGTCCCCCCAAGGAGGTTTGCGTCCCCTATGGAAAATATCACCCTTATTGGAATGCCCGGTTCGGGGAAAAGTACTGTCGGCGTGGTGCTAGCCAAGACCCTGGGCTATTCCTTTCTGGACGTGGACCTGGTGATCCAGGAGCGGCAAGGCAAGCTTCTTCAGGAGCTTTTAAACACCCTCGGAAGCGAGTCCTTTCTCGACCTGGAGGGGGCGACCATCCGCTCCCTGTGCCCCAGCCGGACCGTTCTGGCTCCCGGCGGCAGCTGCGTTCTGCGCGCCGGCGCCATGGAGCACCTGCGTTCCCTGAGCACGGTGGTCTATCTCCATCTGAGCTATGACGCTTTAGAGGGGCGCATCCACAACCTGGCCACCCGCGGCATTGCCTTTGCCCCCGGCCAGACCCTTCGGGATGTGTACGACCAGCGCGCCCCTCTTTACGCCCGCTACGCCGACCTCACCGTGGAGGTGGACGGCCAGACCCTGGACCAGACCTTGGCCGCTGTCCGAGCTGTTCTCCCTCCCGCGAAAATCCATCCATAAGGAAAGGTATTTATGACGTTCAACGAACTTGGCCTCTGCACAGCCATTCTCAAGGCCCTGGACACCCAGGGCTATGTGCAGCCTACCCCCATTCAGCAAGGCGCCATCCCCCCCGCGCTGGCGGGCCGGGACGTGCTGGGCATCGCCCAGACAGGCACAGGCAAGACCTGCGCCTTCGCCGCCCCCATCCTCCAGCGGCTGGCCGCCCGGCCCGTCCAGGGCAAGCGGCCCATCCGCTCCCTCATTTTGACTCCCACCCGTGAGCTGGCTCTTCAGATCCAGGAGAGTTTTTTGGCCTACGGGAAAAATCTGCCCCTCCGTAGCGCCGTGATCTTCGGCGGTGTGGGCCAGCAGCCCCAGGTGGACCAACTCCGCCGGGGACTTGATGTGCTGGTGGCTACCCCGGGACGGCTCCTGGACCTTCAGGGCCAGGGCTTTATCGACCTCTCCCAAGTGGAGATCTTTGTTTTGGACGAGGCCGACCGGATGCTGGACATGGGCTTCATCCACGACGTGCGCAAGGTGCTCAAGCTCCTGCCCGAGAAAAAGCAGACCCTCTTCTTCTCCGCCACCATGCCCCCCGAAGTGCAGTCCCTGGTGAACGCCCTGCTCCACGACCCCGCCAAGGTGACCGTCACCCCGGTGTCCTCCCCGGTGGAGGTCATCGACCAGTCCCTTTATTTTGTGGACAAACCCAACAAATCCAAGCTCCTGGCCCATCTGGTCAGTCAGCCGGGAGTGAAAAACGCCCTGGTCTTCTCCCGCACCAAGCACGGGGCCAACAAGATTGCCGGCGAGCTTTCCAAGGCGGGCATTTCCGCCGCCGCCATCCACGGCAACAAGTCCCAGACCGCCCGTCAGCAAGCCCTCAGCGACTTCAAGGCCGGGCGGGTGAAGGTACTGGTCGCCACCGACATCGCCGCCCGAGGCATCGACATTGAGGAGCTTTCCCACGTGTTCAACTACAACCTCCCAGACGTTCCCGAGACCTATGTTCACCGCATCGGGCGCACCGGACGGGCCGGTCACGGCGGAGCGGCCATTTCCTTTTGCGACATCAGCGAAAGGGACGATCTGAAGGACATTGAAAAGCTCCTGGGCCGCAAGATCCCCGTGGTGGAGGGTCACCCCTGGCCCATGGAGAACTTCACGCCCCCCCAGCGGGATAAACACGGCAAGCTGGTCAACCCCGAGGACGCGGAGGCCCGCCAGGCTGCCCGGGAGCGCAAGCAGCAGCGCAAACAGGCCAAGCCTACCGAAACGGCCCCTGTAGGGGCGGGTTCCAAACCCGCCCGCGCAGGGCGCGACGACTCGGCGCGCCAAACGCCCACCCCCGTGCTGCGGGACCGCACCCCCGGCCAGAAGCGCCAGGCGGCGGGCTACAAGCCCAGCAAGACCCTGGATGAGGCTCTTACCGCCATGTCTCCTAAAAGAGAACAAAAGAGGCCCGCCGGGAGGCGGGACGGTACGAAAGCGCCGCGAATCCCGGCGCAGCCGAGTTTCCGCAGGGAGGCTTTGCCGACCGAGGACACAAGATCCGAACGGGACCTTGCGTTCGAGCGTTGGATGGCGGAGGAACGCGCCATTCAAGCCAAACAGGGCTATACCGACGCCCTCTCCAGCGACACGGTGATGGACGCCACCGCGAGATTACTCGCCCCCCGCAAGAGCGCGCAAAAAACCGCGGCCCAGCCTCAGCAGCCCAAGCAGCAACGGCCCAAGGCCCATCCCAACCCCATCCAACGCCCCTCCCAAAGGGCCGCCGCCCCCGCCAAGCCCGTCCAGAAGGCGGCCCCCGCGCCCCAGAAGCCCTCAAAACCCCAGAAGCTCCAAAAGCCCTCCCCCTCCCTGGAGGACCGCAAGGCCCAGATCCGGGCCGCCACTAAGGCCCGCCGCCGGGGAGGCCCGGAGGCGCCCAAGACCGCCCACCAGAAGGACTCCACCGAGCAGCCCAGCCTGATGAAGCCCTATTATCTCAGCGACGATTAAGAAGCAAGCGGCCCGGCAAATCATGCCGAGGCCGCTTGCTTTGCCTATCCCCGCACCAGATTGCGGCGGTATTCCGCGTTGATCTCCGCGATCTCCTTCTCCCCTTCGATATAGGGCCGGTAGAGCTCATCCACGCTTCCGCCGCCCAGGTTGTCGCAGCCGTTGCACGTGCCGCACCCGCCGCCGCAGGCGTTCAGCGACTGAGCCACAATGCGCTCCCGTTCCTCCCGGGTGGTATCTTTGATCAAAATCGACTTCATATTTTCTCTCCTTTCAGGCCAATTGCCCAACACTAGGTTGGGCGGCGGCAAAAATCTTATGCGGCCCTTGCATTTCCAGGGAGTTTTTTATATAATAGACCACAGCGTTGATCGACTTGTCATATAGGAGGCGTCACCATGACCAACCAAGAAAAAACCATGGAAAAGATCGTAGCCCTGTGCAAGGGCCGGGGCTTTATCTTCGCCGGGTCCGAGATCTACGGCGGCCTGGCCAACACCTGGGACTACGGCCCCCTGGGCGCGGAGCTGAAGAACAACATCAAGCGGGCTTGGTGGAAGAAATTCGTTCAGGAAAACCCCTATAACGTGGGTCTGGACGCCGCCATCCTTATGAACCCCCAGACCTGGGTGGCCTCCGGCCATCTGGCGGGCTTTTCCGATCCCCTGATGGACTGCCGGGAGTGCCACGAGCGCTTTCGCGCCGACCAGGTCATTGAGAACTGGTGCGGCGAGAGCGGCTTTACCCTGGAAAAGCCCATCGACGCCTTTACCCAGCAGGAGATGAAGGAATTTATCGAACACCACGCCATCCCCTGCCCCACCTGCGGCAAGCACAACTGGACGGACATCCGCCAGTTCAACCTGATGTTCAAGACCTTCCAGGGGGTCACCGAGGACGCCAAGAACACCGTGTACCTCCGTCCCGAGACCGCCCAGGGCATCTTCACCAACTTCGTCAACGTCCAGCGCACCACCCGCAAGAAGCTTCCCTTCGGCATCGCCCAGATCGGCAAGTCCTTCCGCAACGAGATCACCCCGGGCAACTTCATTTTCCGGGTGCGGGAGTTTGAGCAGATGGAGCTGGAGTTCTTCTGCGAGCCGGACACCGACCTGGAGTGGTTTGCCTACTGGAGGGAGTTCTGCCACCAGTGGCTGCTGTCCATCGGCCTGAAGGAGGAGAACCTGCGCCTCCGGGACCACGACCCGGAGGAGCTGTCCTTCTATTCCAAGGCCACCACCGACTTCGAGTTCCTCTTCCCCTTCGGTTGGGGCGAGCTGTGGGGCGTGGCCGACCGCACCAACTACGACCTCACCCGCCATCAGGAGACCTCGGGCAAGGATCTGACCTACTTCGACCAGGAGAAGAACGAGCATTACCTCCCCTACGTCATCGAGCCGTCCCTGGGCGTGGAGCGCACGGTGCTCTCCGTCCTCTGCGACGCCTACGACGAGGAGGTGGTAGACGCCGAGAAGAACGACGTGCGTACCGTTCTTCGCCTCCACCCTGCCCTGGCTCCCTTCAAGTGCGCCGTGCTCCCCCTTTCCAAGAAGCTGTCCGACCCCGCCCGCAAGCTCTGCGAGGAGCTGACGAAGGACTTCATGGTGGACTTTGACGATGCCGGCTCCATCGGCAAACGTTACCGCCGCCAGGACGAGATCGGCACCCCCTTCTGTGTCACCGTAGACTTCCAGACCGTGGGCAGCGACACCGAGCCCGCCGACGGCTGTGTCACCATCCGGGAGCGGGATTCCATGGACCAGGTGCGCATCCCCATGTCCGATGTGAAAGATTATATCTCTCAGAGGATCGCGTTTTAATGAAACCTTTTTTCCGCCTTTGCCAGCCCCCTGAGCACTGGACGCCCAAGGCGCGCCTGGGCTTCTGGTCTTGGCAGTTCCTCTGGGTTGCCCTCTCCGCTGTTGGCATTGGGCTCACCTCTCTGTTTTTGTCCATCGGCTCCTATCCGGTCCGCTATGTACAGGGATTCTTTGCCACCCCTGTTTTGCTGGCGCTGAACATTGCCCCCTGCGTGTGTCTGGCCCTGCTGCTCTACGGCCTCACCCGCCGGGTCCTGGTGAGCTACACCCTCACCGCCGCGGTGGTGCTGGGCTTTTCCACCGCCAACTATTTCAAGCTCCTGTTCCGGGACGACCCCCTCATGTTTGCCGACCTTACCATCGTTCGGGAGGCCGCCAATATGCTGGGTCGCTATCGGCTGTTTCTGAGCCGGCGTTTGGCTGTTGCCCTGGCAGCAGTGATCCTCGGTTTCTTTCTTCTGGTGGTGTTTGCCAAAGGACGGCCCCCCAAGGGCGGGCGTTTCCGCCACGTGCTGGCTCTGGCCGCCGCCGCGGGCTGCGTTTTGAGCTATCTCTTCTGTACCGACCCGGTCCTCTACAATGGAAAGGCCGCCGATTACCGCTATATCGACCATTTCTGGTCCGCCACCGAGCAGTATATCGCCCACGGCTTTGTCTATCCCTTCCTCAATAGCACCGCCGCCACCGCCCAGTTCCCGCCTGACGGCTACCGGGAGGCGGAAGCCGCGGCCCTGCTGGACGCCTGTGAGGACGCCGACATCCCCACGGACCGGCAGGTGAACGTGGTTGGAATCATGCTGGAGGCCTTCCAGGACTTCTCCCGGTTCGATGTGCTGGACCTCCCCGAGGGCATTTACGCCGACTATCACTCCCTTGAGGCGGAGAGCGTCCGCGGAGATCTGATCACCAACATCTTCGCCGCAGGCACGGTGGACACCGAGCGGTGCTTCCTCACCGGGTACTCTTCCCTCCCCGACTTCCGGGGCAAAACCAATTCCTATCCCTGGTATTTTCGCTCCCAGGGCTATCAGGTCACGGGGATGCACCCCTGCTTCCAGTGGTTCTACAACCGGGTGAACATCAATGAAAACCTGGGTTTTGAGGACTACCAATTCATTGAAAACCACTTCAACATCTATTCAGAGACCACCCCCACCGCCGACGCTCTCTTCTTCCCCGACCTGATCGAGGACCTGAAGGCCCGTCAGACAGGGGCTCCTCTCTTCTCCTTCTCTGTGACCTATCAGGGCCACGGTCCCTACCCCACCGATTCCTGCATCTGGGGGAACGCCGACGATATCCTTACCCCGGAGCTGAAGGCAGCCTATTCCCCGGAGGCCTATAACATCATGGCCAACTACTTTGGCTCGGTGAAGGACACCTCCCGCTGTCTTCTGGAGCTGCGCGACTTCCTTGCCGCTCAGGAAGAGCCCTATGTCCTGGTCCTCTTTGGCGACCACAACCCCTGGATGGGCGACGGTAACAGCGTCTACACCGCTATGGGCCTGGATCTGGACCAGGGCACCCAGGAGGGCTTCCGCAACTACTACGCCACCCGCTATCTCATCTGGGCCAACGACGCCGCCAAGGCAGCCACCGGAAACGCCTTTGTGGGGGACGGTCCCGACCTGGGCCCCTACTTCCTGATGAACCACCTGTTTGAGCTCTGCGGCTGGGACGGCCCCGCCTATCTCCAAGCGACCAATGACGTGGCACAGCGGGTGAGCGTTCAACACCAGACCGGGATGTATCTGGAAAACGGCGCCTTTACCCGCGAGCTCACCGGCGAGGGCGCAATCCTCTCCCGGGACTATCAATGGCTCCAATATTACGACAAACACCACTTCCGTTACCGGGATGTGGACTAAGGAGGCCCTCATGGAACAGACAGAAAACCTCAGGCTCACCGCCGCCCGCGCCCGGCTCATGGCTCTGGACATGGTGTATACCGCCCAGTCCGGCCACCCCGGCGGCTCCCTCTCCGCCATTGACATTGTCACCCTGCTCTATGGCGAGATCCTGCGGGCGGACCCCAAGGCCCCGGACGACCCCGACCGGGACCGGTTCGTCCTCTCCAAGGGCCACTGCACTCCTGCCCTCTACCCGCTTCTGGCCATGAAGGGCTATTTTCCCGTGGCGGATCTGAAGACCTTCCGGGCCATGCACTCCTACCTCTCCGGCCACCCGGAGAGGGGCTATGTTCCCGGGGTGGACATGACCACCGGCTCTCTGGGCCAGGGCATCTCCGCCGCTGTGGGCATGGCTCTGGCAGGGAAGATGGACGGCAAGGACTACCGGGTCTACTCTCTGCTGGGCGACGGTGAGCTGGACGAGGGTCAGGTGTGGGAGGCGGCCATGGCGGCGGCCAAGTTTGGCCTTTTCAACCTCTGCGCCATCGTAGACGTCAACGGCCTGCAGATCGACGGCCCCACCGCCGACGTGATGCCCATTGAGCCGCTGGATAAAAAGTTTGAAGCCTTTGGCTGGCATGTGGTCAAATGCGACGGTCACGATTTCGACTCTCTCCGCGCCGCCTTCCGCGCGGCGGAGCAGACATCGGACAAGCCCACCGTTATCCTGGCCAGCACCGTCAAGGGCAAGGGAGTCTCCTTTATGGAGCATAATGCCGGCTGGCACGGCAAGGCCCCCAACGAGGAACAGTATCACATCGCCCGCGCCGAGCTGGAGGCCCAGCTGGTCGCCATCGAAAAGGAGGTGGGCTGAGATGTCGGAAAAGATCGCCACCCGCGTGGCCTACGGCAAGGCCCTTCTGGAGTTTGCCCCGGAGCACCCCGAGCTGGTGGTGCTGGACGCCGACCTGGCCGGCTCCACCAACGCCGCCGTTTTCGGAAACGCCTACCCCGACCGCTTTTTTGACCTGGGCATCGCCGAGCAGAACATGATCAGCGTGGCGGCGGGCCTGGCTACCTGCGGCAAGCACGTGTTTGCCTCCTCCTTCGCCATGTTCTCCACCGGCCGGGCCTTTGAGCAGGTGCGCACCTCGGTGGCTTTGCCCAAGCTGAACGTCACAGTGGTCGGCTCTCACGGCGGCCTGTCCGTGGGAGAGGACGGCCCCACCCACCAGTGCTGTGAGGATCTGGCTACCATGTCCATCCTGCCCAACATGACCGTTTTGTGTCCCTGTGACGGCTTTGAGATGCGTCTGGCGGTGAAGGCCCTGCTGGAGCAAAACGGCCCCGCCTATCTCCGCATGGCCCGTCTAGCTACCGAGCAGTTTACCGACGCCATCCCCGGCTACACCTTCCGTATCGGCAAGGGGGTCACCCTCCGCCCCGGCAAGGACGTGACTATCGCCGCCACCGGCATGATGGTGAGCATGGCTATGGAAGCGGCCAAGTTGCTCCAAGAGCAGGGCATCGACGCCCGGGTGCTCAACATCAGCACCATCAAGCCCCTGGACCGGGAGCTGATCCTTCAGGCCGCGAAGGAGACCGGGTGCATCGTCACCACCGAGGAGCACAGCGTCATCGGCGGCCTGGGCGCGGCGGTGGCCTCCTATTTGAGCGAAACCTATCCCGTCCCCGTCATCCGCCACGGCGTGCCCGACCGTTTCGGCCGTTCGGGCAAGGCCATGGATGTGCTGGACTACTTCGGCCTCAACCCCCAGGGCATCGTGGAGCACGTCCACAAGGCCTTGGCGGTGAAGAAGGGCTGAGCCGGTCCGTTTCTATCTTGTTCCAAAGCAACACCGCCGGGTATTTTAGGATACCCGGCGGTGTTTTTCCTTCGTGCTTTTTCTTTGTCCGTTACGCCGCGCCTGCGGCCTTGAGCATATTCTCCGCCAGGATGCCGTAGCCCTGAGAGGGATTATTCAAGAGAACGTGGGTCACTGCGCCCACCAGCTTACCGTCCTGCAAAATGGGACTTCCACTCATCCCCTGGACGATACCGCCGGTCTTGTCCAGAAGCTCCTTGTCGGTCACCTTAATGAGAAAGTTACGCGTGTCCTCCTCATTTTCCGGGTAGATCCGCACGATCTCCGCCTGATACTCCTTGACTTCTTCCCCCTGGATATTAGAGCGGATGGTCACCTCGCCCACCTTGACCTCGTCTCTGCGGGCTACCGGCAGCGCCTCGCCCAGAGGCAGACCGCCGGTATTCTGCAGGGTCCCGAAAATTCCCGAGGTGGTGTTGGCATAGAGCTGGCCCAGATCCTGGGACAGGTCAAAAGCCCCTCTCAGCTGGCCGGGCGTGCCCACCTGCCCCTTTTCCACTCCCGTCACCGACGAGTGGAGGATCGCCCCCCGGCTCAAGGGCATGAGCCGCAGGGTGTCTACGTCGCTCACCCCGTGGCCCAGGGCGCCAAATACCCCGGTGTCCGGGTCATAAAAGGTCACCGTCCCGATGCCCGCCATGGAGTCCCGGATCCACGCCCCCAACTTATAGCTGCCGTCGACGCCGCACTGCACCGCCTTGGCGGTGAGCTCCACCGGAGTGTCTCCCCGCAGGGCGCGGATGGACATGGTCTCTCCGTCGCTTCGGGCCAGGGCCGCCTGCACCTCTTCGATGGTGTCCACCTCCCGGCGGTCGATGTGGGTGATGATATCCCCCTCTTTCAGCCCGCAGGTTTTTGCGGGCTCGGCGGCGCCGTCGGCGGTGTCGATCTGGGACAGTCCCACCACCAAAACGCCGTCGGAAAACAACTTGATCCCTACCGTGTGTCCTACCGGCACCAGCGTCTTTGCCGCGGTCGTCACGCCGGGCTTTGGCGTACGTGCCCAAGGCAGCTCAAAGGCCGCCGCGGGCACTGCCGCCAACGCCAACGCGCTCACAAGCGCCAGGGCCATCCGCCATACCCCCTTTGTTTTGCGCGTATGCTTCATGTTCTTCCCCCTTTTCCCTGATATCGTCTTGCGTTTTTCTTGTTTTCCAGCTTTTTCAGGCGACTATGCGCCTTTTTTACTATGACCCGCGCCGCGAAAAACACACTGGAAAATACATTTGACTTTTCATCATTCCTGGGTGTAAACTAGGAGAAAAGTGACAATTTTTTTGCCATTTCTCATGGGAGGTTCCGGGACCATGGACGAGACAAAAAACCGCATGACAGAAGGACCGATTTGGAAAATTTTGCTTCGTTTTGCATTTCCGCTGCTGCTGGGCAACCTATTCCAACAGCTTTACAACGCAGTGGACGCTTTTGTCGTAGGCAATTTTGACAGCAAGGCCGCTTTGGCGGCGGTGACCTCCTCGGGGAGCCTGTGCTTTCTCGTCATCGGCTTTTTCCAGGGTGTCTTTATCGGCGCCAGCGTGATCATCTCCCGTTATTTTGGCGCTCAGGACAACGAGGGCGTGGACCGGGCGGTCCACACCACCGTCATCTTCTCCCTTCTGCTGGGTAGTATTCTGTCGATTTTTGGCGTTGTCTTTACCCCCACCATCCTGCGGCTCATGGGCACGCCAGAAAACGTGATGCCCAATTCGGTGGCCTATTTTCGCATTTACTGCGCGGGCCTGCTGGGTCTGGTGCTGTACAACACCGCCAACGGCATTTTCCAGGCCATGGGGGACAGCAAGCATCCCCTTTACTACCTCATCACCGCCTCGGTCATCAACGTGGTGCTGGACCTGGTCTTTGTGGCGGGCTTTCAAATGGGCGTCACCGGCGCGGCGCTGGCCACCGTCATCGGCCAGGCCCTCAGCGCTCTGCTGGGCTTCGCCCGGCTCATGAGCGGCAAGTGCCCGGTAACCTTTTCCTTGAAAAAGCTAAGGCTGGACAGATCTATCTTTGTGCGCATCTTTCGCCTGGGTCTGCCCAGCGGGGTGCAGAACAGCGTGATCTCCATTGCCAACGTGGTCATCCAGAGCAACATTAACGCCTTTGGGGACAACGCCATGGCGGGGTGCGGGAGCTATTTTAAAATTGAAGGCTTCGTCTTCCTCCCCATCACCAGTCTCACCCTGGCCCTCACCACCTTTGTAAGCCAAAATCTGGGAGCGGGCCAGCCGGAGCGGGCCAAGCGGGGCGCGCGGCTAGGCGTGGGCATGGCCATGGCCGCGGCGGAGTTTTTGGGCGCGCTGTTTTTCCTGTTCGCCCCCTTCCTGATCGGCCTGTTCAACAAGGAGCCGGAGGTCATTGCCTTCGGCGTACGCCAGGCCCGGGTGGAGTGCTTCTTCTACTGCTTCCTGGCCCTGAGTCACACCGCCGCCGCCGTGCTGCGGGGCGCGGGCCGGGCCGTCATCCCCATGGGCATCATGCTGGCCATTTGGTGCGTGGGCCGCATCATCTACGTCACCCTCATGGTGGCCCATATCCCTGACATTGCCGTGGTTTTCTCCGCCTACCCCGTCACCTGGTCCACCAGCGCCATCCTCTTTACCGTTTACCTCTGGAAGGTTCCCTGGGCAGAGCGCGGCAGTCCTGCCTTGGCGGATTAAAAAGTTGAAAATAGGACAAACCGCCTCCCGAAATACTTCGGGAGGCGGTTTTTTGCGTTTTCTTGCGTTTAGAAGATCACCAACCACAAATACACCGCATACGCCGCCAGGAGAGCCGCACCCTGGACCTTGGGAGCCTTCTCCCGCAGGAGGATGGGCACAGAGGCCAGCAGGGTCACCCCCAGGCAGAAGGGCAGGTCCAGGGTCAAAATGCTCCCCGCCACGGGCAGGGCCTTCCCCGACACCAGCGCGCTCAGGGGCAGGATCAGCGACAGGTCGATGATGTTCGCCCCCAGAATATTGCCCACCGAGAGAGAGGATTGCTTCTTCAAAATGGCGGTGATGGTCGTGACCAACTCGGGGAGAGAGGTGCCCACCGCCACCAGCGTCACGGCAATGACCCGCTCGGGCACACCGAACAGCGTAGCAAGCGTGCTCCCTGAGCGCACCAAAAGCTGGCTCCCCACCGCAAGGCCCACCGCGCCCACAACAAACAGCGCAATGTACTTCCCCGGCTTTCCCATGTCCTCCGCCCGCTGGGAAACATCCGCCTCCCCCTGGGCCTTGGCGGCGCGAACGTTCTGCACCAAAAACACCACGAAAATGAGGGCCATGACCGCGCAGCCGATGAAATTCAGCTCCCCGGGCAGGCTGAAGACGTAGAGGGAGGCCGCCGCCGCGATGAACAGCGCAAACTGCTTCCAGTAGCCCTTTCGGGGGCAGACGATCTTCATCCCCAGCATCGCCACCGCCATGATGAGGGCGGTGTTGGCGGTCACCGAACCGACGGCGTTGCCGATAGCCATGTCCACCTTGCCGTCCGCCGCCGCCATCAGGGAAACCAGCATTTCCGGCAGGGTGGTGGCGATGGACACGATGGTCGCGCCGATGATAAAGGTGGGGATGCGCAGCGCGCCGGCGATCCAGCTCGCCGCGTCCACAAACCAATCTCCCCCCTTGATGATCATCAGCGCGCCGATGGCGAACACCAGCAGATTGATCGCGATCACTTCCATGTTCTTCGACCCTTCCCATAAAAAAATTCAGGCGCGCCGCCGCACCTGAACAGTTTCGCCCAAGCATAGCCGCGCCATACTTGAGTCTCGTTATTTCAGACAAGCCAGACGAGATTTTCCCGCCGAGGCTGTTGACTTGCCGCTCCCGAAAGAGCCAACTACTCCCTCAATGGGGGTATTCTACCTCACTTGTCCATAAATGTCAAGGGGGAAACAGGCGGGTTTCTATGTAGGGCGACCCCTACGACGGCAAGGGCAGGTGCGTCGCCGAAAAAAAGGAAGCCCCGGAGTTTTCCGGGGCTTCCTTGGCGTTCTTTGGAATTACTTGTACATCTCCACCAGCTTGAGCAGGTGCTCGTACCGGGCCTTGGCGGATTCCTCGTTCTTGGCGAAGAGGACCTTGGCGCGGTCGGGGAAGGAGCGGGTGAGGCTGGAGTAGCGGGCCTCGTTCAGGAGGAACTCCTGGTAGCCACCGGCGGGAGCCTTGGAATCCAGGACAAACTTCTTGCCCGGCTCGCCTTCGGGGTGGAAGCGGAACATGTTCCAGTAGCCGCACTCCACGGCGCGCTTCATCTCCACCTGGCTGTTGGCCATGCCGCCCTTGATGGAGTGCATCTCGCAGGGGGAGTAGCCGATGATGAGGGATGGGCCGTGATATGCCTCGGCCTCGCGGATGGCGGCCAGGGTCTGGTTGGGATTCGCGCCCATAGCCACCTGGGCCACGTAGACGTAGCCGTAGGTCATGGCAATCTCGGCCAGGGACTTCTTGGGCATGGCCTTACCGGCGGCGGCAAACTGCGCCACGGCGCCGAAGTTGGTGGCCTTGGAAGCCTGCCCGCCGGTGTTGGAGTAGACCTCGGTATCGAAGACGAAGACGTTGATGTCCTCGCCGGAGGCCAGCACGTGGTCGAGACCGCCGAAGCCGATGTCGTAGGCCCAGCCGTCGCCGCCGAAGATCCACACGGACTTCTTGGAGAGGTACTCCTTCTTGCTCAGGATGGCCTTGGAGTCGTCGCAGCCATCCGCCGCCCACTGCTCCAGCAGGGCGATCAGGGCCTTAGTGGCCTCGCCGTTGGCCGCGCCGTCGTCCTTGGTGTCCAGGTACGCCTGGAGGACCGCGTTGGGCTGGCCCTGGTCGGCGCAGTTCTTCGCCATTTCCTCCACCTTGGCGATGAGCTGGTCGCGGATGGCCTTCTGGCCCAGGTAGACGCCCAGGCCGTGCTCGGCGTTGTCCTCGAACAGGCTGTTGGCCCAGGCGGGACCGCGGCCGGTCTTATCCACGGTGTAGGGGCTGGTGGCCGCCGGGCCGCCCCAGATGGAGGAACAGCCGGTGGCGTTGGAGACGTACATCCGCTCGCCGCAGACCTGGGTGATCAGGCGGGCATAGGAGGTCTCGGCACAGCCCGCGCAGGAACCGGAGAACTCCAGATAGGGCTGCTTGAACTGGCTGCCCTTGACCGTCTTAACATCGGCCACATCGTCCTTGACGGAGACCTTCGCCACCATGTAGTCAAACACGGCCTGCTCGGCAGCCTGAGACTCCTGGGGCACCATGGTCAGCGCGCCCACGGGGCAGACGCCCACGCAGACGGTACAGCCCATGCAATCCAGCGGGCTGATGGAGACGGCGAACTTATACTTATCCTTGCCTGCGCCCGCCTTGAAGTCCACAAGCTTGGCGTTGGCGGGAGCCGCCTTGGCCTCGGCGTCGTCCAGGGCGAAGGTGCGGATGGTGGCGTGGGGGCAGACATAGGCACACTGGCCGCACTGGATACACTTGGCGCTGTCCCACACGGGCACGTTCACAGCCACGCCGCGCTTCTCATAGGCGGCAGCACCCAGCTCGAAGGTGCCGTCCACATGGTTGAGGAACGCGCTGACGGGCAGGCTGTCGCCGTCCATCTTGTCCACGGGGTCCAGGATCTCGGTGACCATCTTGACGGTGGCGGGACGGCCGGAAGTGGTGGCCTCCACTTTCTTGTCCTCGGCAGTGGCCCAGGAGGCAGGCACGTCGAACTTCTTAAAGGCGGTGGCGCCGATGTCAATGGCCTTGTGGTTCATGTCCACCACGTCCTGGCCCTTCTTCAGGTAGGAGTGGGTGGCGGCGTCCTTCATGTAGCCGATGGCCTCTTCCTCGGGCATGACCTTGGCCAGCTTGAAGAAGGCGGACTGGAGGATGGTGTTGGTGCGCTTGCCCATGCCGATCTGGGCGGCCAGGTCGATGGCGTTGATGGTGTAGACCTGGATGTTGTGCTCCGCGATGTACCGCTTGGCCACGGCGGGCATGTGCTTATCCAGCTCCTCGTCGGACCACTGGCAGTTGATGAGGAACACGCCGCCGTCCTTCACGTCGCGGACCATGGGGAAGCCCTTGAGAATGTAGGCAGGCACGTGGCAGGCCACGAAGTCGGCCTTGTTGATGTAGTAGGGGCTCTTGATGGGCTTGTCGCCAAAGCGCAGGTGGCTCACGGTGACGCCGCCGGTCTTCTTGGAGTCGTACTGGAAGTACGCCTGGACGTATTTGTCGGTGTGGTCGCCGATGATCTTGATGGAGTTCTTGTTGGCGCCCACGGTGCCGTCGCCGCCCAGACCCCAGAACTTGACCTCAATAGTGCCCTCCGCCGCAGTGTTGGGACAGTCGTGCTCGGGCAGGGAGGTGTGGGTCACGTCGTCCACGATGCCCACGGTGAACATGCTCTTGGGGGCGTCCTTGGCCAGCTCCTCATAGACGGCAAACACGCTCTTGGGCGGGGTGTCCTTGGAGCCCAGACCGTAGCGGCCACCGATGATGGTAGCCTGACGGCCCGCGTTGGCGAAGGCGGTGACCACGTCCATGTAGAGGGGGTCGCCCTGGGAGCCGGGCTCCTTGGTGCGGTCCAAAACGGCGATCTTCTTGGCGGTGGCGGGGATAGCGGCCAGCATCTTGTCCGCCCGGAAGGGCCGGAACAGCCGGACCTTCAGCAGGCCCACCTTCTCGCCGTGGGCGTTGAGGTAGTCGATGACCTCCTCGGTCACATCGCAGATGGAGCCCATGGCGATGATGACACGGTCCGCGTCGGGGGCGCCGTAGTAGTTGAACAGCTGATAGTCGGTACCCAGCTTGGCGTTGACCTTGGCCATGTACTCCTCCACGATCTCGGGGAGGGCGTCATAGTACTTGTTGGCGGCCTCGCGGTGCTGGAAGAAGATGTCGCCGTTCTCATGGGAGCCGCGCATGACGGGCCGCTCGGGATTGAGGGCGCGGGCGCGGAAAGCGGCCACGGAGTCCATATCCACCATCTCCGCCAGATCCTCATAGTCCCAGATGGCGATCTTCTGGATCTCGTGGGAAGTACGGAAGCCGTCAAAGAAGTTGATAAAGGGAACGCGGCCCTTGATGGCGGCCAGGTGGGCCACCGCGCCCAGGTCCATGACCTCCTGGGGGTTGGTCTCGCACAGCATGGCGAAGCCGGTCTGACGGCAGGCCATCACGTCGGAGTGGTCGCCGAAGATGTTCAGCGCGTGAGTCGCCAGAGTACGGGCAGACACGTGGAACACGCCCGGGAGCAGCTCACCGGCGATCTTATACATATTGGGGATCATCAGCAGCAGGCCCTGGGACGCGGTGTAAGTAGTCGTCAAGGCTCCCGCATTAAGAGAGCCGTGGACCGCACCGGCGGCGCCGGCCTCGGACTCCATCTCCACCACCTTTACGGTGGAGCCGAAGATGTTCTTGCGGCCCGCGGCAGCCCACTGGTCCACGTTGTCTGCCATGGGGCTGGACGGGGTGATGGGGTAGATGCCCGCAACCTCGGTAAAGGCGTAGGACACGTGGGCGGCGGCGGTATTGCCGTCCATGGTTTTCAGTTTTCTTGCCATTTTACTTATGTCCTCCTTTTATAAAAGAAGTTTTCGCACTGTTTATTGTACCACCCTTTTTTTCGTTTGTAAATTGCAAAATCACATTTTATAATAAAATTTTGTGGGACCTGCACAAACTCTTTCAGCGCCGCCCATAAGCAATTTTTTTGGCAAAACCCTTGCTTTTTGAAGAAAACTATGGTATGATAATGGCTCGTTGAGAAGATGAACGCGCACTGGCGCGATTCGGAACGCAAAATATGGAAAGGAAGTACCCGCTATGTCTCCCTTGATGATCTTTTTGACCGTTATCTATGTGGTTTTCTGCCTCTTCCTCATCGCCGTGGTCCTGCTTCAGTCCGGCAAGTCCGCCGGCTTGGGCGCCATCTCCGGCGGGATGGACACCTTCCTCTCCAAGAACAAAGCCAAGACCTGGGATGTCCGACTGGCTAAGATCACCAAGTGGGTCGCCGTTGCTTTTATGGCCCTCACCCTGGTGCTGGTCCTGTTCCTCTAAGCCTTTGCTTTCCAAAACGTCCTCCCAACTGCGGGAGGACGTTTTTTATTCCCGCAAACTTTGTCGAAACGAAAGGAACCGCTTATGAACCGCAAGTCCAAGCCCAAGACCCACTATACCCGCCCCCGGCCCAAGTCCCACGGACCCAAGGGGCCCAAATACCTCAAGCCCAAGCCTCTGGTCCTGACCGGCGTCTACCACGCCGCCCCCCAGGGCTACGGCTTTGTCTCCGTCCCCGGCAAGGAAGAAGACTACTTCATCCCCCGCTCTGATACCAACGGCGCCGCCGGAGGCGACCTGGTGCGTATCCAGGTCCCCGACCCCCGCCGCACCAAAGCCAGGGTGCTGTCGGTGGAGCGGACCAACGACGGCACCCTGGAGTCCGCCCAGGCCGCCATCCTCTTCCGCTATAGTGTCTCTCCCGACTTTCCTCCCGAGGTGGACCTCGCCGCCCAGGCCGTTGCGCAGGCTGTCTCCCCCGCCGAGGCCGAAAACCGCGCCGACTTCCGCGGTCTCTGCGTGGTCACCATTGACTCCGCCTCCGCCAAAGACCTGGACGACGCCGTCTCTCTTACCTTTGACGACCGGGGCCGCCGGGTCCTGGGCGTCCACATTGCTGACGTGAGCCACTATGTGGAAAAGGGTTCTCCCCTGGATCTGGAGGCGTTCCAGCGGGGCACCTCCGTATATTATGTAAACCAAGTGGCCCCCATGCTTCCCACGGCGCTGTCCAACGGGATCTGCTCGCTGAATCCCCAAACCGACCGGCTCACCCTCAGCTGTCTGATGTCCCTGGATGACGACGGAGAGGTGGTGGAGCACCGGATTGTCCAGGGGGTCATCCGCACCACCGACCGGCTCAACTACGACGAGGTCAACCAACTGCTGGACGGCGAGACCCCCGACCGGGGGCCCCTCAGCGGCAGCGGAGATTCCGCCGCCGCCATGCGGACGCTGGTCACCCAGTTAGACCGGCTGGCCGCTCAGCGCCGCCGCCTCCGCCGCCTCCGGGGCGCGCTGGAGCTGTCCTCCACCGAGTGCTATTTCACGTTGGACAGCGCGGGCAATGTGACCGACGTGTCGCGCCGGGCCACAGGTCGGGGGGAGAGCTTGATCGAAGAGTGTATGCTTCTCGCCAATGAGACCGTGGCCCGCCACCTCTGCGACAAGGGACTGCCCGGCGTCTTCCGCGTCCATGAAAAGCCCTCCCCGGACAAGACGGAGGCCCTTCGCAAGCAGGTAGCCCCTCTGGGCTTCTCCCTCAAGGACGGGGGCGGCTTTCAGCTTCAAAAGCTCCTGGACGCTTTTCACGGGACCCCAAGGGAGGGTGCGGTCAATATGATGGTCCTGCGCTCCCTGATGAAGGCGCAGTACGAACCGAAGAACCTGGGCCACTTTGGCCTGGCGGCGGAGTATTACTGCCACTTTACCTCCCCCATCCGCCGCTACCCGGACCTGATGGTCCACCGGGTGCTCACCGCCGCCCTTACCGGCCAGCCCCTCCGCCCCCTGGTCAACGCCGCCGCTCCGGGGGCGCTTCAGTCCACCGAGCGGGAGGTGGCCGCCGTCAACGCGGAGCGGGAGATCGAGAAGCTCTATATGGCCCGCTGGATGTCCGCCCACCTGGGGGAGTCCTTCCCCGCCGCTGTCACTGGGCTCACCCGCTTCGGGGTCTTCGTGGGGCTGGAAAACGGCGTGGAGGGCATGCTGCCCATTGAAGCTCTTCCCGGCGGCGGCTACGCCCTTGACGAGGACACCCTTACCCTTCACGGCGCCGACGGCGGACTCACACTGGCCTTCGGAGATCCCCTGACCGTCACCGCTGTGGCCGCCGACCCCTCCACCGGACGCATCGACTTTACCCTGGCTTAAATTTTCCGCCCCTTGTATGTTTTTCCGCATACCTGTCTACACTATGGCATAGATTGGCAGGGAAAGGGGGTCAAGCCATGTTGACCAAGCTGCGCCGGGCACTTACGCCTGTTTCTCAGGAGGCGGAAAATAAAGAAGAACTGCTGGCTGCCATGCGCGCCACCCAGAGCGCGCTCAACCGCGCCTACGAGGGCTTCAACCGCGCCGCCGACGGCGACCTGATCGAGTCCTATGTTTTTGAGATTAAGTCCCTCCAGCACCGCTATTCTTACCTATTGCGCCAGCTTCGGGGATCGGAGCCGCTGAAGGTTGCAGAATGACCCCAAAGCACAAAAAAGAGGAACGCCAAGCAGCGTTCCTCTTTTCATATTTCCTGAACTTTAAACGTTAAAGCGGAACAGCACCACGTCGCCGTCAGCCATGACGTATTCTTTGCCCTCGCTGCGCACCAGGCCCTTTTCCCTGGCGGCGGCCATGGAGCCCAGGGTCTGCAGATCCTTAAAGGCAACCACCTCAGCTCTAATGAAACCCCGCTCGAAGTCGGTGTGGATCTTCCCCGCCGCCTGGGGCGCCTTAGTGCCCCGGGTGATGGTCCAGGCCCGGCACTCGTCCTCCCCGCTGGTGAGGAAGGAGATGAGGCCCAGCAGCTCGTAGCTGGCCTTGATGAGCCGATCCAAACCCGACTCGCTCTGGCCCAGGTCCTCCAAGAACATGGCTTTGTCCTCAGGGGAGAGCTGGGCGATCTCCTCCTCCAGCTTGGCGCACACAGGGAGCACCTGGGCGCCCTCCTTGGCGGCGATCTCCGCCACCGTCTTATAGTAGGTGTTGTCCTTGTGGTTGACAAAGCCGTTCTCGTCCATGTTGGCGGCGTAGATGATGGCCTTGCGGCTCAACAGCTCCGCATGGTCCAGGAGCTTGGCGTCGTCGGGGTCGTCGCATTCGAAGCTCCGGGCGGAGTTACCGTCGTTGAGCCAGCTCGCCAGGCTCTTGAACAGCTCCACCTCGTGGAGGTACTTCTTGTCCCCCTTGGCCAGGTTCTCCGCCTTCTTGATCCGCCGCTCCACCATCTCCAGGTCGGCCATGATGAGCTCCAGGTCGATGGTGGCGATGTCCCCGGCGGGGTCCACCGGCACCGGCTCGTTGGCGTTTTCCACCACGTGCATGATGTTGTCGTCGTCAAAGCAACGCACCACATGGACAATGGCGTCGGTGGCCCGGATGTTGCCCAAAAACTGGTTGCCCAGCCCCGCACCCTTGCTGGCGCCCTTCACCAGACCGGCGATGTCCACAAACTCAATCACCGCCGGAGTGGTCTTCTTGGGGTGGTACAGCTCGCTGAGCCAGTCCAGCCGTGCGTCGGGCACGGTAACTACGCCCATGTTAGGCTCAATGGTACAGAAGGGGTAGTTTGCGCTCTCCGCGCCGGCGTTGGTGATGGCGTTAAACAGGGTGGATTTTCCCACGTTTGGAAGTCCGACGATGCCGAGCTTCATGAAATATCCCTCATTTCCTTCTCTTTCACAAAAACCAACCTTAGAAAGGTTGGTTTTTGTTGTATTTTTGTGTTATTCAGCGGAGATCATGTAGTAGTAGACCGGCTGTCCGCCGTCCAGCAGGGTGACCTCCGCGTTGGGGCAGGCCGCCTGGAAAATAGCCTGGGCCTTCTCTGCGTCCTCCTGCTTCACATCCGCGCCGAAGATGACAGTAATAAACTCCGCCTCCTGTTGGGGCTTATCCTCCGCCAGCGCCTTCAAAAGCGCGTCCAGGTCGGTGTTGGTGCCAAAGAGCTGGTGCTCGGAGAGGGCCATATAGTCCCCCTGATGGATGTCAAAGCCGTCGAAATCAGAGTCCCTGGCGGCGTAGGTCACCTCGCTGGTGTGGACGCCCTTGATGGCATCCATCATGGCCTGGGTGTTGGCGTCCTCCCCATCCTCGGGCAGGGCGGCCAGCAGGGCGGAGATGCCCTGGGGCACCGTCTTGGTGGGGATGACCACCACCTTCTTTTCTTTACAAAGGGGAATACACTGCTCAGCGGCCATAATGATGTTCTTGTTGTTAGGCAGAACATAGACGATCCTCGCCGGGGTCTTGCGGATCTGCTTCAGAATGTCGTCGGTGGAGGGGTTCATGGTCTGGCCCCCGGAAATGACCCCGTCCGCCCCCAGGTCCTTGAAGGTAGCGGCCAGGCCGTCTCCTGCGCACACCGCCACAAACCCGATCTCCTTTTCTGGCTCGGCGTCGGCAACTTCCTCAGCGCCTTCCAATTCTTTCTCAATGGCATCCAGATCGTCGGTGGACTGGACATGCTTACCCGCCGCCAGGTCCTCGTATTGGGTGCGCATGTTTTCGATCTTACAGAGCTCCAGAGTACCGAACTCCTGGGCCTTATTCAGCGCGTCGCCCGGGGTGTCGGTGTGGACGTGGACCTTGAAGGCCTCGTCGTCCTCCCCGATGACCAGAGAGTCGCCAATGGAGTTGAGATAAGCCCGCAGCTCGTCCAAATTCACATTGGGCTTTTTCTTGCGGACAATGAAAACTGTGTCAAAGTCAAAGGTAATATCCTCCTCCCCCAGGGCGGCGAAATCCGCCTTGTCCTGGGTCTCGGCCTCGCTCCCGGCCTCGGGCATAGGCTTGCCCTGGAGGGAGTCCAGCATTCCCTGAAGGATGATGAGGAAGCCCTTGCCCCCCGCGTCCACCACCCCGGCTTTCTTCAAAACGGGGTTTTGGTTGACGGTGTTGTTCAGGGCCTCCTGGCCCTTGGCGATGGTCTCGGTGAGCACCGACTCCACCGCGTCGTTCTCCCGGGCTGCCGCCGCCGCGGCGGCAGCAGACAGGCGGGAGACGGTGAGGATGGTGCCCTCTGCGGGTTTCATCACCGCCTTATAGGCGGCGGCCACGCCGTAGTCCAGGGCCACGGCGAAGTCCCGGCCGTCAATGGTCTCCTTGTCCTTCACGCCCTTGGAAAAGCCCCGGAACAGCAGGGACAAGATCACGCCCGAGTTGCCCCGCGCCCCCCGCAGAAGTGCGGAGGCCACGGCAGAGGCCGCTGCGGAAACGGTGGGATAGCGCTTCCCCTTCAGCTCGGCGGCGGCGGTGTTGATGGTCATGGACATGTTGGTGCCCGTGTCCCCATCGGGGACGGGAAAGACGTTCAGTTCGTTGACCGCCTGCGTCGAAGCGCTGATGGCGGCGGCCCCGTGGATCACGGCAGCGCAAAAGGCCGCGGCGTCGATGGTCTTGATCATGACTGTTGGCCTCCTTCTCTCAGTTGGTCATGGAGTCGATGCACACGTCCACATTCTTGACCTCCACCCCGGTGAGCCGGCTGACGTTGTAGCGCACCTCGTTCATGATGGAGCGGGACACGGCCATGAGGTTCACCCCCGCGTCCACGATAATGTGGAGCTGGACGGAGACAGTGCCGTCCTCGTTGTACAGCACCTTGACTCCCTTGGACATGGATTCCCGGCGCAGCAGGTGGACCAGGCCGTCGGTCTTGGAGCGCATGGCCATCCCCTTCACGCCGAAGCAGTTGGTGGCCGCCGCACCGGTCAGGTTGGTAAACACCTCGCTGGAAATGCGAATTTCACCTTTGTCCGTTCTTTGTTTCATAGCGGTCATCCTTTCTCAAACGCCCTCAATTGGCAGAAGTTACCCATTCACTTTCTTTATTGTAGTCCAACTTTGAAAAAATTACAAGCAAAAAAACCTGGCGTTTTTCTTGTAATTTTTTCAAAATGCCGCACACTAGACTCAACCCCGGCGCGCATTGGGCAAAAATCAATCAAAAGGGAGGGTTTTCTATGGATACAGTGGGCGTCTGGAGCAATACAAGCGCCCTGGCGGAGCGGCTGGAGGCCCGGCTGGGTCAAGGGCGCCGCTTTGTACGCAGCAGCCATCCCGCCGACTTTTCCGACGTGGAGCTTCTGGTGGTCGCCCCCGATGCCACGGGGCTGGCTGGTTTGGACGTACTGCGGCCCCGGCTGGCCCTGCTCCCCGGCGGCTGTGTCGCCGCCTGCCGCCAGGTCCAGGCCGCCTGCGCCGCGAGCTACGGCCTGGGCGTCCAAAACACCCTTACCCTCTCCAGCATCACCGGGGAAAACGTCAGCGTCGCCCTCCAGCGCGAGCTTCTCACCCTCTCGGGACGCACGGTGGAGAGGCAAGAGTGGGTACTGCCTATGGACCTCTCCCTGGGCAGTGCGGACCATTTTCTCTGTCTGGTGGGGGCGCTGCTGCTGTTGGACTGCCCCCCGGGTCAATGAAGGCCCTTTTCCCGCCTTTGCAGGCGGATATCCTTTCCGAAGAAGGGCAGGGCGTGATAGGCACCCTCCAGCCGGGAGCACACCTGAGAGGTATAGCGGGACCGCACATCGTCCATGGTCAGGTTGGAGGAGATCACCGTGCGGGCGCGGCGGTTCATCCGCTTGTCCAGGAGCTGATAGAGAGCGGACTGAACAAAAGGCGTGGTCATCTCGCTGCCCAGATCGTCCAGCACCAGCAGTTCACAGCTCTGATACCGCTCCACCTGCTCCTGGCTCTTTCCGCCCTCGTCCCGGCCAAATTTCACCGCCTCGTAGTGGGCGAACAGCTCCGCCGCGGTGACATACACCGTCCAATGCCCCTTCCCGGCCACCTCCTTGGCTATACAGCCGGAGAAGAGGGTCTTGCCCAGCCCGGTCCCTCCGTAGAGGAACAGGTTGTCGCAGGGATAGTCCGGAAAGTCTCTGGCGTAGTCTCTGCACACCTCCAGCACCGTCTGGGCCGCTTCCCGGGAGGACATGCCAAATTCCGGGTCAAAGGTGGTGGGATACCACTCCATAGATACGTTGGAAAAGTCCATAGCCGTCAGGTCCAGGACCGTCTTCAGCTCCGCCAGGTTCTCCTGGATGCACAGCTCCAGCACACAGCGGCACACCTTCCCGCCGGCGCTCCCCGTGTCCTTGCACAGGGAACAAAGGGGCGTATTTTCCAGGGTGGCCGGGTCGATCCCCGCGCGCTCCAGAAGCGCCAGCCGCTCCTTCTGGGCCGCCAGGTTCTCCCGCCGGGCGGCCTCCACCGCCGTGGTGGGATCGGTCCCTGAGCGCAGGGCGGCGGACATGGCCTGGACCACTGTGCGGTGGATGGCCTTGTCCAGCGTCTCCAGCCCGGGGGCCTTCTCCCAGCACTGCCTCTGATAGGCCAGCTGGGCCGCCTTGTGGTCCTCCCGGGCAAGCTTGATCCGCTCGTCCGCCTTCCAAAGATGACGGGGGTCAACCATCTTCCCCACTCCTTCCCGTGGTGTGCTTGAGCCGTGCCAGGTCCTCCGCGATACGGCGGCGGCGCTGGCTCTCCCGCAGGGCGGGCGGAGCGGTCCGCGGCCCCTTCGCCTCCGGACTCTTGTCCCCCGCCTCGATCTCGCCGGGAGTGTGCAGGCCCTTGGCGTGCCAGCTCTTTAAAATAGAGTTCATGTAAGGCCAGGACATAGTCTGCTTTTTCAGCAGAGTCTTTTCATAGGCCATGATGATGGCCTCGTCGGGGAAGCCCCAGTCGATCCAGGTGGACAAGTAGTCCCGCTCCTTATCCAGCGGCGCACGGCCACGCACGCCGATCCTGGGCAGCAGCTCCCGCTCCCGGGTCCGCAGGCCCTTCTGGCGCTGAAGAAACTCCTCCGCCGCGCCCAGCGTGTCGATGCCCATGTCCCGCCAGCGGTACGCCGCCTTTTTCACCTGGCTCATCCGGGGACGGCGGCCGATGCCGTATTTGCTCTCCATCTCCTCTACACACCAGATGGTGAGCATGAGGATGACCTCCGGGGGCAGGGCCAGGTAGTCGTAAATGGTGTAGAGCTGCTTGAGGTCGGCAGGGGTCAGGATGGAGCCCAGTCGGCGCTCCACCTCCCGCTGGAGCCCGGCGAAGGCCGCGTCTCCCTCCAGGGCGCTCACCACGTCCCGGGTGTTATATTCCGGGGGCGCGTTGTCCTGCAAAACCGGAGCCGTCTCCACCTCCGCCGTCGCCCCAATAAGGCCCGCGGTCTGAAGAGCCTCATAGGCCGCCTCCAACCGTCCCTTGGCCCAGCGGAGCCGTCTCTCCGCCTGGTTAAAGTCCCCGCCACAGCGGCACAGGGCGATGTATAAGAGGGCGGCGTCCCCCGGCAGACCCAGCAGCTTGTCCGCCGTCTCCCCGGTCATGGAAACCACCTCTCCCGCCAGCGCCACCACCGTCGCCATGAGACCCCCCCCTTTTTTCGTCAGCTACCGTCATTATACACGATTTGGCCTTGGAGGTAAAGAGCATTTTCTGCCGGGGCGGCAGAAGGAGACGGCCCAGTCTGGGCCGTCTCCTTCTGCTCCGTTTTGCCGTATGCGGATCTATGCGGGATCACTTGAGGCCGGGGCTTTCCTCCCAGCGGTCACAGGTCTCGTCAGGGGAAGCGTGCTTATACATGGGCAGATTACAATGCCCGTACCACAGCGGCATATAACACCGTTCCTTGTCCACGAGGACATAATGCTGGCGGTAATGGGCGCAGGTCCCACATACTTCAGCCTTTACCATCGCTTTTGGCATTCGTTCCATAATGCGCCTTGCCTCCTTGCTTTTGGTATATGAAGTATAACAAAGTAATACAATATATGTCAATCCTTTTGTGATATATTGCGATACAATATAAACCAAAAGGAGGAATGCCGCATGATGACGCCGAAAACGGATGCACAGATCAGCTTTCGTATGACCCGGACGTTTAAGGAGCGCTTGGAACGTCAGGCCGCCAAGGAGCGCCGCAGCGTCTCCAACCTGATTTTGAAGGCGCTGGAGGAGTATCTGGACCAAGCCGAACAGAGCGAGTGAAAGGGACGGCCTGTGGCCGTCCCTTTCTTGACCATTCCGCGCTTTGGGGGTATAATAGCCCATACTTACCATCCCGGAGGTGACCGCCATGGAGTTCTTCGACACCCACGCCCACTATTACGCCGACGCCTTTGATGCCGACCGGAAGGAATTTGTCGCCGCCCTGCCCGAGCACGGCGTGACAAAGGTGGTCTGCCCCGGCTGCGCCTTGGAGAGCAGCCGAAAAAGCCGGGACCTAGCGGAACAGTTCCCCTTCTTCTACTTCGCCGCCGGCGTCCACCCCGAGGACATCGAGGGGGTGGACTTCGACGCCCTGGACGAAGTGGAGGCCCTGTGCCGCCACCCCAAGTGCGTGGCCGTGGGAGAGATCGGCCTGGACTATTACTGGGTCAAGGGCAAGCCGGAGCGGGAGCGCAGCCGGGAGTTTTACCGCCGCCAGCTGGCCCTGGCCGAAAAGCTGGGCCTCCCCGCCATTGTCCACGACCGGGACGCCCACCGGGACACCCTGGACATCGCCATGGAGTTCCCCAACGTGAAGGGCGTGTTCCACTGCTGCGCCTTCTGCGTTCCCGACGCCCTGGAGGCCATCGACATGGGCTGGATGCTGTCCTTCACAGGCAACGTCACCTTCCAGACCGCCCGCCGGGTGCCCGAGGTGGTGGCCGCCGTGCCCCTGGAGCGCATCATGCTTGAGACCGACGCCCCCTACCAGACCCCCGAACCCTTTCGGGGGGAGCGCAATTCCTCGCTGTACCTCTACCGGGTGGCGGAGGCCATTGCTGAGATCAAAGGGGTCTCGGTGGAGGAGGTCGCCGCCGTGACCTATGAAAACGCCATAAAATTTTTCCGCATCAAGGAGTGAAGCCATATGATGACCATTACCTATGAATATGAGGGCGCGCTGTACGTCAACCTTACCAACCGCTGTGATTGCAACTGCGTCTTCTGCCTGCGCCACAACGGACACAAGGGCAGCATCTACGCCGACGACCTGTGGCTGGAGCACGAGCCTACCGTGGAGGAGGCTCTGGCCGACTTCCGCGCGCGGGACCTGGCCGCCTACCGGGAAATCGTGTTCTGCGGCTTTGGGGAGCCAACCTACCGCATCGGCGATCTCTGCGCCATTGTAGACGCGCTGAAGGAAGAGTATCCCGCCCTGCCTCCCATCCGCATCAACACCAACGGTCACGCCAACCTGATCCACGGCAGGGACGTGACGGGAGACCTGACGGGCCGCATCGACACGGTGTCTATTTCCCTCAATGGCTCCACGGCGGCGGAGTACTGCGCCGTCACCCAGCCCCGGGACGGCGAAAAAGCCTGGGAGGCCATGCTGGACTTCACCAAAAGGTGCGCCACCGCCGTTCCCCACGTGGTGATGACCATTGTGGACAAGGACAAGACCCCAGAGGAGATCGAAGCCTGCCGCGCGCTGGCGGAAAGCCTGGGAGCCAAGCTCCGGGTGCGGGCGTATATCTCTGACTAAGGGCTGTCGCGCTCGTATTGGCCACATCACGCCGTAGCTTCCCTTCTCGCCTCCGCCTCGGTATCCGCGGAGAAGAGGAACTCCCCGTCCCGGTAGACCTCCACATGACCCATCACATAGCGCATTTCATCGTTCATGACAAAACCTCCTATCCTGTTGCCTTCTGACAATAGGATAGGAGGTTTGTTGTCCCATAATTGGGACTTATTCCTCTGTTTTCTCCGGCTTTTCAAAAAAAGCCGCGAAGGTCTCGGCGTCCATGACCTCGTGCTCCAGGAGGTAGTCCGCCACCCTTTCCACGATATCCGCCCGCCGCTTCAAGATCTCCTCGCAGGTATGGTGGGCGGCGTCCAGCAGGGCGCGGACCTCCCGGTCCACCTGTCCGGCCACCTCTTCCGAGTAGGGCTTGGTCCGGGCCATGGAGCGGCCCAGGAACACCTCACCCCGGTCGCTGTCCAGCACCACCTCGCCCAGCTTGTCGCTCATGCCGTAGCGGGTGACCATGGCGTGGGCCACATCGGTGGCCCGCTCCAGATCGCTGCTGGCCCCGGTGGAGATATCCCCTAAAAACAGCTGCTCGGCCGCCCGTCCGCCCAAGCAGACAGCCAGTTCTTCGGTGAGCTCAGTCTTGGAGCGGTAGCTCCTGTCCTCTGTGGGCAGGGAGATGGTCATACCTCCCGCACCGCCCCGGGGGATGATGGTGATCTGGTGCACCGGGTCGGCGGTGGGCAGGTCGTGGATGACCACGGCGTGGCCCGCCTCGTGGTAGGCGGTGAGCTTTTGGGCCTCCGGGGTGATGACCCGGCTTTTTTTCTCCGGTCCGGCGATGACCTTCATCATGGCCTCATGGAGGTCCTCCTGCGTTAAAAAGGGCCTGTCAGCCCGGGCGCACAGCAGAGCCGCCTCATTCAGGAGGTTTTCCAGATCCGCCCCGGTAAAGCCCGCCGTAGCCTGGGCCACCTTCTGAAGGGACACGTCCTCCCCCAGGGGCTTGTTGCGGGCGTGGACCTTCAGGATCTCTTCCCGGCCCTTGATGTCGGGATAGCCCACATAGATCTGGCGGTCAAACCGTCCGGGACGGAGCAGAGCGGGGTCCAGGATATCCCGCCGGTTGGTGGCGGCCAAAACAATGACTCCGGAGTTCCGGGCGAAGCCGTCCATCTCCACCAGCAGCTGATTGAGGGTCTGCTCCCGCTCGTCGTGCCCGCCGCCCAGGCCTGCGCCCCGCTGGCGGCCCACCGCGTCGATCTCGTCGATAAAGACGATGGCGGGGCTGTCCGCCTTGGCCTGGGAAAACAGGTCGCGAACACGGCTGGCGCCGATGCCCACATAAAGCTCTACAAAGTCGGACCCGGAGATGGACAGGAAGTTGACGCCCGCCTCCCCCGCCACCGCCTTTGCCAACAGCGTTTTTCCTGTACCCGGCGGGCCTACCAGCAGCACGCCCTTGGGCACACGCGCTCCCAGGCTGTTGAACCGCTCAGGGTCCTTGAGAAAGTCCACCAGCTCCTGGAGCTCCGCCTTTTCCTCCTCCGCCCCCGCCACATCGGCAAAGGTGACGGAATTATTCTCTCCCGTGAGGGTGCGCGCCCGGCCAAATTTGGACGCCCGCTCATCTCCTCCTCCACCGGCGCCGCCTCCCTGCCGGGTCCCCATCACATAGAGAAAGCCCAGCATAAACAGCAGCATCAGCAGACTGGGCAGCAGTCCTGTCACCCACCATGGCGGCTCATAGGCGGGGATATAGTCGCAGTCGTTCAGAATCCCCCGGTTCAGCTGCTCTCCGATCAGCTCGCCCAGATCGGCGTCAAACTGCTCCACCGAGGCCAGCTGGTGGGTGATGACCGCCGTGCCGTCGGCCAGGGGCTCCTTCAGGGTGACCTGAAGCTCCTTGCCCCGCACCACAAAGCGGTCTACCTCTTCCCGGATAAAAAACCGCCGGACCTGGGCATAGCTGTAGCCGCCGCCCCGGTCCATCTGCCCCAGAAGAAACAACACCCCTACAATGACCAGCGCCACCAAAAGGTATGATATGATATCTCTTGGGGAGAATTTTCGCTCGTTTTGCTCCTTCAAGCCTATCCTTCCTTTCCGTGTTCGCCGGTCTCCTCGGCTCAGCCGCCGTAGACCTCCGGCTTCAGCACCCCAATGTAGGGGAGGTTGCGGTATTTCTCCGCGTAGTCCAGGCCGTAGCCCACCACAAAGGCGTCGGGCACCTCAAAACCGGAATAGTCCGCCTGGATGGGCTTCGTCCGCCGCTCCGGCTTATCCAGCAAGGTGCAGATGGCGATGGACGCGGGCTTTCGGGCGGCGAGCACATCCCGCAGATAAAAAAGGGTGTTACCTGAGTCCAGGATATCCTCCACGATGATGAGGTCCTTCCCCTCAATAGGCTCGGACAGGTCCTTCAGGATCTTTACCTGGCCGCTGGAGGTGGTGCCCGCGCCGTAGGAGGACACGGACATAAAGTCCACCGTGCAGGGCAGGTCGATGGCCCGGGTCAGATCGGCCATAAAGATGTAGGAGCCCCGCAGAACGCTCACCAGAACAGGGGACTTGCCCTGATAGTCTCTGGTGATGGCCGCGCCCAGCTCGGCAACCTTCGTCTTTAGCTGCTCTTCGCTGTAAAATACCTCCAAAATGTCCTTATCCATCTCTTTCATTGCCCTGTCTCCTCTCTCTTTCTTGTCCATTGCACCAGCAGGCCCTCTTGACCCGGCGGCGCTAAATGCTCCTGACTTGGCCCAATCCCCGCAACGCTCAAAATATGCGTCCCATCGGTGAGGACAGGGGTGGCCTCCCGCTCCCCCACGGGAACGTTCAGCTCATTGAACCACTTTTTTACTGTCTTCCCCGTGCGAAATGGCGGGTGGAGACAGTCACCCGTCTTCCTGCCGCGGATCCAAAGCCGCCCGTCGAGGGGAGGGCGCAAATAGAACGCGTCCGGGGTGGGCGGCGCGTCGGGGACCCGGTCTATCCGCGTAACGCGCAGCGTCCACAGCGGCGTCTCCACCATCCCGTCCGGCGGGACCTCCGCCGTCTCCAGCGGCGGCCAGGTCCGTTCAGCGGCCGACGGTCTCTCCCGCCCGCCGTGGGTCTCCAGAAAGTCCAAGTCCCGGCGGAGGGTCTCGGTCATGCGCCCCGCCGCCTCCGCCACCTTGGGGTTGATGGAGCGCAGAACGGGGAGGACCTGGTGGCGCAGGCGGTTACGGGCATAGGCCGTATCCGCGTTGGTGGCGTCCTCCACATAGGGCAGCGCCAGCGCCTCCACATAGGCGTCCAACGCGGACCGGGGCACCTCCAGCATGGGTCGGACCACGATCCCCCGCCGGGGGCGGATGCCGGTAAGGCCGTTTAGACCACAGCCCCGGGTCAGGTGGAGGAGCACGGTCTCTAAATTGTCATCGGCGTTGTGGGCAGTGGCGATGACCGCCGCCCCGGTCTGTGCCGCCGTCTTTTCCAAAAAGGCGTATCTGGCCACCCGGGCGTTGGCCTCCACATTGCCGGGCAGGGCGGCCACATTCCCTTCTCCTTGATAAAAGGGAATATGCCACTCCCCGCACAACGCGCGGCAAAACTCCGCGTCGGCGGCGGAATCTGGCCGCAGCTGGTGGTCAAAGTGCGCGGCGGCCACCGAAAAGCCATGCTCCTTCAAAAAGTGGAGCAACGCCACCGAGTCCCGCCCGCCGGAGAGAGCGCATAGGATCAGCCCCTCCCCAGGCAGCAGCTCCATTTCCCGGGAAAAGGATAGGATGCGCTCCATTTAATACTCTTCGTGGATATGATCCACTTCCTCCGGGTCGATAAAGGAGGTGAACTGCGGCCGCCAGCCCAGGCGGACGATACCCGTCTCGCCGTGGCGGTTCTTGGCGATGATACACTCCGCCTCGTTGGGGTTGGCGTCCTCGCCCTCCTCGCTGTAATAGTCCTCCCGGTGGAGGAAGAGGACGATGTCCGCGTCCTGCTCGATGGCGCCGGAGTCCCGCAGATCGGAGAGGCGGGGGCGGCGGACGGTGGTCTTGTCCTTCTCGTTGGCGCGGGAGAGCTGGGAGAGGCACAAAATGGGCACCTCCAGCTCCTTGGCCATGATCTTCATGGCCCGGGAAATATCGCTCACCGCCTGCTGGCGGCTCTCGCCGCCATAGGATTGCTTGCCCCCGGCGGAGGTCATCAGCTGGAGGTAGTCCACCACCACCAGGCCCAGGTCCTGGACCCGGCGGCACTTTGCTTTCATGTCGGCCACGGTGAGAGAAGGGTCGTCGTCAATATACATATCCGTGTGGGACAGGATGTTGGCCGCATTGGCCACCCGGGTCCAATCGTCGTCGTTGAGCCGTCCGGTGGCCAGGTCCCGGTTCTCGATCAGGGCCTCCCCGGACAACAAGCGCATACCCAACTGCTCCTTAGACATCTCCAAGGAAAACACCGCCACCGACTTGCCCGAGAATTTGCCCGCGTGGAGGGCCATGTTCAGCGCCATAGAGGTCTTGCCCATGCCGGGTCGGGCCGCCAGGATGATGAGGTCGGACTTGTTAAGGCCGGTGAGAGCCCGGTCCAGCACCTTAAGGCCGGTGGAGATGCCGGGCAGCTGGTCCCCGGATGCAGCCAGCTCTCCCAGCCGCTCCAGCAAGGAGGGCACAATGCCGGACAAGGGCTCCAGACCGGTGATCCCCCGGCCCTCCCGCAGGGCGTAGATACGCTGCTCGGCCAGCTCCAACAGGGCGGAACCCTCCTCCTTGCCCTCCCGGACCTGCGCCTCAATATCTCCGCAGGCCAGGGACAGACGGCGCAGCAGGGCCTTGTCCCGAACGATGTCGATATAAAGGGACACGTTGGCGGAGGTGGGGGTGATCTCCATGAGCTGCTTGAGGTACGCCGCCGAGGTCTGCTCGTTATAGTTGCCGCTTTGGCGCAGCTGCTCCAGGATGGTGACCAGGTCGATCTTCTGGGAGAAGTTGAACATCTTGTAGATGCTCTCGTAAAGCTCCCGGTTCTGGCGCAGATAGAAGTCCTCGGGGCGCAGCCGCTCAATGACCAGAGGAATACACCCCTCGTCAATAAGCATCGCGCCGAGGACCGACTGCTCGGCTTCGGTTGAATGAGGTAGTTGGTAAGCTAGAAGTTCGTCCACACTGGTCACCTCTCATTACAATGCTCGGGCGGGCAAAGCCCGCCCTCCGCAAATTCCGCGCTATGCGCGAAATTTGCGCGCCTGCCGGCGCGTCCCCGCTCCCGCGGGTGCCCTCCGGATGTTCTCTTGGAGGGGTTCCTTGCTCGGGCGGGCAAAGCCCGCCCTCCGCTGCTTTCTCACGCCTCGGTCACGACCACGTGGATCACGCCGGAGACCTCATAGCCCAGCTTGCACTTCAGCTCAAAGCTGCCGAAGGACTTGATGGGGTCGTCCTGGACGATCTTGGTCTTGTTGATGTCTACGCCGTGCTGGGCCTTGAGGGCCTCGGACACGTCCTTGCCGGTGACCGAGCCGAAGAGCTTGCCCCCCGCCCCGGCCTTGGCGCGGATGATGACCTGAATGGACTCCAGCCGCGCGGCCAGCGCCTGGGCCTCCGCCTTCTCGGCGGCCTCCCGCTCCCGCTTGGCCTCGTCCTGCTTCTTCATCTTGTTGAGGTTGTCGGCGGTGGCCTCCACCGCCAGCTTGCGGGGAAGAAGGAAATTGCGGGCGTAGCCGTCGCTGGCTTCGATGAGCTGGCCCTTCTTGCCCTGGCCCTTCACGTCCTGCTGGAGAATGACTTTCATGGTGGTTCGCTCCTTTTATGCTTGAATTGCTTTTAATTTTCCTCAAAATAGCGGTCGATGGCGATCTTCAGCATCCCCACCACCTCGTCCACCGTGCAGCCGGGGAGCTGCGCCCCGGCCACGGCGGCGTTGCCGCCACCGCCCAGCGTCTCCAGAATGACCTGGACGTTGGTGCTGCCGTTGCTCCGGGCGGAGATCATGGACACGCCGTTCTCCCCCGCATAGACCACAAATGAGCAGTCGATCCCCGAAATGTTGAGCAGCTCGTCGGCGGCCTGAGAGGCGGTGACACGGCCCACGCTGTGGTCCGCCGCCGCCAGCGCTACCCCCTCCCGGTAGAGGGTGGCGTTGCGGATGAGGTCATACTTGGCGATGGTGCCCGAGAGATCGGTCTGGAAGAGCTTTTTCACCTCGGCGGTGTCCGCCCCCGCCCGGCGCAGAAAGGCCGCGGCCTCGAAGGTGCGCCCGCCGGTGCGCATGGTAAAGTTTTTCGTGTCCAGCATCACGCCGCCCAGCAGGGCCTCCGCTTCCACCCGAAAGAGATCGGCGGAGTCCAGCTGGTATTGCAGCAGTTCGGTGACCAACTCACAGGCGGAGGAGGCGAAGGGCTCGTGGAAGTTGAGGGCCGCCCCCTCGATATACTCCGCTGCCCGGCGGTGGTGGTCGATGACCGCCACCTTGGTGCATGCCTCCAGCAGCTCACCGGAGATCACCTGGTCGGGACGGTTGGTGTCCACCACCACCAGCAAGGTGGAGGAATCCGCCGCCACCAGGGCCTCCTGGGGATTGATGAAGCGGGTCTTGTAATACTCCTGACCGGACAGCCGCTCTACCATCGCCTGCCCCGGCGTCTGAGCGGCCTCCTTAATAACATAACAGGGCACGTTGAGCTTGCGGCACAGGGCGCACACCCCGGCGGCGGCCCCTACCGCGTCCATGTCCGCCATCTTATGACCCATGACCATCACAGCGTTGGAGTCGGTCACCAACGCCCGGAGGGCATTTGCCATGACCCGGCTCTTCACCTTGGTGCGCTTCTCCAGCTCCTTGGTGTGGCCTCCGTAAAACTCGAACCCGACCTTGTTGCGCACAACGGCTTGGTCACCGCCCCGTGACAAGGCCATCTCCACCGACAGGGAGGCATAGTGGTAAAGCTCGTCAAAGGTGTCCGCCCCCCGGCCCAGGCCGATGGAGAGGGTCACCGGCCCGCCCTCGGCACAGGGCGCCTGGCGCACCTCGTCCAGAATAGAGAACTTTGCGTCCATATAGTCCTGGAGATACCGCTCCTCAAACACAAAGAGATAGCGGTCCCGGTCCACCCGGCAGAAGAGGCCGCCCGACCCGGCCACCCAGGCATCCATGCGGTTGTTGATCTCGCTCAAAAGCGCGCTGCGGGCGGAGTCGGACATGGGCTTTAGGACCTCGTCGTAGTTGTCCAGCACCAGCAGAGCCACCACAGGGCGGGTATTGACAAAGGCGTCTCGCGCCTTGGCCAGCTCGGTCACATCCACCCAGTAGGTGGTGGCCAGATAGCCGCTGGAGCGGCTGAGCTCGTCGGTGCGCACCAGGTGGCCGTAGACCTGGAAGCGGCGCAGGCCCAGACGGACCTCCTGGGGACAGACCGCCTTCCCCTCCATGAGCCAGCGGATGGGGAAATCCTCCACCAGGCCGTCCAGCCGGGTGTCAAACAGATGCTCCTTGCGGCCGGTGAGGTGGAGGAAGCGGTCGTTGGTCCAGATGATCTCCCCCGACTCGGGCCGGAAGATGACCATAGGCAGCGGGGAGTTGACCATGGCGTCCTTAGCCGCCACGTCCATATCCCCGGTGAGGGAGTTCATGAATTTCGCCAGCGCCTTCTGGCGGCGGCGGTTGTGGCGCAAAAACCCCAGATAGCAGAGAGCCGCCGCGGCGCCCTCCGCCACCGCCAGGGCGTATTCCTTCAAAAGCGCGGTGATAATAGCAAAGACGGCCAGCAGCACAAAGGACAGCCGAAAGCCGGTATCAAAGACATGGGTCTTGTTTTTTTTCACGGTGCTCCACCTCCCGGAGGCTGCGCTAGCTTGGGAAAAGAGTATACACGGGATATTATACCAAAGTCAGGCGCAAGAAACAAGAGCTTCTTTTTCGGTCCACCCCCTTCCAGCTTTGCGAAAAAATTACCATTCTGCCAGCGGAAAACCCTTTACATTTTGGTGAGAGTAACGTATAATATGACCTGTGATCAAACCTTTCCCCAGCAGTTCAAAAAAGGTAGAAGGAGGAAACACAATGATCTATTCTTCGGAAGTGCAGAATATGTGCCCCGTCGCTAAGGGCGCATACCACGGTCCCGCTCCCATCCCCGAGGAGGGCAAGTGGGTCCAGGCCAAGGAGATCCGCGATATCTCCGGCCTCACCCACGGTGTGGGCTGGTGCGCCCCCCAGCAGGGCGCGTGCAAGCTGACCCTTAACGTCAAGGACGGCATTATTGAGGAGGCCCTGGTGGAGACCCTGGGCTGCTCGGGCATGACCCACTCCGCCGCCATGGCCAGCGAGATCCTCATCGGCAAGACCCTTTTGGAGGCTCTGAACACCGACCTGGTGTGCGACGCTATCAACACCGCCATGCGTGAGCTGTTCCTCCAGATCGTTTACGGCCGTACCCAGACCGCTTTCTCTGAGGGTGGCCTGCCCATCGGCGCCTCTCTGGAGGACCTGGGCAAGGGCCTGCGTTCCCAGATCGGCACCATGTTTGCCTCCAAGGCCAAGGGCCCGCGCTACATGGAGATGGCCGAGGGCTACGTCACCCGCATCGCCCTCAACAAGGACAAGGAGATCATCGGCTATGAGTTCGTCAATCTGGGCAAGATGATGGACTTCATCAAGGGTGGCGCCGAGCCCGGCGAGGCCCTTAAGAAGGCCCAGGGTCATTACGGCCAGTTCGAGAACGCCGATTCTTACATTGACCCCCGCAAGCAGTAAGAGAAAAGGAGGTATGGAATAATGGCTTTGTTTGAAAGTTATGAGCGCCGCATCGACAAGATCAACGGCGTGCTGGCGCAGTACGGGATCAAGAGCGTGGAGGAAAGCCGCGAGATTTGTAAGGCCGCTGGCTTTGACCCCTATGAGATCGTCAAGGGCATCCAGCCCATCTGCTTCGAGAACGCCTGCTGGGCTTACTGCGTGGGGGCGGCTATCGCCCTGAAGAAGGGCGTCAAGACTGCCGCCGAGGCCGCCGAGTGCATCGGCGAGGGCCTCCAGGCCTTCTGTATCGACGGCTCCGTGGCCGAGGACCGCAAGGTAGGCATCGGCCACGGCAATCTGGGCGCGATGCTCCTGCGGGACGAGACCGAGTGCTTTGCTTTCCTGGCCGGGCACGAGTCCTTTGCCGCCGCCGAGGGCGCCATCGGCATCGTCCGCAACGCCAACAAGTCCCGCAAGACCCCCCTGCGGGTCATCCTCAATGGCCTGGGCAAGGACGCCGCCCAGATCATCAGCCGAATCAACGGCTTCACCTACGTCCAGACCCAGTTCGACTACTACTCCGGCGAGCTGAAGGTAGTCAAGGAGACCCCCTACTCCGACGGCGAGCGCGCCAACGTGCGTTGCTTTGGCGCCGACGACGTGCGCGAGGGCGTGGCCATCATGTGGCACGAGGGCGTGGACGTTTCCATCACCGGCAACTCCACCAACCCCACCCGCTTCCAGCACCCCGTGGCGGGCACCTATAAGAAGGAGTGCGTGGAGAAGGGCAAGAAGTACTTCTCCGTGGCCTCCGGCGGCGGCACGGGCCGCACCCTCCACCCCGACAACATGGCCGCCGGCCCCGCCAGCTACGGCATGACCGACACCATGGGCCGCATGCACTCCGACGCCCAGTTCGCTGGGTCCAGCTCCGTCCCCGCTCACGTGGAGATGATGGGCTTCCTGGGCATGGGCAACAACCCCATGGTGGGCGCCACCGTCGCCGTGGCCGTGGCTGTGGCGGAGTCTCAGAAGTAAGAATCGAAGCGCGAGGATAGACACGCAGACCACGATGGACCAGAGCGAGGGCCGAATTAGTAAGGCGGCGTAGCCGCCGCGATTTGGCCCGAGACAGAGGGAAGCGTGGTCGCCAGCGTGTCCAATCCGAGCGTGACAATTCGCCGAACAAACAAGCACAAGGGCCGCTTCCCTACGGAAGCGGCCCTTGTGCTATTTTGTTTCCTTGTCACGCCGCCAGAGGCAGGACCAGGGTGAATTTTGATCCGATGCCGGGGGCGGAGGTGACCTCCAGGTGGCCATTATGACAGCGGGCGATGCGCTCGGCGATGGACAGGCCCAGCCCCGAGCCTCCCGTCTGGCGGGCACGTGAAGCGTCGGCCCGGTAGAACCGGTCAAACACGTGGGGCAGGTCCTCCCCGGCCACTCCCACGCCCTCGTCCAGCACCTCCAGACGGGCGGCGCTTTCGTCCTGGCGGATCTTGAGGGTGATGCGTCCTCCCTCGGGGGTGTATTTCACGGCGTTGTCCACCAAAATACGCAGGCACTCCTTCAAAAGGTCGGGATCGGCGGTGAGCATGACCGCGCCGTCCCAGTCGGCGGAGAGGGGGTGGGTCTGGTCCACCATGGCGGTCTCCTTGAGTACCTGGGCGGCCACCTCAGTGGCGTCCAGCCGCTCGGGCTTGACCTTCATGGTGTGGTTGTCCCCCCGGGCCAGGAACAGCAACTGCTCCACCAGGTTCTTCATGGCCTCCCCCTCCGCGATGATGGCGTCGATGGCCTCCTGGCGGGCGGCGGGATCGTCCTTGCCCCAGCGGTTAAGCAGGTTGGCGTAGCCCTGGATCACGGCGATGGGGGTGCGCAGCTCGTGGCTGGCGTGGTCCACAAATTTGATCTGAGCGGCGTAGGCCGCGTCCAGCCGCGCCAGCATGGCGTTGATGGCCTCGGTAAGCTCCTTCAGCTCCGCGTTTTCCGCCACAGGAAGGCGGGTGTCCAGACCGGCGGCGTCGATGCGCTCCAGACGGTCGGCCAGGTCGCTGAGCTGTTCCGGATCAAGCCTCGGGGCGGCGGTGCGGGCGGCGGCCACCTGAGTGGCGGCGGTGAGGTCGGTGAGCGGCTGGAGGGTCTTTTTGATCAGTCCCGCGTTCTGGGCCACCCCAAACAGCAACAGTAGCAGCTCCGCCCCCAGGGTGAGGAGCAGCACATGGGCCAGTTCCCGCATGGTCAGGGAGATATGCAGGGCAAAGCGGGCAAAGAGGAACACCGCCAGATCCACCAGCGCGAACAGACGCAGCTGCCGCAGGGTAAGACGCAGATTCAGTTTTTGAGCCAGGGAGTGGGACTTCTTTTTTCCCTCTGCCACAGGGTCCACCTCCTTGCTGGTCACCCTTCCGTTTCCTCTATTACATACCCCACCCCTCTTACGGTGCGGATGAGCTTCAAGTCGAATTTTTCATCCAGCTTGGTGCGCAGGAAGCGGATATACACGTCCACGGCGTTGGTCTCCCCCACAAAGTCAAAGCCCCACACATGGTCCAGCAGGGCGTCCCGGGTAACCACCTTCCCCTTGTTACGCAGCAGGTATTCCAGCAGGTCGAACTCCTTGCGGGTCAACTCCACCCGCTCCCCCTTCACCGTCACCTGGCGGCTGTCCGGCTCCAAGGTCAGGGGACCCACCCTCAGCGTCTCGGTCTCCTCCGTCTCCGGGGATCTGGCGGTGACCCGGAAGGCAGCGCGGATGCGCGCCAGCAGTTCTTCAATGGCAAAGGGCTTGGTGATATAGTCGTTGGCTCCCAGATCCAGGCCGGAAACCTTGTCCATCACCGCGTCCCGGGCGGTGAGCATAATGACGGGCACCTGGCTCTCCTTACGCAGACGGCGCAGGACCTCCATCCCCGACATGCCGGGGAGCATCACATCCAGCAGGACCAACTGGAATTTCCCGCTGAGGGCCTTTTCCAGGCCGGAGGGACCGTCAAAGGCCTTGTCCACCTGGTAGCCCTCATACTGAAGCTCCAGCTCTACCATCCGGGCCAGCTTCTCCTCGTCCTCCACCAGCAAAATACGCTCAGCCACGTCCTTTCCCTCCTATCAGCCGTGGGGCCGGTCGCTCTTCATCTTCTCCCGCCAGCGCTCTACGGTGTTCTCCAGCGTTCCCCACACCTCGTTGAGGGCGGCGTTGCCCCACTGGGGGCCGCTCCAGGTAAACTTCCACCCCACCAGCAGGCCTACCGCCGTCAGGCCGGGAAGGATCCACCAGCGCACCAAAAGCAGGGCCAGCAGAATGCCCGCGGGGATCACCGCCAGCCGCTTGCCCTTATATTCCAGCACCACGCCGTTGAGGATGGGATGGGTAAACAGCCCCTCGATCACGGCGCCGAGGATCTCCTTGACCTTCTTCTCGGTGGAGGGTCCCTTCGCCGCCTCCTGAGAGGCGGCGGCCGCCGTGGCCGCTACGGCGTTGGCGGCGGTGGAATGGATGTGGACCACCCGCTCTCCCGCGTCCTTGTCCCGCTCCAGCAGCAGCGCCGCGTCCAGCAGATCGCCCCCGGCCTCGTCCAAGGCTCTCGCGGCCTCCTCCAGACTCACCTTCATGCGCTCCGACAGCCGCAGTATCTTCTCCTGACGTTCCATGGGCATCCCTCCTGTCGTTGCCTTCAGTATAGCCCCCAAACAGACAAAAAGGAATTTAGGTTTTCTTAAAAGTAAATTAAATCCGCACCACGCCGGTGTCCCGGGCGGCCTGAGCCACGGCGGAAGCCACGGCGGGGCACACCGCCGGGTCAAAGGGCAGGGGCAGGATCATATCCTTGGACAGCCTGTCCCCCACCAGGTCCGCCAGCGCCTGGGCGGCGGCGTGCTTCATGGCCTCGTTGATGACCGAGGCCCGGGCGTCCAGCGCGCCCCGGAACACCCCGGGGAAGGCCAGAACGTTGTTGATCTGGTTGGGGAAGTCACTGCGCCCCGTGCCCACCACCGCCGCCCCGGCGGCATGGGCCAGGTCGGGCATGATCTCGGGCACCGGGTTGGCCATGGGGAACAAAATGGGGTCCTTGTCCATGGACTTCACCATTTCCTCCGTCACTGTGCCGGGGGCGGAAACGCCGATGAACACGTCCGCGCCCTTGAGTACGTCGGCCAGGGTCCCCTCCCTCCCCGTCTTGTTGGTGTGGGCAGCCAGCTCCGCCTTGGCGGGATTCAGGTCCTCCCGGCCCGCGTAGATGGCCCCCTTCCGGTCACAGACGATGGCGTCCCCCAGGCCCATGGACTGGAGAAGCTTGCAGATGGCGGTGCCCGCCGCCCCCGCGCCGGAAAAGACGGCGGTGACGTCCTCCATCTTCTTTCCTGTTACCTTCAGGGCGTTCAAAAGGGCCGCCGCCACTACGATGGCGGTGCCGTGCTGGTCGTCGTGAAAGATGGGGATGGAACACCGCTCCTGGAGCTTGCGCTCGATCTCAAAGCACCGCGGGGCGGCGATATCCTCCAGATTCACCCCGCCGAAGGAACCCTGGAGCCGGGCCACCGTGTCCACGATCTCGTCCACGTCCTGGGTGTTAACGCACAGGGGGATGGCGTCCACGCCGCCGAATGCCTTAAAAAGGACGCACTTGCCCTCCATGACCGGCATCCCCGCCTCGGGACCAATGTCCCCCAGGCCCAGCACCGCCGAGCCGTCGGTGACCACCGCCACGGTGTTCCACCGGCCGGTCAGCTCAAAGGACAGCTCCGGGTTTTTCTGGATCTCCAGGCAGGGCTGGGCCACTCCCGGCGTGTAGGCCAGAGACAGGTCTTCCCTGCTCTCCACCGCCATTTTGGGCACAATGGACAGCTTGCCCTTCCATTGATAGTGCAGCTTCAGCGATTCCTTGGCGTAGTCCATAGGTGATTCCTCCTTATTTTTCCGGGCGGATCTGGGACCCGCCCCTACTGCTTTTTGCGTTGATATTGCTGTACCTTATACCGGGCGTACTCCCGCACGTCCTCCCAAAGCCCGTCCAGTTCCGCCTCGGACAGCCCGGCGTCCCCGCCCAGCAGGGCGGCCTTGAGGGCGTGGTCGCTCACCGCCCCGCCGTGAGGGTCGTCCCCCCGGCCCATGAGATAGTCCACTGTCACCTGGAAAAGCTCCGCCAGCCGCTTGGTGGTCTCGTAGTTGGGTTCCCGCCGACCGCACTCCCAGTTGGCCACGGTGGACTGGGCTACCCCCAGGGCGTTGGCCAGGGCCTGCTGGCTTTGAAAGCCCTGCTCCTCCCGCAGGGCCCGAAGGCGCTTTTCAAACATGGAAATACCTCCTTGACTTAAAGTCCGCCTCTATTTAACCACATTCTGAAATGAATTGCAAGTCTTCGTTGCAAGCCGGGGCAAAATGGTGTAAACTATAAACTATCAGAGAAACTGGGAGGGACGGGACGTTGAACATCCAAATCTTTGGCAAATCCAAGTGTTTTGACACCAAAAAGGCCCAACGATACTTTAAGGAACGGCGTATTCCCTTCCAAAACATCGACCTTCTTGACAAGGGCATGAGCCAGGGAGAACTGAAAAGCGTGGCGGCGGCGGTGGGCCTGGCCGCTCTCATTGACTCCAAACACCCCGATGCGGCCCTGCTCCAATATCTGGCCTACGACGAGGACAAACTGGAAAAGCTGCTGGAGGATCCGAGGCTGCTAAAAACCCCCATCGTCCGCAACGGCAGGCAGGCCACCGTGGGCTTCTGCCCGGAGGTCTGGAAAAGCTGGGAATAAGGCAGGCGCTTCTGCGCCTGCTTTTTCTTTGCCGTTTCACGGGCGCAGCGGGAAAAACACATTGACAAACGGTAGGATTTTTGTTAAAATTGCTATGTATGTGAAAATGTTTGCAAATTCCTTTGGATGAAATGACGAAAACATGTGAGATGTGAGGAGGCAAAAAGCATGCGGAAACAGAAGATTTTGGCAATGCTGCTGGCATTGGCCATGGTGGTGGGCCTGCTGCCCACCACCGCTTTGGCCGCCAAAGCGGTGGACGAGCAGGTCGCGATCCCCGCCCCGGCAGCGGATGAGCAGACCGAGCTTCCCGCCCCGGGCAACGAGGCGTGGACCCCGGCGGACCCCCTGGACGCGGCGGAACTGCTGGCGGAGACGACCGCCGACGCCACGGGCAGCGTGGTCGGCAAGGCGTACTCTGACGACCCCAACGCCTATGAAATTTACCCCGTGCCCCACTCGGTGGTCTATCCCACGGACCAGACCCCCTTTACCCTGACCCAAGCGGTCAACGTGGTGGCGGACGGTGAGGTGGACAGCTACACCACCGACTTTGTCAAGGAGCTTCTGGAGCGGTTTGGCCACACCATGGTCACCTCCAACGCCGTGGACAACACCAAGACCAACATCATTCTTGCCATCCACGGGGACAGCGACGCGGTGACCTCCGCCACCAACGTCTTTGACGGGGCCACCCCCGCCACGGGCAAATTTGACCCCTACATCCTGAAGGCGGAGGCGGGAACGGACGGCCACGGCCTGTTCACCATCATCGGCGAGGACACCGACTGCGTCTATTACGGCGTGGCCACCCTCCAGATGATGTTTACCTCCTTCAATGGCGAGAGGTTCCTCCCCGTGCAGATCGAGGACTACTCCAACGTGGCCCTGCGCGGCTTCATTGAGGGCTTCTACGGCGGCTTCAACTACGTGGGCCGGGAGAGCCAGGTCCGCTCCATCCGGGACGTGAAGGGCAATATGTACGTCTTTGCCTCCAAGACCGACCCCTATCACGGCGGCAACAAGTGGAACCAGGTATACCCCGCCGACGAGCTGGCCCAGATCAAGGACCTGGTGGACGTGTGTAAGGCCATGAAGGTAGAGTACACCTGGAGCTTCCACCTGGGCAAATCCAATGTGCTGGGCAACAAGGGCACCACCATCTCCGACGAAAATTATGCCACTAACCTGGCCGCCGTCATCGCCAAGTTTGAACAGCTCTACGGCATTGGCGTACGCTCCTTCCACATCCTCAACGACGACTACAACTCCGGTACCTATGCCACCCAGGTGAAGTTCCTCAACGACATCAACGTCTGGCTGGCCCAAAAAGGCGATTGTATGCCCCTGGTCTACTGCATCGGTGGCTACAACATCGAATGGTCGGGCTGGTCCGCCTATACCGGCGAGTTGGAGGCCCTGAAAAATTCCGACCTGGACGACAACATCTATTTCTACTGGACAGGCTCCCGGGTCAACTCTCCCATCACCCAGGAGAACATCAGTTATCTTTACGACCACACCGGCCACTATCCCGTTACCTGGCTCAACTACCCCTGCTCCGAGCACGACAAGGCAGGGGTCTACCTGGGCAACCTGAAGCACTACGTGGACACCGCCAACGGTCTGGAAAACCAGTACGGCTTCATGTCCAACCCCATTGGCCTGCCCGAGGCCAACAAGGTGGCCTACTTCCAGCTCCTGTCCTGGTGCTGGAACCGGGACGAATACACCACCTACATGGACGAAATCTGGAAGGACTGCTTCAAGTACCTTCAGCCCGAGGTGTGGGAGTCCTACTACACCATTGCCCAGAACACCTCCAACTGCCCCGACTCCGGCCGCTATCCCGATGGCTTCCCCGAGTCGGAGCACCTGAGGGAGACGCTGGCGGCGGTGCAGGCCGCCCTGCTGTCCGGGGATTCCTCCGCCGCCGCGGCGGAGGTGGCGGCCCTCAAGGCGGAGCTGGACAAGATCGTCTCCGCCGTGGCACACTTCCGGGCAAACTGCGCCAACACCAACCTGAAGGCCGAGCTGGAGCCCCATCTCAAGTCTCTGGAGAGCGTGGCCACCGCCTGCAAGGAGGCTATTTGGGCCGCCGAGGCCCTGAATATCAACGATGTCAACACCGCCTGGAACCACTTCTCCGCCGGCGCGGTGGCCCTGGCCGGCTGGGACGCCAACCGGCCCTTCATCGACTACAACGGCTATCAGGACAAGTGGGCCAAGGCGGGAAGCAAGCGGCTCCAGCCCTTTGCCAACGCCGTGCTCAGCTATGTGGAGACCGCCATGGCCGAGACCTTTAATCCCGGCGGCGGACTTACCGGCGAGCTGGTCCCCATGATCAAGCTGGGCGACGCGGTCAAGCCCGACAACGCCGAGGCGCGGAAAATGTTGGACGGCGACCCCGCCTCCTATGCCGGCTATGGCGTAAACCAGGTCGCGGGCGATTACTTTGGCGTGGACCTGGGCGCGGTGACGCCCATCGCCGCCATTGATATCCTCCAGGGCCAGAACGACACCCACCACGACTACTTCCACAAGGCCCGGCTGGAATGCTCTGTTGACGGCGAGCACTGGACCGAGCTGGTCACCAAGGTCAATTCCCACCATATCGCAGTGGACGGCCTGGATATTGTCGCCCGGTATGTGCGCCTGCGGCTGCTGGAGACCGGCTACACCGGCAGCAACGGCCAGTATGGCGACGGAGTGAACTACTGGACCTATATTCGCGAGTTTACCGTCACCCCCAAGGAGACGGGCCTCCTTTATACAGACGTTGCCAACACCGACGGCGTGACCGCCGCCGCCGACGGCGGGGCGTACACCCTCACCATCCCCTCCCTCACCCTGGGGGCCGGGGAGTATGTGGGTATCAAGCTCCCGGAGATTGTGGGCATCCGGGCCATCACCGCCCAGGGCACGCTCCCCGAGGGCGTAAAGCTCCAGCACTCGGTGAGCGGCATCCGTTGGACGGACGGCTCTCCCGCCCAGACCACCCGCGCGGGCTATGTCCGCCTGATGAACGGCGGCTCCGCCGCCGCGGCCCTGACCGGCGTCACCGTCACCGCCACCGCCCCGGTGCGGACGGAGCTGTCCTTTGTAAGCTCCAACGTAGGCATTCACCAGGGAAACGTTTGGACAAATGTGGTCGACGGCAACCGCGACACGTTTGCTTGGACCAACGGCAAGCAAGAGCCTGGACAGCACGCCATCTTTGACTTGGGCGGTCTTCAGCCGATCTACGATATCAGCGTCTATTTCCCCGACGGCGATGGCGAGGATCACCCCAAGTCCCTGAAAATCAGTGTGGGCAGCACCTCCAGTGGGCCTTGGACGGATATTCACAGCTTTGTCAACAGCGACTATGAGGTAGTGCTTCCTGTCCGCCGCTACTCCTGCAACGGCAACGGTGTTACCGGGCGTTACGTCAAGCTGGAGATCGTGGAAAGCCTTACTGGTTGGGTAAAGATTAACGAGCTGGAGGTCAATAAGACCGTGACCCAGGAGGAGGGCCTGACCGCGGTGTACGCCTCCTCCGGCACGGCGGCCCACGCCGATGACGGCGACCTCCTCACCTTCTTCGCCCCCGACGCGGGTCAGGCGGGCAACTGGACCAAGCTCCTCCAGGCCCCCACCGCCTTTGACGCCGTCACCGTCCTGCGGGGCGAGGCGGGCGCGTCCGCCACGGTGCAGGTGCAGAAGGGCGAAGCCGACTGGACTCCGGCAGGGACGTTGACCAGCACCGCCACCACCATCGACCTCTCCGGCCAAGGGCCCATCACCGGCGTGCGCGTCCAATGGACGGCAGGGGACGTGCCCGACATCGCCGAGGTCCTCCTGGCTGGGGACTCCATCCCCGTTGGAGAAGTCCCCACCCTCTATCCCAACATCTATGAGCAGCCCGCCAGCCCCGCCGCCGTCACGGTCGCCAACGGCACTGCGGCAGAGAACCTCCCCCTGCCTGACCGGGCCACCGTCACCACCAGCGGTGGGATCCAGGTCCAGCTCCCCGTCACCTGGAGCTGCGGCAGCTATGACGCCGCCACCGCCGGCACCTACACCTTTGTGGGCGAGTTCGACCTCACCGACGCCCTCATCACCAACCCCGGCGGGTTTACCTTCAACGCCAACGTCACTGTCCGCGCCGCCGAGGGCGGCAGTGGCATCCCGGAAAACCTGGCCCTCAACAAGACCGTATATGTCTCCGGCGTGGAGGTAGCTGACCAAACCGGCCCAGCTTTGGCGGTAGACGGAAACAGCGACACCCGCTGGAGCACCAACTATATGAAGGTATCAAGCGGCGCGGTCAACGGTAGCAACCCCAGCTGGATCGTGGTGGATCTGGGGACTAATGTGGAATCCATTACCGCCCTTACCATGGAGTATTTCAATTTGGTCTGGCCGGCTACCTATGTGGTGCAGGTGGCGGGAAGCGACTACACCCCGAAGGACTTTTCCTCCAATGTGGGCACCGTAGCCGCCGACCATGAGGCCTTCAGCGGACAGCACGCCAAGGACGCCTCCTGCTGGACCACCGTCAAGTCCTTTGCCGACCAGTCTCTCACCGCACATCCTACCGACCGCGTCACTCAGGAAGAGCTGAGCGCCGCACAACTCCCTGATTCCATCCGCTACGTCCGCCTGTTCTTCTCCAAAATGAACGGCAACGCGGGCGGCAACGCCATCGGCCTGGAGGAGCTTACCCTCACCGGCGTCCGCTCGGTGGCCGTCATTCCCGACATCACCTCCATCACCCCGGTCACCGCCGTGGGCGTGAAGGGCGACGCCTGGGATACCCTGGATGTTCCCACCCACGTGATCGCCACCCTGTCCGACGACACCAAGGTCCGTATCCCCGTCGCCTGGAGCCACGCCGGGTATGACGCCAACGCCAACAGCGAGCAGTCCTTTACCGGTACGCTCACCCTTCCGTCCAACGTGACCAACACCGGGAACGTCGCCGCCTCCCTCACCGTCACCCTCACCGTACCCCCTGATGTGACGGGCTTCACTGTCACCCCCAACCGCGTTACCGCCCGGCACAGGACCCCCTTCGCGGGCCTGGTCCTGCCCGAAACCGCCGTGCTGCAGTTCAGCAACGGCGCGGTGCGCACCCTCTCCATCACCTGGGACGAAAGCAGCTATGATCCCAATTCCCTGGATGACCAGACGGTCACAGGCACGGTGACCCGCCCCTGGAGCAAGACGGAATATACGGTCTCCGTTCTGGTGCGCCTCGACCCCATCCTGGCCACCTCGGTCACCGTCTCTCCCAAAACCATCGACCTCTACGCCAACGAAAGCCACAACAACCGCTCCATCCGCCTCACCGCCGCTGTGGGCGGCGAGGACGCCTCGGACAAGACGGTGATCTGGCGCAGCAGCGACGTCAGCATCGCCACTGTGTCCGGCGATGGCGTAGTCACCGCCATGGGCCCCGGCACCGCCAACATTATCGCCATCGCCCACGACGGCAGCCGTGTCTCCGACACCTGCGCCGTCACGGTCAAATGGGCGCTGGAGGGCAACGTGACCGTCACCGGCGGTCCAAGGGTTGGCTCTACCCTGACCGCCCAGCTGAATTCCTTCGTTCAGGACGCCAAGAGGTCCATCGACATCCAGTGGTGGCGCAAGGGCAAGGACGACGCTGAATTTACCGCGCTCGCGGACGCGACGGAGCAGGACTACACCGTGGAGGCTGTTGCCGCCAACGTAGGCACGCAGTACAAGGTGGTCATCACGGGCAAAGGTCTCTATGAGGGCACTTCGGACTCCGAGCCCATCACCATGACCAAGCTGGCCGGAGAACCCTTGAAGGCGCTTCCTACCTTTACAAACGTTTCTGTGGCCAGCGCAAGGGACGGCGAGATCACCGGACTATTCAAAGGCCGTCTCTATGAGTACAAAAAGGTTGACAACGGCACAGACGACCCCGGCGAGGACGGCTGGACAGAGTTTTCCGACATGACCGGAGATGAGACCGCGTCGGACAGCACCTTCGGCACAGCCAAGATCACCGGTCTGGGCGAAGGAAACTATGCAGTCCGCCGGGCCGCCGACGACCTCCATGAGGCCGGTGCTCACCGCACCGTGACCATCGCGGTCAAGGATGCTTCTCTCTTTGTCGTAACCAATCCCCAAACCTTTACGGGCGGAACAGTGACTGTAGGCCGCACCCAGATCCCCGAGAGGGACACCGTCCGTCTTACCGTTCAGCCCAACGACGGCTATGAGCTGGTGCCCAATTCCCTGAAAGCCGTCACGGCCGATGGCACGGAAACCATCGCCACCGAAAAGAGCGACGAACCGGGTATCTACACCTTCACCATGCCCTCCGCCGCCGTGACCATTTCGGCCCAGTTCCGGTTAAAGACCTACACCATCGAACACGACCTGACCAACATTACCTGCGACATGGCTGAGCATGACCACACCGCCACCCACGGTGAACGCTTCACCATTACCCTCACTCCCGAGACAGGCCACGAGATGAAGCCCGACACCATTACCGTCACGAAAACGGGCACTACCGAGACCTTCACCGACTACACCTATCTGCCCGACAGGACCGACCCCGCCAAGCGGGTGCTCACCTTCACCCACGGCGTGACCTGCAACCTCACCATCTCCGGCGAAGCCGTCCTCAAGGAATACACCATTGAGGACCGACTGGAGGACCTGACCTGCGACATGGGCGACCTGGAGCATCATAAGGTCCCCCATGGCACAGCCCTGACCATCACCATCTCTCCCAAGGAGGGGTGCGTCCTCCCCGCCGCCAAGGAGAGCATCACCATCACCATGGGCGGCGCGGACTTCACCGACTTCACCTATACGGTGGTGGATGGCACCCACGCCGAAATCACCTTTGCCGTTGGTAAGATCACCGGAGACCTGACCATTTCCGCTGCCGCCCCCATCCCCCTGACCTCTGCGGCGATCCACGGCGTGGCTCAAGTCGGTGAGCAGCTCACCGCCGATGTGCGGCCCAGCAACGCCACGGTAGACTGCAAGTGGATCATTATGGACGCAGAGGGCAATGAAGAGGCCGTCACTAGCGACGCCCTGGTCATCCCCGCCGAGGCGGAAGGCAAGACCATCAAGCTGGAGGTCACCGGCACCGGGCGGTACAGCGGTGTGCTGACTACCGACCCCATTGGGGCCGTCACCCCCGCTCTGGCCGACAAGAGCGCCCTGCGCGCTGCCTATGACGACGGTCTCACCGTCCAAGACGACAATTACACTGCCGCCACTTGGAACACCTTCCAAGAAGCGCTGAACGGCGCGGCCTCCGTTTTGGACAACTCCGCCGCCACCCAGGCTCAGATCGATGATGCGCTGGTCATCCTTCGGGACGCTCGTGCCGCCCTTAAAAAGCAAAGCACCTCCCGTCCCGGCACCAGCACTCCCTCCACCAGCACTACCACCAAGGTGGAAGAGGACGGGACGAAGATCACTACGGTGACAAAGCCTGACGGCAGCAAGGTCCAGACGGTAGAGCAGCCGAATGGGACCAAGTCCGAACTGGCCGTGACCAAGGACGGCGATGTGACCATCACCGTCACCGACGAAAATGGCGAGCAGCTGGTCAAGACGGAGATCCCCGCCAGCATCCCAGCGCCGGAGACCAAATTCGAGGACGTGGCCGAGATCACTCCCTGGGCCGAAGAGGCCATCAATAAGATGGCCGGGCTGGAGCTGGTCAACGGCACAGGAAATAACAAGTACAGCCCCGTGGCTCCCATGACCCGCGGCTCTCTCGCCACCGTCCTGCGCCGCCTGTCCCAGGGCAAGATGGATTACGAAGTGACCTTCCAGGACGTGGCCCAGGGCAAGTACTACACCGAGGGCGTGGCCTGGGCCGCCAAGGCCAAGGTAGTCACCGGGTACACCGCTGATATCTTTGCCCCCGATGACATCATCACCCGGGAGCAACTGGCTGTGATGATGTCGCGCTACGCCAAGCTGGTGGGCCTGAACACTAAGGCGGACGCCAAGGCCCTTGATCGATTCACCGACGGCGACGCCACCGGGACCTGGGCCGTGGACGGTGTAGCCTGGTGCGTCCAGAATGGCATCCTCAAGGGCAAGGGTGGCAATATCCTTGATCCCACAGCGGAGGTCACCCGCGCGGAAGTGGCCGTGATGCTCGACCGGTTCATCGCCTTGTTGAAATAATCAAACGACCTGCGCACAACGTATCAAAGGGCCCCGGCGTAAGCCGGGGCCCTTCCTTTGCGGTCGGGACCGCCACCTTTCTGAGGGATTATCTTTTCCGTCCTCGAAAAGATAGCCCCCCAGAAAAGAGGCCAGAGGTGGGCAATCCGAGAGCCCCCCTCTGGACAATCCCTTCGGCCAAAGAGGGGGACCTCGGTCCCCCTCTGTTGGATACTCCCCCTGGGGAGTTCTATTGCCAGGTAGGATAGTCACCCCGGCTTACTTCGTAACGCCGGGATGACACGGGCATTCTTCTCTGTAGGCCCCCCGCTCACCACATCATGGTGAGCACCTTGGCGACCTCCGCCCGGGTGATGGGGTCGTTGGGACGGACATAGCCGCCAAAGCCGTTGACCACGCCCTGGCCCACCAGAGCGGCCACGTGCTCCGTGGCCCAGGCGGGGATGTCCGCCTGGTCCAGGAAGGTCTCCCCCGCAGGGGCGTAGCCCTTGGCCTGGACCCGGCCCAGCAGGGCCATGGCCTGGGCCCGGGTAATGGGCTGGGTGGCATTGGCGTAGAGCAGGTCCCCCGCAGCGCTGCCGGTGAAGATCCCCTGGAAGTAGGCCGCCCGGATGGCGTTCAACGCCCAGGGTTGGATAGCGGACAGGTCCTCAAAGGGCAGCTTCACATCCTCATATTGACTGAGGTCGGCGCCCAACCAGCGCATGAGCATGGTGACGAAGTCTCCCCGGGTAATGTTGTCCCCCGGCTGGAAAAGCAGGGTCCCATTGGGGCCGGGACTGCCGTTGGAGATGCCCCGGTCGTAGAGATAGTCGGCGTAATTGCGGCCCCAGTGCCCCTCCACGTCGGCAAAGGGAGACACGTTGTCCACCGCGGGCGGGAGCTCCAGGGAGGCCCGGGCCAGGTTGCCCGAGGTGTCGGACACCGTGACCGATATCCGGTGGAGCAAAGCGTCCCGCAGGTCGAGCCAAACCGCGGCGGTGGCGCCGTTGATCACAAAGTCCACCGCCTTGCCGTCCAGGGTGAAGGAGATGCGCGCCGGGTCAAAGGTCTTGTCCACATTGTCGGACAGCACGGCCTTCACCGTCCCATTCTCCATGGTGAGCTTCACCGTGGGGGGCATGGTATCAAAAATGGGGCCGTTGGCGGTGGTCATGTGGTCCAGGTAGAGGGTAGACATATACATCCCGCTGGGGATCACCACGCCGGGGACGGGATCGGCCGCATGTTGGTCGGGGGTAATGTGCAGGGCCTTCAGGGACGCCGTCCCCTCGGGCAACTCACAGCCCACACGCCGCCAGGCGGCCTCCGCCGTTCCGGTGGCCAGAGGCACGGTCACGGCAGTCCCATCTACCAGGGCAAACTCCGCCTCCAGGCTCTTCAGGCCGTCATCCCCGGCGTACAGCCACAGGTCCAGCCTGCTCTCCCCCGCCGCGATGGGCAGGTTCAAGGGCAAAACGCTATCCGTCCAAGAGGGATATTCCACCTTCAAGGCGGACTTGCCATAGCGCACCTGCTCTCGGGACAGCTCCACGCAAAGCGCGCCCTCCGGGTCGTCCAAAACGGGAAGGGTGCTCCCCTCCTCCCAGGACTCCAGCAACATCACATGGCCGCCCACGGTCACTGGAACGGACACGCTCTTGGCCCCAGCGGCCACGGTGACGCTTCCCACGGCGGCCTTGCTCCCGGCGGTGAGGGTCCCGGCAGCGTCAACGCTCCCCACTTCAGGGGTGACCGACCAGGTAAAGCAGTCGTCGGAGGCGGTCATGGGCAGGCCGTACCACACGGCGGCGGCAGACAGGGGCAGGGTCTGCCCCGGGTCCAGGTTGAGGCTGGTCACCGCCTGACCGGTGGCCTCATCCGAAAGGGTAATGCCGTGGGGCGTGGGGACCACTGTCAAGACGGTGCTTCCCCGCTGTCCCCCGGCGGCGGTGGCGGTGACCACCGCCTCGGTCTTCTCAGTGGCTGCGCCGGCGGCAAACACGTTCCCCGCCACCGCACCGGGGCCGGACACGTCATAGGTCGCCGCGCCCACAGCGGCGGTCATGGGATAATAGCCGCTATCGATGCCCTGGGCGGTCAACACCGCCTTGCCGCCGGGCAAAAACAGCCCGCTCTGGGGGGTGATGTGCAAAGAACCCAGCTCTCCGGTGGGCTTCAGCTCAGAGACAAAAAACAGGGCGTTGGTCACCGCCCGCTGGCCCCCGTCAGAGGGCTTGTTTTGCAGGGAAAAGGCCGCGTCCAGCGCACCAGTGGCTCCAAAGGTGGTGGAGCCGCCGCCGTCAAAGAGCACCGCGTCCACACAGCCCAGCTCCTTGAGCCGGGCGGCCACCTGTCGCATGGAGGCGCCCACGCTGTGGCCGCTCTGCCGCCCGTCGACGGTGTAGAGGATCACGCTCCCGTCCGCCTTGATGCCCAGGGCGGTGCGGGGATTGGCGGTGTTGTCCAGGCCCTCCTGGACCACGCCGTCCTTCAGCAGCAGGGCATATCCGCCAATGGCCTGCTGGGCCTCCCCCCAGCGTGGATCGGGGGAGGTGACGCTGAGCTTCACCTGCTCTCCCACCTTCAGGGCAGATAGCTGGCCGCTCAGATAATCGCCGCTCTCCAGACCCACGGTGAGGATAAAGCAGCCCTCGGGAATGGCTACGGCTCCCTCCTGCTCGGACACCGCCGTCACCACACAGGTCACCGTCTCGCCCCCTACCGTCATCTGGGCGGGGGCGCTGGCCAACAGCCGCGCCCACTCCGCCAGGGCGGTCTCGTAGGCGCTCTGGGCCTCCGACAAAACGGTCTGATATGCCTCCAGCGCCGTCTGGTAAGCCGCCAGCTCCTCCTCGCTGGGCCCGGTCACCTCTCCGGTGAAGGGATCGGTCACGGGGACGGGCGCCTCTGGCGGGGTGACGTCGGGGGCCTGGTACACCGGGGGCGTCTGATCCTCGGGGATCACCACCGGGCGGAGGATCACGTTGATCCCCTTCCCCGCCCCCTTGGTGGCGGCGCCAAAGTCCTGGTTAAAGAGGGTAAGACCGTCCTTGGCCACCCGGGACTTGTTATAGCCCCCCATGGCCGCCAGGCTCTGCCCCTTAAGCTCTACGCCCACGGTGAGCTCTGGCTTGCCGATGAAAGCCTTGCCGTCGGCGTCAAAGCCCACAGCATAAAGGTAAGAGGAAGAGGAGCGCAGAACGCCCCAAGTGGCCACCATGCCCAGAGGCACACCGGTGGCCACCACAAAATAGTCTCCATTGGCCCCCGCCAGCACCCGGCCGCCATATTCCTCCAGCGCCTTCGCCATAGAGGTGAGGGTGGCCTTAGCGGGGATATTCGGGCCATAGGCCACCACGGGAGACACCCCCTGGCCGGGGGTGTATGTAACGAACTGTTCGGTGCGGTAATCCGACCGGCTGTCCCCCCAGAGCTTCTGGGTGGTGAGGGACACGCCGGGACCGATCACCGTCTCGCTTCGCACCAACTCCCACCCCAGGGCCTGAGAGGCCGCGGCAGGGGTGACCAGCAGGGTCAGGGCCAACAAAACGCTCAGTAATTTTTTCATATCAGGTTCCTTTACGCGACATGTATTTGAGGGTGCCGGGGAGGGTGGAGCGCTCCTGGACCTCCAGCAGCTGGCCGATGAGCACGTTAGAGCGCAAAAAGCCCTCCGGGGTAAACCGCCAGCGGCGGTCCCGCCGCTCCGCCCAGCCCTGACGCTCGTAGTCGGTGAGCAGGGCCAGAACGGGGTCAAAATCCATGAAAAACTCCCGCCGGTATTCCCACTCCTCGATCCCGTGGGTGGTGCGCAGACGGAGCATCAGATACTCGCTCCCCCGTTCCCGCCGGGGAATGACCGTCTCCTCGGACAAGAGCCGCCCGCCGCTCTCCACGGCGGTGATGTACCCCTCCAGGTCCCGGAGGAAGGCATAGCGCCGGTCGCCAAAGTCGGAGTGGGCGCCGGGGCCAAAGCCCAGGTAGGGGCTGAGGGTCCAGTATTTCAGGTTGTGGCGGGAGGGAAAGCCCTCCTTGGCAAAGTTGGAGATCTCATACTGCTGATAGCCCGCCGCCTCCAGCCGGGACACCATGGCTAGGTAGGCGTCGGCCTGGGCGTCGTCATCCGGCAAGCTCTCCCCCGCCGCCACCCGGACAGCCAGGGGAGTGCCATCCTCCACCTTGAGTCCGTAGCCCGAGATGTGCTCAGGACCCAAGGCAACGGCGGCGTCCAGAGTCTTTTCCCAGCTCTCGGAGGTCTGGCCGGGGAGGCCGTAGATCAAGTCCAGACTCACGTTCTTCAGCTTGGCCTTCCGTGCGGCCTGGACAGCCGCCTCCACCTGGGCAAAGTCGTGGATGCGGCCCACCGCCTTCAGCTCAGCGTCACAGGCGGACTGCATCCCCAGGGAGAGGCGGTTAAATCCCGCCCGGCGCAGGGCGCGCAGGGTGGCAAAGTCCACCGATTCCGGGTTGGCCTCCACGGTGATCTCCGCGTCCCGGGTCACCTTAAAGTGTTTTTTGATAAAGTCCAGCACCTGGATCAGGGCCTTGGTCCCCAGCATCAGGGGGGTGCCGCCGCCAAAGTAGACGGCGTCCACCTCCCAGCCCTTGGCCAGAGGCGCGGTCTCCGCCATATGGGCCAGCAGAGCCTTTTGATAGCGCTCCGTCTGTTCCTCCGCCCCCGCCAGGGAGTAGAAGTCGCAGTAGTCGCATTTGTGTTTGCAAAACGGGATGTGGACGTAAATGCCCAGCTTCTCCGCCATGGCTTTCACCCCCTGTTTCAACTAGGATAGCTCTATTATAGTTCCTCTTCCCCCGCAGCGCAACGGGAAATCAATTCCTCCACCACCGCCGGGGTGGTGATGGCGTTCAGCACCCCCAGCAGGGCGTTGGTCGACAGGTTGGCGGGCAGGTCCAGCGCCCTTTGCAGGGCCAGGCGGCGGCACCTCGCGTCCGGCGTGCCTGTCAGACCCAGGGTGTAGAGTTCGGCCTTGGTGAAGGCGGGCTGGGCGGGCTCCTCCTCCACCCCCACGCCCGCGCGGAGCAGGGCTTCCCGCAGGGCCTGAGGCTTCATGCCCTCCACCCCCAGGGTGCCCGCCTTGCCGGGGGCGCGCTTGCGGCGCTCCTTGCCGGGCACGTCAGGGATAAACGCCTCCTTCACCCGCTCGGGCGGCAAAATGCCCTTCAGGTGACTTCGGATGACCACCCCGCCGCCGTCAGGATCGGTGAGAATGACCACCCCCCGCTCCGCCGCCAGGCGGCGCAGCAGCTCCTTGCGGGCCTTGTCCTTGAAGATGGCAAAGCCGTCCACCGGGAAAATCAGACCGTCTACCACCGTCTCCAGGGCGATCTTGTCGTACTTCCCCTCCACCAAAATGACCTCCCGGACCCTCAGCTTATCCATAGGCCAGGGATAGGACCAGCCCGGTCAGAGTCTGGTCGGGGTCGCCACCCGCCGTCTTCAGGGCCACGTCAGTCTCTGCCACCCGCCGCAGGGCGGCGCGGCACCAGGCCAGATCCACCTTATGGGCGGCGGCCATGAGCTTGGAGGCCACGAAGGGGTGCATCTTCCAAAGCCCGGCCACGTCGTCGGCGGTGCGCCGCTCCTCCAGGGCCACCCGGGCGGCGTAGAGCTGGCGGAAATATTTCCCCAGGGCCGCCATGATGAGCTGGGGCGGCTCCTGCATGTGGAGCAGGTCGGCCAAGACCCCCAGAGCCTTGTCATACTGTCCGGCGCCTACGGCGTCGCTGAGCTGGAACACCACCGCGTCCAGCCGGGGAGCGGCCACGGCGTCCACGTCGCTCTTGGTCACTCTGGCCCCCTTGGCGTAGGCGGCGATCTTCCCGATTTCGGGGATCAAGTCCTGCATCAGGTCGCCGCACAGGAAGATCAGATACTTGGCCAGCTCAGAGTCCACGCTCTTCCCCGCCGCTTTGAACCGCCGGACGATCCAGTCCACCAGCTGCTCCTGCTCCTGGCGGGGGAAGTCCACCACCAGGCCGTGCTCCTTCAAGGCGGCGGCCAGCTTAGTGCGGGCGTCCGGCTTATAGGGGATCAGGTCATAGACAAACACCAGGCACACATACTCTGGCAGGTCGGCAAAATAGCTCATCAGGGCGGCGCGGTCCGCCTCGTTTGCCTTAAAGAGGTCATAGTCCCGCACCACCACCAGGGTGTGCTCGCTCATCATGGGAAAGCAGTCGGCGGCGGCAATGATGTCCCGTGCAGAGACCTCCTTCCCCTCCAACAGCTTGTCGTTGAACGCCTCCATTCCCGCGGGGATCAACAGCTCCCGCAGACGGCTCAAATAGTGCTGGCGCAGATAGACCTCTTCGCCGTGGAGCACATAGAGACGGCGGGGGACCTTCTCCTTCAGCTCGCTTTTGAACCGCTCCAGGGAGCCGTCGCTTTTTTGCTTTGGCTTTGCCATGGGCTCAGCCTCCTTCCCCGCCCAAGGTGGCGGTCACGGTGATATTTCCGCGCAGGTCGGTGCGGTAGATATCCGCGCCGGCAGTGGTAAGACGCTCCAAGGTCTCCGGGGCCGGATGCCCGTAGGAATTGCTGCCCACCGAGATCAAAGCGGTCCGGGGGCGGATGGCCCGCAGCAGGGTCTCGCTGTTGGAGCCCGCCGAGCCGTGATGGCCCGCCACCAGCACCTCGCACCGGGGCAGATCATGGTATTTCACCAGCCGCCGCTCCACCGCACTTCCCATATCCCCGGTGATGAGGGCGTCAAAGTCTCCGGCGGAGGCCAGGACGGAGAGGCCCGCCTCGTTGGCGTCGCCGCTGCCCAGGGGCGCGAAGATCCGCAGGTCCGCGCCACCCAGTCGGACGGTTTGGTCCTCCCGGAGCCAGGTCACCTCCGCTCCCTCTGCCGCGGCCAACTCCGCCAGCCAGAGCTGGCGGTCCTCGTCCTCCTCCATCTCGGGAAGGATGACCGCTCCGATTTCCACCCGTTCAAAGAGGGTGGCCACGCCGTTCATGTGGTCGTCGTGATAGTGGGTGAGGATGAGAAGGTCGACGCGCCGCTCTCCCCGGTCCGCCAGATAGTCCGCGGCCAGGTCGCCGGGGTCCCGATACGTGCTTCCACCGCAGTCAATGAGGGCGGTCTGCCCCGCAGAGGAGAGCAGAACGCTCTGCCCCTGGCCCACGTTGAGGGCGGTCACCGTCAGGTCCCCCTGACAAAAGGTCAGCCGGGTCAAGAGCACGGCGGCGCACAGCATCACCGCTCCACAGCCGGTGAACACCCACCAGCGCCGCCGCTGTCCCCGCCACAGCACCGCGATGAGCAGCAGCGCGTAGGCAAAGAGCAGAAAGGCGGGGTAATAGACCCCGTTAAGGGTCACCGCGCTGTAGGGGAAGGCGCCGATTCCCCGTGCCACCGCCATGACATACCGGGCGGGCCAGGCCAGCGTCCGGCCCAGAAACGCCGCGGCGGCAGGAGAAAGGAAGCCCACCACCCCGGTCACCAGTCCCAGGGCGAACACCACCGCCGCCACCGGTAAAACCAGAAGATTGGTCACAGGGGCGGCAAGGGAGAGGGTCCCGAAATAGAGGGCGCTCAGCGGAACGGTGAACACCAGCGCCCCCAGGGTGGAGGCCAGTCCCTCCCGGACCAGCCTCGCCAGCTTGTCCGCCGCGCCCAGAAAGACCCGCCTCCACATGGGCGCGGTCTTTGCCGGGGAAAGCCGCCAGCCGCTCATGGCCTCAGACAGCCTAGGGGTCACCGAGTTGATCCCCGCCACGGCGGCAAAGGACAACTGGAGCCCCACGTTGGCGGCGGACAGCGGATTGCACAAAAGAAGGAAAAACAGCGCCGCGGCCAGGGCGGACCAGGGGTCCTTCTCCCGCCCTGCCACCGGAGCCAGCAGTGCAAAGGCCCAGATGATACACGCCCGCAGCACCGACGGGCTCCCGCCCACCGCCAGAGCAAACACCACGATCACCGGCAGGCACACCGCCGCCCGGCGGCGCGGGTCCGCTCCGGTCAGCAGGCTCAGAAGGCCTACCAGAAAGCACACGTGCATCCCGGACACCGCCATCAGGTGGGCCACGCCCGAACGCTTCAGGGCGGTGTAGTCGCTGTCACGGATCACGCCCCGCTCCCCCGCCACCATGGCGGCAAGGAGACCGGAGACATCCTTGGGAAAGGCTTCCTCTACCCGCTCTGCCAGCGCCCTGCCCCACAGCCGGGGCAGACTCCACCAGGGCAGGCGGTCCGTCGGTTCAACGGTGAGCGCGCCACGGGCACGCAGGGTGACAAAGATCCCCTTAGCGGCCACATTGGACACCGCGCCCCGGTCCAGGTAGGTGCGGCAGGTGCAGTCCGCCGTCACGGTCAGCGCGTCTCCCGGCTTGACCTCCGCCAGAGCCTCCCCGCCGTAGAGGGCTGCCCGGATGGGCACGGGACCCCGGTCCAAAATATAGCAGGGCAGGCTGAGACCATATTCCTCCCGCGCGGCGAACGAAGCGGCCTGGAGCCTCACTTGGGTGCGGCGGCCGTCCAACGCCTCGCCGGGGGCAAACATCACCATGCGGTAGGCCGCGCACCACAGCAACGCCGCGGACGCCCCAAGGGCGATCAAGACCCCCAGACGGCGTCCCTTCCAAAGACACACCGCCGCCGGGACCAGGGCCGCCGTCCCCAGCCAGGGCCAGAGCCCCGCGGGAAGCAGATACACGGCCGCGAACACGGCGGCGGAAAAGGAGCCAAACAGGACCGCTCCCCTCCTCATGCAAGCTCCTTGTCACAAAAGCCGCAGCACACTTTGCCCTCCACCTCTTTGATCAGGGGCGGCAGGTAGCGCTCGGTCTGGGTAATGCACCGGGGGTTGCGGCAGACGGAGCCGTGGCCGATGGGCACCGCCTTCGTTTTCTCCTGCCGGGGCTGGTTGGCCAGGTCGGCCAGCAGAGCCATGCGTCCAAACATCCCTAAGCGGGCCTGCCGGAAGTAGACCGCCCGGGGATCGTCGTCTACGTCTACGTGGATCTCGTCCACACGAGGCAGGGGGTGCATCACCAGCAGATCCTCCTTGGCCCGCTTCAGCTTGCCTCGGGTGAGAACATAGATCCCCTTACACCGCTCGTATTCCAGGGGGTCCACAAACCGCTCCCGCTGGATGCGTGTCATATAGAGCACGTCCAGCTGGGGAAGGATGGGCTCCAGCCCGGTGACCTCCAGGTGTTGGATGCCCCGCTGGCGCATAAAGTCCTTCAGATAGTCGGGCACTCCCAGCTCCCGGGGGGAGATGAGGTAAAAGCGGACGTTTCGGAACTTCTCCATGGCCTTGATGAGGGAGTGGACGGTGCGGCCGTATTTCAGATCTCCGCATACCCCGATGGTAAGGCCGTCCACCCCGCCTCGAAGGCGGGTCATGGTGACCAGGTCCGCGATGGTCTGGGTGGGGTGCATGTGCCCGCCGTCCCCGGCGTTGACCACCGGAACGGCGGAGTAGAGAGACGCGGCCTTGGCCGCTCCCTCCCAGGGGGTACGCATGACGATCACGTCGGCGTAGCCGGAGACCATCTTGATGGTGTCCTTCAGCGTCTCTCCCTTGGCCACCGACGAGCTCTGGGGATCGGCAAAGCCGAAGACCTGTCCCCCCAGGCGGAGCATGGCAGCCTGGAATGAGAAGTTGGTGCGGGTAGACGGCTCATAAAAGAGGTTGGCGCACACCTTGCCCCGGCAGGCGTCCAGGTGCTTCTCGGGGGCGTCCATGATGGTCTCACAGCGCGCGTATAAGGCGTCCCACTCGGCCCGGGTCATATCCCCGAAATCGATAAGATGGCGCATCAGGCGGCCCCCCCTTTCTGTTTGTTCTAACTTGATATTGTAGCATATTTTAAAGCCATGGGCAACTGTTATTTGCCCATGGCTTCGGTGTTTCACTGTTCCGCTTCAGGCGCGCGCCCGTCCCGGCCCCGCCTTGGCGAGGGTGGCGGCGCAGACGCTTTCTGCCCCGGCGGCGCGCAGGACCCGGGCGCATTCCGAGAGGGTGGCGCCGGTGGTGAGCACATCGTCGATGAGCAAGATCCGCTTCCCCCGCACCGCCTCGGGGTCCCGGAGGCGGTAGGCACCCAGAACGTTGGCCCGGCGCTCGGCGGGGTCCTTCAGGCCCGACTGGGCCGGGCGGTCCTCTTTCACAAACAGGCGGGTGGGCCGTGTCCCCAAAACGGCAGCCGCTTCTTTTGCCAGCCGCTCCCCCTGGTCAAAGCCCCGCTTGCGGCGGTGCTTGCCGCTGAGACTGGGCCAGGACACCAGATCAAATGGCTCGGCCAGCTGGTCTTGGACGCACTGGCCGATCAGCAGACCCAAGGGCTTGGCCCGGGCCAGTTTTTTCCCGAACTTCAGCCCCAGCACCGCACCGCGGACAGCGCCCCGGTATTCCAAGGCGCTGACGGCGTCTTCTATAAACTCCACATGGCTGCGGGCGGATGGGCCCAACAGCCACGGAAGAGTCTTTTGACAGTTCCCGCAGGGCAGGTCGGACAGGTTCACCCGCCCGCAGAAGGGACAGCGGCGGGGAAAGAACCAATCCAGCAGCTTTTCCGCGCTCACTCTTACAGCTTGACGCTCCAGCCGTAGGGGTCCGCCTCCCGGCCCCACTGGATGCCGGTGAGGGTGTCGTAGAGCTTTTGGCTCAGATCGCCGATCCTGCCGCCGTTGATAGTGACCCTCCGGTCCTCCCAGGCCAACACGCCGATGGGAGAGATCACCGCAGCGGTGCCCGAGCCCCAGGCCTCCTCCAGCTTTCCCGCCTCGGCAGCCTCAAAGAGCTCTTGGGCGGTGACCAGCCGCTCCTCCACCACGTAGCCCCAGTCTCGCAAAAGGTCCAGGCAGGAGCGGCGGGTGATGCCGGGGAGGATGGAACCGTTGAGCTTGGGGGTGACCACCTTACCGTCGATCTTGAAGAGGACGTTCATAGCCCCCACTTCCTCGATATACTTGCGCTCCACCCCGTCCAGCCAGAGGACCTGGGAAAAGCCCTTTTCCTCCGCCCGCTCACCGGCACGGATGGAGGCGGCGTAGTTGCCGCCGCACTTGGTAAAGCCGGTGCCGCCGCGGACGGCACGCACGTCCTCATCCTCCACATAGATCTTCACCGGCTGGAGCCCTTCCTTGTAGTAGGCCCCCACGGGACAGCAGATGACGCAGAAAAGATAGCTGTGGGAGGCGTGGACCCCCAGGGAGGCGTCGGTAGCGATGACGAAGGGGCGGACATAGAGGGAGGTGCCCTCGGCGGAGGGTACCCAGCGCTCCTCCATGCGCACCAAGGTCTTGATCCCCTCCAGGGCCAGATCCTCGGGAAGCTGGGGGATGCACAGCCGCTCGCAGGACTGGTTCAGCCGCTGTACGTTGTCCATGGGACGGAACAGCCGCACGCCGCCCTCCGGGTCCCGGTAGGCCTTCATGCCCTCAAAGACCTCCTGGGCATAGTGGAAGACCATGCAGGAGGGCTCCAGGGACAGAGCGGCATAGGGCTCGATCCGGGGGCTGTGCCAGCCTTTGCCCGCGTCGTAGTTCATCAAAAACATGTGGTCGGTAAACACCTTGCCAAACACCAGCTTGGCAGGGTCGGGCAGGGGCTTGAGGGCGGCTGCCTTGTTGATCTGGATCTGTTCCATCAGTGGGTCACTCCTTGGTCATAATATCGGCAGAGGTCTCGGCGCTTCTCGCGCCGAGACCGTTGTCGTCTGTCTAGGGCAGGTCCTCGGGCTCGTCCGGGAGCAGGAAGGGCAGCTCGGCGCGCCAGTCCATGTCAAAGACAGGCAGCTCGCTCCACGCGCCGCTCTCATCTCCGCCGGGCACCTCGGTCACCGTGCCCTTCTCCTCCTCCCAGGAGGTCGTGGGCCCACGCTCCTCTTCCACCGGTTCTTCCTCCACAGGACCGTCCCAAAGCGTGCCGTCCTCGTCCACCCAGGGGTTGTCCAGGGGCGGGGCGTCGGTGGTATCGGGGTCTACCAGCGAATCCCAATACGCGTCGGGCTCTACGGGGAAGGGCTCGTCATCGTCCGGCTCCAGGCCGAACAGGGCCACATAGTCGGGGTTCTTGTTGACGTCCTTGTTCTTGACGCTACCATCGAAGCCGAAGGGCAGGACGGGCTCGCCCAGGGTGTTGTCGTCGTTGCGCTTGCGCCAGCAGTAGTCTTCCACCGAGCGGTTGTAATCAAACACCGTCTGCACCAGGTCCACATCCAGATAGCTCAGCACCCGGTCGCCGTTGAGGTCACAGCGGTAGGCCATGGACTCGGGGTTGTAGACCGAGTTCTTCCAGGCGGTCTTCTCCGCCGCCGTGGCCAGAGGCCCGGGGGCCTCGGTCTGGGTGTTGTTCCACTCCACGTTGCGCCAGACGTAGCTGTACACCGTGTCATAGTCCTGCCACTTGGTGTAGCCATCGCCGTCCACGTCGCCGGTAATGAGATAGACAGTGTCCGAGATGGTGTAGGTCAGCGTGTCCTTGTTATACCAGGCCGGATAGGGATCGGTCGCGGCGAGGTCCACGCCCTTCCACAGATCCAGGTCTACCCGGGTATAGGTCAGGCAAGAGGCCTTTTCCAGCGTCAGCGAGTAGGTAAACCTCCCCTGCTCCGCCGCCGCCTGCTCCGCCACGTTGAACAGCGCGTCCCTTCCGGGATCATAGGCCTTGTCAAAGCCGCCCAGCAGCTCGGAGGACATGACGTGGACCTTCTGGTAGTACTTGTTGGCCCCCAGGACGCTGCCCTTGTAGAGGGTGTAGTTGCTCAGGAGGGACTTGCCGTCCTTGACCCCGCTGTAGTGGTCAAAGTTTCTGGGATCCGGGTCGCCGGGGTCGGACACGTCGGGATCGCCGGTCAGGGTGCCGTCCTCGTTCTTATAACCGGCGTCCACGGCCAGTTCCTCCTTCGACATGAGCGGATAGAGGCTGGCGGTGGTCTCGTGGTTGGGGGCGTAAGAGATCACCTTGACCTCCACGGTGAAGTGGGGCCTGATCCACACCTGGGTGTAAGCGCTCTTCTGGCCGATGGCGTCCTCGGCAATAACATAGAGGGTGGTGTAATATTTCCCTTCTCCGTTTGTTGCCAGGGAGCCGTCCGCCTTTCGGGCCAGGGAGCTCTGGTTGTTGAGCATGTCGTAGAGGGCCTGGGCGCCGTCGGTGCGGTCCCCGGTGGTCTCGTCGGGCCCGGTGGGAATGAGCTTGAACCGGGAGCCTACATAGGTCTTTTCGGCGTTGTCGGCCACCTTGTCGTCCAGGATGTCCGAAGCGTTGGCCCGCTTGGTCTTGTAGTCGTAGTAGTTGTACGGGTCGCCGGTGTTCCTCAGGGTCTCCTCGTCCTCCGGCTCCAGCGTCACGTCCACCCCAAGGGTCAGGGGGGTGTACTCGTCCTTGGCTGCATCGTAAAGGAAGAAAGAATAGCGCACGTTTTTCTGTGCGTCCTTGGCCGCTCCACCGGTGGGTTTGTCATAGTTGTCGGTGTCGAAAAGTTCCTTGTTGGTGTCCTGGTAAAGGGTGGGGATGTCAATGAGGGCAAAGTCGCCCCGGTTCTCCCCGTAGATGAAGCCCCGGTCCAAATCGATCTTTTCCATCTCCTCGTTGTCCGGGTCAAAGGGCTGAGGAATCGTCCCAGCAAAGACAAACTCTACGATGACGGTAACGTCAGTGGCCTTCCACACGCCGTCTGCGGTGTCATAGGCCATGGTGAAGCGGAAGTGCTGGTCGCCGGACACGTCGTCGGGGAAGCCGCTGGGCGCGTTGATCAGGTCTGGCTTATAGCCGATCTGCACCTCGTTCGTATCCGGGTCGCCAGAAAGCGGAGTCGGCACTACGCCGCCCGCCGCTGTCTCGGTCACCTCGGTAAAGTCGTAGTCGCCGATGTCCAGCCAGTTCCACTTGCTCTCGTCGGTGGGGTTGTTGTAGTAATTGTCGTCGTCCCGGCGGACACGGATCTTGGCGATGTAGCCCTTAGCCACGGTGAGGGTCATGTCAATGGTGTGGGGTATCTTGGTAGCATCACCCTCCACCGCATGGGTGGTGGTGGTCCACACCGTGCCCCGGGTGGTCTCGTTGGCGGCGGCCGTGCCGCCATCGGGGATGGTGGTGTCGGTCAAGTCCACGATGGGGGTGGCGGTGTTGCCGTTGATGTCGCTCTCCCCCTTGACCTCCACCTTGGCCAGCAGCGGGGTCTTTTCGTTGAAGAAGATCACCGACTCTTCCACGTCCTCGCTGGGCATTGCGTATTCATAGGGATGAACAGCAGGCACGGGCGGATCGCCCGGCGTGGTCGCCGGTGTCGGCGCGTCCACCCGCACTGTCCCGGTGAAGGGAGAGCGGCGGTAGACATGGTACTGGGCATCCGTGGCGGCGGTGACGGTGGTGGTGATCTTGGTGTTGGCCTCCACTCCCGTCAGCGGCCCGTCAGAATCCGTGGTGGTAGTGCCGTCACTCTCGGCGTGGAGGGTGCGGGCAGGACTCTCGGCAGTGTCCACATCGGCGGCATTCAAATTGCCGGGGGCCGCCAACTTGGAGGTGTCCTTCAGCTCCAGGGTCAGGTCGTATCCCTTGGTATAGCGAATAATCACCGTGGCATCGGTATTGGCCGGCATGGTAAAGGTGGCGTCCTTGCCCAGAGTCAGATTGGGCACGAACTTGGTCCGGTTGATGTAGAAATCGTAATCCGTGGTCCCATCCGGGGTGTGGTCCTTCAGGGTCTCAATGATCTCCGCCTTGTAGCCGGGGGCCACCTTCACGTTGACCACCACCGACTCGTTTTCCTTGGCGGCGGTCCAGTATCTGCCCTTGGAGGCGGTAGGATCGCTTTGGTTGGTGATGGTGACCTCGTTTTGGCTGCTGCCCAGATGGGCACTGCCGTTGGCAAACTGCACCTTGGCAATGTAAGAGGTGTCATCCTTGGGCTTATAGACCGCGTAGAAGTCCACGTTCTCAGTGGGCATAGTGAAGTCATACTCGCCTGTCTCCGTGTTCAAACCGGCGTTGGAGGCGCCGTTGGTGGCGCTCTCCCACACCACGCCCACCAGCCGCTGGTCCGTTCCGGGCACGGCGCTGGTCTGAACGGTCTCACCTCCGGTCAACTGCTCCAGGCGGTCCAGGTGGCGGTGAATGCTGTCAACACCGGGAACGGAGGTAACAGTAGGCGTGCGGCTGTCGTCCGCCTCAGTCCGGTTGCCGTTCATGTCCAGGCCGTCTGTCCCGTGGGGGTCAATGTGGAGGGTGGCGGTGTAGAAGTTGCCGTAGTAAACGCGGATGACCGCGGCCTCATCCTCATCCACATAAGGCATGAGGGTGCGGCCCGCGGCGGCAGAGCCGTAGCGGCTGATGGGAATGTTTACCTCCGGAGTCTCGGTGTTGTCCGTCCTACGGACAGCCACGGTCATACGGACCACCTGATAGCCTGTAGCCCAGTTGGCGTATACCCGCAGTTCGTTGCCCATGGTGGAGGTAGACACCTTGGGGGTCTCCACGTCGCTGTCCACGTTCCCCGCGCTCACGTAATCGGTGTTGGGGATGCTGATGCCGGAGGTGATCGCGCCGTCGGCGGACAGCTGCCCCAGAGCAGGGGTGTACCCGGGGCTGGTAACGTTGGCCTGGTTGCTCTGCTGGGCGCCATGGCCCACCAGCCGCAGGATCACGTCGCCCGCCGGGTCCTCTGTCTTTTCCCGATACTCGATCCGAATGACCACATCAGTACCGCCCGGCATGGTCACGGTGGCAATGCCGTTGGAGGGGCTGGCCACGTTGGCCACGGGCAGCAGAGCGGTGGGGTCGCCCCAACGATAGGCGGTAACCACAGCCACATACCCCGGCTCCACCTGATAGGCCACGCGAATCGCGTCGTCCGTCGCGCCCTCCACCCAGGGGAACTGAACGACCCCGGAATTGAGGTTCTTCAGCTCGGTGGCCTTATTGCCCGGGCGGGGATCGCCGGCATAATTGTGGACCGTCTCCACCAAGGCAATAAAGGGCTTTTCCTCGTCAGGGTCCTTCTCGCCATAGCGCACGGTGACCACCGTGTCGGCGGCGGGCATGGGGAAGGAGTCGCCCACAGTGAGGAAGCCGGACGCGCCGTTGGTGGCGGCATAGGAGATAGAGCGAAGCTCCAGACCGGTGCTGACGGGAGTCGCCTCGGTCATAGTAACATTCTCTCCCTCGCAAACCCATGCATTTTCATTGTGGGTAGTCAGCGTCGTGGGGTCGCCTGCATAGTCCAGTACATCCACCTGGGTGGTTTCTGTTGCCCCGGAGGGCTTTACAATATGCAATGTCAGTTCAAATTCCGTGCGTACGTAGGTGATAGTCACCTGGACATTGGCCGCAGGCATGGTAAACGTCTCGGTGTGATCTCCCGTCGTAAATGTACCAGCGGGACCGTTGGCATGACTGGAGGTGACCACCACCTGATAGCCGTCGGGGACAGAGAAGGTGACGGTGACCTGGTCCTTCTCATCCGCCGTGGTCCAGATATGGCCAAAGGCCGCCCCCACAGGGTCGGCTGTAATGGTGGGGTCGGCTACGCTGTCGCCGTTGTAGTCTGTGGCGGGCTTGTTGACGGTGTTCACCGCAGCCACATAGGTAGAATCGTCCTTGTCCCGCACCACGAAGATGATCTCCGCGTCGGCGCGGTTGATGGTGTGGGTATACTCGGGCACCCCCTCCGCGTTGTTCCGGGAGGCGGTCATCACCGTTGTACTACCGTTCACTTTCAGCAGGGCGGTCACCCGCTTGTTGGCGTAGTTGTCGTTCTTGATCATGTTGGCGGTCAGGGTCGTGCCCTGGGGCAGCTGGGTCAAAACATCGCTGGGCCAGCCCTCGGCGTTGACGTTAGTCAGGTGATTTACGGTAATCCGGTCCGGAGCCACGCCGCTGTCCTCAAACATGGTGGCCTGGGCGGTCCGGTCTGCCTGGCTCAGGTCCACCAGGGTCAGCCGACCCTCATAGTCGCCGTGGAAGGTGACAATGATGGTGGCGTTGTTGGGCGGCATCTCCACCGAGCCTGTGAGCGTGCCGTCCGCCTGCTTGGTGAGGGGGATGTCGGCCACGGTACCGTCGTAATAGTGGATCTGGGCTGTGGCGGTGAAGCCCGGGGCCGGCGTGGCGGTGAGGGAAATGGGCGCACCGGCTACCACGCCGCCCATGATCTGGTAAGCGCCGCCCACGTTTGTTGACTCCAGTTCCAGATCGGGGATGGACGCCGCAGTCTGGCTGGTCAGCAGACTGTTGGTCACGTTGCCCGGGTTCTCCGGGTCACGGATGACCACCGTGAGCTCCAGTGCGTCGTCGCTGACAAAGTGGATCAGGGCCGCCTTGTTGCAGGTGCCCATGGTGTCGCTGTAGATATAGGGGGTCACGGATTCGGCGTACATGTTGCCGCCGTGGGCGCCGTCGTTACAGCTCAACGTGGCGGGGGGCACAAAGGCGTAGCCGGGCTCCGCCTTGGGCTTCACGGCGTACATGTTCCCCTCCTCCACCGCGATCCATCTGACGCCCGGATCGCCGGGATCGGGGACCGCGCTTTCCGCATAGAAGTTCGGGTCCTCGCTGGTCCGCTTGCTCTTGTCCCACAGATAGCCCTTGTTGTGGCCGGTGTTCACGCCGCTGGGACTGCTGTCGGTGACCACCAGCACAGCGGTATGCCAGGGGTTCTCCGGCGGCTCGGTGGTGACCACCAGATAAACGTCCACATCCGCCCCCGGCATGGTGAAGGAGGCGGTGTGATCGGTGGCTGTTCCGTTCACAGCCTCCTTCCCCTCCAGCGGCGGATTCAAGGACACCAGCGCGCCGTTGGTACGCAGCACAAAGGCGGAAAGGATCGTGTCGGGGTGGTCCGGGTCTGCCGGTGCGGCGCCCAAATGCCCGGTCAAGGTGACCGCAGTGCCCTCGCGGATGTTATCCTCCATAACGGGTCTTATATCGTTTGTAGCGGGATCCTCATCCGCCTGGATCCACCGGGCCGTTCCCTCATCCATCCAATCCAGCTTGGCATAGTTGATCTCCTGGATTGCAGGGGCAGCCGCGGAGACCGTATCCTTGACGTAATGGAGCCTGACCTTATAGTGCTGGTTGGTGCCTCGCTTCAGCACCACGGTGATGGCCACATCCCGGTGGGGCATGTTGAAGCTGATGGTGTTGCCGTTCAGGTCGTAGGAATAGGCCGCGTCGCTCTTCAGCGGGAAGCCCAGGGGGGTGACCAGGACCTTGTCGATCACGTAGCCCTCGGCGGGAGCAACCTGGATAATGACCTTATCCCCCTGCCGGGCAATGACCTGGGCATGGCCGTGGTTGGCCTCGTTCAGGCGGTCCCGGTCCGTGGGACTTCCGTTATAGACGTCCCCAACCGCGATGCTGGCCTGGCCGGCGGCATCCTCGGGGGCACGCAGCATCAGGATAGCCGTGTGGTCCTTCGGATCGGGCTCGGTCCTGGAAAAGACCACGTATACGTCATTGCGGCCGGGGTGGACCACAAAGGACCTGCGTGGATTGGACCCGCTGGTGGGTTCCACCCGGAGATCCACCATCTGGCCCATACCGTTATAGATCACATAGGCCGAGCGCAGATAGATCCCCGTCATAGCGTTAGTGGTCAAACCCACCCGCTGTCCCGCGGGGGCGGCATAGGGTCCCACGGTGTTGCCCCAGGGGTCGGCGTCTGTTCTGCGCGCGGGATTGACGATGCCCATGGCCCAGCTGTCGGGGTCCGCGAAGGCGGCATAGGTCAGTCTGGCCCAGGCGCTCGCGCCGATCTCGGTCTCCGTCCCTGTGGTAGCGTCGATCACATGGAGGTAGACCTCCGCATCGTGGGGAACAGTGTCATACTCCACCGTGACCGTCACATTTTCATTCACCATGGGGAAGGTGATCGTCCCCTGGCCGGTCACCGGGTCCTCCAACTGGGTAAAGGGCACATCGTCTCCGCTTGTGGTTTTCACCGTCACCGCCTTGATATAGGCGTTGGCGGTGTTGCGGTAATAGTTTACCGTGACCCAATCCATATCCGCCCGGGCCTGGACCATCTGCGGCGTGCCGTTTACATAGACGGGCGTAGGTCTGGCCGGCGGCGTGGGCGTATTGCAGGGAGAGACAATGGTGCCGTAGTTGGCGTTGTCTCCCACCGGAGTACCGGTGACCCGCAAGGTCGCGTTATATTTCTCGATACCATCGTCGGCAAATTTCACGTACACCGTCACGTTGCCCTCAGGCATTACGAAGCCGGTGTTCTGGGTATAGTACGGGCCCAGGGGCAGGCCGGGAACGATCCCAAAGGATTGAGGCACCACCTTGATGTACTCAATGCGGTAGCCGGGGTGAACGGACACATCCAGGTCGATCCAGTCGCCGGGATGGGCCTCCTGGAGCTTGCGTTGGACGGAATCGATTGCCTCGTTGCGCAGCCAAGCGTTGTTCCGGCTGGGAGTGGGCAGTTCGGAATAGGCCTCGTCATTGACCACCACTTGCGCCACATACTTCTTCGTCTTGTCCACCTTGCCATAGGTCACGTGGATAACGACTCCCGTCGCGGGCATTTCAAAAGTGATCTGAAGCTCGGGGTTTTGCTTCCAACCGGGACGGTCTGCAATATCGTCCGGCTGTGTCCCCGGCCATACCGTGGGATCGTCCAGATCGGCGGTGGGAGGATCTTGCAGCACGGAGATCCACTCGTAGGGCACGGGGTTTCCGTCGGCGTCGTAGACCTCCAGCTTGGTGATGGCGTAGCCCTTGTCCTTGTTGGGGTTGAACGTGGTGACCACCTTATTGGCAGCCCTTACAAAGCGGGTATCCATCCCCGGCGCATCCACTTCCATGGTCTTGTGCTCGGCGGCGGTCGCTCCTGTGACCTCCGTGACCGCACCGTGCCCATCGGCGGGGTTGGCTTCCATCGGGCCGGACACCATGAGGGTGAGGGGCAGGTCGTCCTTCTCCACCTTGCCCTCCTTAAACCGGACATAGACGTGGACATTGTCCTCAGGCATAGCAAAATTACCCGTGTCTCCCGCGTGGACAAAGGTACTGTGCACTCTCTGTGTGCCGTCCGACCGGGTCAGGTCAATGATGCGGCCTGTCTTTTCCTCCACGGCGTAAGCAGCGGTGATGTGACGGTCCGTGCCGGGCAGGGCCTCCAGGGACAGAGCGTCCCCTGCCAGCAGCTCGCGGATGACATGGCCGTCCGCCGTGGCGGGATTGTCTCCCGTGGCGTTGGCCGCCGTGGTGGACAGCGTCGCGCTGTCTCCCGTCCCGATGTCAGGCAGGTGGAGGGTGGCGGTATACTTGGGCAGCTCCGTGGTGCGCTGCTTAAAGTTGATGCGCACGGTGGTGGAGCGGGGCGGCATGGTAAAGGCAATGCCGCCGGGGACATACCACCATGAAATCACGTTCCCGGCCGAATCAGTGATGCGGATGGAGGAAGAATCCACATAGGAATCCGCGATTTTATGGATATTCACATAAACAGTGTCCCGGTCAAAGGCCACCCCTTCCTCGTCCCGCAGAAGCCAGGACTGGCCGCTGTAGACCGGTTTGTTGTCCGGTGCCCCCCAGACTGTGACGGCGGGCGGCTTTGGAATCAGCGGCGAAACGGCCGCATCGGTGTGCACCACCTGATCAAAATTGGCATAGTTGTTGTCGGTGGCGGTAGCCTGATAGGCCGGGCCAAACACCTCCAGCTTCAGACGGTACTTTACCTCGTCAGGCCAGCCCTTCTTGAACCACACGTTCACATTCACGTTGGCCGCCGGCATTACAAACGAGCCGTCCTGATAGCCGAATGCCCCGGAGAGCGTACCTGTAACGCCCAGCGGGGGGTCGATGGTGACCCGGTCGATGTAATAGCCGTCAAAGGCATACAGGTCGTAGGGGATCGTCGTTCCGGGCACGGCATAGGTGGAAAACACCGCGCTCTTATAGTAATTGTTCAGCGTTCCGCCATTGACGGCAAACGTACCCTGCCCCACTCCGTCCATGGAGGTCATACCCGCGGGCGGATGGAGGATGAGGTTGGCGGTGTATTTCTGAGGTTCACCCTTCACCACCCGTGCCACTACGGCGATACCCTCGGGGGGCATGGTGAGGATGGAGGTCGCCGTGACTACGCCGTTCGGGTCGATCTCATAGCTGGTCCAGACAGGGTAGAGCTGCAATCTGGAGGGGTTGACCAGCATATAGTCTAGCATATAACCGGGGGCAAGGGTGGTGGTAAGGGTAATGGTGTCGCCGGCGTGGACGTGACGCACGTCGGTCATGGTCCCTTTGTTGTGCCCCACCACCAGATCGGCGTGTCCGGCCACGTTGATGCCGCTGGCGTCTACAAAGGAAGCGACGATGTTGTTTTCGTCATACTTGCCGTCGGTGAGAACGTTGTCATCGTCGGTGAGGGAGAGGGTAAAGCCGTAGTCCGGTGTGGCAGGTCTCGGCCCGCGGCGGTAGTGGACAATGAACTCCGCGTCACCGGTAGGCATCAGGAAGGTGGCAGTGTAGATCTTCTGCGGTCCGGTGTCGTCTAGCAGCTTATATGTCCCGCGGTAGGCCGCGCCGTCGGAAATGACCACCACCGACTGGACGTACCAGTTTGGCTCGTCCACAATGAAGGTCATTGTGACCTCCTCGCCGGCGGCGGCCACACCTGTGGCGCCCTCCTGGGTGGTGGCGGGGACGCGCTCGGGGTTGTACGTCCCGGCGGCCATGTCGTAGGGGTGGAGGGGAATAGGGTTCTTGCCGTTCCAGGAACGAATGGTCTCAGAGTCGGCAAGGGTAACGTAGTTTTTGTTGTAATCGTCCTGGGTCACTCCTGCCGGGGTCGCGTTCAGATCGCGGTAGGTTTCGCTGACGGTGAGGAAGTAGTCGGGCAGCCGGCCATTCTCCGGGTACTTGGAGAATTCCACCGTCACGCCTGTAGATCCGGCAGGCATGAAGAAGGACACGGTGTGGTCGTCTTCCCACACCACGGAAATCCCCAAATTGCTCGGCCCTACGGTGACCTTGGAGACATAATAGCTCTTGGCCGGGTCGATCTTCCCGTCCTTCATCTCGGTGTGCGCGCCAAACTCCACCTTCACCCACTGGCCCGGGGTAGCGTAGTCCCGCTTCGAGAGAGCACCATGCGTATAGCCCACTTCACCCAGGGTCAGGACAGGAGCGGTAGTGGTGTCGTCAAGCTCTACCTCCCGGTCATAGACCGTGGCCTTGGCCCAGTTGTCGGCAAAGTCCGGCCCTTCGTTATCGTCGTCTTTCACTGTCAGAGTAAGCGTATTTTCCGGGGTGACGGGGGGAAGCCCGTAGCCGAATTCCACGTCTACCACCAGATTCTCTCCCGGCATATCCACAAAGATGTTGACAGGCACAGTGGTTCCGGTCTGGTTGGTGCCGTAGCCGCCGTTATAGCCGTTGCCGGTGAGGGTATAGGTATAGTTGCGGATATGGGTATAGTTGCTCGGCTCACCCGAAGCGCCGTAGGCGGTGACCGAACGGATATAGTAGCCCGGCGCCACAGTGATCTCGCCGGTCAAGTGCGTACCCTGCGGCACATCGTTGAGCTGACGGTAAAGACCGCCATCACGCCAGAATGCGGTGTTGCCCGCGTCGGCGGGTACACCGTCCGGTATGACCGCGTTGATCAAGGCCCAGCTTTTCGGCTGCTCCTTGGGCTTGTAGGTGATGGTCAGGGTCATGTCGCCGTTCATATCGGGCACAAGGAAGGTATAATCCCCCTCCCTGGGCAGAGCGGAACCGGCGGGAATGGCCGGGGTGTTGATGGGGATGCGGGTGCTGCCATCGGCGTCTACCGCCATCAGCTCCACCTCGTAATCCTCGTCTACGTTCACACGAATGGTGACAGTAGCGCCTACAAAAACTGCCTCGATAGGGGCGGGGCTATAAGGATCGACGTTCAGGTTATCCTTGTTGGTACGTGTAGCCAAATTGGGCTTGGTGTCGGCCGGGTCGGCGATCTGATAGGCCTTCACCTCCGACACGTTGTCCTTCTTGCCGTCCACGCCCTTGTAGATAATGTTCAGCTTGCGCGTGGCGCGCAGGCCATAGGTCACCCGCACCACACAGTCCTCATCGGGCATGGTAAATGAGTAAACGTTCTGATAGCCGTCTGCCAACGCCAAGTCAGCGATATGCGTACCTATTGAGCCGTCCTCGTTTTGGTGATACAGCTCCACCCGCACCTCCCTATAGGCCGAGTCCGCCTCCAGCGCCACCCAGACGGTACGGCCGTCCCGGGTGTAGATGGTGTGGGCGGGGGTCTTGGGATCCGCCTCTTCATCGGGGGTAGCGTCAGGCTTGATGACCCGTTGCTTCCACGTCTGGCCTGCCACTGTCCCGGCCGCCTGCGCGGCGGTGTGGATGGGCACGGCTTCCGGGGTAAAGGTGTTTCCAATATTCGTCTCATGCCCATCCAGGTTCTCATCCTGCCACAGCTGCACCACCTCAGCCGCGGTAGCGCTTCCGTACAGCTTAGCCGCATCCACGTACTTTTGATAGGCCGCGATATACAGCCGGTAGCTGTGGATGTAAAAACTCTCATATGCGGGATCTTCATATTCGCGCACACCGTTGGCGTCCACAGTCACCTCTCTTGGTGCGTTGGGCGCGTGGATCGGCTTCAGGTCAACTTGATAGCTGGTCTGGGACATCAGCTCGTCATAGACCTGCCTGGCGGCCAAATAGGACCGGCGCACCTCCCTGTAGCCGCTCTGGTTGGCGTTATCCAGCTCTGCATTTTTGAAAACGCTCAAAAGATAGTCCTGCACCTGGGCGGCGGTGAGGTCGTAATACTCATACGCCACTGTGCTGTCCGTCGCGCTCTTGGGCACGCTCTTGTGGTAGGTGTCCTTCAGCCCTCCCGCAGAGGTGTCCGCATCGATGCGTAGCCGCAGCTCCCACAGGATATCGGCAAATTCCCCGATATCCGCATCGCTGTAAAGGTCCCCATAAAGATTCTTTCGGAAGCCCGTAAACGCGACGGCGCCACCGCCGTCCTTGAGATCGGTGGTGGACAGATCCAGTCCGTTGATCTGGCTCTTGAAGGTATCCTTGTCCGGGGCGGAGGCCAGCAGGGCCATCACCGTGCCGCTGCCCGCCACAGGGTCGAAGGGGGTGTCCAGGTCGCGGGGATTCCAGGTCTTGCCCTTCCGGCCGGTATCGCCGCCCAGACTGCCCGAAAGAGTGGCCGCAGAGCGGGAGACCCACGGCAGCTTGCGAGTATCTCCCTTGAGGGGATTTTTCACCGCCCGATGGTCGGAGGGCGTTTGTGTATCATCCTCGTAGACAATGCCGCTGTATACCATGGAGGACACATTTTCGTCGTCATAGGCCAAGTAGCCCATCTGGGCCACGTTGGTGTCCAGCACATCAATATTCCCCTGATGATAAACCTCCAGGGTCGCCTTATGGCGCTTGGCCTTCTGGTAGGTCACGATCACGTCGATGTCGCTTGCGCCCATGGAGAAGGTAATGTCGCCGCCCTGGGGCAGCGTCACCTCGCCGTAGTGGGGGTTGGAAGCTCCCCCGTCAATGGTGGGCGCGGAGTTTACGCTGTGGACCGGCGCATCGATCGTCAGGCCGCTGAGCGTAAAGCCCTGCTGCAGGAAGTTATAGATCTGCACCACGGCCTCATAGTCTGCGTGGGTCTCCACGTGGATCTTCACACCCTCGTCCTTTTTGGCCATGCCCATCGGACCGTCGGCATGGCTGAGTCCTGCGTGGCTGGAGTTGGGGTGGGGCACGGCGGGGTCAAAGGAATTAATCGTGTTGGTGTCCGCAGTGGGATCAAAGTCCGCATCCAGATTGGTGGTGATGGTGGTCTCGTTACCCGTTTTATACTCTTTGTCACCCGGCTGCGGTTTCTCCGAGAGGAACACCCGGAACTCGTCGCCGGTCACGTGCCGGAAGGTCACGGTCACGGTGATCACCCGGGGCGGCGGGCCAAACACCGGGATCACAAAGGCGTGGTTGGAGTCCTGCTGGTTGGGGAAGCTGTAGCTCCCGTCCGGGTTGGCCTCCCGGGGCACATCCGAGGTAAAGAGATGGGTCACGGTATTCCCGTTCCCGTCGGGATAGGAGACCTTGACCGTGGCGGTATAACCGATCTGGGCATGGACATTCAGCTTCATGCCCAGGCCGCTGTAAAGGTGTTGGATCTGTTCGCCGTCGGCGTCCGCCCACACAGGCCAGACTGCGGGGTCACCGTCTACCTCCAATTTTGCGGCGTTTTCCGAGCTACCGCCGTTGATGATCTTCAACAGGGCCGTATACTCCTCATCCGTGGCCTTGGGGGGATCGGCGTTAAAGAGGTAAAGGTCGCCGGTGAAGTTGGTAAGCAGCTTCAGGTCGCGGTCGGGGTTGCGGGTGGTGACCCGCTCCCAGGCCGCGTAGGTGTCGTCCTCCGTCTCGCCGTAGGTACTCGCACCGTATTCCCCCGCACCGATGGAAAAATGGGTGGCGTTGCGTAGCAGGCGCAGATGCAGCCGCTGCTCCCCGCCGTACTGCTTCAGGCGGAAGGGGATCAGCAGTAGATACTGGTAGTCGTTTTTACTCCCATCAATATCAACTTCCCCATCCTCCAGTCCTGTGCCGTGCGCCCCGGGAGGCGTGGTAAGCACCTTGCTGACGGTGCCGTCTTCATTTTTCACCTCGGTATACATGACGCTCTCGTCATAGACGTCCTTGAGCCGCCGGTTCGGATCGGTGATGTCCTTCAGCTCCAGCGAGACATAGGTCATCCGCCAGTCCCGGACCATGCTTGTTGCATTGCCGTCATTCTGGTTGGTGAGGATCTGTTCAATGGAGGGACTGCTGAGCTCTTCCTGGGTGATAAGGTCGGTGGTAGGCGTCAGGTCAGTCTCCGCCCGCAGGATCTCGTAGCTGTCGTACCACTGGGTGTTGGCGGGATAGCTCGCATAATCAGGGTACTTGCCATAATCCATAATGTTTGCACTGGCAATGGTTTCTTTATACGCCGCACGTATCTCTTCTTCGGTGGGGTTGGCAGCGTCCGCTCCGGCGGGGAGATACCTTGGATCGTAATACGGCTCAATGACCTCCTTGTCGTAGTAGAAGCCGCCCTCAAAGGAGGTCAGGCCCTTCCCGTCCTTCAACAGCTTGAATATTTCCTTGCGGTCGATACCAATACCTACCCAAAAAATGGTTTGGGCGCCAATCTCGCTAGCCTTATACTGCGTCCAGCTGTTGTCCGGGCCGGAGGGGTTGGATCTGGCACTCTGGTCGTAACCCGCGGGAATGGGCAGCTGACCCGCTCCGATGTTAAGCTTTTCCGTTTCGGCGGTTTTATAGTTGTTGTTGTCCCCCAAAAAGTCCACAAAGAGGTTGGGCCGGCCATTGTTCTCGTTACGGAAGTCCAGCTGCTCTCCGGTGGAGACCGTTTCCTGCGGCGTTGCCTCTTCGGCGTGGGCAGCGGGAATAAGCCCTGAGAATTCAGAGCTTAACAGCAGGATACTCAAGGCCAGGGCCAGGAGTCTTTTCAGCTTGTGCTTCACCATGTCTGACACTTCCTTTTCAGGGGTGTGGATGGATGGGGGACAGGGGGTCAATCGGGATAGGCGATGGCGTTGATGGCCCGGATCACATGCTCATAGGACCAGTTGGCAGGGGTCATGTCGGTGGGTACCTTCAGGTCGGTCTGGTCCGAGCTCAACCGGGTCACCAGCAGGCGGGAGATCACCGCGGCGGATTCCTCCCGGGTCAGCACCCGGTCGGGGGCAAAGCAGCCGCCGCCCACACCGCGCATCACCCCGGTCTTGGCCAGAGCGTCAATGTAGGCGTAGGCCCAGGTCTCCGCCTGCCCGGCGTCCTCAAACATATGGATCTGGCCGGCGGTATTGGGTGCCTCCAACTGGAGCATCCGGCAAAGCATCACAGCAAATTCCGCGCGGGTGACCGGCTGCTCCCCGGCAAAGGCCTGGCCGGGAACACCTCTTACTACGCCTACGGAGGTCAGGCGGTTCAACGCCTCATAGTAGCGTTCCTTCCCCGTGATATCCACGTAGGCCAGCTCCGCCGTGGCGGTCCAGCGGGCGTCGGGATTCAGGAAAACGTCCAGCAGGATGACAAGCTGCGCACGGGTCATTTCCTCCTTAGGACGGAACGCGCCGTCCCCATCCTGCTCTTCCCAGGGACCGGAGAAATTGAAGTTAAAGAGCGGGTCCTTGATCTCAGGCAACGGCAGCACCTCGCTGACGATCACCCGAATGGACGCCGTTTTCCCGTTGTCGGTGGAGACGGTAATGGTAGTCTCGCCCAGGCCCCGGAACGTGACCAAGCCGTTTTCGTCTACGGTAGCCACATCAGGATCGCTGGAGCTCCAGGTGTAGCGGCGGTTGGAGGGCTTGGGCGGGTCGGTGACCACCCCCAGCTGGTACGGCGCATCGCCCAAGCGGGCATACAGGGCCTTGGGGGTGATGCGGATGGTACGCACCTTCCCGGCGCTCGCGCCGCTCTCCGTGGAAACATAGAGCTTGGCGGTGCGGCCACCGTTCTCCGCAAGGTTGACGTTGACCTCCTGCTCTCCTTCCTCCTTGGAGCGGATGGTGACCAGCAGATCGCCGGAAAGATCTATCGTCTCGTCCTTGCTGATGCGCAGCTGAGCAGAATGGTCCACGTCCCAATAATAGCCATAGTAGCGCACAGGCACGTTGCCCACCACGCTGTCCAGGAGCTTCACGTCCTCATAGGTCTGCGTGTCGGTGAACCAAACCGCCTCCAATATCGCTACCACAAACTCGGTGGTGCGGTCCTCCCCTGTCGCGTTGCGCTCCCGACCGGCAGAGAGCAGATCCAGCCGCTGGGCAAGGGTCTTCACTGCGGCAGCGGTGAGAGGCAGGTCGGTGACGGCATCTTGCTCTCCCTTCTGCTCCATCCGCTCCAGGTCGGCCGCCACCTTGTCCGCCGCGGCCTTCTCAGCGGCGGCTTTCATAGGCCGGGCGGCAGAAAGGACTGTAGCCGACGCCGCGAGAGCGTCAGCCTTCAATGTCTCATTTTCAGGATTGGCCCGCCACGCCTTCACAGCGGCCTTCGCCGCCTCCAGGCTTTCTGCGGTGACAGACGCATCCCCTGAGAGATCGGCCGAAGGGTTGTAGTTGCGGCTCTCGCTCAGACGCACCAACGGATAAAACACCGTATTTCTGGGCAGCGCTTTTCGGTCGGTGGCATAGAGCTTATAGAACCAATACGCCTCCGCACTCGAAGCCCCACCGGGGTATGCATCGAGCGCAGGCTCCATCCCCTCGTCCTCTCCGGCCCAGGCATAGAACTGCCCCTTGTAGACCGTCTTCTCCCCTGCCGTCTCCGGCTTGGGCAAATTGTTCAGGTTAGGGATATAGGCCGGGTCGATATAGGGACGGACAGTCTCGCCGCCAAAGAAATAGGCGTCCTGATGATCCCAGTCCCCCTCGTTCCCCGCCCAAGTGGTAAACATTCCGTCTTGATCGTAGAAGAGGGCATATTCAAAGTGGGTCTCGCTGGCAAATTCGTCCTTCCGGTCAATCAGGTCGGCCAAAGCCTGGGTCATCCCCAGGCGAATCGCGTTGCTGTGGAGGTCCACCGCCAAATTGGGTAGCAGGGACCGGCCCTGGAGGACCGGACGGTCAGCCTTTTGGATGGTGGCAAAGGGCACGGCGTCCTGGCCGTTCTGGGCGGCGGCACGGGTGTTCAGCTTGACCTCTGTGACAGTCACCCGCGGCTCGGTGGACGCGTCCCAGGTATAGTTGGCCGCGTCAGGGCCAAGGATACACATATTGGTGACCTCCACAGGCAGCGGAGAGACCGCGTTGTAGACGTCATGATCGGATGTGACCTCCTCCAGGGTCTGGGAACGTCTCCAATCATAGCTCGCGTCCGGACCGATCGCAGGCCGCCCCGCTTCAAACTCATCGTCCTCATAGTGGACGTTGGGGTTGACAAAGGTAAACGTCAGCTCGCCGCTGCCCGGCTGATATTTGCTCTTAAAGGCCAAACGGCGGTTTTGTATGTTGCCGGTGAGGGCGGCAAAGTCAGCGTAGTTGGTACTGTTGCTCTCATAAGCCGCACCGATGGGTAAATAGATAGCGTCCTGAACGGTCTCGCGAACGGCGTTATTGTCGTTGTCCACCCGCACCTGAACGTTGGCGTCAAAGACATTTGTGAGGGTCACCGTTCCCGCGGCGTTTGCGATGCCGTCATAGATCTTATCGTCGGCGGCCAAGGTGTAGGTCAGCTGCCGCGGCTCCACATGGATAGACGCCGTAGCATTACTGCCGCTGGGTCTGGGGGGATTACTGCTCTCAAAGCTGACAGGCGTGTAGTCATAGACGTCCAGGTTGTGGATCAGCACCGTCCTGTCGCCCAAAATGACCGGGGTGGCGGCGCTCTGATACTCCGCCACCGTGGTGGCCTGGAAGGCGGAAATGATGAGGGTCTTGCCATTGGCGGCAAAGGGCTGCCGTAGCGGGTCACTGAAATTCGTGCCGATAAATTGCTGCGTATCGTGGGTGGGGGCAATGGTCACATGGTCGCCGCTGCTCGCCTTTCGGTAGGACGAGACCAACGCCTTTCTCTCTTCGCTGGTGGTCGGGACAGCCGCTCCCACGTCCCAGTAGTTGATATACAGGCCGTGACTCTGGAACTGTTCGGCGTTCACATAGGGCACCACATTAAACTCGACCGCGCCCGGTGTATCCGATACATAGTCGATGCGCACCCGCAGACCGGAGAGGTCCAGGGTGTCGCCGTAGGTATAGTTCAACTTGGGCTGCTGGAGAATATGGATATGGTCGATGGTGCGCAGCTTCACCGCGCCCCAGCACTTTTCAAATCTGCGTCCCGGGTTGCTGAGCCGGTAGTTTTGAGCCGTATCTGTCTTCGTCATGGCGTCAATAGTAACCAGCATATCGTCCAGCTCCGCATCCACCGCGTCGCCCTGCAGCGTCCACCGATCGGGATGGTTCAACTCAATGGTGGCGGTGAAGGCCAACTGGTCGTTGCCCACCAGAACATTGTCGCTGATGGGCAGGGGTCGGCTTGTGCCGCTCATGACCGGCTCACCGTTAGCATTGATACGAACAACTGTTTGCATGCAGGTGGTCATCCCATCCTCCTTGGGCAGCCCGATCACCAGCCGGTTCTGTGTCGTGTCGTACTGGGTGGTAAACATGGACGCTGAGGTGGCGTTGTAGATGATATAGACCGGACCGGGCTGGCCGTCGGCGGCAGGGCTGTGGTTGATCCCGTTGATCTGAACGGGTCGCGGATAGACAAACAGTGTGCCCGGGTTACCGGTCACCACATAGTTGTCAAATTCAAAGCTGCTCTGGGCAAAGGAAATAGGATATTCCCCCCAGCCGTCCTTATTCAGGGGGGAATTGGACTTAGCACTGCTGGAGAGGGCAGGGATATTGGCGCCCTCCAGATCCGCCGGAGCGGTATCTCGGTCCCACTTGGCCAGCTGCTGCACATCATAGGTATAACCAAACGCATGCACGCCGTCCTCACACCAAATGGCGTCGTTGTTCTCGCCGTAAAAGCGGTGGGCATTCTTTGCGGTCAGGGTCAGCGCTGCTTTGCGTACCTTGACAGGGCGAGAACCGACCCTGGAGTAAATCTCCGGGTCGCTCTCACCGCGCTTGCCCACCACAAAGATGGACGCGTTGTTATGGATCTTGGGATAGAGCGGCTGATCGTACTCCAGCTGTTGGTCTGCCGCCACAGCCGCCTTCTTGCTGTCCTCTGTGGTCGCCGCCCCCTCGCTCAGATAGTAGATGGTAAATCCGCGCTGCGTAAAGTTGTCGGTGTCCAGGTCGTGGGTGGGATCCTCCGGGTCAGGTGTTTTCACCGGGGTAAAGCGCAGGCTCTCGCTCTGAATATTTCGGGCAGGATCGTTGTCAAAGCGGGTGGCGTAACGCACCTCCAACGTCAGATAGTTGTTCCCATTGGGCTGAGCGGGGAACCAGGTCTCGCCGTAGGTATAGTTCATCTTGCCCAAGCTGGTCAGCTCCATGTCCTCAATGGGCCGGAGAATGACTGTGCCTGTGCCGTAGCGTTGATAGCTGGTCAAATAGCGTGCGTCGGGCTCAGGCGCGACATAGGCCTCCGCGTTGGCGGGGGCTTCCTTGTCGGCCTGCTGTCCATTTTGGTAGACCAGAATATAGTTATTGGCGGCCGCGCCGGTGAGAGCCATGTCGCCGATCTCCACGTACCGCTGACCGGCTCCGCCCGTGGCTGCGAGTGCCTCCACGCTGTAGAAGTTGGCCGTAAAATCGTTCCACACGCCGTACAGACTGTCGCCTTCAGCATTCTTGTCCGCGTCGGGGATAAAACGGACCGTATACGACACCTGGAGTGCCTGCTTATCCTTTTCCAGAACAGCCAGAGAACTGTCCCGATAATCTATGTCGGTGCGCACTACGGGCCGGGTAGTGTCGTTGTGAGTGTAGTAGGTCACTTGATTGCGGTCCGTGTGCCCGGCGGTCTCAAAGACCACCCGCCCGCTGTCCGCTCCCGCCGCAAAGGGGATCTTGGTCGCGCCGTCCACCTGCTCCTTCAAAAAGAGCGTGCGGGTATCGGCATAGATCGTGGCAAAGTCCGCGGTGGAGGTGGTTCCCGTCTCCGCCTCTACAGATGAATAGAGGTCACGGATGACCACAGGGCGGGCCTGGATGGTAAAATTGTTCATACCAAAGGCTTCGGAGGTAACGGTAGAGCCGCGCTGGGTATAGCGGAAGCTGTAATCCTCACTGCGCGCGCCGTAGAGGATCACATAGAACTGGCCCGTTCCGCGCGGGGTGTCCGCCTTGACCAAATTGGGGTCGTCCGGCCCGGTGGGGATCGCGGCGGTCTTGGATACTACGATGCTGGGCAAGGTATACTCCCCGCCCTTGGACGCCAACAGTGCCTCCAGCTCCTCCGGTGTGCCCTTGGGGTTCTGGTTATTGGGATAGCCCATAGTCTCCTTGATCCACTGCTGCTCGGGGATGCTAAGCTGTGTCCAGTCGTAGGTATAGGTCAGATCGTCAGGGTTTTCATCGCCGTAAAAGCGGCCGGACGACGCGGGGGTAAGGGTAATGGGCCGTGCAGTGATGTGGAGGGGATTTTGGGAGTAGGTCTTGACGAATTCCGCCTCTTCCCCGGCCTGCACGTCATATTTCCGCGCGGCAACGCACAGGTACCAGCCGTCCATGCCTGTGGTGAGTATGCCGTTGCCGTAGGGGTTGGTATCAGTCAATTTCCCTTCGTCGTTATAAACCAGTCCGGTGCCCGCGATCGTCTTGGGGCTGGCGAGACCCGCCTCCATGGCTTCCGGCGGGACCCAGTTATAGTGCAGATCCCACACGATCAGGCTGGCCGCATTGTAATCGAAGACCACATCATAGGCAAAGTCGCCCATCTGAGAATCGTTTTCCAGGTCCAGCTGCACCCGCAGGCTCTTGGGCTCCATAATGCTGCTGCCCGCGGTGGTCACCCGGCCATCCAGCTCTCTGGGCCATTCGTTGATCCGAATGGCGTCGATGCCGCAACGCAGCACGAGACCCTGGATGTTATCTTTCTCCGGCGTGTATGTCCCTCTCTGATACACCAAAATATAGTTCTGGTTGGTCTCCCAGTCGTCCGCCAGCTCCAGAGAGGCGATATTGCCGATGGGGCGGGCCTCCTGCCGCGCCTGAAGGTGAATAAAGTTATCTGTGGTAAAGCTCTCGTCGTATTCGTTGCGCTGGAACTGGCCTCTGAATTTCAGCTTCAGCTTGTCGTTGCCCACCCGTGCGGAACCGTTGGGGTCCAAAGGCTGGTTGCCGTAGTTCCCGTCAATGATCTCGGGCAGACGTAGCGTCAACACGCCGTGGCCCTTTGCCTCATCCACGGTAAGCGTGCGGCCGCTGCGGTTGTCGTTGTTGTAGATCAACGCGTTATAGCTCTCGGCGATCTCATTGCCCAGAGCCGTATAGTCCACCTCAATGTGATCCACCCGGATCGGCCTCTTCAAAATGAACAGCTTCTGGCCGATGGTGTATTCAAAGCGGTAATTATCCGCCTTGGCCTCCACCGCGGTCAGAATGGGGTATTGCCCCACCGAAGTCTCCGCCGTGACCGCCAGACCGGTCTTCTCATTTTGCGCGAAGAACTTGGGGGCTGTGTAATTGTAATCCTTTAAAATGTCTGCCAGCTCTGTGCCGCTACCCTTCGGCGTTTCCGCCAGCTTCTCCAGATCTCGTCCGGCCAGATCGGCCACGGTATAGGTAAAGGTATAGTCGTCGCTGTCCATACCACGGAAGGCGCTCTCGCCATAATAGGAGGAACGGCTGGTCACCTGATAGTGGATGGTACGCGGCTCGATCACGATGGAGTAGAGGTTGCCGCGAATGGTAAAGGTATAGGGACGGTAAAGATTGCCGTCGGCGTCCGGCTCCTTGAGGGCCGCGCTGGCAGCGGTGGGCACGCCGCGGATGGAACCGTCGGCAGAATAGTAGGTCAATCCCGGGGGCAGCGTGCTCTGGTCAAAGCTCTCATCACCCAACGGGAGGTAGTTCACTACAAATTCCTTGTCATATTGACCGTTTTCCTTCTCCGCGCTGCCCTGGGCTTGGTTATAGAGCTGCGTACTCTCGGTGGTGTCCTCTCCCAAAAGCACCAGCCCCTCGGCGGTGGGCTGGCAATCTACCAGGGTACGCAGGTTCTGTGTCGCCCCGCCATAGATATCGCTTTGGGCAGAGAAGGCATAGGTCCGGTCGGAGGCGGCGCGCACCCCGGAGATCTCCTCCATCAGCTGCGCCATCCACTCCACACGCGCCGCAGACGCGCCGGGCAGGGCACGGCCCATGTTGGGCGTGATCAAGGTAAGATCGGACATTCCGGCGGAGATCTCAATGAGCCGAGCCATGCTGTCGGCGTTCACACGGCTCTCCGGGTGCTTGATCAAACGGAAGGGCAGCACCAGCAGATAACCGCTGCGCAGGGTCGCCACCTGTGTCCGGTCGGCGTTTTGCAGGGAGATGACCACCTCGCGCAAACTGCTGGCCGCAGCGGCCTGCTCCAGCTCTCCCTCCACCTTGGAATAGTGGGTGGTAAAGGCACGGCTTCGGGCGAGACCCTGACGGTTGTAGGCACTGCCGTTCAGGCCGGAGAAAATAGTCATCGCTTGTCCATACTCCCCCACCGAGCGCGTGCCCATGTTAAAGGAGAAAAAGGTGACGTTTTCCCAAAATTCATCGGCTGTGCTGTATGCGTAGTCCTGGTTGTACGGGTAGACCACGGCAGGCTCTACAAACTCGCTGTCATAGGTCAACGCCAGCTTCAGGTCGCGGATGGTCTCTCCTGCCAGGTCGCTGCCGGTGGGCAGATCCAGATAGATCCCCACCCAGAAGGTGTCCTTGGCGTCGGGGTGCTTATCATTCTTCAGTGACACGCCCTCATCGGGGTCCGCCTGCCAGGGGCCGGTGATGTTGTTGGTGTGGCCCTGGCCGTCCAGCTTGCCACTCTCCGGGCCAAGATAGCGCAGTTCCAGCTTGGCCTGGGTGGTGACGCCGTCCGACGTCACCTGTGCCCAGGTCCTACGGGTATACACCTCGCCGGTGTCCAGCGGGCGATAGAAATAGTTAGATGTCCCGCCGATATAGGAAGGGCGGAAACCGTTGCGGATAGCGGCCGCACCGCTGAGATCGCCCACCTTCACCTGGGCGTCATGATAGACCCGCTCCCGCAGGAGGTGGAACCCCCGGCCCGTCTCGCTGCCCCACGCACTGCGGTTTTCATCCAGTATCTTAGCGTCGGCGTGGGTCACCGCGCCATCCATGTCCACATCGCCCGGAATGGGCAATACCACCAGCGGACGCTCCGCAGGAACATGGCTGTGGTTCACTGGGTCTTCAAAGAGGTACTTCACGGTATAGATGCCGGGAAGCACCTTCAGCCCCCGCAGATCCACCTGGTCCGTGCCGTCGGCACGTTGGAGGATCTGGGAGGCTTCTGTACTCGAAAGGCGGCCGTCGGCCAGATCGCCGCCGCTGCCCACATACCAAACTTCATTCACGTCCTCGTTGGGCGCCGTGACGCCGTAGAGGTCGGTGGTCAGCGCCTCGTCTGCCACCAGCAGGCGGAGCGTGCGCTTGACACTGTCGGTATAGCGGGCGTCTGCGGCGTCCATGCCGAAAGATACCACGCGTCCCTCGCTATCTACAAAGGCGACGCCGGGGTCGTCAAAGGCCATATCCAAATAGGCCACCACGGCGGTGGAATCCTGATCCAGATTTTTAGCGTTTGCGCCTGTCCATGCCAGGGTGGAGTACACACCAGGGTAGAGACTGCCGCTGCTGCCGGGCGTGATAGGCATTCCGTCAAAGGTGTGGTTCTCGCTGAAATATGCCTTGGCAATCCCCTTGTTTTTGGCAATGGTCTGCTCGGCAGTCTCACCCTCTGTCTTGTTCTCGTCCTTCCAGCGGGCGCTGGAGTCCTTGTCGATTATGCCAAAGGGGGTGTTGCCATAGCCCAGGGTAGCCACCGGGGTGGTCAGCCGCTCCACATGGATGGTATAGGTGTTGGTGCCCTCTCCATCGGGGGCGGTAACGGTAAAGGTAATGGTGGTAAAGGGATCGGCGTTGGGATCGGCAGCCTGATCCACCTTGGTCAGCGGAATATCCGCCACCGTCCACTGCCCTCTTGCAGGGGCTGTCACGCTGTTGTTGGGGCTGTTCACCTGTCCCCGGTCGTTGAGCTGGGGTGCGGGAGTGATGGGAGTATTGTACTCTTCCTTCTCCCCGTCCCAGCGACCGGCGTGGACGTGGTCGGCAAGGTCGGTCTCCACGTCCCCGTCGACAGCGTGGAACACGGCCGTTGCCACAACGGGACAGTCTCCCTCGCCGTCCACATGATAGTGGTAGTAGGGCTCAAAGGTCTCCAGTGTGATGGTCAGCCGCTCCTTTTCCTCCGGAACGCGCAGCCATAGCTCCCGGACCTCGCTCTCACCCACATCGGCCAACGTCAGCGTGTCGGGAGAGGCCTTCCCTCTCGGGTCTTCGACGTATGCCTCCGTCTGGGCTTCACTTACGCCGTCCTCTCCCGTTGTGGAAAGACCCATGGCGGTGACGCCGCTGTTGGAGCTGGCTCTCCAGCGGGCGACGATGGGGATGATATACGCCCAACCGTCGTCATACACCTTACTTATCGTTTCGCTGTTGTAAGGTATCCGAGCCACGGTGGCCAGATTCCCCGCCGCCACGTCAGCGTCCGCTGTAATGTCGTAGTCTGCCGGCGTTCCCTCCACCGGGATCAGTCGGTACTGCTCCGCCATCTCATCGCTTTCAAACCATTTCTCGTCAAAGCTCCAGGTGGGCAGGACACGGTCTCCGCCGAACGGATCGTACCACAGATCTCCCTCCGGCATCCTTCCCGTAACATAGAAGCCCTCCAGCTCCTTGTCCGGGATGCGCCCCACTTCAGGAAGGGCAATATACAGCGCGCCCTCGTGATAAGCAATTGGCTTTTCATAGGAGCGTAGGCCCCAGCGCAGGGATGAATCAGGCAGCGCTCTCATCTCATAGGCTAGGTAGTTTTTATATTCCGCGATACTGGTGCTGAAGTTGGTGGGCACGCCGCTGCTGTCCTGTCCGCTGGGGATCAGGGGAATACCGAAGCCCAGACGCGGCTCGTAATAAGCATCCACGTCCGGCGTCAATTCCGCAAGGGGGGCGGCGGTAACCGTCACATCGCCGGTCTGCGCCGGTCCTTCCTCCCGCTCCCAAGCTTCCTCTCCCACGGGGATCTCCTGAATGGCGCGCTCGGGGTCTTGCACCCGCGCCATAGCCAGCGGGGTGCATAGCATCTCCAGCGCCAGCAAAAATGCCAGCGCACGCTTTGCAGTTATCTTTCTCTCCATGGGACATACCTCCTTGGTGCGAGGGGCAAAAATCAAGTTTTTTCAGACCGGACTACAGTCAAGGCGCAGGCACCGGGGCAGGCAGACCGTAATCCACCGGTTCATAGAACCGCAGCCACTCATCGCCACCCTTGCGAATGTTTTTATCCACTAGGTTCGCGTCGATGTTGTTGATGTTGCGGTCATTGTTCACATCGCAGACCCGATACTTAAAGATGTTGGCGTAGGGATAGACGGTCTCTTTTGTGCCGTCCCATTCCCCCGCCTCATAGCCCAGCGGGTCGGTGACACGGTCCTCGATCGCATATTCGTCACTGCCCACCTTGGTGTAGCCATTGTCGCGCATGCCGTCGGTGTTTACGTCGCCTACTCCCCGCAAAATGACAAAGGGACGGTAGTAATTGAGCTTACTCACGCCATCAAAATCCGTATAGGTATATTGAATGAGATACCGGCCGGGACGGATATTCTCAATGAGGCTGTAGGTCGTAGCAGCCGGGTCTCCTGTGGCAGCAGAGGCAACAGGCCAAGCATCGCCGTCAACGGTCGCGCCTGCGGCATAGCCGTTGGCCAGGATCCGCTGCCCGTTGGCCACCCCCAGATCGATGACAGCGGTATCCGTCCCGGAGAACCGGGCGACCTGGGTCGTACCTGCCGCGTCCAGCAGGGTGACCTCCGCCTGGGCGGAGATGGTATTCACGTCCACCTCCCGCCCGGAGGAATCCCATGCCCGGCTGACCCCCGGTTCGCGCATATCCTCGCCCAACAGCGCAAAGTAAGCGTAACGGTCCAGATCCAGATTGTTCTTCGAGTTGTAAACACCGGGGTCGTCCACCATCACATAGTCCCCCACGATGGTATTGCCGTCCTTGTCCGTTGTGTAGACCGTCTCCATATGCTGGCCGGTAAAGCTCTCCGGCTCATAGAGGCCGCGGTTGCGCACCCATGCCTCCCGCCAGTAAGTGACCCTATCCAGCCTATGCAGGGTGACCTTGTCCGGCGTAACTGCCGCCGTTGTGCCCCGGAAGGTGTACCCTGCCGACACAAAGGCCTCCTCCGCGGCCGTCTTGGCCGCGTCGCTCCACTTGCTCTCGTTGCGGATCATGCCGTAGGGAGAGTTCCCGTAGCGCAGCTCTACCTTGGGGTCCTTGGTGCGGCGGTGGATCTCCAGATAGTAATAGCGGTATAGCCTGTTGTTGCCGTTTTCAGGGTCCAGGGCAGACAGGGAGATGCGTACGTAGGTAGATTCTCCCGGCTTGGGAGAAATGGCCCACGGGGCTTCTATATCGTTTTGCTCGGCAAAGATACGGGTGGTGTGGATGGTGGGCGTCGCCGTCTTGCCCGGGCGAGGCCCGTAACCATGGATCGGACTGCTTCCCGCAGGGGTGTAGACCATGGTGGCGGTGTAACCCGTCTTGTTCCAGTTGTCCTCCACCTCATAGGGGTAAACGTCCATCTGGACAGTAACGTCGATGTCCTCGTTATAGCCGTCTGTATGAGTAGCATCTGTCCCCTGATAATCCTCGTGATAGACCACCTTGCGGAGCGTGGCCTCCACCTGGGAGAGGTCAAAGTTCTCGTCAATGACCACAATGTACTGATTTTCCGAGGGAAGGAACTGCCGCCCCTCGTCCGCCGGGGTACTGTCCTTGTCCGGCCAGCCTCCGGCAGGATAACCTGCGGCATGAGGACGCGCTGTTCCCTTGGTCATGAGGTAGAGGTCCTGGTCTGCGCCGTTGCCTCCCGTCGCGCTGCCCTGCCACGCGGCGGCAGCGTCCCGCTCGGCCTGGGTAAAGGTTTTGCGCCAGACGCGATAGGTGTGCTCCGGGTCTTTCGGGGGATCCGCCTCGGCGCTGGTCTTCAGGTCATTAGGGTCGTTGGGATCGTTGCTGGGCGCCGAATACTCGATCAGATCGCTGAGTCGCAGCTTGGAGCGCAACGGTTCATAGAAATTGATGGTGACGGTCACGTCCTGGTCGGGCATCGTAAAGACGTATACCTTTGTCCCGTCCTTTACCAACGCGGGGTCACCGCCGATCGCCGGATCGGTATACTCGTAAATACGCAAATCGTTTCCGCCCACCACAATGGTATTGCCGTTGTTATCGGTGATGGTGACAGACTTGATCTCGTACTCGTCTACCAAGTTCGCCACCACATAGACCTCCTTATCCTTGCGGAAGGTCTGGGTGGTGGTGGTATAGTTCATGACCTTGTCCGTTCCATCGCTCTGCTCCCCTACGATCAGGCCCGCTGTACCCATGTTGCCGTTGGTGGGCTTGTAGATGACGGTGACCTTGTGGAGGGGATCATCACTCACCTCAAACTCCGCGTCGAACTCCAACAGATAGTCATAGCTGCCGTCTCCCGCCTTATTCTCCTGATGGGTACCGCCGTGTACGGCGTTGGGGTGGGAGGTGGAGGTGATATAAAACGTATCTCGGTAGGTGGGCAGGGCCTGTCCACCGTGCTTGTTGGCGTAATCCTCGTTGTTCTCGAGGTCGTAGATATAGGTCAGGGTAAAGGTCGTTCTCTCCCCCGCCGGCAGGAAGCTGGCCGGGGGCTGGAGCATCACAAACCGGCCGCCCACCGTATCCTTGGGGTAGCCATCGGTGAGACCGTCGATGTCCAGACCGTAAATATCCACGTCGCCGTCGTTTTCAATGATAAAGGTGTAGTCCTGACGGATGGTATAGCCCTCCATCACCGTGTCGTAGGTGGCCAGAGTGACCCTGTCGGGATCGCCATAGGCCCCCCGGGTGATACCCGTGGGTTCGTCGCTGAGCAGTCTGATATGCTCCCTGAGAGAGGGTTCCTTTTCCGGCAGTTGGGTGCGCAGGGTGGCCTTGTAGGTGGTCAGATCGGCGGTGGGCTGGTGGATATAGCCAAAGGCCATGACCTGATAACCATTATCTATCCGGTTGTTGAACGCATCTCGCGGGCCGGTATACAGCGGGGTCGGGCCGTACTGATAGACGTTATCCCCGCCCACCGTCACATGGGTTTTGCCGGCAGGCCGGCCATTCCACGGGTCAGTGTGCGTTGTGTCAAGCTGATCCACCTTCACGGAGAAGATCTCGCCGGGCTGTGCGCCAGTCTGACCGTCGTAGATGGTCTTAAGCCCGTAGGATTCCTCATAGCGGGACAGCTTGGGCCGCATGGGATTTCCTTCCTCAAACACATCGGTGCTGTCGCTTCTGCCATCAGTGACCGTTCCGCTCTTGTCATAGAGAGGCAGACCCACGCCCTGCGCGTTGATAAGGGCCGGGTCCAACGGCCCGACAGGGTTATAACTGCCCCGGGGCAGGTAGAGCGTATCCCCTACCGTTCCAGGCCAGTTAAACAGCGCGGCGTTTTCGCCGATGAAGTTATAGACCTTGTTCTCCACATACTCGTTGCGCCGGGGCGGGACATACACCGGGATCTGCTCCGTCCATCCATCGGGCGTATCGGGATCGAGCTTGTCCGGGTCCTCGCAGATGGCGACCTTATACCATCCGCCCAGATTGATATAGCGGCGCAACGTCTCTCTGTCCAGATCATGCTTCGGGTCGCCGTCGGCGGGATCGGGATCAGGATCGTCGGGGTTGTAGTCCAGGTTATAAAGATAGCCGCTGCCGCCGTCACTCTCTCTCGTACCCGGATCGTAAAAGCCGTGGTCCACGGGGACTCCGGCTTCTACGCTGTTAAACCAATCGTCCAGCGTCTCGCCGTCCATTCCCTTGCTCAGGCCCGTGCCGATCTCCTGCCCGTTGGGCAACCAGGTGCGGAATACCGCCGTCTGGGAAATGTCCTTGTCGGTGCGCCGGACAGAGAGCGTCAGCGTGGGCTGGCCGCCACCGTTGCCGTCTCCGGGGGCAGTGACGGTGCTGACGTAGCTCACCGCATAGTTCGCCTTGTCCATGTAGTCCCCATGAGCGACGATGTGCCGTCTCGCATGGTCAAGGTCCCACCAGTCGTCATCCCTGGCGGCTGTCTCTGTATGCTGCTCGGGCACAGTGAGCCACGGATACGCCTTGCGGATGTCCTCGCTCAGAATGCCTTGCGGGTCAGTATGTCCGCTGTCCGACGTTTCAAAAGAATATGTACCCACATGGTTCGCCGCCACAGGTTCTAAATCGGTACCGTCCGGCCAATAGGGCACACCGCCGACGGCGTTGTCCGCCTTCAGGGAGTGGAGCGCCGTGTCGGGAACCGGCCAAGCTGACCCGGTAGCCGCGCTGTCGGCGGGCATCCAGCCCTTGATGGGCATGGTGATAGACACCCCGGAGGGCACAATGTCAGTGATCACCTTGGCGGTGTCAGGCAAACTCAAATCGCCCACGTCGGTCACCTGACCGGTGACGTTCTGCAGATCATAGGTCCGCTCCAGGTCATCCGCTGTCACGTCTACCACGGTGATAGGTATGACTGTCATATGGGCCGTCACCGGCTTGGGGAAGGTCTGGGGATCGCCGTTGCTATCGGTGTATTTGTAATACTGATAGAAGGTATAGTCGCCCCCCTTGGCGTCGTAGTTGCCGGAGGTGACTGGAGAACTGTCCTGCGTATACCGTGGGGTGTAGCCGTCCTCCGCCTTGCCCCAGGGGAAGGGTACGTTCTCCTTGGAGCCGTCGGCGTAGGTAACGGTGACCATGGGGGAGTATTTGCCCAGGGAAATCGGCAGATCCTCCATGGAACCATCGGTGAAGTTTTGATAGGAGTTGATGGTCAGCTCCGGGTTGGTGGCCTCCACGCGAATGATCATATCCTTGGGGAAGCTGAAGTCGTACCGCTCTACCACATTCTTACTCCAGCCTGTTTGTCCCGGGGCGTATTTCCCGTCCTCCACGCGGCCCGCATGGGGATGATGGTGGTTATCGGTACTAGGGGTCGTGCCCACATAAGCCAAAACCTGCCAAGGATCCTTGTTTGCCGGTACGCTTTTGGCGATATCCAGCAAATAGGTGGTAGTAGGGGGTTCGGAAGCATCCAGTAGCGTTACCGCCACAACAGGCGGCTTATCCGCCCCGCTGCCGTCCCGATAGTCCCGGAAGGCTCGGTTATCCACCCCGTCCTTCAAAGTCATATTGCCGAAATACTTCACGATTTCCGGTAGACGGTCTATCTCCACCTGAAAGCTGAGCTGCCCCAAGACAACCTTCTTCACATCCTCTTTAGGATACTCTTCCTCCACATACGCGTCACCTTCACAATCATCCCAGTCGGGGAGGCCCCACAGGTTCAAAACATATCCTTGTTCCTCTATCCCGTTCTTCATTACCCCGTCCAGCAGCTCCACGCTGCCATACACGTTATCCGTGGTTTGCCCCTTGGCAATTGTTTTTGCAATCACGCCATTCGGGCTTTGATCCAAATGAAGATCCATGTGGATCGTGTGATTACTAATATCCACGCTACTGTAGTAGTTAGCATTTGTTGGATCGGTATTATTCATAAAAGGATCAACGCTGTTTCCAGCCGCGTCCCGGAACAGGCCAGGATTAACAGAGAAAAACGCATCTGTTTTCAGCTCTGCATTGCTGCCCGATGTGAGCTTGGCGTTGGTGTTCATATCCGAGGGGGTCAGATAGGCAGGATTGTAGTCCAGATAGAAGGTTGCCCCCGTACCGTTGACCACCTTGTCTACAGCCACGTCAAAGATGGCCTGCACCGTCAGCTCATCGCCCACCATCTTGTACTCCAGGCGTGCCCCCTCAAAGAGGATCTCGCCGTCGATGTCTGTCAGGACAGCTTCACTCATCACCACCATAGGGGTGGCAAGGGAGGCCGTAACCAACAGGCTGGCCAATATGGGTTTTATTCCATATTTCTTCTTCACAGGTAACCCCTCCAGCGGGCAAAGTTTAATAAATTGGGAAATAAAGGATATTTTTTCTTGTTTTTCCCTGTTCGCGTGCCTATTTGGGCATAGTTATACATATACAGATACATCATAGTCCAAAACCGGAATTATGTCAATCTCTGTTTGTCATTTTTTTGAATATTTTGCATTCTTTTTACCCACAGGAAAAAAGGAAGCCCCTGCCGCGGATGCGGCAGGGGCTTGGTCGTGCTTAGTTCCAGCTGCGAAGGGTAATGCGATATCTGGAGTACATGTTCTCCAAACGGCAGCTACTGTAGGCGGTGCGACCCCAGTGACCGAAGATGTACGTAATGTCTGCGTCGGTCAGCAGGCCGTTGCCGTCCAGATCCAACAGGCGGTAGTCGAAGGACGTGGAGGCCGTGACGGAGATCATCTCCAGCATGAGGGCTTGCGCTTCGGCGCTGTTGAGGGAGATGTTGTTCTCCACCAGATACATCGCCAGAATGTCCAGCTCGTCCGGCGTCTCGTCGCCGGTACCGTCAGGCAACTCCACCTTATGATCCGGGATGGTCACGTCGATGACGGGAATCTCTTCCCGCTCGTCGTCGTCCACAGCCGGCGGGATCTCGGGCCGCTCGTCCTCTTCCTCAACCTTTGCAGGCTTGGACGGGGTCTTGGAGGGCCTGCGGGAGCCGGAGCTGCCGACAGGCTTCGCCGGCGTTTCCACCTTTTCGTCGGACGTTTCTGTCTCGGCAGGTGCGTCAGGCGTTTCTGTCTCCACAGGCGTTTCCGCACCATCGTCAACAAACTCGTTGTCTTCCGCAGGCTTGCTGGCGGATTCTTCCTCCGCCGCAGGCTCGTCCTCGGTGACCTTCACATCCCCGAAGAGGTCGTCTTCAGCAGTAGGCTCTTCCGCTTCTGCCTCAGCCTCCGGCTCATCGGGTACACTCTCCAGTACCATGAACTCAGCCGTCACACCCATAGGCTCAAGCACCGTAAAGACTTCCGGCTCGTTCGGCATCTCGGTCGCCTCGTCGGACACGTCAGGCGTCTCGACCTCGTCGGACGCATCGGGCGTCTCGATTTCGCCAGAATCGTTGGGCACCTCAACCTCATCGGACGCATCAGGCGTCTCGACTTCGTCAGAATCGTTGGGCACCTCAACCTCATCGGGCGTATCAGGCGTCTCGATTTCGTCAGGCTCGTTGGGCACCTCAACCTCATCGGACACATCGGGCGTCTCGACTTCGTCGGGCATGTCGGGCACCTCGGGCGCTTCAGGTACGCTAGGCACTTCCGGCACTTCCGGCACTTCCGGTTCTTCGCGGACGACGGTAATGGTGGTCACCTTATACACCACTTCCACGTCGGCCAGCTTGTCCTCGCTCTCGGTCATGCCGCTGTCGTAGAACTTGAACACACCGTAGATGTAGTAACTGCCCAGGTCGGTCTCGGCATAGTTCTCACCGGCCTTGAACTCGTACTCGGTGACGCCGGAGGCCAGCAGTGCGGATAGATCGATCATCTCGCTCTCGTCCACCTTGGTGGCAACGGCGTTACGGCTCAGGTAGAACTTCACATCCCCGCGGCTGAAGGCAACAGGGCTGCCCTGGCTGTCGGTAGCGATCACGCCCGTCTGGACCGGACTGGTCACACCGTAGTCAGTGTACATCAGCCGGATATTGTTCAAGTCGGCCAGCTTCAAGGTCTCCACCATGTTGGTGGCGTCCGCAAAGATGTTGTACCGGTTCTGGATGCTACCGGTGTGGGTAACCTTGCTCAATGCGACGCGACCGGCCAACTGGTAGAACACACCGTCCATTGCGTTCTTGTAGCGGTTGAACAGGTCGCTGTCCCCCTCGTCGATGATGCCGTCGTGGTTCAGGTCGCCGGCAATGAGAACGTCCGGCCCGAAGTTGTACTGCGCCTTGGCCCAGGTCTCAGACACGATGATGTTGTCGTAGATCATATCCAGGCTACCAGGCCGCTGGAACACCACCATGTACGTGCCGGCCTCCTGACCGGTAAAGTCCAACTCGTACTTGCCGTCGTACTCACGGGTCAAGTTGTTGCCGGTGACCGTGTTGATCACGTTGACGGGCATGAGTGCGGGCACACCGTCTACGCTGTAAGCCAGCAGATCCTCAAAGCGCTCTGTGTAGGTCTTGGTCATGGAGCCGGGCAGGTATTTCTCCACCGCCTGGTCCACGCTGTACCAGCCCTCCGCGAATGTGGGATGCGGGGTGGGAATGGCCGGGTTGAGCGTGTCGGTCGTATCGTTGGGCGTGAGCGCATCCCAACCCTGGTAATAGCGCAGCAGGTCGCTCTTGCGGTAGACGGTAATGGTGGAGACAAAGTCGTTCTTGTAGCCGTCACCGTTGGGATCCACCACCGCCGGGTCGTCGGCAGGATCGATCAGAGTGCCGTCGTCCTTATACACCGGCACGCGGGTGGCCGCGGTCTCCATGTTGCCGATAACGCGGGTCTGGACCTTCTTCTCGTCAGTGATTTCGCGGAACACGTGGAGGAAGTAGACGCCCTCCGTGCCCGTGGTTGCGTTGACGATGGTAAACTGGAAGACCTGCTCGCCGTCCTTGGACGGATCGAGACGGAACTTGGCTTCGGTGATCTTGCCCGGTCCGTCACCGTCGTCAAAGGTGCGGGAATCCACTCGCTGCGGGTTGGCCACGCCGTACTCTTCAATAATAATGTAGTAAGCGTCGTTCTCCCCGTTTACGCCTGTACCCATGGCCTCGGCGTTGAGCTGGATCTCGCTGTCCAGGGTGGAGACCATCACGCCGTAGTCGGCGTACTGGTGGCGCACATCGCTGTCATACACGTTGTGCAGCTGCTCGCCCTTGGTGGTGGTCCAGGTCTGGACGTTGGGATTCACCGCGTTGCCCCAATTCTTGGAGTAGGTGCCGTCGGTGAGCCAAGTCACGTCCACTTGGTCAGCCAAGTCGCTCTCCAGCTTGCCTGCCAGCAGATTGCCGGCGGCGTCATACATGGCCCGGACATCGTTGAACTCCTGCTTCATGTTGTCCAGATCGTGGATGAGCCACATCTGCTCGAAATGCTCGGGACGGTTGTCCTTGGTGACCGTACCCTTCTTGGTCATCTTGAACTCGGTATCGGTGACCCAGATGTTCTGGAATGCCTCCGTGTTCAGCCGCTTAATGCGGATGACGTAGGTGGTGGCGTTCTCCTTGTAGAAGTCATCGTCCTTGTGCAGCCCGTCGCCGGTCTTCAGGTCGGGATGGACCGTGACGAAGAGGTAGCTCACCTGCTCGGCCTGTTTGAGCTGGATATCCACCAGAGCGTTCAGGGTGTGATCCTCGGTGGGATCCTTGGAGGAATGAGACCCGTCGGCGTAGTAGTACTCGTTGTTATACACCACGCTGGCGTGGTCCACGTTGGCCTCGCCAAACCGGCTCAGGTCAAGGGTCACGTGCTTGGCGGACATGGGCAAGGTGGTCGTGTAGAGATAGACCTTGCTGTTGAAGCCGTCGACCTTGCTCAGCGCTGTGAAGCCTGCCGGGACGTCGTCATCCACGTGGAGTTCGCCATCGGCGCCGCGATAGAGCTTCTTTGCGTTGTCGATGATGCCCGGATAGACCTTCAACTCACCGTCCTCCAGGAAGTACGTGCCCCACTTCTCTTCGTCAGCCAGGGTGGCGGCCGTTCCGGCGGCCAGTGCAGGCGCCTTGTCGGCCATAAGCCGTTCGGTGGCTTGGTAGAGCGTGGCCTGATTGGCCAGGACGGTATCCTGCGCCGCGGCGTGGGCTTCATCCTTGCTGAGACCGTAGAACAGCTCTACGTCCATCTCGCTGGGCGAATCGCTGCGCTCGCCGCGCACGACCCAGATCATGTAGTGGGAAACATTGCCGCCCGGCACATTGTCGGCCACGGTGATGTCGATCAGCGCCTTGTAGTCCTCGTCGGCGTAGTACTCTTCACCGAAGTCCAGCAGATACGCGGTGTCGCCGTTGGTGGCGTCCACCTTGCACAAATAGGACTCGGGATGGTCGCCGCGCACGTCGCTGGCGGTGATGGTCACCCGCTGGTTGTCCTTGGCCTTGAACTTCAGCCACGCCTTGTTCAGACGGTGATCCAGCGTCAGCAGGTAGTACGGATGCTTGGGCGCAAAGTTGGGCGCGCAGGTGACGGTCTCCTTCGTTCCGTCATCCTTGGTGACCTCGTACTCACCCGGCGGTAACAGCTCGCCGTCCTTGCCGTAGAGCACGTCGTTGTAATCCGGGCCGGTCATGACCGCGCCGATCTGGATCAGGTCGCGGTGCTCGGCGTACTCATCCTTCTTGTACATCTGGAACGCCTCCAGATCGTCCAAGGTGGTGAACAGGATGGGCAGGTTGGAGCGGGTCATGTGGACGCGGTAGCTGCCCGCACGCTTCTCCGTGGCCGCTTCCTTCAGCGCCTCGTTGCCGGGCGCATCCAGGTTGGTGCCGGCGGCAGCCACAAAGTTGCCGTTCTTGTCCAGATAGTCGCCGTGGACGTAAGCCACGCCGTCAGGCCCGGCGCCCGCGTTCTTGGCGGTGTAGTAGCCGTACGGGTAGGTCAGGGTGACCGTGACCTCAAAGAAGGGCAGGTCCCAAGGCAGATACTCGGCGCCGTCGTAGCCTACGATGGTCTGTCCGCCGGGCAGAGTGGTGACCTCCTGCCCGTTGAGGGTCAGGCTGTTCACCTTGTCCTTGTTGGGCAGGGTCTCCTGCGGGAAGAGGCCGGTGAAGGTCTCGCGGCCAAAGTCTCTCGCCGCCGCGTCGTACATGGTGTAGGTGTACTTCTTGGCCCATGTCTCTTCATAACCCGCATCCTTCGGCCAGCGGCCCTTGCTGTCCATGGCAAGGATCTCGTCGGTGTGGTTGACCGTGTCGCTGCCGCGTTCGTAGGCCACATTGTGCTCGTACCACTCGTCACCCGGATACAGCGTGATCGTATCGGTGGGATGATAGGTCTCCACCCAACCGTGCTCGTAGGGCTCCACGCCGTTCGCATCGGGCAGCGGCATACGGATGGTGTTGGGGATCAGCTTGCCGTACTGCGCCACCATAGTCAGCTTACCGTCGCGCCACGTCTCGTCCTTCAGGTCGAAGTACTCGGCCTCGGCCAGCACGCCGTAGCCCGGCTCGCGTTTATACACGGTGCCGTAGTAGTCACGGATGAGGGTCTCGAAGGTCTCCGGCTCATCCATGCTGGACTTGTAGAGGTAGAGGTTGTCGATAATGGGCTCACCGGTCGGATAGACCTTCAGGTGATACTCGCTGACCAGCTCATAGCCGCTGTCGGCGTACTGGATGACCCGGAAGGTGAGGTTGAGGATGTCCCGCTTGCCGTTCTCATCCTTGGGGAAGGCGAAGTGGATGAAGTCGGCGGAATACTTGGAGATGGTGAAGCGGTTACCTGCCTCGTCGTACACCTCGATGTAGGCCGGGCGGTCGGCGTACTGGCTGTGCACCTTGTCCCCGGCGGGATCATTGGTGTAATCGGTATGCTCCACATAGGCAAAGACGCTGAACACGTCGCCCTGGGCGGTGGCGCGGTAGTTGAACACATCGCCGTAGAATTTTGTTGTGAAGGTACCGGAGTGCATCGTGCCGTCGTTCTCATCCAGAACGATGGAGTCCAGCTGCGGGCCGGTGACGAACTTGTCATCCTCGTACTGGAAGTCGCCGAAGGTCTTGCCGGTGGCGGTCTGCCAATCCTGGATCATCTGCTCGGTCACCACGAAAGCGGCCAGCTCCTGATCGGTAAGGGTGAGACCCTCCTTGGTCAGGTACCACGTACGCACCACGTCGCTGTTGTAGCGCAGCGGCTTCTTGGTGGTCGGATCAAGCTTGATCGCCTTGGGAGCATTGGCCTCGTCCGTGACGTAGAGGACATAGGATACGTTCTCAATGTGATCCACCCGCAGCGGGTCGGCCTTGTCCAGTTCGGGATAATCAACCCGGATGTCAAAGCGTTCTGTGTAGGTGTTCATGGGCAGGGTGATCTCAAAGATAGCGGTGGTGCCGGGCTGCGGGTCGCCTACGACAGTGGCCACATGGCCATTGACACGCACACGGGTCTGCGCCTGGGCCTTGGTGGTCAGAACGCCCTTGCTGAAGAGGGCCGGGACACGGATGGTGACCGTCTTGCCGGTATAGGTGAAGGTGGTCTGTTCGCCGATCTCGTGACCGGTGACTGCCTTCCAGTCCGCCGCATCCACAATGCCGTCGCCGTTTTGATCGATGGCGGCAGGGGATGTCAGCCAAGCGTCCAGATCGGCCTTGGTGTACATGCTGGGCATGATGATGGTATCAATGACCGGCTCCGCGTTCACCTCCGCGCTGACCACCAGATTGCTGGCGGTCACGCCGTTGACGGTGATGTTGCCGCGGATAATGCCGGAGACGCCGGGACCCCAGTTGTAGTCGGGCTTCGTGCTGGAGAGAGACTCGTCTCTGCCACGGACCACAGCCACGGTGTACCGCTTCATGGTCCCGGTGGCGGGATCGGTGACCACCACAGGCACAATGGTGGTGACAGGCACGCGGGTGGTGGTGTCAATGGCGGCATCCAGCAGGACGGTGACCTCGCCGTTTGCGTCGGGAGTCTTGCCGTCGATGGTGATCACTGCGTCGGGATGGATCGCCTCCGCCTTCAGCGTCACGCTTACCGCATCCTGACGGACATAGAGGTAGTTGGAATACTCGTGGGCGTTTTCGTTGAACGGGAAGTCCTGCAGGTTCACGTCCACTGTCTCCACCGTACCGTCAGCCATGGTCTGCTTGGCGGTGATGGCCGGCTCGGCCAGCTCCATCTCAATGCCGTTCTTGCTCTCCCGGTGGATGATGAGGGAGTAGATGCCAACGTAGTACGGGTAGCCGCCGTCAGACACATCGCGGATGTCATAGATAAGGGCGCGCACCAGATTATCACCCACGTTCAGGGTGACCTTATCGGTGGCGTAGGTATATTTACCCACGCTAATGCTGTCGCCCCACGACAGCGTGACCTTGCTGACATTTTCGGTGGCAATGGCCTCCACATCCACCACGTCCACGTCGTAGGGCACGGTAGCGTAGTAGTTGTAGGTGCGGCCGTGGAAGGTCGGGGTCATGGTGCCTTCGCTGATGCCCATGAACTCCAGCTCGGGCGGCACATAGCCCTCGGGCAGACGGACCACATTGACGATGTAACGCACCCGGGTGTCGGTGACCTCGCCGCCTTCGCTGACGCCGTAGGCCACAAACTCGATGTTGTTCTCGTTGCCCACCTTCAGCGGGATGGGAATGTTGCGCCAGCCCTCCAGCGTGGCATTGAGCTTGTCGTTCACGTCGGCCATATGGCGGACGTCAGCCACGTTCATCGAGGCGATCCTCAGCTCACCGGAGTTGATGGCCTGACCGTAGGCGTTGATCTCGCTGACCTCGTAGGGCACCACCACATTGTAGTAGTGGATCTTGGGATCGAAGTCGGGGATCAGGGTCTTGTCCTTGGCTATGTCGCCGTCCACCACTTCGTTGATGCGGATATCCGTCATGGTGGGCACGGGCCACTCCACATCGTCCAGCTCCGTGGTCTCCTTGTCGCCCCGGTTGAGGATAAAGGTGTAGTACTTGGTGGCTTGGCCGTTCACCATGATGTCGATCTCCACGGTGTTGTCGCCCGGCATCAGATCCTGGACCAGGAAACCGTTAAAGACGCCTGCGGAGAAGTTGCTGGAGGCCACCTGGCGGCCGTTCATTTTCAGGATATACTGTCCGGTCTTGCCGCCCGTCAGCATCTTGTACTCCCCGGCCTGGGCAAACATGCGCACTTCCTCGGCCTCGTAGGGCAGGTTGACGTAGTAGAAGTTGATCTCCGGGTCAAACTTGGGGATCGTACCGTAGACGCGGTTGATGTTGTTCGCCGCGCGCACCTGGATAGCGGTGTGGTCGGCCACATTGGGCATCTCCAGCTTATCGGAGCGGTTGCGGAATACGGTGATGAGGTACTGCTTCTCGGTGATCTGGTTGTCTGCCACCGAGCCGTCCTGACGGTCGCTCTTACCCTTGACCCGGACGGTGAAGAGGATGCGACTCTCACCCTCGGGCAGCTCAGCCAGTGCATACGGCCAGTTGCCTTCAGCGTTGCGCACTAGCGTTTCCTCACCGTAGATGGTCTTGGCGCCTGTGGTGGGATGGATGGTGGTCAACTGGGCGGTCACGGTAGCCCGCTCGGCCTCTTCGGGCCGCAGGGTCGCCGCCAGCTCCAGATGGTCGTTGAGCTTATAGACCACCTTGCCGTTGGCGTCCAGGACAGGACGGGCAATACCGTCCTCACCCACAACGGACTCGTAGTCATCGGAGTAGAAGTTGTAGCTCAGGAAGTAGTTGACCAGCTCGCTGTTCCAGATGGGGGTGATATGGCCGCCGGAGGTGTAGTCCATCCAGATGATGTCGGCGGTATCCAGCTGCTCTTCGCGCCTCTGGTGCGCGTCGGCGGTATCCTGCGTGGAGATGTAACGGATGGGTTCGCCGTCCTCGTCCACGCCGTCGGTAATGTAGGCAGTCCGACCGGCCAGATACAGCTCCACCTCATAGACCCGCTTGAATCTGCGGTCCATCTCGCCGCTCTGGGTGGCGTGCTCCACATGCTTCACCGTGATGGTGACCCGGTTGGAGCCCTGGTGCAGCTTAATGCCCTCTGCCTTCAGGTAGGAGATACCCTGTCTGTCGCCCGCCAGATACTCGCCGCCTACGCTGCGTACCCGCAGCTCAGTCTGGTAAGTCGCGCCGCTGCGGCCGCGGACCACGATGGTGGCCTCGCTGGTCTCGGCGTCCACTGCCGCGAAGTACTCGTAGCGGTCGTCACGGAACAGCGGCACGGTAGGATCGCTGACCGCCATGTTTTCAAGGTGCGTCTCGTGGTTCTTTGCCAAGTCGCGGTACACGGCCACGGATGAGTAGAAGCTGTTTTCGCCGTTGGTAGCCTTGAGGACGAACCAGTGGTCGTTCTCGTGCTCCAGAGAGCTGAAGCCCAGCTCCAGCGGCGTCTGGAGGTCGCTCACCAGCTCCCACTTGGTCTCGCCGGTGATGGGATCCAAATCGCTGCGCATATCGCTCCAGTAGACCTTGTAGCCCTCGTCGACCGCCAGGCCGAACAGGTTGATCTCCAGCAGACCGCTGCTGTTCACGGTGTTGTAATAGAAGTTGTGGTCGCTGGCGTTGGCACTGCTGGCCGCGGAGCGGGTTAACTCCATACCGTCTATCTGCAGGTTCTTGAACGGCGTGTACTCCACACGGGCATCCAGGTCGTTGGTCATGGTGACGTCCCGCTCGCTGGCATGGTTCTTGTAGAAGTACAGCGTGTAGGTGGTCTCGCCACCGATGTGGGACATATCCTTGCCGCGGCGGAACACGGTCATCTCCACGCGGAAGTTGTCACCCTCAGCCATGCCCGCGTTAATGATGACAGGCTTGCCGGTGTACTCCTGGTTGGCGATCATCTGCTGGAAGACTGCGGAGTCGTTGCGCTTGTGGTAGGTGGACACTGTCAGGCCGTACTCCACGTCAGTGGTGGCGTTGGGATCGGTATACTTGTCGTAGTACACCGGGTTGAGGTACAGATCGCCCTCCATCATGGACGGGATGGCAATGTAGTACCGGTTGTTGTCGGGATCGAACACCGGCGAGAAGTCATAGTACTTCGAGGTGACCGACGGTGCGCCGGTAATAGGATCCTTGACCAACTGATCCACCTGGAACATCTGGATGTCTCGCAGCTTGGCCGCGTTCGGATCGGTCTTGCGGCGGATGTCCACATAGTACGTGCGGGTGACGGTCCCGTCCTCGGAAGTGACTTCGATGGTGACCCGGTTGATGCCCGGCTTGAGCACCACGTCGTGCAGCTCATAACGGTAGGTCACAGGCTCGGTCGCGCCACCGGCGGGAATGACCTCGGTGACTGTGCTGCCGTCAGCGGCCTTGTACTTCACCGTGGTGTCGCCGTTGTCGCCGGTGACCACACTGATGAGGTCCTCCCGCTCGATGGTGACCACCGTGCCGTCAGCCAGGTGGATGTCCGCCTTGGCGTCCAGCTGGCTCTGCAGGATGGGCCGGTTGGAGTTCTGGCCCTTGATGCCGTGAGGCAGACGCACCGTCTCCACTGCGAAGTCGCAAGGCAGGATGTCGGTGAAGTCGATGGTCTCCACGTTGGCTTCCACGACCATGTTGTAGTTGTTGTTGGCCGAGTGCTGGTCAAAGACGGGGCTGGTGGGCACATAGTTGGGCGTCAGCTTGCCGTCCCCATCCTTCTCCGCGTTGTACCATTCCTCCGCCTGGAGATCGACCAGGTACGCCTGCGCGCTGCGGCGATAGATGTGGAGCATGTAGAGGGCGTTGTCCTTCACGCCGTTGGTGCGGTTATAGGTGACCCGGATGGGCACCTCCATGTACTTCGCGCCCGCGGGGATCTCCAGATCCATCATGGCCTCGCTGGTGAAGTTGTTGGTGGGTGTAGAGCCGGTGGAGGCCGCACGGTCAGCCACGCGCCACTGGTACGCGCCGATCTGGACCATCTGGAGGTCGCGGCTGTTGTCCACCAGGGTGTTGACACGGATGGAGACCTTCTCCGCTGCGGCGGGAACACCCACTACGTACGTACCGAAGACGATGGGCTCAAGGCCGTTTTGCTCCCGGTCCTCGTTGTCAATGCCGTTCTTCTCGTTGAGCCGCTGGGACAGGATGTTCATCGTCTCGGCGTAGTCGTCGGGCTTGTTGCGCCATGTCTCCGCCTCGTCCCACTTCGCCGTGCGCGGGTTGTACGGGTCGCGGTCAGTGGGCATGAAAGTTCCCTGCTCGCTGTCCACGATCACGCCAATGAGGTCCTTCTCCACCTCGATAATGTCCAGATCATACACACGGTACTGGACGGTCTTCTTGGTGGTGATGAGGAAGTTGCCGTTCACCGACGGTTCACGCTTCAGCGTAGTGCGGGTGACAATGCCCACATGGTGGTTGACCAGCACGTTGCCGCTGGCGTCGCGCTCAATGAGGCTCTCGTCCTCGTCGGTCTCGCTGGGCAGAATGGTCTCCGGCTGCACCTTGGATGCATCGTAAGGCTCGGTGGAGGTTGTGACCGTCTCCATGAAGATCATGACCTGCATCGGCGTGGTGTCGTTGCCCGGCAGGACCTCGCTCTGGAGCGGGTCGACCTCGTTCAGCTTTACCTCCGCACCCATTGTGCCGGTGGCGGTGTTGGTGCCGTTGAGGGTGTTCCAAACGGTGGTGAAGCCCTCTCTGTTCTTGGCCTTGGCGGTGACATTGGGCCGCTTGTAGCTCTCAATGAACCTAGGCACGTAGGCAAAGTACCGTCCGGTGGCCGGATCGAAGATGGCGTTGGCATTGTTGACACGGATGTAATCCAGCGCCAGGTCCGCGCCCGCCCGGTTGATGCGGATGAGGTAGGTATTCTGCTTGCCCGTCTCGGCGGTGACTACGATTTGGAAGTCGTTGATGCCGATGTTCAGGTCCACCAGCTGGTAGAGATTGATCAGATTGCCGCTGATGGGCACCCAACGGCCGCTCATATCGCGGTACAGGGTCAGGAAGGCGTCGGTGTTGTCATGGTCGTGGTTAATGTTGGCCCAGATATAGGCCTGACTCACGCCATGGGGCAGATTATAGGTGTAGGTGTACACCGGATCGCCCGGTCTCTCACCCTCGCTCACCTCATTGGGCTCATAGCCCTGGACGCCCATTTCCACGCCCCACTTGCCGTCGGGCTTGAGGGTGGCGTCGTCGGACAAGACGTGGTAGGTAGCGGAATAGTCCAGAGTAAAGCCGGTGTTGGGCACATACAGCTCCACGGGGATGCGCATGTAGTCCTGCCGCTTGAACACATCCGCGGGCGCAACGCCGGGCTGGCTGACCATCTGGCCGGTGCCGTCGTCCGCCTTGTCATACGGGATCTCCATTGTCGTCCCGTTGGCAAAGTAGACGATGGTCTTAAAGTTGGCGTCATCATAGAAGATGGGACCGTTGGACCATGTGTCGCCCACAGGATGCGTGCTCCAAGCCAGTTCGGTGTTCTTGAATACACTCTCGGTGAGGTTTCCGTCGCCGTCCAGGTGACGGATCCTGACCTCCAGATCCACGTCCATGAGCCGCTGGGTCTTCTTCTCGTGGCCGGCGTAGCCGTCCTCCACCACCACCATCTGGTCGAGCAGTGCCCGCAGGCGGTCACTGGTGAGGTTGGGCTCGTTGATGCTGCCGCTGCTCTGGGTCTGCACCAGTCCGTTCTTGTCATAGTACGTCACCAGCAGCTCATAGCCGCCGCCGGACAACTGCTTGTAGGTGGTGTGGATCAGGTCGCTGGCCTTGATGGTAGCCTTGTACTGGCCGTTGTACGGCGCTTCTGTGGGCGCGGTGTAGATCTTGTAGGTCACGTCGTCGGGCGTGCCGATGGTGACGTGGATGGTCTCGTCCCGCAGGGCGCGCTCGGTCTCCGCCTCAGCCTCAGTGGTAATGAGGCCCTTGCTGATCACGTTGCCGTCCTTGTCCAGAGTATTGTGGTAGATGCTGTTCTTCAGCACGCCCGCGTAGGTGACGTTGTACGCCTGGCTGTTGAGGATGACCGCGGGCAGCTGGTCACGCTTGCCGTCCAGGATGCTCACCGCCGCGGCCCGCAGATCGGCTTCGCTCAGACCGGCGTAGCTGCCATAGGCATTGCCTGTGCCTGTCTGATTCTGGCCGGCCTTCAGAGACTCCAGCACCTTCTCATAGTACTTGCTGTAGGTTTGACCCTGATAATACTGCGGGTAGTAGGACTGTGCGTAAGCCTTCATCATCTCATAGGAGGTGGTGGCGTCGGCAAACACACCCAACCTGCCGCTGCCGTCCGTTTGCAGCTCGTAGTTGAAGCGGTAGTCGTAGATGTGGCGGTTGAAGCTGCGGTCGGTAAAGGCGATGTAGTAGTCCGGCGACTGGAGGGCCGGGTCGTTGATGTTGGTCACGTTGGCCGCGGCCGCGTCATACACGATAAGACTGTCAAGGAACACATCCAGGTTCACATAATGGATGATGAGCAGGTAATCTCTGGGCGGATAGCTGCCCGAGACGGGGGTGACGGTGATGTGGAAGTAGTTGTCGCCGTCGTTGAGGCTCTGGACATTGATGGAGAGCAGACCGGTGGCGTTCACGTCGAACAGCACGCCGTTCTTGTTTTGCGGGTTGTACGCGCCCTCCTTGATGAGGTTGCCCTCGTCGTCGTACTCGGCGTTCTCCCAAACCAGCTCGCCATCCTCATTGCGGACATAGATCTTGTAGCGGTCGCGCTTCATATCGATGCCCGCGGTGGTCTCGGAGGACTGGATCTGCACCAGTGCGCTGCGGGTGGTGTTGTAGACCACGGTGGACGCCTCCAGCATAGAGGTCTGCGGATTGCGGTTCAGGGCCAACTCCTTGTTGTCCACGCGGATGAAGTCCAGCCACTGGTCCAGCGCGTTCTTGCGCACCACGGCATAGACGGTCTTTTCCTCGCCGCTCAGCATGATGGTCACAGGTACACGGGTCTCCGCGCCGAAGAGGTTTACTGTCGGGTTGGTGGTGTACAGTGCCTCGGTCTTGGGATTGCCTGTGATCACCACCGGTTCGTCCTTCCCGGGCACCGTAGTGGTGACGGTAAAGCTGGTGCTGGTGTTGTAGCGGAACGTACCCAGAGACTGGTTGTCCTGCTCGGCCTTGCCGATGTTCAGGTTGAACCGGTCGGTGGTCGGGTTCAGCTTGTTGGCCAGGTTGGCAAAGGTCGCGCCGATGGCCACGGAGGTCTGGCCCACATCAAAGACGATCTCCTTGTAGATAGCGCGGTTGGCCACCAATTCGTCATAACGGCTGTCCTCGGGCAGCAGGCGGTAGACCACACCGTCGCGCTCACCGTTGTTGGTGCCGTCGGCGTTTTCAATGTGCTTGCCCATGTAGTAGAGCGGCTCGGACGCACCCACGGCGGCCAGATCGTCTACCGGCACCACGTAGCGGTAATCGCCGTTAACGTCCTTGGTCATGACGGTGCTGTTGTTGATGCGGATGATGAGGTCGCTGAAGTCGGTCTGCTGGTTGATAATGTGGAGCTGGTAGTCGCTGTGGGCCGGGCCGGCGGTGACGGTGATGTCCAGATAGAAGTCTGTCACGCTCTTCTTGATGAGCAGCTCGCCGGTGAGGGTATACTGGTTGCCCACGCCGCCGGACGAGGCGGTGTTCTTCGCGCTGTCCAGCACCGTGGAGACGTTGTTCAGCGTGCCGATGGCGTTGCCGTCCTTATCCTTGATGATGGCGTTGTCGATCATCTGGCCGTCCACGTCGCGGCCTACCTCATACTCGTAAGCCAAGTAACTGTTGCCCTCGCGGTCCTTCAGCTGGACGGTAGCACGGTCGCTGCGCGCCCGCAAGAGGAAGGGCACGTAAACGTAATCCTGAGACTCGCCGTCACGGATGGTAGAGACGGTGGCGACCCAGCCGCGCACGCCTTCCTTGGAAGCCTCGTTGTTGGCCCAGCGGTCGCCCGGATTCTGCTTGCCCACGGCCACATAGATCAGGTCGGTGTTTTCGCCGCCGTTCTTGAGCAGGACCTCGTAGACCTTGTGGACGTTGCCGCTGGGAGAGGTCACGCGGACATAGACCACGTCTGTCTCGGCGCCGCCGATGCGGTGGTCATTCTTGACCGTCTCGTGCATGATGGCCTCAGACCAGTTCTTCTGGTCGGTGCTGTACTCGATCCAGGCGTCCGGCTCCACGGAGATGAACCGCAGGTCGGTCACAAAGGTCACGCCGGGCAGCTCCACCGTGTAGTGGCCCTGGTCGTAGGTGGACCAGTCCAGAGTGCCTTCCACATCGCCGCCGCTGGAGACCTCGCCCGCGCCGTAGCCCAGGTTGTTCTCCGCGCCCACGAAGCGCAGGTCGGCGTTGTCGGAACCACGGCGCAACTCCAGCTTGTAGAAGCGGTGGCTGGTGCCGTCGGTGGAATCCACACGGAAGTAGACATACGCCTTCTCAGCGTCCACCGCACGGGTGGCGTCAGCCTGACCGTAGCCGGAGCTCAGGAGCTTGGCTTCGGGGTTGAAGATCCGCACAAAGCTGGTCTCCGCCCCAGCCACGCCGCGGACAAGGGCGTTGTCGCTCATGCCGCTCAGCTTGCCGGAAATGATGGCGAAGTAGTTATAAATCGGCTCGTTGGGGCTGCCGCCGAACTTGGTCATGTCCTCGCTGGTAAGGAACTTATCCGCGCTGAAGGGAGTGGCCTCAGTGTAACCGTCGTTGGGGTTGACCGCCGTGTAGATCTTCAGATCCAGATCGGCCACCGCGTCCACCAGGGTAATCTCCAGCACCACGATCCGCACCTCGTCGGGCAGATCCACGCCGCCGGCCATATTGTAGTCGTCGCGGGAGCCCACCAGGATAGGATAGTAGATGGTGTCGCCGATGCGCATGGAGGTCAGGTCCAGATACGTGCCGTTTGCGGTGTTGGTCTCGTCCGCGCCGCGGTTGAAGGTCAGGTCGCCGTTCACGTCCACATAAGCGTGCTCGGAATCGGTGGCAATGGCGCTCAAGCGGATGGTGCCGCCGCGGACAGAATTGGCGGGGGCGGGCACATCCAGGTGATAGAGCTCTGCCTGGACGGAGGTCATGGCAGCGTACTTGCCCCGCTCCAGTGTACCCTGAAGGACCTTATAGAGATAGTAGGTGTCGTCCAGCGGGCCGGTGGCGCCCACGCCAACGGTGTAGCCCGTGAACTCGGCTGCCATGCCGCCGTTCATGCCCTGGCTGTAACGCTCGGGCTCCAGCGTGGCCGTGACGTCATAGGGACGGCTGAACTCGTCCTGATCGGGCAACAGTTCGCCCTTTTCGATCAGTTCCTTCTGCTCGGCGCGCTGGGCGTCGGCAATGGCCTTGCGGTCCTCCAGCGCCTTGCCGGTGATTACCAGCTTGCCGTCCTTCAGCTCCAGCGTGATGCCATCGGAGGAAACATAGCGGGCACGGCGGTTGTTGGCGGTGATCTCGCTCAAGCGCAGGTCGTTGTCGCGGTGGTTGAGGATGAGCGTATACCTAGCGGGAGTCAGGTCAGCGCCGTTGGCCAGATTGGCCACCTGGATGCCATAGTTCACCGTCTCGTTATACACCGGCTTATACTCGCCCTTGCCCTTGCCCGCGTAGACAAACTTCCCTTCGGCATTCTGGATGTAACTGCCCAGGAGGTTTCCTGCGTCGTCCGCACCTACGTACTCATAGTGGGCGATGGGGAAGTCCACCGTGATGTCGTAGCGCTCGAACGGGCCGTTGCCCTTGCCCACGTAGGTGTAACCGCCGGAGGCGTTCTTGGTGTAGCTGCCCTTCAGGTCAACCGCGTCGTCCGTGCTCAAGCGGACATAGGTGCTGCCCAGGCTGCCGCGGACCTGCTTGATGCGGCGGTAATGGCCGACTTCGCCCTCCGCCACCAGGTAATAGGTGTCGGTGCTGCTGTCGTACTCATATGTGCCGGGGATCTCCTTGCCCGTCTCGTCCACGCCGGTGGGAACATAGAACTCCATGGACTCGCTCTTGAAGTTTCCAAAGGCATCCAACTCATAGAGGCTGACCCAAGCGCTGGGCTCCGCGGGGGTGATGGTCAGGGAGACCTGTTCGCTGGCGGCAGCCACATCCCCCTCCACGATGCGGGTGCGGGTCACCTCGTCGGGATCGTCGATAAGGCCATGGCGGTCATTCAGGGTCGCCTCATCCGGCTCCACGACCACATCGATCAACGCGCGGTTGTCGTTGGCCCGATTCAGGTTCAGGGTATAGCGGCGAGCGGTGTCCGCACGGTTGCCGATGAGCTGCTCATTCTGAGAGCGGATGTAGATGTAGACGGTGGCGTCACTGCCCACATTGACGGTGATGTGCTTCAGGTCCTCGCCAAACTGCGGCATATAGTTGCCGTCGTTGCGGTCCACCAAAACGCCGCTGTACTTATACTCGGCCACGGCACGCACCACAATATCGGTAGCGCTGCGGTCCACAGTGGCGTAGAAGGTGGTGGGCACCAACCGGTATTCATAGACCTTCCGGCCGTTCTCTTCGCCGACGTAGATTTTCTGGATAGCGGGAATCTTGTTGCCTTCCACGGCAGGATCCTGGGTCACATCCGCGGGCAGGACCTTGACCTCTTCCTTCCTGGTGTCTGTCCCCCAGACATAGTCGGTCTTGACCTGGTTGCTGTTCAGGAACTGCGCCACAGCATAGGTTTCGGGCACAATGAGGTTGACCCGGCAGAGCGCATTGGTCTCGGGATCGGTCCAAGTATCGCCGTCGCGGTAGACTTGTCCATACTTATCCACCACCTGCGTAAACCGCTGGAGAGCCACGCCGTCGCCGTCCTGGGTCAGCGGAGTGACAGAGCCGTCCATGGCGCGGTAGTAGGGTTGGGCGTTGGGCTCGGCGGTGCCGTCCTCCACACCAGGCGTGCCGTTAGCGTAGGCCCACAGGGCATAGGCCTGCTGCTCGCTTTCGTCGGTGCGGTAGTGCATATAATCCAGGTTCAGATTCTCGGTGTTGGCGTTGCGCACCTGAAGGACGTAGTGGCGGATGGAGCCGTCCTCGGCCCTTATGCTGAAGTACTGGTTGTCCACAGCCTGCTCCATGGGGAACTCGGGGTAGTTGCGGTCCTTCTGGAGGGCAATGTTGTAGTAATCGAGGATCTTATCCCCTCTAAATGTCAGCTCATCCAGCAGGTTCACCGGCGCAAACTCACCGGTTTGCAGGTAGCCGCGGTTACCGGCGGTAGGCCAGCGCACAGCCTCGTCCACATAGCTGTGTTCATCACCGGGAGCGGTGTCATGGGGCATGTTGATACCCACCTTACTGCTCTGGCTGTTGGCCTGAATACGAGTGGCCGTGGCGGTATAGGTGTCGGGTGCGTTGGCGTCATACCGGAATACACCCGCCTGGCTCAGGAAACCGTACCAGACATTACGCTTGATGGGAACGCCGTGCTCTCTCAGCGCCTCTTCGTTGAACCCGTTCTCGTCATACACCAAGTCGGTGATGTCGTTACCGTCCGCGTCCACAAAGTACTTGCCGGTCTCATCTACCGCGAAGTAGAACCGGACTTCATCCTCTCTGGCCTGCTCCATGCGCTCCAAATCGCCCTTGCGGCTCGTGACTTCAGCCCGCTCCGCTTCCAGCTCCGCCTTCCGGTCCGCATCCGTCTCGGCGGCAATCGCATTTTCCAACTCGGCCAACTTAGCGATCTTTTCCGCCAGTTCCTTCGTAATGTCCTTCAGCTCATTCTCAATGACGCTCAGGTTACGGATAAGCTCCTTCACGGTCCCCGCGTCATCCTTCACATAGGCCCGTTCACCGTTACTCACCTTGACGTCCACGATCTCCACCCACTCCACGTCGGCGTCGCCGGAGATGATAGTCAGCTGGAACACATAGACGCCGGTCACGCTGCCGTCCTCAGAGGTGACCTCCAAACGGATCTTGCCCTTGTTATTTCTGCCTGTGCCGGTGTAATCCTCGATGGGCAGAAGGATCAGGCTGCCGTTTTCGCCGGTGGTCTGGCCCACATACTTTGTGCCGTCGGGCACGGTGATAGTGGCGGCGCGGTTGCCCAGCACGTTCTTTACGGTGTAGAGGTCAGCGGGGACATAGTACGTGCCGTTTTCGGCGCGGGTGAGGTCGTTGGTGCTGACGGTGAAGCGATAGGTGTGAACGTCGCGGCCCTGCTCGTCCTTTGTCACCGGCAACGGCTCTGTACGGTCAGGCGACGGAGTCTTCTCTTCGGTCAGGGTTGAGCCCTCATCGTAATTCGGCTCTTCCGTCTCGATATTCATATCCAACTCGGCCACGGAGGACTTGCGGTAGATATTGATGGTGTGAATGCTCTTCGCGCCGGACTCGGCCTGCGCGGTGACCACCACCTCGAGCGCGCCGGACTCTGTCCACTTGTCGGTAACAATGCCGATGTTCAGACAGTTGTTGCCGTTGAGGTTCACTTCATGCTTGGCATCCGCGTCGGTCTTATTGTTGGTCTCCAAGAAGATCTTCCTGTTGGCCTCAGTATGCTCGTCGCCCTTCTCAAAGACCTCAATGGTGATGCGTTCGGCATCGTGGCCCACCACCTTCTGATCCAACCACAGGTCAAAGATGTCGTCGGTCTCGGTGGTCACAGCATAGAGGTAGCTGTAATTGATCGTAGTGCCATCCTCAGAGACCACAGGCTTGTCATCCACCAAGTGGGTCATCATGTCCTTGTAGTTGTCCTTGGTGGGATCGGTGTGGGCGGCGTCACCCTGGGCCAGACCGTACAGCTCCAGCTGGTTGGCCGTCTCGTTCTCACGGGTGACGATCACGCTATAGGCGGTAAAACCTTGGACATGGTGCTCGTGCTTCCAGTCCTCCAGATCCTTACCCGCGTGGACCTTGACCATGGTGGTGGAGTCGTTCTCGGTGTTGATCTCCACCAGCTTGGCCAGCAGCTCCTCCGCCAGCGCGCTGTCGCCCGCGGCGATGGCCGCCTGAAGCTCTTCCTCGGAGGCGGACAGGTTCTTGCCGTTCACCAGCATCTGGGTGGCATCCACGGTCTTGCCGATCCAGCTGGTATATGCCAGACCCTTCGCGCTCTCGCCGTTTGCCTTGCCTCCGGCGGTGAGATACGCCTGATAGGCAGCGTAGCTGGAGAACTCGGGCGCGGTGTAATCCACCCACGTGATGCCCTCATAGGTCTCGTCATAGTTCTTGGATACGCTCTGGTACTCGGCCAGCAGCTCGTTATAGATATTCCACAGGCCGTTCACATCGGCGGTCTTGGAGACGGTGGGCTCAACGGGCTTCTTGATAAAGCCGAACTGCACCATGTCGCCGAACTGACCCTGGGGCGCGGTCTCGCCGTCGGCCGCCTCGCTCTTGAGGGAAATGGCCAGCAACTCGTTGGGGGTGGCCACGGCCTGGATCTTGCCGTCGAAGGTGTTCGGGTTGTCCCGCACGTGGGTCACGGAGTCCTCGGTGGTGTCCTCGGGGATGTTGGCGAGGTTATACTTGATCTCCGGCGCGTTCAGCTTCTCGTTGAACTCCGCCTTCACCACTTTCAGATCCACGGGGATGATGTGGAGGGTGTAGGTCTTGCTCTTGCCGTTGTAGTAGTTCTCGCTGGACTGGACCGTAATGGTCAACGTAGTCTCGTTCACGCTGTCCAGCGCCAGCTCTTCCCCGGTCTCCTTGCAGTAGTTGGACTCGTGGCGGTGCGGCTTGGTGGTGTTGCCGCCATAGGTGAAGTTCACGTTGGCGTAGGTGCTCATGGCGGTGGCGATCAGGTCGTGGACGCTCTCCACCACATTGGGCAGATAGACCACATAGTCGCCGCCGGTAGTCGTGTCAACCGTCTTATACGCCTGGGTGGTGTACTCGAAGCCGCCCAGCTTATACTGCAGCTCCACTTTCTCCAGCTCCGCGTTGTCGTCCCACTCCACGAACTTAATGTACTCAGTGTGGTAGGCCGCGGCGGGATCGACGGTGGTATCCATCTCCACGCCCTTGATGGTCGCCTTGGCGTAAAGGCTGTGGTGGGTGCCTGCGCCGTCGGTATAGGTATCCCGGAAGCTGCTGAGGTTCAGGGTGGTCTGCTGGCGGTTGCCGGTGCTAAAGCTGCCGGTGGCGGTCAGATCCTCGTCCAGCTTGCCCAGCGCCACATGGTCCAGCCCGCTCTGCGCGATGGCGGTCATGTCCACCGTACCGCTCTTCAGGTTCTCCGGGTCTTCCACGGCCACGATCACCCGCTGGCCGCCCTCGTCCTTGGACAGCTCCTTGGCCGGGGCTGCACCGGGCGTGTAGTTGTCAATATAATCCTTCATGTCAAGGTACTCGACCACGTTGGACAGGTTGTCGTCACCCGCAGCGGTGGCGCCGGCCTTCTCCAGCGTCTTCACCACCCGCTCCATATTGAAGATATAGCTCTTCTTGGCGGCGTTGGGCGCGCCAGGCAGGACGGTGACGACCACTTGGAAGTAGGTAGCCAAATTGCCGAACTCATCCACCGGCACCTGCAGGGTGTCGTTGAAGTCCTTGGTGTGGTGGCGGGTAAATTCGATGCTACTGTTGTCGAAGGTCTGATACGCGCTGTCCACGAGGGGATCGCCGTAGACGTAGCCGAAGGTGTCGGGGATGACCCGGACGTCCACCTTGGCAGAGTCGGAGTTGGCGGAGATCTTCACGCGGAACTTGCCGTCGGCCTCAGGGATAAAGTTGATATAGTTCTTGTTGGCGGCGTTGTCGGTGAAGTTCCGGCCGTGCTCGCCGTCGGCCTCGTCCCAGTAATACTGAGCGCCGGAGGCCAGGGTCACATCGCTGTCGGTACGCAGGAGCTTCAGGAAGAACACCCGCTCCAGCATGTTGGAGGTATGGACGTTCAGGTTGCCTGTGTAAGCGTCGCTAGCGCCGTCCGCGCCGTACACCGCACCGGTCACTGCCGCGCGCAGGAGGATGTAAGCGTCGGTGGAGGCCACCATGGTCACGCTCCACTTGCCCGCCGTCGGTCCGGTGAGGGTGTTGGCCGCGTCGGAGTCGGGATGGAGGGTCACGCCCAGGTCCACCTCGGTGCTCTTGGTCATCAGCTCCAGCTCGGCCTTGATAAGATCCTCATACCGTTTGCTGCTGCCGCTGCCGGTGGTGATGTAGTTGGGCAGATGGGCCTCATACACCGTCACCGTCTTACCGTCCACATGGATGTGGTTGACGCCGGTGGGTGTGATGTGGGTGGTGTTGTCCACGGCCGTACCCTTGCGGGTCAGGTCGGACAGGATGCCCTTGTCCTCTGCGGTCTCGCCGGGCTTCTTGTCACTCTGGCTGGTAAGGTCGAAGGTCTTGAGATCCAGATTGACTGTCTCCACGTTGACCGTGTAGATCTTGCCCTCGCGGTTGTTGGACGAGAGGACGTAGACATAGAATCTGTCGCCCTGGGTCACGCCGGTGTCCTTCAGCGTCACCTTGTTGCGGGTGAACTTCACGCCGCTCACCGCGCCCTGGGTAAAGGGCTTGGTGGACACAGCGAGCTGTGCGCCGGCGGAGGCGGTGGTGATGGTCAGATCGCCCAAATCCACATCGGTGGGCAGATAGAGGACGAAGGAGCTGTCGTCGTAGCCGGCAACGGTGCCGTCCTCTTCCTTCAATTGGATGAACACGCCGAACTGCGCGTCGTCCTTGCCGCCGTCCTCGTAGTCGAAGCGGACCTCCTTGATATCGGTATTGCTGGAGTAACGGTAGACATTCAGGAGATACTCAGCCTCGTAGGTGACCGGCTCAATGGTGATCTTGCCGCTACCGTCGAGATCAAAGGCCTGAACATTGACGGTGTTGCGCACGACTACCTTTACGCTCTGGAGGTCCTCATTGGTCGCCAGCACGTTGGAGATCTGGAGGGTGTTGGTGGGCAGCGGGGGCTGCACCGCGCCGTTGTCCACCTGACCGGTGACCTTGGCGTAGCCGCTGCCGGCAAGGATCTCATAGTCGATGTCAATGCTGCCGTTATACATACCCTTGTCCGCGTCGCCCACCAGGGCCTCAAAGTAGCGGGTCAGCTCTTCCGCGATGACCTGATAGCTCATGGTCGGGTTAGTCACGGTGGTGTTGCCCGCGTTGGCGGGATCGTAGTGATCCACCACCGACAACTCGCGGATGGACAGATCGGCGAACTGGATATGGACCGTGTAGATCTGGGTGTTGCTTCCGTCGGTGGAGGTAACGGTGAAGTGAGCGTCCTGCGCGCTGTGGTTCATAGCTACAGGATCAAGCTTCAGGTCATAGATGCCCTGCTTGGTCTCAGGCCGCGCCTCGCCTGCCAGATCGGCTACGATGGATGCCATGGGATGCTTGCTGATGCCCGTCAGGGTAGCGTCCACGGCGGTGCTGGGCAGCACCACAGTGTACTCGTTGGAGCCCACGTTGCGGTACACCACCGCCGTGCCCTCCTTGCCCAGGTCGTCCACGTATTCCATGGTAAACTCTGCCATCTGGGCATTGTTGTCCTTCTGGTAGATGTGGAGGTAATAGGTCGCGTCGGTGTAGGTAATGCCCGGGTTAGGCTTGAGCTTGATGGCAACCTCGGTAGCCGTGACGCCATAGGGGTTGGTGTAGTCACGCACCAGGATGGGCATGGCGTCTATCTGCCGCCAGTAGTTATAGTTGGCAGCCGTCGCGCTGGTGGGCATCTCTACGTTGCCGGAGGCCAGACCCAGATTGAGCAGCGCGTTGCGGGAGGTAGCCTCGGCGTACACCTTCGCGGTGACTGTGCCATCGGCCAGAGCGTCGTAAAGGGTATGCTCGCTGGTCTCGCCCTTCCAGTCGCGGACATAGGGCTCGTCACGCTTGACAGCGGACTTGTTGTCCACATCCACCCGCAACAGGGTGTTGTCCTCCTTGTAGATGACCACCTTGTACATGCCCTCGGTGCCATCCACCGCCTTGACCCACAGGTCGAACGGTGTCTCTTCACCGGTAAGCACCGCGTCGCGGACGGTGTACTCCTTGCGGTGCGGCTCGGTCATGCCGGGAGTGAGCTTCAGATAGCTGAGGTCGCCCGGGCCGATGACCTCAATGTCGGTGAGGACCACGTAGTCGGGCACGAAGGCGGAGTACTGCTTGATGGAATCGTCATAGATAGCCGGAATGGCGATGATCTTTCCGGTCTCCTTCTCCTCGTAGTAGACGATGACCTGCTGCGGGTGCGTCTCACTGCTGGAGCGGTACAGCCGCAGGTACTTAGTGTTGACAAGGTGCTGGGTGGTATTGTCGCCGGGCACAAGGTAGTTGCCCACCTTGATCTGGAACTGGCTGCGCTCGTTGTCGGAGAGCTTCTGGGTCTGGCGGTACACCCGCGAGCCGTCCATCAGCGTGGGATCGAGGACGGTGGAATCCAGCTCGCTGACGGTCAGCGTAGACGCCCAATCGTGCTTGGGATCGGGCGCGGAGGGATAGTGGGTGTGGTTGTTGTGGCTCTGGACCTCCATCTCCACATAGCGGGCGTGCTCATCCACGATGGCGTAGTACACCACCCGGTCCTCGCCATCGATGTTCTCAATATAGTAGTGGCTCAAGAGGCTCTCGCCGTCGATGTCCAGGATATCCAGCTCCAGATCCACCACCACGAACTCAAAGGTATAGGTAGCATGGGCCCGCTTGCTGGAGGAAACCACTTCCACGGTGTAGCTGCTGGTGTTGGTGATGATCTGGCTGTCCACCTGATTACGGCCCCAGTCGGACTTGTTGTTGGTCGCGTCGCCAGGCTCGATGAACTGCACCTGGGCCGCCAGCTTGTTGGCCACGGCGGTGACGGTGGCGTTGCCTGTGGTGCCGTCGCCTACCTTGAGCTGGTTAAGGAGCTCGGTGAGCAGCGCGTCGTCCTTGGCGGAGACCACGAACTGGTACGTTCCGCCGAAGTTGTTGTCCTTATCCTCCGAGCCTTCCACAAACTGGCCGTGGAGGTTGAGTGTCTCTGGCTGCCCAACGGGATCGCCGTCCTGGAACTTGTAGGTCAGGATAGCTTCCTTCAGGGAGACATCGTCGCTGGTGCGGTAGATCTGGAGGTAGGAGGTCTTGTAATCGCCGGCAGCGGCGTCCTCGGCCCGGACCTTGATCTCAAACTGGGTCATCTCACCGTCCAGCGGCACGTTATGCAACGTGACCACGGAACTGTCGCCGTCCTTGGGATCGGCGGCCGCTTCATTGGGCGCGCTGACAGAGACCCGGGCCGCGTCGTCGGTGGCGCGGATGGTCAGGTCGGTGAGCTCGTTGAGCTCGTCTACCAGCACCCGGTAGAGGTCGTATTCCTTGCCGTCGATGGTGATGGTCTCGCGCAGCTCAGTGAGGTAGTCCTTCCAGTTGTCTTTCACCTCATCCTGCTTAATGTTGTCGTAGAGCTGGTCGTTGCCATCCTCAGGGGCGACGTTGATCAGCCGCAGGGAATTGTCGTCATTGACCCGCACCAGATGGAGCGTATACACTCTCTGAGCGCCCATAGCGGAAGTGACGATAATGTCCACAAAGGCTTCCTTGAGGCTCACGTCGTTGTAGGCGTTCACCGCCTGATCCACGTTCTTGCCGGACAGGGTGGTGGTCAACCAGGTGAGGCGGGTCAGGTCGATGGCAAAGTGGCCCTTGCCGTCACCGGCCACTGTCGTGCCGTTGATGTTGCGGTTGAATACCGCGGCATTGTTATAGGGATAGCTCTGATCGTACACGCCGGTACGTGAGCCGTAGCCCAAGGTAACCGTGGTGGACGCATCCATGGCCTCCACGTCGATCTCCACCCACTGGTCGTTGGCACCGACGCTCTGCTCGTAGCGGTAGAAGGCGTTGCCCACGCTGTCATACACCACGCTGGGCTTGGCGGCACGCCAGTTGTCGTTGGTCGCCACGTTGGTGATGCTGGTGCCGCTGACAGTAATGACCTGGGTATTGCCGAAGGCCACCTGAAGGTTCTCAATACCGGTGGGATAGTCGGCATGCTGGGTGGTGAGGGTGGCCATCTTCTCCGCGCCCACGTAGACGTCGAAGTCAGTGCGGGTCGCGCCCAGATCCACCTGTCCCGTCCAACGGCCATCCACCGAGGCGGTGGGGATCACGTCCACACCGGCGGCGTCCACCACGCGGATCGTACCGCCGGTAGAGGTGATGACCAGAGGCTTGTTGCCCGGTGTGGCATAGGTGGCAGCGTAGATATCGCCGTCGGGAATGACTGCTTGACCGTCCAGGGTAACACTGTCCAGGGTGCCGCCCACATAGGGCTGCTCCAGGTTCACGGTATAGCTGCGGGTCATCGTTCCGTCAGAGGAACGGACAGTCACGGTGACCGACGCGCGGCTGCTGATCAACTGGGCGTTTACGTCGATACGGCCCACGGAGGACTTGCCGCCGGCGGTGATGGTTGCGTTGGGATCCACCGTCTCAAAGGTGAGCAGCGCCGTCTTCAGACTGCGGTCCACGTTGGCGGTGAATACCGCGCTGTCATGGGTGGCGGTCAGCGTCTGAGCGTCCTTCAAGCCACGGTTTACGGTCACGAAGGCCAGATCGGCGTTGGCGTTGACCTTGTTCACCACCAGCGGGTATGCGGTATACACGCCGTTGTTCAGGTTGTTGTAGACCGTCAACTCATAGAGCCGCTCGGTATCCGGCTTATTGGGATCGGAGACAGCGTCGGACGTGAAGTCCAACTTGAAGCGGTAGGTGCGGCTGAGTACCTGGTCAACGCCGTTTATCGTCTCCACGTTCTCGGTATAGGTGAAGTCCAGGTCGCGGTCCTTCTTGTAGTCGTGGAGCACCACGCGGTGATCCGCGGCGGAGGTGACCACCTCCAACGTACCGCCGTTCAGGGCGGCGTTTGCCGTAAAGGTATAGCGGCCGTAGCTGTCCACGTCGGCAGCGGTAGCGGTGAGGTCGCCGTCCTTGGTGAGCAGCACCTGATTGGGACGGTAGCGCGAGGTGTCGCGGGTGACCACCAGCTGTGTAGTGGACACGCCCGCAGCGCCGTAGGCTGTGCTGCCGCCGGTAAAGGTGTAAATGTTGATGGGCACGTTGCGGGTGCTCACTGCCGCGGTGAGGTTCAGCGGGATATCCTTCCAGTCGGAGAGGAAGCGCGGCGTGGAGCCGTCCACGCTCACCATGGCCAGCGGGCTGTTGGCGGTGACCTCCAGACGGAGCATGGTCGCCCCGACGGGAGCGGTATAGCGGTAGACGCCGCGGTCCACCTTCACCTCGAGGCCGTTGACCTTCAACTCCATAATGGAGGCTGCGGAGCGGATAAAGTAGACAGTGTATTCCTCCGTGTGTGCGCCGTCCGCAGAAGTGACGGTGACCACCATCTGGTTGACGCCGGCGGGGATGGACACATTGCCTTCCCACTGCGCCCCTGTGGTAAACGGCAGGTTCTCGGTGCGGACCTCCGTGCCGTCTGCCGCCGTGCTGACCATCTCCACCTTCACATGCTGGTGGGTGTTGTTGGGGATGATACGGTAGCTGGCCGTGTTGGCGCTGGAGGGCATGCGCACCAGATAGGCTGTCTTGCCGTTGCCCAACGCCACCTTCTGGGTCTCCGTATACGTGCCGGCGGTGCTGGCCTTGGCGGCGATGCTTACGATCCCGGTGTCCTCCGCGCTGTAGTAGTCCAGCACGATAGTATAACGGGTCTTGCGCTCGTTGGGCACGTTCTTCATCCACTCTTCCAGGGTACCGTTACCGATGAGCTGGGCCATACGGCCCTCGGCCTCGATGTCCGCGCCGTATTCGGTACGCAGAGCGATGTAATCCCGGGCGGCAATGACCGTGGCGGTATAACGGTTCTCACCGGTGTGGCTCACGGGCACGGCCTGGAACACGCTGTCGCCCCGCTGTACGCCGAGGATGTTCCCCTCGCCGTCCTGGAGCACCACCAAGGCCAGACCGTTGCGGGTGTTGACCGTCAGGTTCACCGGCTTGCGGTCGTCCAGGGTCTCGTGGGCCACATTCTGAGCGTCCAGCGTAAGGACCGTCTCGTTAAGGGCCAGACCGTCGGTGCGCAGGGTGGTATCCGTGTCGTCGGCGTAGACGCGCAGGGTGTACCACTGCTGGCGCACGCCGGAGGAGGACACGGTGTAGAAGTTCATGTCGGTATACGGGTTGGTGGTGATGCTGTAGACCGCCTTGGTGGTCCGCAGCAAGCCCGTACCTGTTTCGCTGACGTTATAGAGGACGGTCTTGCCACCCTCGGTGGTGACGTGCGTACCCTTCTGGTTCGCGTTGCCGGCGCCGGTGGGATTGACCTCCAGCATCGTCAAATAGGGATTCTTCGGCGCATCCACCTCAACATTGAACTGGTTGCCCACCACCACGGGATCCTCCGCGGAGGGATCGGCGGACACTTCAAAGAAGGTGGGGTTGTTGGGCCGCGCGAAGGCGGGCAGCTTGTGCTCCCAAGTGTCGTCCGTGGGATCCACGATCCAGATTTCGCCTACGGTGGTATCGTGGTTGGAGCGGAAGATCTGGGCAATGAACATCTTGCGGGCATTGGGGGTCAGGACCCGGCCGTTTTTGTCCACGCCGTACTTGGCATAGAAGTCGTGGGTCACCTGGAAGTGGACGACCCCGAAGCTGCCGTCGGCGGCCGTGTTCACATAGTCGGTGGTGAAATTGTCACTCCGGTTCACCGGCGCGATGTTGTTGTCGGCAGAGCTCTCGGTGGCGGCAAAGCCGGTGACCTTGGCCTTTTCGTCCTTGGTCTTGATATTGATCTTCATCTCCGCCTCGGCCACGTTCAGGTTAAAGAGGTTGCCTGCGGGATCGGGACGGATCGCATTGTTGACCTTGCTGCCCACCAGGGCGCGAACATAGTCCACGTCCACATCCACGTCCAAGCGCTCCAGCGCCACGTAGAAGGTCTCGGTGTTCACCGGCGTGCCGTCGGTGTTGCGGGCCTGGCTCTCCAGCGTTACGGCGTAGTAGAGGTAGCTGCCTGCCATACCGCTGGGCGTCTCGATCACTGCCGCGCCGTGGGCATAGTCGGCGTGGGTCTCGCCCAGAGGCGCGTACACATCATAGAGCAAGCCGTTGCTGGGCTTGTAGTCGTCCACACGGCTGTCATTGACCTTTGTATTGAAGGCAGCGTCGCTGAACCGCTCGATCTTGGTGATAATGGCGTTGCGGTCCACGGGATCGACCTTCAGAGTGCTCTCGATGGTGGGGATGAAGCCCTTGTACGGATCGGCCTTCGTCCCCGTGCCCATGGCGGCGTCCAGCTCGCCCGCGTCGTGATAGATGCGGTACTCGCCCATCTCGCCCTCGGCGGCCACGAAGCCCGTGCGGACCTCGGTGGACTTATCCTTGACGATGAGGGTGTAGACCTTGGTGTTGGCCGGGTTCTGATCCTGCGCCATGACGGTAACGGTGTACTCGCCCCGCTGCAGGTTGCCCGGGTTAACGGTGGTGCCCAGCGCGAAGTCGCTGGGGAACGGACTGACGGGCCGTCCGGTGGCCTTGTCGGTCAGCTTGAGGTACGCGCCCTCAGAGACCTGCAGACGGGCCAGCGCGTCATAGTCGCCGGTCGAGGCCGTTCCGCCCACACCCGCAGTGTACGGATCGAGGTAGAGCACCAGAATGGTCTCCTTCTCGGTGGACTCGTCCTTGGCGGGATAGTACTCGGGATCGGGCTTGTAGTTGGCGTTAGAGCCGGCGGGCTTGGGATCCTGCTTATAGTCGTTGAAGACGGTCAGCTCCGCCTTGTTGCTCTGGCGGTTGAGCTGGAGCAGGTAACCGTAGTCGCTGCCGAAGCGGGCCACGACCTTCTCATCCTGGGCCATCGCCTGGACACGCATCGTGGCGGCGGTGTACGGCGTGTTGTAATTCTCGCGCACATCGAACAGCTGGGCAGTGAAGGTGTTGCCCACGGAGGCAAAGTTGGCGCGGGCCATGGTCCACATGCGCTCCCACTCGTCGCCGGACGCGCTGGTCGTGTCCTTCAGTGTCGGATAGTCAAACTCGGACTTCGCCAGAATGGTGCCGTCGGCGGCGTAGATGGTGCTCAAAGCGCCCTGATCCCCGTGGATATCCTTGCCCAGCAGATCGAGGGCAGGCTTGGTGTAGGCGTTGACGCCCTGGATCTCCACCTTGACCTCGGTCGTGGTCAAGCCGATGGGCGCGGTGAACGTGCCGGTGTCCTTGTTGTACTTGGCCTCGTTGCGGTACTCCTGCTTCGTCTCGGTATCTGTGTAGCTCACCCAGACCCGGACGCCGGTGTCCTCGCTCATAGGCCGGATGGTGAACGGGAAGGTACGGTTGAGGTACGCAGTGGTTCCGTCAGCCGTGGTCACGCCGTCCTGCGTAGAGGAAATACGGATGGAGTACTTGGTCTCGTAGTCATCCGGCGTGGCCGGGGTAAAGCCGGTATCCAGCGCGTGGTCACTGCCGGCGCGCATACGGATCACGTCGATATCTCCGGGCATATTCTCGTCCGTGGAGACGTAGACCGGGTTGCCCGCCGCATCCAGCAGCTCCAGCTTCACCTTCTCGTGCTTGATGGACTCTACGATGAACTGCTCGGCTTGGTCGTTGGCCTTGTAGTCGTACACGCTGTACGCGTCGTTCTCGTCGCGTTCCAGAATGAGGATCTCGCTCTCGCCCTTACGGGTGTAGTTCACCGCCACATCCAGATTCATATCGGTGGGCACGATGGTCACCTTATGAGTCAGGGTGTGCTTGTTGTACTCGGCCTCTACCTTGGCGTCCAACTCGGCCTTCAGCTGCTCTTCATCGCGCTTGTTGACGTCGCCTTCGGGCAGCGCCTTGTTGGCGGCAATGAGGGCGTTGTTCTCGGTAATGATCTGGGCCAAGCGGTACTGCCCGTAGGCGGACAGGACGGACATATCCATCCTGAAGCCCTTGGTGTCGCCGGAGATGGTCTCGTAGTCGTCGTTGGACTTGCTGAAGCCGCGCTGGAAGTTGAAGATGCCGTCCTTCACAGTCTGGTAATCGTGCTCCGCGCCGTTCTTCTCCAGCACCTTGATCTGTGCGCCGACATTGTTCAGGGTGGCGGTGAAGTCCGCGGTGGTATACGCCGTGGAGTCGGGGATATAGGTCAGATACTCACCCGGCTTCGGATGGTTGTAGACCGCCTCGTGGGCATAGGTCTCCTTGGCGTTGGTGACCAGACTCTTCAGGGTACGGTCGGTGGAGATCCGCTCCAGCTTGAGGGTAACGGGGATCTTGAGCAGCGTCTCTCTGCCGTGGCTGTCCACCTTCCCGGAGGGCACATACATATAGATGAGCAGCTCGGACTTCTCCTTGCCGGACGCATCCTTCAAGGGGATATTGACGCGCTTGTTGTAAATGCCCAACTCACCGTCCAGAACATAATCCGTGCGCTCGGAGTAGTCCAGCGCGGTGGGATCGTCCACCAGAGTCTGGAGCTCGTCAAAGAGGATATAGCTGGTTACGGGCATTTCAGGGATCAGGGTGAGGTCCAGCTGTTCCAGGTCGCTGGGGATCGTCAGGGAGTATACCTGATCCTTCGTTGTCTTGTCCTTGACCGCGTGGATGTTGCGGAACTCATCGTGGCTGCTCTTGCCGTCGTTGCCTACGTAGTACCAGTCGTAGTCGGCGATCAGATCCTCCACCAGCAGCCCGTCAAAGCTCCAGCGGAACTTCAGGAAGCGCAGCTCGGTGGTGGAGTTATCCTCGGCACGGACATAGAAGGGCACATAGATGCCCGTCTCCAGGGCCTTACGCAGATCCTCGTCGGTCAGATCCAGCGCGCCCATGAGGTCACTGATGGGATTGCCGTTTTCGTCCACATTGGCGGCCCAAGCGCTGGCGTCGGGGGCATGGCCGGTCATGGCGTTGGCGATGTCACGCCGGTCGGCGCCAAAGTAGTAGTTGGGCGTCTTGACCGTGTTGCCGTTGCTGTCCGTCACGGGATTGCCCGCGCTGTCCAGCATGTCCTTCATATCCATCCAGATGTTGGTGTAGGTGCTCTTGGCTGTGATACGGAAGGGCATCGTCCCGGCGTTGCGGTCAATATAGGTGCTGTAATAGTTCTGTGTCTTGTTGTCCTTGTCCTGGAAGGTTTGGGCCGTCAGCGGCTCCGCGGACAGGTCGGTGTTGCGGGTACGCACCGCTATCTCGGTGTCGGTGGAACGGAAGACGATCTTCAGCTCGTAATCCTTTGTGGTGCCCGCCTCATCGATGACGCGGATCATCACCTTCTGGCCGCCCTCCTTCTCCATCTGGTCAGGATAGAGCTTCACCGGAATACGTGCCAGATAATACCGCAGGTCAGACAGGTTCTCGCGGGTGAAGGCCGCAAAGTTGCCCAGCTCGTCGGTCACGGAGATGCTGACACTGCTCTTGAGGGAGTACTGCTCATAAGGCTTGCCGTCCGGGCCGACAGCCATTGTACCGGCGGCGGCTTCCAGATACATTGTGCCGGGGTTGGAGTTGGAACCGCCGGGCACGGCCACATAATAGCTTACCTTGCCCTTTTCATCCACGACCTTGCGGATGTTGAAGTCCTTGTCCGGCTGGATATCGCCCAACACGCCGCCGGGAGCGGTGCCGTGCTGGTCGCCGGAATAGCTGTTGCCCTTGAAGCCCAGGACGCGCACCAGGTCCGTGCCCCGCTCGGCGTACTGTACGATGACCAAGTAATCCTTAGGCGTGGCGGTCTGACCGTCCAGAGACAGGCTGGCCCGGAACTTAAAGGCGGTGTAGCCCGCGCTCTCCGGCCGCAGATCCACCTGGAAGGACACAGACAGGTCCTTCTCGTTGGCCTTCACTGCAGAGCCCATGAGGTCGGTGGCGTTGCTCATGCGCTGGACCATCGTGAGGACATTCTCTGTGGTCAGCTTGAGGGTGGCAGGGATGCTTTCTCCGGCGGGGGCGTCGTCGGGATAGCGGACCTTCACTACGAAGGTGGGCAGCTCCCGGGCCACGCCGGCAGCATCCTTGCCCGCCAGCGTCATCACATCGTCGTAGTAATAGCTGCCGTCGGCGTTCTTGACGTAGTACGGGTTGACCTGCGCACCGTTGGGATACTCCGCATAGGTGGTGTTGGGATCGTCATACAGGAGGAAGTCCTCCATGGAGTAGATGTGCTCGCCGTCGGTGCCTACCTCGCCGGTGTCCACCTGGACCTGCCGTACGATCGCGCCCTTGGTAACGGTGGAGGCCACAATGTTAGGCTCCAACTTCATGACCCGCAGGGTGACCACCGTGCTAGGATAGGCGGTGTGCTCGATGGGTGCGGCAACGATGTAGAAGTTGGTGTTGGCGGAGGTCTCGCTCAGAGGCAGAACATTCTCCACATAGTCATCTGCCGTCCAATCGCCCTTGAAGGCCAGATACTTGTCGATCATCGGGTGATCCAGCGTCTCGCCCCGGCGGATCTTATCGGCGACGTCCTGTGCAAGCTGCTTCGCCTCGGCGCGTTGCGCGTCAGTCTCCGCCTTGGCGTCGGAGAACACCATGGTGTAGAACTTGGCGGGCATATCCTTGTGGTTGCTGTCAGGCACGGGCACAAGGGCCTTGGCATCGATCTGCCACGCCTTCTCCATGTCCTTGTTGGTGAGCGCCACATAGTAGATACCCTGCATCAGGTCGTAATGGGCGGTCATCTCGTAGGCGTCGTTGTTCCCGTCATTGTCGGTATCGCGGTTGTAGGTGAGACCGTCAGACGGCGGCAGATCGTTCTTCTCATCGTCCCGGAAGGTAATGGTCAACTTCTCCAGCTGGGTATCCGCCTTGTAGTAGAAGATACGCACGGTCTGGCTCTGGACGGCTGTGACCTTGTTGTCGTTGGTCCGCGTGCCCACGTTGAAGCCCAGATCGTTCCAGCCGTCCTCGTTGAAGTAACGGTAAGCGGGATTGAGCACCTCGCCCTCCTGACGGATGGCAAACGGGAAGGTCTCGCTGCTTGCGCCGGGCTTATACTGGGTCGTCGTACCCGTGGCGTTGTTCACCTGAACCATGGAATTGGCCGCGGGGGCAATGACGGTGACCGTACCAGGAACAGGCGTGGCGTCGTCGCTGTCGTTGTCCTCCAGCATACCCACATAACGGTACTGGGCAAGACCCTCCGCGCTGTCCTCCACACGGCGGCGGGGCAGCGGGTTCATGTAGTCCTCGTTGAGGTAGACGTAGTACGGCTCGTCGGTGGTGACAATGGTGAGCTTATAGTCGGTGTAAACGAAGTTGGTCTTGGTCTCGTCAATATACACCTTCACCCGGACGGTGAGCACGTTGTCGCCCTCCACGCCGGTGCTCTCGCCCAGCTGGTAGTCAGGCCAGCTGTGGCTGCCAAGACCCTCACCGGGATCGGTGTTGGCGGTGGAGTGGACAGGCCCTTGGATAAACTCCACATAGGCAAACTCCGGCATGGCGGCAGTGGCAAACAACTTGTTGAGGCTGTCCGCCGCAATGTACTTGCCCTTGGGCAGCACCAGCAGATACTCGCCGGCCTTGGGCTCCACGGCGTTATAGGTCACATCCGTGCCGTCTTCGTTAAGGATGGCGGAGATGGACTTCAGGCGGGTAGCGTAGCTCTTGCGGTAGATATCCAGCGTATAGGTCTTTTCGGTGGCGTCCACCGTCTCCAGAATGGGATCGCCGTTTTCATCGGTCTTGCCCGTGTCCACCTGCTTCTCGATGGTCTTGCCCGTAGCCTTGATGGGCACATGCTGCTCGTAAGCATCGCCCTTGACGGTGACGGACTGGGTGTCCTTGGCGGCAGAATGGATCATCCGGTAAGCCGCATCCGCAGCGGCCTCAGTGGCCTTGAAGTCGGCCAGCGCAACGTTGTAATTTGCCTCGACAGCGTCCACTGCGGCCTGGGTCAGTTCGGACAGGCCCGCATTGGTCTTGAGGGCGCTGAGGGCGTTACCGATGGCCGTCTCGATCTGGGCCTTGGTGCTGTCGGCGGTCACAGAGCCGGCCAAGCCCTGGGCGTTCAGCTCCGCCACGGCAGCCTGACGCTTCTGATAGGCGGCGTCCTTGAGCGCCTGAAGGGCTGCGAGGGCATCCGCCGCACTGGCATAGCTGGGCTTCACCGCAGTGGGATCGGTAACCAGCAGGTACTCGTAGACCGCCTGCTCCGCGTTGGGGATCAGATCGGCGTTGGTGGTCCCCGCCACCAACAGCGCATCGATGGAGTTGCCGTATCCCAAATCAGAGTGATGGGTGCTGGTGTCGGGCAACAGGACGTCCCGTGCCGCGACCAGCTTATCGGCGGCAGCCACTGCGTCCTTGGCCGCGTTCCAAGCGTTCAGAGCAGTCTGGGCCGCCTTCTCCTTCCGGCTTGCCTCCGCGCCCAGGGTCTGGGCGGCGGCAATGTGGTCCGCGTTGACGGTCTGGCCGTTGACGGAGATAATGTCCACCACGTCCAGCTGTCCGTAGACGTAGATCTGGTTGTCCTTGAGGGTGGTGGTGACCGTCCCATCCTCGCCGGTGACAAAAGCGGCGTCGGGCAGAATGAAGTACCGCTTATCGGCCAGCTTGACGTTGGTGGCGGTCGAGGTGGAGGTGGGATACTTCACGGCGTAGCCTGCGGCAGCGTCAGCGCCGTCCATGGTATTCACAATATCCCGGCCCACGTCGTCGCCGGTCTGTCCGGCGAAGCCCGCCTTGGTGGCGTCTGCCACAGCGGGCATCTCGTGGTCGCCCACGCTGCCGTCGGCCGCGCTCTCGGTGGCAGCGTTGTTGCCCACAGCAATGTTCTCCAGCTTCACATCCGCCTTGCGTTCCACCAAAATGACCTTGCTCCAAGACTCCAGGTGGATATTCTCATTGGTGTCGTTGGTGAAGCGGACGTAGAGATCCTGAATATCGGTCAGCGGTACATTGGTGAACTTGGCATAGACAGGCGGTACGGCGTCCTCGTCATAATCGGGATTGGGCACGCTCACGCCGTCAACAACGATGTTCTCGAAGCGCTGGTTAAAGATGCGGTGGAGCTCGTCCTCCACGCTCTTGGGCAGGTCGGTATCCAGAGCCTTGGGGCTGACCCAGGTGTTCACGTCTGTGCCCGCGTACGTGTAGAACTTCTCGCCGTCGGTGCGCGCTTCGCCCGCGTCGGCGTAATCGCCGTCGCCGTTGAGGTCAGCCCACAGGGTAGTCTCGTCCTGATCGATCTGGATGATGCGCACATCCACGACCTTCTTGCCGTTCTCGTCCAGATGCGGGGTCACGTAGGCGATCACCGCGCCGGTCAGCTTGGTGTAGCCGTCGTCCACCGCCGCGTCGGCCTTCAGGCTGCCGGGGATGGTGCCCAGCTTGGGCACAACCACAGTGGTATCGCCCAGATTCTCGAAGCGGAACTCCTTCGCATCGTCGTCATAGCGCAGATAGCCGTTCTGGATCAGCTGCAGCAGACCAGGGTTGGTGGCGTGAACGCCGTCAGCGAACACGTCCAGCACCGCGCCGCGGCTCAGCACCTCCAAAGCCGCTTCCGCAACGGCGCCGCTCTTGGTGTCCACAGCCACGATGGTGCCGTAGCCCTCGTTGAAGCCGGTGACGGTGTTGTTGCTGCCCACGCCGGTATTGTTGCTGAACTTGGCGATGTCGGGGATGGGCGGGGTAACGATGACGTTCCCCTTCTCGTCCAGAGCCACCGTGCCCTTCAAGCTCCAGACCACATCGCTGTCGGGCAGCGCGTCGGGATTGGCCACCCAGAACTTGCCGAAGTCGGCCTTGACGCTCTGGCTGCCGCCCACGGGGATCACCACGCTGTCGGGATCGATGCCCGGCTCGCCGCCCAGCACCTGCCGCGCCAGAGCGGTCTCGTCCAACCGGACGGCGTCGCCCTGCTTGTTGACGCCGATCTGGCCGTTGAGGTTGTTGCCGTAGGCGTAGACGATGCCGTAGAGGCTGTTGTTCTTGTCGTCGTTGTCATCGATGGCCGCGGTGGCGGGGATGCTCAGGTTATCCTCAATCACCGAGATGAAGGAGGAAGAGCCGCCGCCGGCCACACCCTGCCCCTTCAGATAGACGGTCTTACCGTCCTCGGTCAGGATATGCATATTGCCGTCGTCACCTATTTCGGTGGCGGGCACCTGCTGGGCGGTACTGCCGTCCACACTGTCTCTGCCGCCTTCGGTGAGACCCAGCTGGAAGTAGTTGTTTGCGCCCCAGGTGTAAACTGTCTGGTCGCCGTTGAGGGCCATATCATGGGTCGCGCCCGCACTGACGGCAACAATGTGGTCAATATCCACCTTGCCGGGCAGAGTGTCCACATTCACGCCCTTGTTGGTGGCTACGTCATAGACCAGAACCTGATCGGGCACGTTCTGATACACGCCCTTGTCGTTGAGCACCCGGGTGGAGAAGGTATAGTCACCCTCCAGGCCCACCACGTAGCCCGGCTTGTAGATACCGTCATCCATACCGGTGGACGTTTGGACCAGACGCTCTTTCAGAGCTGCGGCGTTGGCTGCAGCCTTCACAGGATCGGGATCGTCCTCGCCCGCGCCCAACTCGTTAAAGGCATTGGTACCCCAAGTGATGACAGCGCCGTTGGTAAGCATGGCCATGGACGAGGTATCATTGTCCACCACCTTGATGAGGAAGGTGTTCTTGGGCAGGCCGGTCTCGTACTCATAGACAGGCGTCGTGCCGTCGGCCTCAAAGAGCGGGTTGCCCTCCTTATCCTTGGCCTGGATGCGGTTGCCGTCCTTGTCCAGCTTGATACGCTTGATGCCGGAGAAGTCGATTTTGGAGATGCGCGGACTGGTGTAGGTCTCCTGGCCGCTATTGGTGTTCTGCTGGCCGTCGTTGTTGTTGCCCCAGCCCCACAGCATACCGTCGTAGCGGTTGACACGGACGGTGGTGGTACGCGCGCCCTCGGAGATGTCGATGACGCGGCTCAGGCCGGTCACCAGCTGCGGCACGCCGGTGGAGAAGTCCTTGGATGCGTCAATACCCAACTGGCCGTACTCGTTGGCGCCCCAAGTATACACCCGTCCGGCCTGGGTGAGGACGGCAGAGTGGTTCAGTCCGGCCACCACCTTAATGACGTTGGCGTCGGCGCCCGCCCGGTCGCTGAGGGTGACGAGGGTAGGCGTATCCACATAGGTCGGCTCTGCCTGATCGGAAGCCAGACCCAGCGACAGGCCCAGACCCAGCTGGTGCTTCTCGTTGCTGCCCCATGCGTACAGGCGGTTGTAGCTGGTCAGCGCCATCACGTGGTATTCGCCGGCCGCAATGCTTCTGATGTACTCGCCCTCATAGCCCTCTTCGCCCAGACCGGGGAAGGTGACCTCAATGGGCACCAGGCTTCGCTTGTGATCCTCGTCCACCGTCTGGCCCAACTGGCCATAGGTGTTGTCGCCCCAGACCCATACTGTGCCGTCCGCTTTGAGCGCCACGGCGAATTCACGGCCGGCAGCCACCATGGGGGCGACGATACTCTCTTCGGTGTCGGGGATGACATTGACGTAGTAGACCACGCTCTGGTTATCGGTCTTGAGGATGATCTGGGTGTAGCCGTAGCCCACGCCGTGGACCACGAACTGGTTCTTCTCCGTCTCCAGAATGCCCACATCGTAGGTCGTGCCGTCGATGGTGACCTCCTTGACATTGGGGTCGGCCGCGCTGGCCTCGCCGCCGTTACGCAGGGCCACGTTGGGATTGACGTTCTGGAAGGTGATGGGATAGTGGTTCCAGAACTCGCTGTAGAGGTTGAAGCGGTTGGAGAGGATGAAGTCCACCAGCACGTCATGGCCGGTCTTCACCACCACTTGGTGCTTATAACTGGGCTGCCCCTTCTCACCCACGATGATGGGAGAATCGGACAGGGTGTCGTTCTGCTTGAGCACCAGATTCTCCTTATAGCCCTTGGTGTAGTCGCCGAAGCCGTACACCTGGCCGTACTGATCGGAGATCGCGCTGTACTCTCCACCCGCGCTGACGGAATGGACCATCACGTCGGCGTCCTGGAGGTAGATGACGTTCATTTCGGGCACGGTCACCGTGGGATTGGTGGTGGAAGTGCCCAGGCCCAGCTGGCCGTTGACGTTGCCGCCCCAAGAGTAGAGGTCGCCGTTATATTCCAGAGCCAGATTGTGGTCTCGGCCGGCGTCGACGGCGACGATATAGGTCAGACTGCTGATCAGACCGGGCTGGGCGGCGTAGGTCTCGCCCTCGGCCAGTTCACGGCCCAGACGGCCGTCTGCAGCGTAGCCCCAGGTATACACACGGGCCGCACGGCTCAGCACCAGAGAGTGGTCCTCACCGGCGGACACATCCACGATACTGGCCAGACCGTTGACGAATACCGGTGCGGTGCTGTAACTACCCACAGGCACGCTCTCGGTATCCACGCCCAGCTTGCCGTAGGCGTTGGAGCCGGTGGCGTAGACTGTGCCGTCGAACATGGCGAACAGGGTGTGATCCTTGCCCGCGGAGACGGCGTTGACGTTGATCAGTGTAAGCTTGGTGGGCGTATTCACCTGCGCGGCGTTACTGCGCAGACCCAGCTGGCCCATGGAGTTGTCGCCCCAGGCCCACACTGTGCCGTCGCTGGCCAGCGCCATGGAGTAGTTCTTACCGGCGGACACCGCCACGAAGCGTGCGCCGTTGAGCTTGTTCTTCATGGGTGCGGCGGTCACATCCACCGTTTTGATGAAGAAGGTACGCTGCTTAATGGCGTCACCGTTAGGATCGGTGGTGATGCCCAACTGGCCGTGGCTGTTGTCGCCGGCGGCCCAGATGTTACCCTCGCTGTCCACCGCCAGGGAGTGGGTATACCCAGCGGACACGTCCACGAAGTTGACCTTGGAACGATAACGGTCGGTCCCGTCCTCGCTGACCTGGGTAATGTACTCCCGCTCGTATGCGCCCTTGCTGCTGTTCCAGACCCAGGTCTGTATCTCCACGGGATCGTCCCAACCCTGGATGCTCTCGCTCTGGCCGTTGTCGTGGGGCTCCGGTCCAACGCCCAGCTGGCCATACTGGTTGAGTCCGTAAGCCCAGATGGTGTTGTCGGCGCGCAGGGCCAGGGTGTGTCCGTAGCCGGTGGACACCTTGGCGGGCACCAGGGAGCTGTTCTCCTTGAAGTAATAGTCCGCCAGGGTCTTGGTGGCGGAGGAACCGGTGCCGCTCAAGCTCCACTTGCTGTCCTTGGGCGCGGTCTTGACGGTCTCGCCGTCGTCCTCGAACTGGCGCTCCTCCTTGCCCGTGGTCTTGTTGGTCTCCCAGACCACCTTGTTGGCCTCCGGGCCGTCGGCGGGCAGGATGGTGATGGGCACGTAGCGGGACTTCTGAGAGATCTGGGTCTCCTGCACCCACAGGGTATCCAGCGCGGGTTTACCCAGTAGGTCCGCGTTGGTGCGCAGGTGGACCAGCTCCTTGGCGTAGCGGATCACTATATTATATTTGCCCAGATCATCCGACTGCGCACCGGGGTTGAGATAGAAGTCCAGCTGGCTGTTGTTGCCGGTGAACCAGCCGTTGTGGTTGGTCTGGCTGGCGCCCAGCAGATCGCGGACGGTGACATAGGTCTCCACCAGCTCGCTCCCCTCGGGCAGATCCTTATACTGCAGGGCAAACTGATAGGCAGACAGCGGATTGTGGATAGAGATCTTCGTAACTACTTCTGTGGACGTGCCGTCTTCACCCACCACATTCTCGGTGACCTCGGTGATCTGGCCACCCTCGGCCAGGAAGTCTGCCAGAGTCACGGTGCGGTAGGTAGCGTTGATGCTTTCGTTGACCTCGTAGGAGTTGTTCTGGCGGCAAACGATCACATAGTCATCGGTGAGCACGCCGTTGAACAGGAAGGTCATCTGGCCCTTGATGCCCACAAACCAACCGTTGCGGCCGGGCTGCTCGTTGCCCTTGTCATCGGTGACGGTGTAATTATTGCTGTTGATCGGGCGGTAACCCACCAGCAGACTGCCGTGGTCCTTCATGTTCTCCGCGGTCACGTTGGCGTCCTTGATATACAGCGTGTACTCCATGGCGCGGGAGGTTTCCTTGAGCACCAGGGCGGAGGCGCCGCTGCGCTCCACACCGCTGGCGGTCTGTACCTGATCGTTGTTGTTGTAGGCCAGACGGTAGATGTACTCAAAGTTGCTCACATCGTTGGAGGTGAACAGGCAGAACACACTGAAGTCGGTCTCCAGGTAGTAGTTGTGACCGGCCACCAAGCTCAGATTGTCAGGTGCGACCTTGCTCTTGGCGTTGGGATCGAAGTAGTACGGGGCGTAGTACGTCAGATCTTCCTTCCGGCCATCTTTACGGTAGAAGCCGCTGGGATGCTCCGCAAGCTCTTCCTCCGTGGTGACCTTCTCATAACGGCCCAGACCCTTGGGCGAACTGCCGTCGTAGCCGACGTAGATATAGTCGCCCAGATGCAGTTCCTTGTCGTCCTCTTCAAAGCTGTAGTTGTTGGCGATGCTGACCTGGAGCGCGCTGTCACCCACCAGGGTAGGCTGATAGGTGTCGGCGGTGGTGCCGTTGGCCAGCTGGTCAAACTCGTTGGCGCCGTCCGCCCAGAGCATACCGGTCTCGTCCAGATTCACCGACTGGGAGAATCCGGCAAAGATGTTGAAGTAATGGTCGCCGCGGTTGGAGGTGTCCACCTTTTTCGGCGCGCCCACCTTGGCGGGCACAGTGCCCACCGTCGGCGCAGGCAGACCCAGCTGGCCGTGGCTGTTGTCACCCCAGGCCCAGATGGTGCCATCCTCGGCGCGGGCATAGGACGAGAACTGACCGGCGGCAATGTTTGTGATACGGGCGTTCTCCGTCGTGGTAAGGGTGTTGTTCCCCAGGTAGCCCTCGCCCTGCTCACCGGCCTGGACACGAATGGGACGCTCGCTGTCGCCCAGCTCGTCGCCGTCGCCGGTCTGGCGGCCCAGCTGCCCATACGCGTTAGATCCGACGGCCCACACGCCGCCCTTATCATCCAGGGCAAGCAGGTGCTCCGCGCCCACCGCGATACGGGTAATGGGCGCCTCGGTGGCCTCTTCGCCGGCCTCGGCGGTAAAGCCGGTGACCTTCTCCGGCTCGGTGGCGGAGAGATGCCACACCTCACCGCCCGCCAGGGCGTAGTCGGCGGAGATCTGGATAATGGTAGACATGCCCTCGGTAGAGAGCTTGGTGGGGATGGAGCTGGCGAAACCTTCGCCCGTAGCAAACAGAAGCTGCTCGCCGCCGGCAGTGTTCACCGTGAAGTAGAGGGTGTCACGGTACATTCCGGGCGGTTGGGCGTCCCACTTGCTCTTCACGTCCATCGTACCTACCGACTCTACCTTGCGCAGGCTTTCCACAGTGGGCGTCTCGTCACCGGTGGTGACGGGATAATAGACGTAGTGCGGCAGGGTCACGTCCGTACCGGTGTGACCGTAGTCCTCGCCCTCAGCGTCCAGATAGACGCCCAGCTGATGTCTGTCGTTCTTGCCCCAGGCAAACAGCTTGCCCGACTCGCTCATGGCATAGGAGGTGTGCGCCCCGGCCACGATGTAGACGATGGGATCGGGGTCGTCCCACGGATAGCCGCTCTCATTGAGGAAGCCTGTGTCACTGCCTGCTTCCACCCAGTCCTCATAGGTCAGGATCGGGCTGCCGTCCGGCTTGCGAATGCCTGCGCGGTCGAAGTAGTTGGTGTTGAGATTGCCGGGGTCACGGTTCTCGATGGCATACTCCACCATATTGGGGAAGATAACCATATCCATAGACTCATAGCTGTCGCGGCCCAATTCGCCGTGGCTGTTGTCGCCCCAGCTCCAAACCGTACCGTCGCTCTTTAGGGCAAGGGTATGGGTCTCGCCTACGGCCACCATCGGGTTGGTCTTGGAGTTCGGGTCGTCCATGACGTTCACCACCACCCAGGCGGAGGCGGACAGGCCGGGCACACGGACCCGGATCGTGGTCTGACCCAGGGAATTGCCAGTGATGTAGTAATCCTTGTCAAAGATAGCTACCTGCGGGCCCAGAGGCTCCAGCTGAGTGCCGTTGTAGACATAGAGGATGGGATCGCCGTCGCCGTTCACCGCGCCCGTGCCCTTCAATAGGCCGCTGTTTGCGCCGATGAAGGTAGTAACGTAGGGGTTGTCCTTCTCTCCCACGCCCAGGGTACTCACACTGCCGTCGCTCAAAATGTAGCCGGTGTTGGCAATGTCAGCGGGCATGGCGGTGGTGTAGTGGCGGGCGTCCAGACCCAGCTTGGCCCACAGATAGAGCATCTCCTCGTTGGCGGAGATCTGGGCGGTGGGATTGGCGGCGTTATGGGTACCCAGTGCTGCCTCCAGCGCGGCAATACGGGCATCCAAACGGTTGCGGTAGGGCGTGCCGGGCAGTTCGGCGGCCGCCGCCTTGGTAACGTTGAAGTTGGGATGGTTGAAGGACTCCCGGCCAATTGCCTTCTTCAGTGTGTCATCGTCGGGATCAGCGCTGCCGCCCTTGCGGACAGAGAGGATGGACTCGTTGGTGGTGCTGGCGGTCCACACCTCGGCGACGGTGCGCTGAGACGAGCCGCGCAGCAGCAGGTTGATGCCCGCCTGATAGGTCACGGTGAGCGGCTTATCCTTGTTGGTGATCAACTCACTGATGTTCAGGGTCTGGCCCTTCACCATGTTGATAGGCGACGGACGGGCGTCCACAAACTGCTGGCCCACCATGACCATGGTGTTGGAGTTGGATGTGTTTACGTTACCCAGCTGGCCGTAGCTGTTGCGGCCGGAGGACCACATATAGCCGTCCTTCTTAATGGTGATCATGTGATCCTCTGCGGCGTTGACCATGATCACGCTGGCCAGTGCGTCACCGTCGTCGTCCGTGCCCATATCCACCAGAGTCGGATAGTGATACGGCGCGGAGACCACCTTGTTGTTCCCCTGGGCCAACTGGCCGCTGGCGTTGTTGCCGAAGGTGTAAAGCTCATAGTAGTCGGTCTCGGTGTCGCCCTCGACCATGACCAACTCCCAGGCGGGCGCGGTCTCCACCGTGCGGGTGTATACGGTGGTGTCTGCGCCGTTGGTATAGGTGTAGATGGTAACGGTAGCGGTAACCTGCGCACCGGCCTCGCTGCGGGTAGTGGTGACGGTCTCTGTCTTCCCATAGGGAGACTTTGCTCCGCCTGCCGCTTCATCGGCCTGGGCCTTGATGGCAGCCTGCTCCACGACGTTCCACTCCGCCTGGGTCATGGCGGTGGGCGCATCGCTGTTTTTCTTGCTCTCAGCCTGATCGCGGAGGGTCACAGTCGCACTGCTGATAAAGCTGGTGGTAGTGGTGACAACGCTCACCCCATCCAATACCACGGGATCAGCCTTGACCACCAGCTTGCGGAAGCCCTGGGCGTTTGCCTGAGCCGGGGTCATCTCCAGGGAGAGGCCCAGCTCAGCCAGCTTGGCCTTCCATTCATCCTCTTCCGTCTTGGTGGTGGTGCTGGCTCCGGCGGCAGTCTGGTTGCCGCTGCCGTCGGTGCTATAGTCGGTGCTTTCGATCACATGGAAGGTAGTCGTCTGCTTGCCCGCTTCCACGCGCTTGGTGATCACGGCGGAGAAGCCGTCGCCGGTGGCAATGGCTACCACCGTGCCGATAGACTTATCCCCATTGGAATCGCCCATCTGGTAGTAATTGGTCTCCGCCTCACCCGGGATCTCCGGCGCGACTACCTTCTTAAGGGTCGTGCTGGAGCCGGTCTCTGTCGTAGTGGTGCCGCCGCGGTATTGGCCGGTCTGACCATAGAAGTTGTCGCCCAAGCTCCACAGCTTGCCGTCCTTGTCCACGGCCAGTATGTGGGAGCTCTTGTACTCCTTCTCTTCCTTGGTTGCAACGTCCACGGTGATGTACTCGTCAGAGTGGCCGGAAATCGCCACAATGTTCTTGTTGGGCGCGCCGTCTGCCTCGCTGTCGTCACGCAGACGCTCCACATCGGGGCTGCCAATATTCTTGGGCAGCTGCCAGACAGTGCCGGAGCCCTTGAGGATGTAACCCTCGCCCACCTCCAGCGTACGGGCCAGGAGAGAGATGCGCGCAGGCACGTTGCCGTAATCCTGACGTGCGTTCGGGGAATCGTCCACCTTGCCGCCGGGCAGGGTGTCCTTGCTCATGAAGTTCTCACCGGCGCCCCAGGCATACAGCGTACCCTGCATGTCTATGGCATAGGAGCTGGTATCCAGGGCATAGATGTCCACGATGCGGTTACCACCGTTTTTCTTGGGATCCAGTGCCTCCGGCACCTCGGGGATACGCACCAGTCCACCGGTATTGCCAATACCCAGCTGACCATAGGCATTGTCGCCCCAGACCCAGACCGCACCCATATCGTCCAGCGCCAACGCATGGCGCGCGCCTGCGGCGATCTTCACCAGATAGTGCTCCTGACCGTCACCGTAGTGGCTGTTAAGCTGGGTGGCGATGTTGCCGTTGATATTCGGGTTGATGTTGTGGCTGGATGTGCTGCCGGTGCCCAACTGGCCCATATCGTTGCGGCCCCAGGACAACAGCTCGCCCTTGATGTTCAGCGCCAGGGTAAATTCGTCGCCCGCGGCCACCTGCGGCAGGGTGCGGAAGGGCTTGGTGACGACCAGTTCTCCGTCACCGTTCATTTCCGCTTCGTCCTTGCCCAGGGTATTGACGATCGCCACGCCGGTCTTGGACATATCCTCGCCCTTGCTGTTGACGCCCTCGTACATGGCCATAACGCGAGTGGTACCGAAGGTGTTCTGGTCCGTCGGCTCCTTGAGGATGACGGGCAGGTAGGTCTCGGTCTTCTGGTGGAGCGCGTCGTTGGAGTAGGAGATTTCCTTCACCCGTGTCCCAGCTTCCTGCGCGCCCTCTTTCTGGGTGTAGATGTTGCCCAGGCTGGCCACGGAGTCGTCCAGAACCTTGTACTTCAGCTGGAGGGTCTTGACCTCATCCACTTCCTTGTCCACCGAGAAGGAGTACATATATTTACCAATGATCTTGGTCTGTTCCTCGGCCTTTTCCCCGATCTTGACCTGATACCGGTAATCCTCGGTGTGGGTCTCGCTCTTGATGCCGTCCCGCTCGTTCTCTGTCACACGGAACATGGCGATATGCTCTTCATCCACCAAGGTAGGATAGGCGCGGGAGACCTCGCTTTGATACGCACTCTTGACCCTTTCGTACTCCGCCGTTCCCTCGGTGTACTTGCTGGGATCGTTCTCCAGGATCGGATCGCCGTTTTCGTCCTTGACATAGATGTCTTCGCCGTTTTCATCCTTCTCACCGGTCGTCAGATAGCGGTGGGTCGCATACCGGAAGTTGCCCAGCTGGCCATACTCGTTGTTACCCCACATATAGACGATACCGTTCTCGTCGTAGCCTGCGGAGTGATTGCCGCCGGCGGACATGGACTTGATAGGCGCAGAGTCCTTGTCGCGCTCCAGACCCTCATGGTCCGCGCCCTCCCGTTCGGCAAACACGTCGAAGGCAGTGGCGCGCGTGGTATCGGCACTGTTGGTAAAGCCGGCCTTGGCATAGTCGTTCGCGCCCCAGGCATAGGTTGTATAGGTACGTTCACTGACGGTGGCCTGACCACCGGAGTAGTCATATTCCACCTCCATAGTCACGGCCAGCCCCTGCACCGTGCCGCCCACATAGCCGCCCAGAGACACCTCAATAATGTCCTCCAGAGCGCCGCCGCCGTTGATGTCGGCAGACTGGAGCTTCACCGGGCTAATGGCATAGTCATGCTGGGCCATGTCCGGCTCGTCGGTAAACTGACCGTGTACGATCTGGCCCATGTCGTCATAGAGCTCGCTACGCTGCAGCCAAATGCCTGCACCCAACTGCTCGGAGCTGTTGTCGCCCCAAATATAGGCATGCTTACCCTCGGTGATGATGGAGAAGTTGTAACCGCGGCCCATGATGCGGTTGATCCCTACGATGGGTTCGCTGGCTACGGGGCGACCGGCGGCGTCCATGGCATCGGCGGATACGGCCACCTGCACCAACTCACCGGTCATGCCCAGGTTGATCTGGTTCTCGTCCTCGTCATATAGCGCGCCTTCGCCGCCCAGAGTCACGCCCTCGGAGTACATGTAGCCCGCGCCCAACTGGCCGTACTCGTTGGAGCCAACGGTCCAAATCGTGCCGTCCACCAGCAACACGCCGGTGGCGCTGACGGTAGCCGCCATGTCCAAAACACCAGAGAGCTGGAGGTCGCGGAAGCCGTTCATGCGGGTGGGGGTGTAGTCGGGAAGGCCCTTGCCGTTGCCGTAAATCACGGCCGAGGCAATCAAATCGTAGTAGCTGTTGACTACACTCAGGTCATCAAAGCTGTTGGGGTAGACAGGATAGGCCGTGACCGTACCGCGGCCCAACTGGCCGTCATCGTTGCGGCCCCAGGCGTATACCTCACCGGTATTGGTGAGGGCCAGGGAGTGGTTAGAACCGGCCGCCACCGAGATGATATTGGTGACGGAATTGCCATTGTTGTCCAAAATGCGCACTCGCACAGGGTATTTGCTATTGCGCAGCGCGTTGGGGCTGCAACCCAACTGGCCGTAGGTGTTGTCGCCCCAGGCGTACACTGTTCCCTGGGTATCCACCGCCAGCATATGGCTGTCGCCTGCGCTGATCTTGGTAATGCCCTTAAACTCGGGGATCAAAGTACCGTTCGGTTCATCATAATAGGAGGTCAGACGGGTCGGCGTGGTGATCAAGCTCTGATCGGAGCCGACGCCCAGCTTACCAGTGCCGTAGGTGATACCGATATACTCGCCGTAGTTCGGGTTATTCTCCACATAGCCAAACTCGTCTGTGACGGTCTTACGGTAGTCGATCTCCCGGAAGGTGTTGTCACCCCAGGCCCAGACTGTGCCGTTCTTCTTCAGGGCGGTTGTGGTATCGCGGCCCAGCACCAGCTGCGGATAAGTCACGCCGTCGGTGACGATAACACGGGTGAAGACGATCTGGCCGGTGATCTTGTTCTCTGCGAGGACGCGGGTCTCGCCTTCACGCACGGCGGTGATGTGACCCACCAGAGAGTTGGAGTCATCCCAGGTGACGTCCGCAATGGAGTCGTCCAGCGTCTTCCACTTATACGTACCGGTGCCGTCGGCGCTGTTATACACCATCAAATAGTTGGTGCCCTCTTCCAACAACGCGGTATCCTTATAACGCGCACCCACCAAGTTCAGAGTAATGGTCGGCTCGATGGCCACGGTACCGCTGCCCACTACCACGGGGACATTGGCCGGCTTGGTGGTAGAGTTGCCCAACTGACCCTTGCTGTTGTTGCCCCAGGCCAAGGTCGTACCGGTGTCCTTGTGGGCCAGCATGTGGCGGTTGACCAGGGTGCCGGAGTTATTGCCCAGGCGCACCAGTTCATCGATATACTCTCCGCCGATCTCCTTCTTGAAGACCAAGCCGGGGGTGGCAGAGATGCCGCGGGTCTTCTGGTTGCCCAGGATAGAGCCGTTGCCGGTGGTGTTGCCGTTGTCGCCCCAGAGGTAGAGGTACCCCTCTTCGGTGATGGCGCCGGTATAGGCCGCGCCGGCGTAGACCGAGACGATCTCATTGATAATGCCCGTGTTTCGGAAGGTGAGCGCGCTCAGGTAGCCGTCCAGGTTACCTGTCGTACCGCTCTGCAGCACCTTCTCGGCAGAGGGTGCGTCGTGGCTGGACTTCATGTAGTTCATAAAGCCCTTATAGAGGTCTCCGGAAACCCACTTGCTCATGGTCTTGGCTCCGTTGGCCAGCTCATTGGCCAGCTTGCGCAGCTCATCGCCCTTGGCGGACATATCCACCATGGTCTCGCCCTCGCCCAGCTTCGCCAGTGCAAGGAACTTAGCGTAGGTGGTCTGTGCTTCGATATAGATGTTCTTGAAGTCGTCGGAGTGTACCGCACCCGTATGATCGGTGGTGTCCACCACATAACCGATCGTCGTACCGGGATCGTTGATCTCGCCGGTCTCATGATAGGTGGGCATCTTGTAATCGTCCGGTGAGCTGGGCAGACCGGTGGCGGGATCCTCGTTGCCGTTCTTCGTACCAAACTTCACATCCATCCGGGAAACCTGCTCCAGATAGCCCAGATAGGCGGTGGTGCGCTCAATGTTGCGGCCCGCCTCCTGCTTCTGGTTGGCAAAAGAGGCCACATTCTTCTCGCTGGCTTCCTTGTTAGCTTTTGCCAGATCCTGGTGGGCAGTCAACGTAGAGAACTGCTCCAGCTGCATATCCTGCAGCTTCAGCTCAGCGTACTTGTGGGCCACGCCATCCACCATGACGTCGTTGGTCCACGCGCTGGCCGTGCCGGTGCGGTCATACGTACCGTCAGTGTTCCAGCTGATGGCTTGGCCGTAACCGGACAGGGTAGGATCGGTCTCGACCTGGATGGTCTCCAGAAGCTTTTTGAACGTCTGATAGTTGTCGCTCAGCTCCATCCTGGTCACAATGGTGTCATAGGCAGTCTGTGCCGCGGCCAAGGCCAGTTCAGCATCATTGAGGATCTTTTCCGTGCCGTCCACATGGACGCGGTCAGCCTCGGTGGCAGCGGGATTGCCGTCCTTATCCAGATAGACGCGGTCAGCCACAGAGGCAGCGATGTTGCCATCCTTGTCCAGATAGTTGCCGTTGTCGTCCATCTTCATCAGATAGTAGCCCTTCCAAGCGTTATACGCCAGGTTATAGGCACCGTTAGCGGCCACCACGGCAGCTTCCAGCTGGTCGCGGTAGTTCATATACTGAGGATCGTCCAGCTTGCCCAGCAACTCCATCTCCAGGAGGAACTCCTCCAGCTTGGTCTGGGCCTGCATGGCCGCGCTCTGGGCCGCTTCGGCGGCATCCTGGGCCTTCCTGTTGGCGGTGGTAGCGGTCTGACGGGCAGTCTGGGCATCGGTGAGCGCCTTGCTGGCTGCGTTCAATTCTTCCAGCTCCGCACTGTAGGCTAGATATTCCGGCGTGGTCTCGATCTGAGCGATCAGGGCGTTCCACAACGCGTATTCCGCCGTGTCGCGGGCCTGGTCCACCAGCGCCTCCTGATAGCTTTGGCTCAGGGATGCATACTCGGCATAATTGTTTGCCAGCGTCTTAGCGGTGTCCTCCAGATTGGTGGCGATCCAGTCGGGATGTGCCGTGGCATAGTCCACCACTGCCTTCACACGCTTGGCCTTCGCCTTCTCAGCCGGGGTGGCGGAGTTAGAGGCACGGGACATCCGGCGCAGCTCACTGAGCACCATGCTGGGCGTGATCTTGCGGCCGTTGGTAACGGTCTTCTCCAGATTGGCATATGCCTCAGCATAGTAGCTGTCATATGCCGCCTGCACCGCCGCCCAGGTGGTCAGGTCGGGGGCATCCTCCAAAACGACCTTCTCGTTGTAGCGGTCGCCATACTTAGCGATGACCTCAAAGGCGTCGTCCACCAGCTTCACCAGACGGTCGTACTCTGCCTGCTTGAAGTAGTCGTACTCCTTGGGCAGATTGACATAGGTGCCCTTAACGCCCAGCTTTTCATCCTCTTCGCCCTCTGACAGAAGCGTACCCAACAGGCCGTTGGTATCCTGGCCGTGCATATAGAGGTGCTTGGTAAAGCCACCGCGGGCCAAGTATTCCGCCTTGGTCTCGCCGGGCTTCTGGGCGTCGATAGGCTCGTGATAGGTCTCGGTCATGAGAATGGCCTGATTGCTGCCCAGTCCGGCATACACCACGCTGTCCATATACTTGATGGGCTGGACCGCCGTTACGGTCTGGGTCTCGCCGGTGGGCTCGCCCTCGCCGTCCAGGATCGGCCGCTGGACGGTCACCGTCTTGGCCTCCTCCGGGTTGAGCATGGGCATGGGATACTTGGTGTAGGTCGTGGTACCATCGGCTTCCTCATATACGCGGTCCTGCGGCTGCTCCTGCAGATCCACGTCGCCCCAGCCCAGGATGCGGGTGTTGTCCATGCCCGACACCCAAAGGGTGGTGTCCTCCATGAGGACCATCATATTGTTGGCAGAGAGGAAGACCTCCATGGCATGATCCACGCCGGGCACCTTATGCGGATAGGTATAGGCCGTCTTGTCCTGACGCGCGCCCAGTCGGTAGTTGGAGCTGTCACCCCAGACGTACACCTCGCCCCGCTCGGTAATGGCGGCGGACGAGTTGCCGTTGGCAAAGACCTTGACCACCTTGCCGGTGGACTCATCGCCCAGGTAGCCCACGCCGCCGGGACCGCGGACACGCTGCGGCGTATGGTACTTGGCTGTCGAGGACACGTCGGTGTTCAGACCCAGAGAACCGGTGATATTTTGACCCCAGGCATACACATAGCCGTTGGAACCGGCGGCCAGGGCAAAGTTGTTGCCCGAGGCCAAGGAAACCATGTTGATCATGTTGCCCGCGCCGGTCTGGACGGGGGCAAAGCGCTCCTGATTGGCAATAGCCAGGGTAGAAATACCCAGCTGGCCGTAAGCGTTGGAGCCGAAGGAGTACACGCTGCCGATGGCGGACATGACCACGCTGAACTCCAAGCCGGAACTGAGGGCGGGCGCGACCAGATTATGATCCAGGACCTTCTCTCCGGTCAGCTCGTCTTCCAGGGGCTTGTTGCTGGCGTCCTTCTTATAGTAGTTGTCGTCGTAGGGCAGGACCTCCACCTCTACGAAGGTCTTCAGGCCGTCCTTGCCCAGATTGCCCTCCTGGATCATGATGGTAGCCTGACCCACACCGGTGTAGGTCAGTCGTCCGTTCTGATCCACCTTGACCACGCTCTCGTCGGTGGACGCATAGATGTACTTCGCGGCGCGGTTGCGCTCCACGGGCATTTCATTATACACGTTGAAGTAATAGATCACCGGGTGGAGCGTCCAGTTGGCGGTCACGGGGGTGCTGGTCTTTTTACCGGTGGCCTCGTCATCGGTCTGGTTGAGCACCACGACCAAGCGGTTGTTGCGCACGCCCTCAAGCGCATTCTCCACGGTGAGGCGGTAGCCGTCCACGTAGTTGGGCATGAGCTTGTTGTTGGAGGTATCCAGCGGACCCTGGCCGATGATGCGGTTGCCCATCTGTCCAAAGTCGTTGTTGCCCCATGTATAGACCGAGCCGTCGGTGATGATCGCCGCGGACAGACCGCGCACGTCGCCGTCGCTGCCGTCCAGCTTCAGACCCATACCGGTGTCGGCATGGACCACATTTTCGATGGGCTCGTGCTGTTTCTTGATGTAGTCCTCGTTGCTCTCGTCGTCTCCGCGCTTGGCGGTCTGACCAGCCATGACGCTCTCGTAGCTGTTGACAAATGTCTTATAGTCGGTCGCACTGCCGTTGCCCAGCATATCCCGGCCCAGCTCGCCGTGGCCGTTGAGGCCGGTGGCCAGCAGGCTGCTGGTGGCCCAGTCGCTCTGGGCCTTGTTGGCGTCGCCCAGCACCGCCATGGTGGTCGCACCACCGGTGATGGACTTGATGTTTTGCCCGGAGAATCCAGTGAGTTCAGTATAGGTATTCAGGGTGTCCGTAGATCCGGTACCCACCTGGCCTGTGGTCTGGCTACCCACGGCGTAGACCTTGTCGGAGGCGGTGATATAGAAGGTGTTGCCCTTTCCGCCGTCCAGAGCCACCACCCGCTCGGTCTTGCCGTCCTTATCGGTGATCGCCCCCGCATAGGTAACCGCCCGGGTGGACAGACGGGTGTTGTCCCAGGTCATCATCGCCCCCTCCTGGTTCAGGGCGCGAATGGTGCCCTCGGCAGGAGCGGAGACGTCCACCAAGTCGGTAGCGGGGATATAGTAGGGCAGGAGATTCTGGCCGTTGGGCCCGGTAGTCTGATTGCTACCGATGCTACCCCAGATGAAGGCGTCGCCCTCGGCACTGATGGCCATGGCATAGCTCTCGCGCACCTCGCCGGTCACGCTGTTTCCGGTGTTGATGGAGCCGGCATAGATGTCCACGATGCGGACATAGGCATCGTCATCGCCGCTGGAATGCAGCTCCCGCAGAGCGGCTACCGCAGTGGGCGACGGATAGACCGTCTCATAGGCGGACTGGCCGCTGGAACGCAGGCCGTTGCCAATCTGGCCGTTGGTATTGCGGCCCCAAGTGTATACGATGCCGTCGCTGTCCAGAGCCATGGCAAAATCAAGACCCGCAGCGATCTTTACGATATTGTTGACCTCGCCGTACTTGGGCAGGTAGCTCTGGAGATACTGGTGACGGGCACGGTCGTTGTCGTTGATGGCGTTGCGCAAAGCGCGGGCGTATTCGGCCACGGTAAACTCGTTGGGATAGAGGGCCGGGTTGCTGCCCGAGGGAGGCGCGGCATTGGGCCTGGTGTAGCCCACCAGCTTGGTGAAACGAAGCTTCTGCGGGGTGGATTCCACGCCGCCCACACTGCCAAAGCCCACACCCAGCTGCCCCCAGGTGTTGCGGCCCCAGGCCCACACAGAGCCGTCGGCCTTGAGGGCCAGGGTGTAATCCTCGCCCACAGCCACGGTGGCGTAGGCGTTGGCCACCCGGTCTACCTTCAGGTCATACTTCACGTCGGTCACCTTGGCGTTGTTGACGATGTCCGCGCCGCACTTGGTGCAGACCGCCGTACCGGCCCGCAGGTCGGTCTCGTTGACGTAGATGTCATCTGCCTTGCAGGCGTCGCAGGCGACCTTGACCGTCCGGGCATAGCTGCCGATCTCATACGGGGTGGCCACACGGATCTTGAACTGGAGGGTGCGGTCGCCCGCGCCGGCGTTTTGAATGGTGACCAAGATATAGGTCTCGCCGTAGCCCGTGGCGGTGACCTGCCCAGCGGCGTTCACTGTGGCAACCTGGGGATCCAGAGACTGGTAGAGTACGTTCATGTTGGTGTTGGCTACCAAGTCCTTTAGATCATAGGAGACCAGGGAGGCAGGATTGCCGTCGGTGCCCTTGCCCAGGAGGTTGAACCCGGTGCCGGCGGTGGCGTTCCAGGTGTAGGTAACGGTATAGTTGGCAAACAGATCGAAGGTGCTTTCATAGGTGGTGACCAACGCGCCACGGTCCTGCCCCTTGCTGTCCACGGTTACCTTGTCCTTCTCCAAAATCAGGGTCGCCTCATAGATATCCGCATCTACTGCGTACTTCTGGAGAGCCTTCTGGGCATACAGGCTGTACGGCTGGGCCAGGCCCTGGCTGCCTAACTGGCTGGCGTTGTTCTGGCCAAAGCCCCAGACGATGCCGTCGCTGTCCACCATGGCGGTGAAGTAACCGCCGGTAGCGGAATCTGCGCTGAGCACGGTCTTGCCGTCAGAACCGTCGATGGGTACGCCGGCCGACTTATAGGCGTAATCGCCGGTGGCATTGTTTGCTGCAGCTTTCCCCGTACCCTGCTGGCCGTAGTCGTTGGAGCCGCCGGTAAACACCAGCCGGCCCTCCTGGTCCAGGGTATAGAGGGTCGAACCGCCGCCCATAGCTACGATGTGGCCGCGATAGGTAGTGGGCTGCATCTCGTTGCCTACGTCAGTAATGAGGGTAGGCACGTTCACGGAGGTGGTGATGGTCGCGCCTTCCTCGTCGATGGCGGTAAAGGCGTTGTTGATGCGGCCCCAACCATAGAGGTTGGCTGTAATGTCGTTCTTATGCTTGTAGTTGGCAATTTGGACAAAGTTGGCGTTGTCCGTCTGCATGGTGCGGTAGGTCAGCGCAAATACGCTGTTCTGGCCGCTGCCAATGGCCATAGCGCGGTGCGGCATAGCCGCCGAGCCCTGATTGCCTGTGTTGGCGCCGTTGCCCAGCTGGCCGTAAGTGTTGTCGCCCATGCTCATGATCGTGCCGTTGCCTACCAGCACCGAGCCGGTCGCGCCCGTTCCCGCGGATACCTGCGCCGCGATACCGCTGGAGACGCGGATGGCCACAGGTGCAGAATAGCTCTTGGCGGTGTTGAGCACCCCCAGCTGGTTGACCGCGTTATCACCCACGCCAAAGACGTTGTTGGTGATGTTGAAATTCTTCGGCTCATATGCGTCGGGAATGAGGTTGCCCTCTTCATCTCTGCACTGGGACTGACGGCGGTAATAGACCGTCTGGATCATCATCGCAAAGCCATGGGCGTCGTCCGCACCGCCGGCGGCAATATCGACGATCTCCTGGAGGTAAATGCTCGTATAGCTGCTGGCGGAGCCGCTGCCGCTGCCCTGGGCGCCCTTCACCATCTGCGTGGCATAGGGTACGCGTGTATAGGTGGCATAGCTCTCGCCCAGGCCCAGCTGGCTGGAGTCGTTGCGTCCCCAGGTCCAGACCGTGCCGTCGTTCTTCAGCGCGTAGGCAGAGCCGCCTGCCGCCACGATCTTGCGTACGTTGTTCAGATATTCATAGCGGATGGTCTTGCCCGTCTCGTCACGCACCTGGGAAATGACCTGCTGCGGGGCGGCGGTCGTGCCGTAAACGTCGCCCTGACCCAGCTGACCGTAATCGTTCGCGCCCCAGGCCCAGACCGTGCCGTCGCCCGCCAGGGCAATGGTAAAGTTGGTGCCGGAGGAAACGGAGGGATAACCCACGCTCATGCCGTAATTGGCACGGAACTTCTGAATGTTCACCTGACGCTCGGTGGGGAAGGCTGTGGTGTTATAGGAATCGTACATCCCCTGATAGAGGCCGCCGCTGGCGTAGTTGCCGCTCTGCCACAGGGTGGCGGGGACAAAGTCGCTGCCCAGCGCGTCGTTGAGGTGCTGCAGGTTCTTGTTGGAGCGGCCCAGCGCATCCACCCGGTCGTTGATCATAATGGTCTTGTGGGTCTCTCCCTCACCGACCTCCACTGTGCCATTGGTCTTCACGGTAAACTCATCGCCGGGACGGACCTCTACCTTGAACGCACCCACGATCAGCGGATCGTTGGCCACGGAGATGATCACATAGGTAACGCCCGCCTTCAGGCCGGTGAGAGTGGCCCGCTTGTCGTTCTGCTTGACCTTCTGGCCGTAGTAGTCGATCTCCTTGGTCTCATACTCGACCTTCAACGTGTCGTTCCACGAGGTCTTGTACGACTCGCCGGGAGCCACAGGCAGCGTCCAGTCGGAGTCCTCCTCCGCATCCCACACGAACCAAGCCAGCTCGAGGTTGGCAGAATCCTCTTCAATGGAGTTGAGGACGTTAAAGGCCGAGATCTTGGGATCGACGCTGAAGCGGAACTTTTCGCCCTCGCGGATGGAGACCAAGTAGTCCTCCAGAATGAAGTAGGAGGCGCCCACGCGGACGGGGATGCTGGTAGAAGTAGAGGTACCGTCGCCAATGCGCCCGCCGCCGTTCTTACCGTAGGCCCACAGCGAACCGTTGGACTTCATGACGATAGAATGCTGATCCACGGCGGAGACGGAGTTGCGGACCTCCACGATGCCGTTGATGGCGGCGCCCGCCACACCGGCGGAGCCGGCGGAGACCCAGCCGGGCACGCCCCAGAGGGACTTGTCCTCGGCCACATGGTTGTTTTCGTCCTTGACGGGGTTGCCCTCTTCGTCATATTCGGTGGCCCACTTGATCTTCTCGCCGTCTTCATCCAGGTTGCCGCCTTGGCCCAGCGCCGGACCAAAGAGATCCTTCGCACCGTCGGCGTTGTTGGTCTTCTTCATGTGCTCAAACGGACCGACGCTCCACAGATGGCTGTCGTTGTAGGCCACCTGGAGGTAGGTGGAGATGTCCGCGGTGACCGGCTGCGTCAGCCGCAGCGGGCTGGTGGTCTTGGTATAGCCCACGGGGGTGACATACCCGGCCTCCAGAGCGTTGACGGTAAGCATATTATCCAGGATATCCTGGGCCTGATAGGGATCGCCCGTCTTGGGATCAGTGCCCAGGACGATGGGGGCTGCAGTCAGGTCGAAGAAGGCCACGGGCACGTAACCCAGCAGCTTCTTGTCGCGGCTGTAGATCTCCACATAACCCTCCAGATAGGTGGAGAGACGGTAGATATCGTTGTCCAGCGTGGGCTTGTTGCTGCCCTCCAGCACCTGCTCAATGGTGATGGGGCTGGGATAGGTAGCGCTGACAGCGTTTTTGATGTAGCCGGTGACAGCGTCGCCATAGTGATAGCCCTGGCTCAACGCCTCAAAGGTGGTGGGCAGGATGTGGTTCTCCAGGACATTTTCAATGGTAAAGTCCGCACCGTCCAGGGTGATGATGTCACCCTTGTGGATGATCTGTCCACGGTAAACGATGTCGTCACCTGTCCAGGTGATCTGTGTACCGGCGTCGTTATAGACGGGAACAGTCGTGGCCCGGTCGCTGTACCAGACCTCGTAACCTTGGGCCACAATGTCCTCCTGGTAGCCCAGGATCTCGCCGGTGGCAGCGTTGTAGTAGCGGCCTGTACCTACGTTACGGTAGGCATACGCCAAGATCTTATCTGTCTTTACCGGGACGGTGACCGGCGGCTTGGGCTCTTCCGGCTCGGTAGGCTCGGTAGGCTCGGTAGGCTCGGTGGGCTCGGTGGGCTCGGTGGGCTCGGTGGATGCCTCCGGGTCGGTAGGCTCAGTAGGCTCAGTAGGTTCGGTAGGCTCGGTGGGTTCCGTCGGCTCAACGGGCACTTGAATGACCTCATAGAGCACGTAGATCTCATTGCCGTACACATCCACATGGGGCAGATACTCGTCCTTATAGAGAAGGTTGCCTTCGGCGTCTGTCATCTGCTCGCCCGGGGTGATCACGATATTGTGCCGGCCATTGGCATAGCGGGTCTCATACTCCCCGGAGTTGTCGCCGCCCCAGGTCTTGACCAAACCGGAGGTAGTTACGGCCACAGCGTTATACACACCGCCGCTGACCTCCAGCGCACGACCGCCCAGGACCGCCCGCTCGGGCATCTCCGTGGTGCCGTAGCCGCCATAGGGCCTATGAGTAGCGTCATTGATACCCCAGGTAATGACCTGACCGTCCCGTTTGAGGATGCGGGCGTTGACCGCGATTTTATCCGCAGAGAGGGTGTAGGGATCGCCAAGAATATCGCTCTTGGCATTGATCTGAACAGGCAGCGGATACACGCCGCCGATGTTGCCGTTGGGATTGACCACGCCGTGGTAGTTGTAGCCCCAGGCAAAGATGCGCCCGCTCTTATCCAGCGCCATGGAGTACTGGCGGATGGTCTTACCGTCGGCATCCACCGCACCCGCAGCCACGATGTCCACAATGGCGGAAGAGTAGAGGTCGTTGCCCAGCATACCGCCGTCGTTGGGATTGATGCCGTGGACCTGCACAGCGGTGTACTGCAGATTGCCCTGGCTGCCCAAGCCCAGCGCGCCCTGGGCGTTATCGCCCCAAGCCCACACTGTACCGTCAGACTTCAGCGCCAGGTTGTGGTTACCGCCGGTGGCGATCTTCACCACGCCGGTCAGCGGGTCATAGCTGCTGGTCTTGGCATTGTAATAGAGCACCTCTGTGGGGGTGGTCGCCTGTGTGGTGTCGCGCTGGGTCCCCATCTGGGCCACGTCGTTGCGGCCCCAGGCCCACACCGAGCCGTCAGACTTCAGGGCCACGGTATGGCTGTTGCCCACCTCGATCATCGGGAAGGCCCGGTCACGGGTGGCGGGATCGATCTCTGTGCCCTCGGGCACCTGCGGCGCGGGCACAACACCCAGCTTAAAGTAGCCGGTATTGCCCCGATCGTCGGTGGCGATGATGTAGGTGTAGCCCGCCTGACGTCCCGCGGTGACTAGGCCAAAGTCGGGATTATAGGTCACCCCGTCCGCCAGGAAGCAGTCGTTGTCCACGCTGGCTACGTTGGGGTTGGTGGAACGGAAGGACAAATTCTCCGGCTTGGGCGTGTACTCAAACGGACCGTAGGCATTGAAGCCCAGGTGCGCGATAATGTCGCGCACGGCAATACGCAGGGTCTGGCCGTAGTTGATGGCCGTAGTGATCTCGCCCTTGGCCGAAATCAGGGTGTCATACTGAACGGTAGTGATCGCGCCGTAGCGGAACTCCACCTTCACGTCCACATCGTCCGCAGGCATCACGAAGGTAGCAGTCTGTCCGTCCACCATCCGCACAGGGATCTCAAACGCGCCGAAGTTTTGCGGCGTGACGGATACACGGATGTGATAGGAGGCATTGCCCAAGCTGGCCTTCACCGTGACCAACTCGCCCGCCTGGACGCCCACCTTGCCGTTGAGCATATCATTGGCCGCGGTGATGCCGCTCACGCTGGCGGTGGCTGTGGTAATGGTCACAGAGTTGTTCCTGAGGGTATTGGTCTTGTCGCCGGGCACGGGGTTGTAGTTATCCACCACATCCACCGCCACAGTGCGGCCATTGCCCACCGTACCGCTGGGATCGTCCACCAGGACACCCTCGATGACAAATTGAATGTTCTGGTTGTCGTCGGTCACACCCATGACAAACGTACCCACAGCCTCCAGCTCTCCGTTGGCATTGGTCTCCAGCTTATACTCCAGCGGGATCAGGGCAGAGCTGTTGGTCTCATGGTAATAGAGGCGGGTCAAAGCCTTTCCTGCGGGGATGGCCACATGGAACTCCGTCTCCTGGCCGGCCCAGACGGTGGCATACTTGCGCGGGGTGTTGAAGCCCTTGCGGACAATATAGCTGTCGGGAGAGGCGGCCTGGAGGGTATCACTCAATTCCACCGTGTACTGAATGCCGCCGGAGAAGTCGTTGGCGATGACCACAGTGATCACGATGGTCACGTCCTCGGCAGGCATCTGGAACTTGTCAATGGCATCCCCGGCGGGAGTGGGCTTGGCGGTCGTGGCCGGGCCGGAGCCGTCACCGGGAGTAAAGCCCAGGGTAGTTACCACACCGCTGCCGGTGATCATTGCCACAGAACCGATGGTATACTCCTCCGCCATCACGATCTCGGCGGCAATGGGCGTACCTGCCTTGGCCTTGACCGTGTTGGTGGCGTTGGTGAAGTCCAGGAAGCCGCCCAGATCGGCCAGCAGCTTACCCGTAGAGGCAGCAGCCTCCTGCTCGGGAATGTTGAAGAGGATGTTGGCGGTATAGTCGGGCAAGGTGGCGTCGTTGTCCACCAGCACGCGGCTGATGTCCAGATAAGAGCCGCCGCCGTCCTTGAGCACCATCACAGGGGTCGTGTGGTCGCCGTACGTGCCGTCGCCCATCTGGCCGGAGGTATTGTTGCCCCAGCCGTATACAGAACCGTAGTTGTTGTCGTAGGCCAGCGTAGAGCCGCTGTAAGGCGCGGTTGCCACAAACATCAGCCCGTCCACCGGCGCGTTAGCGTTCTCCGGGTTGGCTTCACCGGCGTGGACCAAGCGGGTCTCGCGGCTCAGCTTCTGGTTGCCCGCAGAGCGGTCGATACCCAGTTGGCCATGGTCGTTAGACCCCGCGGTCAGAAGGGTATACGGGGTCAGGGGCACACCCGCGTCTCCGAGGGTGCCCAACTTGGTGTAGAGAACATACCCCGTGCGGCCTATGGCGGTCTGGAGGGCCACGGAGGGCAGATCTTCAATGGTCTCCACCGTTTCAGTGGTGTCCGGCGCGCCGTCCACGCCGGGGATCACCGTCTCGGTAATGACCTTGTCGGTGTAAGTGGTGTTGTAGCCCGTCTGGAAGGTGGCATTGAACACCTTCAGCGCGGCGGACGGCTCTACCACACCCACTGCAAAGTGGCTGTCCACCTTATTCTTGCCCACCAGCTTCTGGAGGGGTTCACCGGTGACCTCATCGGTCACAATGTTGCCGTCTTCGTCGGTCACGTTCTCGTAGACGTTCTCATAAGTCACATAATAGTTCAGCTTGGTCATCTGGTTTCCGGTGCCGCGGTAGCCGTCGCGCAGGCCCAGCTGACCATAGGTGTTGTCGCCCCAAACGGCCACTTGACCGTCTACATCCACGGCGGCGACGCTGCCCGCGCCGGAACCAATGGCGATAAAGCGGCTGGCGGAGGCAATGGGATCGCCGTGAATATCTCTGGGCAGGGTCATGACAGGCTCCCCGTCCTCCATGGCGGCTATCTTTCCGATCTCGGCATAGTTCGGGCCCTGGAGCGAATAGTTCTCCGTGCCGAACTCACCGCGGCCTGCCTCGCCCCAGCTGACCACGTCGCCCGTCCATGTGAGGACATGGCTGGTGGAAACGTTGGTGGAGATATCCACCGCCCGGGCATTGGAGGGCAGAACGATGCGGGTGGGGGTGGTCTGGGTGCTCTTCATGCCGCTCTGGCCCATCACCAGCTTGCCGTCGGCGTTGGAGCCCATGCCGTACACATCGCCCTTCTTAGTCAGGAAGAGGGTGTAATTCTCGCCCGCGGCGACGTCCACAATATAGTCGTCAGGCTGGCGGAGGTACTTGCTCACGTCTACCACAGTAGGCGTGACGATATTGTTGGTGTTGCCCGTGCCCAGCTGGCCGTAGGCGTTATTGCCCCAGACCACCAGCTCATGCTCGGTCGTCAGTGCAACGGTGAAGTTAGAGCCCACGGCAATCTTGCTCACTACCATGCTTACCAGCTTGTCATCCAGACGGCCAGTCATACCCGCGCCAATGATCTGCTGGGGCGAGGTGTAGCTGATGGCGTCCACCGTACCCTTGCCCAGGCGGCCGTCGGAGATGCCGGTGGTGCTGTCATAATTCGCGCCGAAGGTCCATACGGTCCCGTCGTCGCGGAGAACGACGGAGAAGTTCTCTCCCGCGCCCACCATGGGATAGGTGTCGCTCGGGTCATTTTCCAGATCCAGCTTTACGCTGCCGTCGGCATTGACGGTGTTGTAGGGCAGAGGCTTGCCGTACACCCGCAGGAAAGCGGAGTATTTGTAGCCGGTGGCCGGATCGGTGTACTCGGCAATGATATAGCTCACGCCGAAGCCCACCACCTTCACCACAGCGGCGTTGTGCGTCTCGTCCTTGACCACCTTCGCCACATCCTCGTTGAGGGAGCGGAAGGTCACGTCCTCCGCCTTGAGTTGGCGGACCACGTTGGCGTTGATCAGGTTGAAGCCATCCCAGGTCTTTGTGCCCAGAGTATTGAGGTCGAGGACGATCTCACCGCCCACAAAGCGGGCATAGTCATAGTCCACCCGGCTGATATTCTTTGCCACCGCGGCATCGTCACGTACGTCAACCCAATTGTCCTCGGTATTCCAGGTGATCTCGTTGAGATAGAGGCCCAAAATGCGCTGGTCCACGCCTACCCGGACGCCCTGATATTCCATGGAGGCGTCAGAGTGGATCGAACCCAGCTGGCGCGCGTCGTTGCGGCCAGTGGCATAAACCGTGCCGTCCTCCAGCCAGAACACAGTGTGGTTCTTTCCGGCAGCCACACCCAACACGCGGACGCTCTTACCATCCAGAACTACGGTATCGCCCTCACGGACGGTGGTGGTAGCGCCGGTCTCCACCCGCTGCTGGATGCCAAGGGCAAGCAGCTCCTTGTCCAGCTCGGTAACAGGCTGCTGACGGTAAGACACATTTGTGAGCAGTTCAGCATAGCCGTATTTGCTCTCTGCGTCAGGATCGTCCTCACGGCCCAGCTGACCGTAGCGGTCAAGTCCCCAGGTGTAGAGCGCGCCGGAGAGGCCCACGGCGGCCAGATGACTCTCGCCCACGGCCACATCAGTGACCGTTTCAGGCAGCTTCACCTGCTCGGGCAGTCCCTGCTTCTCCACACCGGTGGCACTGCGGCCCTCGGTCAGGCTGCCGAACACCCACAGCGTCCCGTCCTTGCGTACAATGGCGGAGGTCGCGTAGCCCGCGTAAATGGCGGCCGCGTCGGAGAAGGAGGTGCGCATAGGCACGACCTGGAAGGTCTCGTTGAGGGTGACCTTGTCGTTTACACCGGGATGATAGTCCTGGTTGACCAAGTCGCGGGCGACGCCCAGCTGACCATAGCGGTCATCACCCCAAGCATACACATTGCCGTACTGGTCCAGGGCCAGGATATGGTCATCACCGGCAGCTACCTTCACAATGTTGGTCAGGTAGACCTTGCTGGGATCGTTGATACCCATGGCGTCCCACCATTCCTCGCCGCGCTTGCCGATATCGCTCTGGGCAAATTCGGGCGTGAGGATGGATTCATAGTACATGTTTGCGCCGGTGCGCTGGCCGCGGAGCACCTTGGTGGGCCACTGGACACGGTTGTTGGCAAGACGCTCCAGCTCATAGCCGTAAGTCGCGTTGACCTTGCCTTCGATCGCGCCGGTACGGTTGATGCCGAGCACGCCGTAGTAGTTCGCACCCCAGGTGTAGACAAAACCGTCGGTGTCCACCGCCACGGAGAACTGCCGTCCGGCGGCGATGTCCACAATGTTGGACAGGAACTCGCCCATGCCCTCCTGCGCGCCCTTGAGCACGCGCACCGGGGTGGGACGACTGGTAACGGCAGTCTCTCCGCCGATCTCGCCACCCAGCTGATAGTTGTCGTTGTTGCCCCAGGCGTACACATAGCCCTTGCGGTCCAACGCAAGAATGTGGTTATAGCCCGCGGACAGCTTGACGATATCCTTCAGATAATCGCCGTAGGTCACATCGGCGTTCATATAAGCGCGCACCTGCATGGGGGTCTCGATCCGGGCGCGGCCCGTATCGCCCACGCCGGTACCTCCCACACCGGCCACGTTGCGTCCCCAAGTCCAGACGGTGCCATCGCTCATCAGCGCCACGGTAAAGTCCTCGTAGGAGACTACCATGGGCGTGGTATCTACGCTGGAATCCTCCAGATAGCGCTTGACCTCTTCGCCGTCCTGGTGGCGGTACTCAATGGTAACATGCTTCACCCCGCGGCCCGCCTCAAAGGTGTCCGCGTCGGCGTTGTTGGTGAGATAGCGATCGGAGATGGTAAGGGTGGCGGTCTCCAGCCGCTGATCCTTGTCTGCGTGAGGCAGGACGACCCAGTCCTCCTGGCTGGTAAACTGCACCATGTTGGAGGAAACCATGGACAGATCCTCCACCCGGTTGGTATCGCTGGAATAGTTGCGCAGGAGGTTCAGATAGAAGTGATCCATCTCATAGACGGAATCCTTCTTGAGGATGAACACCTGCTTGTCGCCCAGCACCAGCTTATCGGGCATGGGATTGGCGGAATTGAAGAGAGTACCGTCGGCGATGACTGCGTTCATGTCGGGTACGCGCACCATGGACGAGAAGAGCTGGGCCTGGTTCCGGGCCGCTGTGCGGCGTACCGAGCGGGTAGACATCACGGCAGGCACTTCCTCGACCTCGTCCAGCGACATTAGGTCTGCGGACAAGGTCTCGGCGGTCGGGGCCGTCTCGTCATCAGACACAGCGGCGGTCTTCGCCTCGTTGAGATAGCCCACCAGCGCGTCGAAGCCATAGTGGTCAAGGAATGCCATGATCTCATCTTCCCCGGCGTCGGCAAACTCATCCTTGAGATTCAGGATGGCCGCATAGCCGATCTCCAGGGTCTTGTTGGCGCCCACCGCCAGGGGAAGCAGGGACTGGGCTACCCGGTCGGGGTTCTGCCCAATGCCCAGGTTCCCCGTTACGTTGCTGCCCCAGCCATAGATCGCGCCGTTGGCGTCCAAAGCAAAGGCGGTACCGCCGGTGGTAGCCAGGGTGGAGGGTGCGGTCTGCGCCGTCTTACGGGCCGCGGCCAGCTTAGCCGCCGCCTCATCGGCAGCGGTAGTGTCGGAAATGACGGGAGTCTCCACCCCGGTGTAGAAGCCGCTGCGTGCGGAGAGCTCAGTGGCATAGAGGCGGTCATAGCGGGTACCGTCGCCCTGCTGACCCAGCTGACCCGCACCCCAAGTGTATACCAAGCCGCTCTCGGTCACCGCCATGGACACGTTTCCGCCGGCAGCGATGTGGATAACAGGGTCGTTTGCGCCCAGGACGGACCGGTCAGTGCGCAGCACCTGCACCGCCGTATTGCCGGAGGATGCGGTAGCGTTGCCCAGCTGCCCGTTGCTATTGCTGCCCGCGGCATAGACTGTACCGTCCGTCCGCAGATAGAGCACATGGCTTGCACCCGCGGCAATGGCAGACACGTTGGAAACAGTGGCCAGACCGGAGGCAGTACCCGCGGTGGTCAGAGTGATCAGGGTGTTGTCCATAAAGTCCGCATCCTGCAGGCCGGAGGCGGCTGCGCTCACGCGGTAATCATTGCGGACAAACGCAGTCCCTTCGTAGATAGCGGCGTACTGGAAGAGGTAGAGGGTGCCGCTGGCGGTGATAAAGCCTGCGCGGTCCGTCCCCGCCACAGCCTTCACCGGCTTGGCGTTAATGTAGGCGTAGTTCCCCTGCGCATTCAGTGTGGTCACGTTCTCCGCCAGACCCGCGCGGCCACGGTAGTCATCGGGACGGTCCGCTCCGGTCTGGTCGTTGACCGTGGGCACGGTGGTCCATGTACGGCCCAAATTGCTGTACACTGTGCGGTTGTTGCCGCTGGGTGTACCATTGGTCTCACGGCCCCAGGTGTAGACGTTGCCGTTTACATCCACCGCCACGGCGTGCTGGCCGGATGCGGCGATGGAGACGATATCCTTCAGAATGTTGGTGTTGCGGTAGCTGTCATCCTTGACCACCTGGGTGGGTACGCTGACATACTTGACATCGGTAGCAGAGTCGATACCCAACTGACCATAGGCATTGTTGCCCCAAGCCCAGACTGTCCCGTCCGCCTTGAGGGCCAGGGTAAAGTCTGCGCCGGACACGATGGCGGGCCGGAAGCCCGTATAGGTCTCGTTGGGAGCGTTGATCTCCGTGGTACGGGTGACGATCAGAGTAAAGGTGACGCTCAGGCCGCTCTTTACCTCAGTGATGGTGATAACAGTCGTACCTTCTGTGCCGTTGCGGATGATGTTGTCATCGCCCTTGTACTCGGCCACCACAGGACGGATAGTGAAATCCCGCTTGCCTGCGTTGTCGACCTCGGTCACGTCCACGATGGGCACGGAGGTGGTGACCCGGAAGCTGCCGTCGTTGCTCAGGGTCCCCAGACCGAACACATTGAGCAGACCGCTGTTGTCCAGCAGCAGAGCCAAGTCGGTCAGTGTCAGGTACTGGCTGTTGTCGATGGTAATGGTGTTGTTGACCAACGCTGCGGCGGTGGGATTGGCGTCACTGCGGTCATAGCGGGTCATGGTATAGCTGATGCTGCGGGCCACAGCCGCACCGGCGGCCTGCTTTTCCACGACAGAGGGGGTGGTGACGGCAGCCGCGGCGTTGTTGCCCATGCCCAGCTGGCCATGGTCGTTGCGGCCGGAGGTCAGAACATAGCCGTCGTCACGGATCATGACCACATGCTCACCGCCCACATCGATCTGACGGATATCGGTGAGATAGCCGTTGTCCACGTTGGGTGCAATGCCGGTGTTCTCATCTTCGCCGTTGACAAAGTCGCCGTTATTTTCTGTGTTGTGCGGGTAGTAGTTGACCGCCGCGTACAGCTTGGTGGCGGCGGAGCCGTCGGCGAGCTGGCCGTAGGTGTTCTGACCCCAAGTGTAGACCTGATCGTCGGTGGTAAAGGCGAAGGAGGCGTACCCGCCTGCGGCGATACCCGCGATGTGGCTGATGGGCACGGCCGCGCCGGAGGTATTCTGGGTGGTAAGCACCTTGACAGGATAGTAGCGGTTCTGCTGGTCACCCGTACCCAAGGAGCCGAGGTGGTTATAGCCGAAGGCGTAGACGTTGCCGCTGTCGTAGTGGCCGCCCAGATCGCCGTACATGGCCGCGTCGTCACCTAGGAAGATATCATCGGTGAGAAGCAGGGTGTAGGTGTTGCCCGCGGCGATATCTACCACCGTGTGGTCATAGCTGAAGGGATACATGCCCTCGCTCAGCACTTCCCGCGGCTGGTAATCGTAGCTGGGATCCGCGCCGTTGGCGCCGGTGCGGGGCAGGCCAAGGCCCAGCTGGCCCTGATCGTTGTCGCCCCACGTATACACAGCCCCGCCCGCGGTCAACGCCACGGCGTGACGGTCACCGGCGGCAATCTTCACCACCCCGTCCAACTTATACGGGGTGTGGGTGTTCTCCAGCTGCGCGGAGGAAGTGGAGAAGCCATAGACCTGGGTGGGCGCGGTGACGTCAGCGCCGTTGGTGTTGACACCCACCTGGCCCTTTTCGTTGCGGCCCCAGCTCCACACCTGACCCTGCTCGTCCAACGCGAGGGTGAAGTAGTCGCCGGCCACCACGTCCACAAACTTGTACTTGCTGTCCATGTCCAGACGGACGGGTACCTGTGCCCACATATGGTTGTCACTGCCGCCGGAGGTCCCGCGGCCCAGCTGCCCGTAGTAGTTGTGACCCCAAGTCCACAGCTTGCCCTCTTCATCCACCGCCACAGCGTGATAGAGACCGGCGGCGATGGCGACCGCCTTCACGGTGTGCTCAGGTACGCTGTTCTGGGACTCGTCCACGTCGGGGGTGGCGGGATCGTCGGGCACATTGACGGCGGGAACGGTGAGCACCACTTCCCCGGCCACATTGGCGGAAACAGTGGCAGCGTCGCGGCCCAAAACGCCGTTGTCGGTAATACCCCATGTATAGACCTTGCCGTCGGCAGTGAGCGCCATGGAGAAGTCATTGCCTGCGGCCACCTGCGGCGCAATGGTGTTGAGCTCCGGTGTACCCAGCTTGCGGTTCACATGCACAGTGACCACGCCAACCTCCAGATAGAGGCCGTTGGCGTCCATGTGCTCCATGTCGCGGATGATGACAGTCACCGCACCGGAGGCGTCCTCGGCGGTGATGGTGCCGTCGTCGGCAATGGAGATAATGTTCTTGCCGCCGGACTGGATCTCCGCACGGTAACGTCCGTCCGCAGCGTCATTGGCGTTCACCGCCTCGATCTTGCGGCTCTGATAGGTGTTCAGGTCGAAGTAGTACGGATCGTTGGTCACCACCCGGGTGAACTTGATGCTCTGGCCCGGATAGAGGATGATGGAGGGATCTTCGTTGCCGATGGTCTCGGCCACGCCGTCCCGGGTAAACTCAATGGGCTGGAGACCATAACGGTCACCGGTGATGCGGTGAAGGGCGTCCTTGTCGCGGTCATCGCCCACGCCGTCACCGTTTTGATCGGTGAAGCCGTCCTTCAGGCCCAGCGCGGCGTTGGCCTCGCTACCGTAGGCGTAGAGAGCGCCGTCCTCGGTGGACAGGATGAGGTGGCTGTCCGCCACGCCCACCGCGAACACGTCGGTAAGAAGCGCCTTCTCCGGCTCGGCGGCGTTGTCGTCCACCTGCGTGGTGGTGCTGAGGTAGGCTTCGCCCACCGTCACCAGATCGCTCTCAGCGATTATGGTGCCGCTCACATTTTTCCAGTGATACACTTCTCCCTGCGCGTCCACGTTGGCGGGATCGTCCGCCGCAGTGCTGGTCTTGGAGGTCACCAGCGCCAGCGAGCCGTGCTTCGCGCTCATGCGGTAGATCAGATCCTCGCCGCCGTCGGCGCGGGTGAGGTCAAGGCGAATGGCGGCAGACTGTACCGCGTCGTTCACCCGGCCCCAGATCCACACATGGCCATTGTGGTCGAGGGCCACAGAGAAGTTGTCGCCGGCTTCAATGGCTACGATATTGGAGAGGACCTCGCCGTCCTCGGTAACTACCTGGACCGCGTCATTGTAGCGGCCGTTGCCTACGCCGTGCTGGCCGTCGACCTCGCCGTTGCCCAGCTGGCCATAGATATCGTTGCCAAAAGCCCAGACTGTGCCGTCGCCCTTGAGCATCAGAGTATGGTTCTTTCCGGCTGCAATATCGGTGGTGTTGGCTACCTTCATCCGCATGGCGGTGGCAAAGTTGGTGTAGCCCACCTTATCGCGGCCTGCCTCGCCAGCGTTGTTCCAGCCCCAGACATACACTGTTCCGTCCTCCATCAGCGCGGCGGCGTGCTCATCGCCTGCCGCGACCTTGATGGCGCGGTTGGTGTAATACTCGTTATAGTAGGTATCCAGCGCCGTGCTGTTGGGATCAGCCGCCAGCGCGTCGGGATCCAGCTTGTTGTTGGTCTCATCGAAGTCATAGTTGGGGATCATATCGTCGCCCACGGAGCTGTCGTACGTACCAAAGGCCTCACCGTCGGCGTTGGCGCCGTAAGGCCCGTAGAAGCCGGCGTGATAGGTCTCGTAAGAGCCGTCAAATATCTTCTGCTGGCCCAGACGAATATCAGGATTGCCGTTCAGGGTGTTGGGATAGGTATACTGCACCGCGTCCAGCTTGACAGCGTAGAGCACATCCCCGTTCTTGTGGCCCACGGAGGCGATAGCGCGGGTGGTGGTATCGCCCTGGCCCAACTGTCCGTGGTCGTTGAGGCCCCAAGTATACACCTCGCCGCTGCCCTTGAGGAAGACGGTGAAGTGCTTGCCGCCGGCGATCTGAGTCACACCGGTGAGGTAACCGCTCTCATCCGCCCGGTCTCGCACCTGGGTAGGCACGAAGACGGGGCTGTCGCTGGCGTAGTTGATGGAACTCAGATCGTTGTAGCTCTGGTTTGCGCCCCAGCTCCACACCGTGCCGTCGCTCTTCAGGGCGAAGGAGTACTCCTCACCCAGCACGATGGCGGGTGTGGCGGTCTGGTGGACAAGAACGTGCTCGCCCTCCTCGCCCCGCAGGCCGGTGGTGCCAATGGAGGCGGTGGTGTCGTAGTCGGTCAGTTCGTCGTCGAAGAAGGCCACACGGATCTGGGCAGTGTAGCCCGTCTCGTCATCGGTAACGGTGACATAGGTATACATACCCGGCTCCACATTGGCCCAGTTAATCACGGCCAGCCCAGGCACGGTGTCGGAGAAGGTGATCAGGCGGGTGTTGAGAGAGCGCCAGCGAAGCTTGCGGCTCTTATCCTCTCCCTCTTTCGCCGTCCCGTCTGCGGTATACAGACCCGGATACCACACAGCCTCAGTGAGCAGGCCAAAGGTGTCCGTACGCTGGACTGCGATCTTTTCTGCCAGGATGCGGAAGGTCTGCTTCTCATGAGCCAGCAAATGGATCTCCCACGGACGGTGGGTGGAGTAGACCACTGTGCCGTCCTCCTGCTCCACGTCCACCTGCTGGAGGGCCAACCGCTCGGTGCGCACCTGCGCATAGTAGACCTGTCCGGGAGCGGCAATGGTGGTGGAGTCAACCGTAGCGGCGTTGCCCACACCCAGCTGGCCCAACGTATTGCTGCCCCAGCTCCACACCGTGCCGTCGCTCTTGAGGACAGAGGTCACATTGTTGCCCATGGCGAAGCCGTAGCTCTGCTTGCCCTTGGTGGCCTTTGCGTCGTTATGGTCAAGGCCCGTGTCGCTGTAATCCCAGAGGTCGGTGGGGATGGAATCCACTGCGTCGGCGGCCAGCTTAGCAAAGCCGCTGGTATTGCCGCCCCACTGGAACACATGACCGTCCTTGGTCATCACACCGCTGGCAGTGCCGCCCACGGCGATGGCGGAGATCCGGTCCTCGGCGGTCATCTGGGCAGCCACGGTGGTTGCATCGTCTCCATCGCCGGTGCTGTAACCGGTGGTGAGACCGTTGACCAGAATGGGCCGCTTGGCGTTGGCGGTGCTCTCCGGGGTCAGCTGGCGGTTCGCGCCGCTGCCGATGGCAAAGAGGCTGCCGCTCTTGTCGCTCTGAATGTGCTGCGCGCTCTCATCCGCCACATCGGTGGGCACGGCCGCGCCGCTTTCATTGCCGACCTTGTTCATGCCCAGCAGGAGCATATGGTCGTTGCCCGCGGAGCTAAACCCGGCAGCCACCAGAGACACGTCACGCAGGTAGTTGCCCACGCCGTTGACCTGATCACCCTCACGCACCGCCATGGGCACGCGCTGGATGTTCTCGGAGTACAGCCCGCCACTGTGGGTATGGGTCACGTTCTGGTCGCCGATGTCATAGCCGTTGCCGGGCATGCTGCCGAAGGTGTAGACATACCCACCGGTGGTGCGGACCACAGAATAGCCCCGTCCGGCGTAAACGCTCTCAGCGTTGGTGATGTAGCCCTCGTTATAGATCAGGTCGGCATTGTGCTCGGCGCTGTTCACCAGTCCGCCCCGCTCCAAACGGATGGGGGTGGTGCGGTCAGCAGAACTATTGGCGCGCCAGTTGACCGCCCGGGTGTTGGTCGCGCCCCAGCCGTAAGCGTAACCGATATCGGTGACAGCCAGAGAGTGGTCAGCACCGCCGGACACCTGAACGATGTGGCCCTGCACGCCGGAGAGATTGGTCTTGACGGGATACCGCTGGTTGCTGGTGGTGCCGTCACCTAACTGGCCGTGGTCATTGAGACCCCACGCCCAGAGAATGACTTCCCCGGTCTCAGCGTCGGGGGCGGAGATGGCGAAGGAGTGGTTCGCGCCCACGGCGATATCCACAATGCCGCGGAGGTAGTCGTTGCCGTTCGCGCCGCGCACCTGGACCGGCGAATATTCATATGTACCCGCGCCATTGGTGCCGTCGCCCAACTGGCCGTAGGTGTTGTCACCCCAAGCCCAGACCGTGCCGTCCGCCTTGAGCGCCAGCGCAAAGTGCTCGCCATAGACCACCTTCGGTGCGGTGAGCTTGGCGTTGGTGGACTCGGTACGGTCCTCCCTCGGACGGACGATGATGTTCATCATGCGGGTGATCTGGGTGGTGTTCTCCCGGATGAGCACCGTCACCGTGCCAAAGGCATTGGGCATGGAGCGCAGCTCAAACCAGCCGTTGGCAGTGTCCTCATAAACGGCCAGGATGGATTCGTCAGAGGAGATCACCGTAAAGTCGGCGGTTGTCAGGCCCCGGGTGGTGAGGGTGTGAACACCATTGTCGATGCCCGTGGTCTGAAGCACGTCGGTGCTCTCAAACGGGAACAGGAAGTCCTCGGTATCCTCAATACCGCTGGTTCTGTAGAGGTTTGTACCAACGGTGATATACCGCTGGAGGTTGTTCACCGTCTCGCTGGTGGTCACGTCGGGCGTGATGACCGTGCCGTCCTCGGCTGTCGTGCCGGGGGTGACGGTGGTCTTGGTGTAGGTCAGCGGGATGCGAAGAGCGTCTCCCTCGGTCAAGAGGGTCCTCTCCACGTTCAAATGGCCTGTGGTAGCCGTGCCGTCCGTAGTCGTGGAAGTGCCCGCCTGCAGAATGTACTGTGTCAGGGCGTGGTCAAAGTCCCGCTCGGTCACGGTGGCGGCGTCGCCCTGCTTAAAGTCGGTGACATAGTCCACCTTGCCGATGTAGATGCTCTCCTCGTCAGGCGCGCCCACCAGCACAGGCACATTGGGGGAGCTGACGCTCTTGCTGTCACCCAAAGACGCGCTGCCGCTCAGATGGTGCTTACCGCCGAAAGAGTTGGTGACCCGGTTATACTGGCCCTTCAGGTACGTGCCCTCACCCGTAGTGCCCATGGCGTAGACCGTGCCGGGCACATGAGCTTCCTGCGTCAGGAGAGAGCCGTCCACATTGGTGAGCCGGACATCGTTCTTATAGATCGTGGTCTGGGCGTGGTTCATGGCGATGGACTGCGCGCCGAGGAACGGCTCTGTGCTGTTCACGCCAGCAATGCCGCTGTCGCGGCTCTCGCCCGCCGCCACCTTGGAGATAGTCGTGACCACATTTACGCCGGTCTGCCCCACTTGCCCCTTGGCGTTATCACCCCAAGCGTAGATCTGGCCGTCCGCGTCAATAGCCATGGAGGAATTGCCGCCGGCAAAGATACGGGTGATTTTCACGTCATTGTGCGCGCCGGTAGCGGTGACCTTCACAGGTACGGTGGAGAACTTGTTCGCGCCGGATTCGCCGTTGCCCAACTGTCCGTAGGTGTTGTCACCCCAAGCCCAAACCTGACCCGCGCTGTCCAGCGCCAAAATGTGACCGTCGCCGGAAGCAATATCCACGATATCGGTGAGATAATTGGTAGAGGTGGCCTGCTCGCCGGCCTTGACCTGAACAGGATAGATACGGTCCAGCTCACTGCCGTCGCCCAGCGCACCGCGGGAATCCCATGCCGGGGTATAATCCCGCACCGCGCCATGGAAGTGGGCGCCTGCTTGCGTCTGGGTGGCTGCGTTGCCCTTGGAGTTGATACCCCAAGTGAACACTGTGCCGGAAGAGGTCAGGGCAACGGAGAACTCATCGCCCGCCACCAGCTTGGTGATCCGCGCGCCGTAGTTGGCGGCGGTCATGTTGGCGTTGGCACTCACAGAGTGGCTGGAGGTGGTCAGATTGTCATTCAGGGTGTTGGTGGTGAGGTGATCTGTGCCGTGGAGGCCCAAAACGGTCACAGGCGTTAGCTTGGTGATATAGTTGCTGGCGTCGGAGTAGCTGGTGTTGGCATTGGGGGCGACGTTGCCCTGATAGCCGTACTGGCTGTCCGCGTAGTAGTGCTCAGAGTCTACCGTCCAGTTGTGCCACTCGCCGGTCTTAGCATCACCCGCCCGCATGGCCACACCGAAGGAACGCATCGCATCGTAAGCATAGCCATGGTCCCAGTTGCCGTGGTGGTAGCTGCCGGAGCAGTAGTGCGGGTCGTGGTTGGTATCGCCGTTGTCCGCTTTGAACTCCTGCGGCTCGGAGAAGTCTACGTTCACATAGTCAATAGGCTGATACGTACCCGAGTTGCCCCAGTAGAGCACCGTACCGTCGGCCCGGAGGACCATGGCAAAGTCGCGGCCCGCGGCGATCTGAACGGCGTTGTTCAGATAAGGCTGGGTCGAGGAATAACCGGAGATCCAGTGGGTGCCGTTGACCTCAGAGCCATAGCTGCCCGGAGACTGGATATTGTTGCTGCCCGCGCCGTAGCTGACGGTCATGCCGGGAGCCGTGACCTTTACGGGAGAATAGGCATTGGTGTCCCGGATGGCGGCCCAATATTCAGCCACACACCAGCAGTGAGAGCACCAGTAGCAGCCGTGGTGACACCACTCGTAGAGATACTCATACGTATAGTTCCAGTTGCCGTTGCCCAACTCACCGGCGTTGTTGTAGCCCCAAGAGTACACCGAACCGTCGGCGGCCAACGCGTAGGAGGTATACTCCCCGGCGGCGATAGAGATAATGCCGCTGAGCTGGCTGCTGGCCGGCGCACCGGAACCGGAGTTGATGCCCCAGCCCTTGTTGCCGGCGTCCCAACCCAAGACCTTTTGCGGGGTAGTATAGGTGCGGAAGGCACTGCGGCCCTGCGCATCGGTAGCGGTAGTCCAGTACTTGGTGTAGTCGTAACGTGTACGGCAGGGGTTGGCGGCCAGGTAGTTGTTACGGTTCACGCTGGTGGCAATGCCCAACTGGCCGTACATATTGGAGCCCCAAGCCCACACTGTGCCGTCCGCCTTCAGGGCCAGCGTGTGGTTTACGCCGGAGACCACCATGGGCGTGGCAATACCGGTGGAGGGATAGACCTCTACCTGCATAACGCTTTCCGCAACTGTCTGGTACTTGATATTACCGTTTTCGTCCGTCTCGATCTCGCCGCGATAGTTGCGAACAGCCTCGTAGGCACGGAAGACCACCGAGGTCTCGCCGTATTCGTTGCGTCCGGCGGCGCGGATGACCCAATCGCCGCTGTCTGCATCCTGATTGACCACCGCAATGGTGGGATCGGTAACAGTAACGGTGACAAAGTTGCTGCTCTTGTCCGTCTGAATGGTGCTCGTACCCGTAATGATGCGCTGGGTCGTGCCGTTCGTACCGGAATAGACGATGTAGTTGTCCGCCTTGAGGCGCAGCTGCTGGCTGTCGTTCATGCGGTAACGCCATGCGTTGGCGGTGCGGGAATAGGTGTTGGACTCTGTGACCGTCACCCGCTTGTCAGTGTCGCTCACCGTCTTCACCGTCACACCGTTGACGAGCTGAGACGCATCGGTGTTTGCGTCGGCGTTCTCCGCCTCCACGGCAGGATCGTTGTCCTCGGCCGGGGTCTTGTCTCCGGCGTTCTGGAGAACGGCGTTGGTGACATACACCGAGCCATCATAGCGGTAGCCGCTGATGACGGGAGTGCTGTTCTCCACGCGGCCCAGGTTGATCGTGCCCAGCTGGAGGTAACGGTTGTTGCCCCAGCCCCAGATATAGCCGTCGTAGCGGATAGTAGAAGCGTGGTTGTAGCCCAGGGAGATATACTTTACCTCGGTCAGGTTGCCCGTGTGTTCGGTGACTTTATATCCCTGTGTATCCACGCTGGTGTCCAGCACATCGCCGCCGGCAATGTGCTCCGCCGTCTCGCCATCCTGGGTAAAGAGCGGGTAGGTCACATTGTGTACCTTGGAGTTGCCGTCGCCCAGCTGGCCCAGATTGCCGTCGCCCCAGGCATACAGCTCGGCGTTACGGATATACTTCTTGCCCAGTTCAGGCCGCGCCGGGTCGATCAACACCATATTATCCGCGCTCTTGTCGATACGGTTGACTGCGGCAGAGGTGTTGACGCCGGCCTCCACGGCCTTGACGCCATAGAGATGGGTCTGGGTCGTCACGCCGTCCTTGGTGACGGGCGCGGCATACTGCAGGATCGGCTCATGATACTGGCCGGTGGTGTAGTTCTCGGTCACGGGGCCTTGGGTCAACTGGTAGTTGCTGTTAGAACCCCAGCCCCAAACCTTCTGCTGTGCGGCCTCCAGCTGGTCGGCTGTCAGGCTGCTGTCGTTGATCACAATACTCTGGATCGCCAGCATATGGCGATGGCCCACAGCGATGGTAGATATGCCTGTGAGGTAGTTGCCCTCTGTCTGCGCGTTGCCCTTGAGCACCTGAGTCGGCGCGCCGATGGGCTTTTCGTTGGTACCGATACCCATCTGGCCAAAGTCGTTGCGGCCCCAAGTCCAGACCGTACCGTCACCCTTCAGGGCGGCGGAGGTGTCACCACCGGCGGAGATCATGACCACGTTTCCGATGTGTCCTTCGCCGCGGTCGCCCAGGACCTTGACCGGAGTGCTGTTGAAGTCGGCCCACTTGGTGGGCAGGGTCTCACGGCCCAGCTGACCGTAGTGGTTATAGCCCCAAGCCCAAACCTCGCCGCCGTTTGTCAGCGCCAGGGTGTGGTACTCGCCGGCGGCTACCGCCATAATATCTACATCTTCACCATTCTCCTGAATGGTGACCTTCCGGGCCAGTGCGGAATAGCTCACCACGCCGGTGTCGTAGCCCAGCTGTCCAAAGTTGTTGCGGCCCCAAGTCCAGACGCGGCCCTCCTTATCCAGCGCCACCATATGGTCATAACCTGCAGCGATCTGGCTGATGTTGGAGAGGTACGCGGTGGGAACACCGTTGGTCCCGACCGCAGTAGCCACCTTCTGGGGATTGGCCACGCTGGTGGCGGAATAGGCGGTGGCGTGCGCGTTGGAAGCGTCGAGGCTGTTTTGTGCCACGGACGTGCCGTCACTGTTGACCGTCACGGAGGTGGGGTTCGTGCCCAGGTTGGTAAGCGTGGCCGTATTCACAGCGCGTGTACCGCCCAGATTGCCCTGACCCAGGATCCCGTAGACATTGTCGCCCCAGACCCAGACGTTACCCTCGGTGGTGTTCATAGCCGAGTAGTTGCGGCCCGCCACAGTCTTGGGCACGATCTGGTCGCTGGAGGGCTGGAGGTCGATATCCAGAGAGAACACGTAGTTCCCGGTCACCACCATATCGGGAATATGGATGCCGGTAAGGTCATAGTCGCCAAAGACCTGCCAGTTGTCGGGATGATAGTGGTCGGCCGCCGTTGTGGAGACCCGTCCCGGGCCGTTGTTGTACGCCGCGCCCAACGTCAGGGTGGTCCGGCCGGTAAGGTAGTCGAAGGGATCGTCAATAAAACTCTGGCTGTAGATCTCCGCCTTATCATTGCCGGAGTTCAGCACATCCACCCGGGTAATATCCGGGTTGGACATGACGGCGGCCCACTCTTCGCCCACCTGGGTGTGGTCATAGGGCATGGGCTCCACACCGCCGCTCCAGTTGTTGGAGTTGATGTCGTGAACGATGGGATAGAGAGAGAAGCCGGAATTATAGTGCAGATGGGTGTTCTCCTTGTAGATCACCAGATGCTCGTTCGCGCCGAGGGTGATAAAGGGAGGCACCACGGGAGTGACATTCGCGCCGGGGGTTGCCCCAAAGTAAGAGGTACCGTGGCCGGTATAATCACTCTTCCAGGCACGGATGGGCTTGGTGTTATCTACCGAACTACCGGAATAGGGAATGGCCTCCATGTAGTCCACCATCAACTCCAGAGACTCACGCGCGCCCGCCTGGCTGGGCAGGGTGAGGTAGGCGCTGACCAGATTGGACAGCTGACCCAGGATGGTGTCGCCGTTGGCGGTGGTAGCGTTGTTGCCCCAGCCCCAGACGTAGCCAAACATGCCGTCCAGCACACCGTCGTTCTGGTGATCGGTGCCTGTCTTATAGTAAAGGGCGGTGGCCATCATGTGATACGGACCGGCGACGATATTATAGACCCCCTCCAGGTAGAGGTAGTCGTCGTTATACTCTTCATAGCCGCCCTTGCGGGTTCGCACCGGCTTCCAGCTGCTGGTGTTGGTCGCACCGTTGCCCAGCTGACCGCGGTCGTTGATACCGAAGGCGTAGGAGTGGGACAACTCGGCAAGGGCCGCATTGGCCGCGTCAGCCGTCTTGGCATACCGCACCGCGCGCATGCCGGTATAGCCCATGCCCGCGCTCAACTCCACGATGGTCTCGTGGACGTCGGAAATGAGGTTTTCTTCCTTCTCAATGTAGACACTGCGACCGTTTTCATCCTTTTTGGAGGTTCCGTCGGCGTTCTTATCGATCTCCAGACCGATCACAGTTGCCGCCTTCGTCTCGTCAGCGCCGTGGAATACCAGCTTGGGCACATTATGGATGCCCGCATCCTTCAGGCCCATTTCGCCATTGGCCGTGTTGGAGCCGACCCCGTAGACATGGTTGCCCTTGGTGAGCAGCATGGTGTGGTGGTCGCCCAGCGCGGCGCCGACCACGTGATAGAAGAACTCGTTGGTCTGGTAGAAGGTCTCCACCAGGGGATCGTTGATCGTTCCCACGGGGTAGTTGCGGCTGGAAATGACGCGGGTGGTTGTGCTCTTGGCGTAGTCGGTGTTCTCGTTGTCCCAATCTGCCCGCATAGCGGTGGGGGCGGAGATATACGCCTTCGCCGGGGTGGAGGTGTTGGTGTCGCCCTGGGTCTGTGTGCCTGTCTGGGCGGAGGTGTTCAGACCCCAGGTATACACCTGACCGTTGGCGCGGATGGCCGCGGCGGTGTACATGCCCGCTTCAATGTCCACAATATGGGCCAAATAGCTGTAGGGGGTGTTTTCGTCCTTGTTGAAGGAACTGTTGTAGTCCATCGGCCCGGCGGCCATACCGGCAGCCACCCGGCGCGGGGTCGTCTTATAGTCCGTCGCGCCGTCGGCAATGGCAAAGTCGCGGCCCAGCTGTCCATAGCTGTTGTCGCCCCATGCCCAGACGTAGCCCTCGCGGTCCAAGGCCATGGAGAACTTGTTCCCCGCGGCCACAGCCACGATAAATACTTCCTTATCCTCATTGGGATAGGCCAGCTTGACCTTCACCGGCTTGTTGGAGGTGGTGGTCGTGCCGTTGCCCAACTGGCCGCGGTCGTTGAGACCCCAAGCCCACACCGCGCCGTAGCGGTCCACCGCCAGCGTATGGTCGCCGCCTGCGGCAATATCTACGATGTCGTGGAGATAACCATAGGCGTTGGTCTTGTCCACCGCCGCGCCGCAGGTCCAGCAGCTCAGCGTGCCGCCCGCCGCGTCAATGGCCCGTGCGTCATACACCCGGCCGCAGTTGCCGCAGGTGTACGCGCCGCTCTGAGCCCCGGCCACCACCTGAACGGGGTAAGCCTTGCGCTCCAGCGTGCCGCCGTCGCCCAGCTGGCCGGAGGTGCCCTGACCCCAAACCCAAACCGTGCCGTCCGGCCGCAGAACGAGGGAGTGGTAGTTGCCCGCCTCGATCTTGGAGACGGTCAGGCTGCCCTTGGTGCTCCGGTTGGTGTCCTTGACATAGACGATAAACTGGTTCACATAACGGTAGTTGATCTTAGTGGTGGGATCGGTGTACTCATAGGTCAGTACAACAGTGGTAGAGCCGAACTTGTCGGGATGGACGGCGGAGAAGATGATGTCCGTACCCTGCCAGTCATACTTCAGCAGACTCTTGTCCACGATCTCCACGCTCAGCGTGGCCGGGCCCGGCGCGCTGGCGTTCTGCCCGGGGGTGTTGCCGTTGAGATACTTCATGGAAGAACCGGGATAGAACACATTGAAGCCGTTGTACTCCTTCAGGCGCAGATTCATGACGCTCAGACGGTAGGGATTGTCCTGATCCACCACATGGCGGTCGTTGATGGTGTTGGCCAGCGTGGCGGAGCTGCTCTCGAAGTCCTTGCCGCTGTATTCCACCACCACGCTTTCCTCGCGGATACCGGTGCGCAGAGGCGTTTCGCTGGAAATGGCGCGACCGTCGCCCAACGTGCCCAACGTGCCCTTGCCGAAGCTGTACACATAGCCGTCCTCGCCCAAGACCGCCGTGTGATTGCGGCCGGCGGCCACTTGGAAGGTGGTGTAGGCAAAGTTGTCGAAGTAGGTCTCGTAGACCAGACGTGTACCGTCCTCCTGAACAGGGCGGTTATAGTCGGCGAGGATATAACCCTCCACCTTGTCCACACCGTGCTGGTTCGTGCCAATGCCCAACTCCCAATTGGTGTTGTTGCCCCAGACATACAGCTCGTTGTTCCATGTGGCGTCGTTGCCCCGGTCGAAGGTAACGGTCTTGGTCGAGCCGTCGGCGACCTTGTAAGAACCGGTCACTGTGGTAAACACGGGACTTGCGTCGTAGTAGGTGTGCTCCTTCTTACAGGCCTGCTCCTGATCGGTGATGGGCTGGCCGTTTTCATCTGTGCCGATGTTCGTCACACACTGATAGGTGTGGGCAATCTGCTCAGGCTTCAGATCCCCGATGCGGAACACATGGTCTCCGTCCGCGTCGGTATAGGTATAGGTGTTGGACTTCTGGGCCGTGGCATGGGTACCGCTGGCGGAGATCGCCACCACATCGGTCAGCCCGGAGACCAGCACCGGGATGGTGCTGCTCTGGTTGCCCGCCGTTCCGTTGCCCAACTGGCCCTGTGCGTCGGAGCCCCAAGCAAAGACCGTACCGTTCCGGGCCAGCGCCACGGTAAAGTTGTTGCCCGCGGACAGGCTGCTCATGTTGGTGATACCGATGTCGCCGCCGTAGGTAAACTCGTCCCTCACGCCGGCGTTCTTGACGGTGTCGGCCGTGGAACGGGTCTCGCGGTCACCGTTGCCCAACTGGCCGTCGGTGTTGTAGCCCCAAGCCAGAATGATACCGTCGGAACGGATGGCCAGCGCATGGTTAGAGCCTGCGGCAATGTCGGAAATGCTGGTCATATTGTTGCCGCCCTTGTAGCCGAGGACGCGGGTAGGTGCAATACGGTTCTGCCAGGTGTTGTTGCCCAACTGGCCCTTGTCGTTGATACCCCAAGCATAGACGCTGCCGCCGTTACCAAGGGCTACGGCAAACTCATCGCCTGCGGACACGCGCACTACGCCGCTCAAAACGCCGCTCTCGCCGTCCAGATTGGCCACCAGAGTCGGCGTAGACATCGCCAGCGTTCCGCGGTTGATACCCAACTGGCCGGAGGTATTCAGACCCCAAGCGTACACATTGCCCTTGTCGGTGACTGCCATAGCGAACGCGCCGCCGGCCGCCACATAGGAGATGGTCTCGTTGGCGGGGATCTGGACACGGACAGGGGCATTGCGGACCGCGCCGTTGCCGTTGTTGTCCACAACGGTGTTGGTATTGCGGTCCATAGCCTCGCCGGTACCCAACTGGCCGTAATTGTTCGCGCCCCAAGCCCAGACAGTACCGTCGGAGCGGAGAGCCACAGTAAAGTCGTTGCCCGCCGCCAGCATGGGCACGGCCTTCGCCCCGTCGTCCAGCACGGCGGCCAGCAGAGAGCCGGAATACACATCGCCGTTGGGCAGGGTGATGTTGAAGGTAATGGTCGCCCGGCCAAAGACCTCATGGTCGGTGGGCTCCATGTTCCAAATGCCGTCCTTGGTGCGCCAGACCTTCACCACGTCCGGGTTGGAAGAAGTCATCATCACATGGTTGCCATAGACGTTGGAGATATCGATATCGCTATACAGGTTGAAGCCCTTGTAGTTGATCTGGAGCATTGCCCCATCCGCCCAAGGCATCTCGTAGCGGTAGCCATGCTTCAGGACCACCTCGACGGGCGGCTTGTTATCGGGCGTATCGGCATTGTAGTCGGCGATCTTCTTCCCGGTCTCATCGTAGAGGGAAGACCGCTGGATCTCCAAGCTCTTATAGGGCAGCGGACCGGTACGGGTGGGATAGTAGGCGGGGTCGTCCTCATAGTCGCCCACCTGACTGTACCTGCCCTCGCCCCAGACGTACTCGTAGCCCTCATGGTTAATGGCTGCGGAGTGGTTGTAGCCGGCGGCGAAGCCCTGAGAGCGGGCAAAGTAACCGGCGGTAACGGTGGTGTCCAGCAGAATTTCCGGATTGGTGCTGTCCGGCACCTTATAGAGGATATTTTCCATATCCATATCGAAGATGGCGACGTTGCTGTTCTCGCCGTCAAACACCCGCTGGAGGGTACGGTAAGTGCCGCCGTTGCCGGTGCGCTTGTCATCCTCGGTGCGGCCCAGCTGGCCAATGGTGTTGTCGCCCCAAGAGTAGATGTCCCCTTCTTCGGTGTCCAGCAGGGAGAACGTGCCGCCCGCCTGAACGTGGGCGATGAACAGCGTGCCACGGCCCGTGCCGCTGACACTCCAATAAGGCGTGCCGTCAGCCTTTGTACCCGGCATGATCCAGCCCTCCACCCGCTGTCCGACGGCGTTGGTGTAGCCTACGCCGGCGGGAGCCGCGCTGTTGGAATTCAAAGACATAGCCGTGCCCTCGGGCAGGTCGCGGATATAGGCCAATGCCTGCAGCTTAGAGAGCATGATCTTCTCTTCGTCAGAGAACTTGCTGCGGCGGTCATCGGGATATGTGCCGAAATAGTCCACCATCAGCGCGTAGAGGTTTTCAACGGCATATGCGCCGCCGTTGATATCCGTCTCGGTGATGGGGGCGGCCAGACCTGCGGCAGTTACAGCGGTATCCCGGCCCAGCTGCTCGCTGGAACGGTTGCTTACCGTGGTGTTGCTGCCCCAGGTATAGACAGTGTTGCTCCGACGCAGGCCGGTGGAGACGTCGTAATCGCCGCGCAGGGCCACCGCATGGTTCTGACCCATGTCCAGCTCTACGATCTGATCCAGCTCCGTGCCCACCTCGACTACATAGAGAGCCACATCTTCCTCGTTTTTGTGAGGATCGATGGGCTTGCCGTTCGTACCCGTGACGGAATCGTCCAGCGTCCCCTTTGCGGTGAACCCGTCCAAATCGGTCTGAACACCGTGGGCGCCCATAATACCGCGGCCGGTGGTGTTGCCCAGCAGCTGCTTGGCGTTGGAGCCCCAGGCAAAGACCTTGCCGTCGCTTCTCAGGATGGCGGACGCTCCCTCCACGGCGGACGTACCCGAGGCGGAGACAGAGATGGCATTGTTGAGCCAGTAGCCCTCGCCCACACTGCCCGCCTGACGGACAAACTGGGGCGCAAGAGACCGGGCCACGCCATTATTGGGATCACCGGCCTGTCCACGGTAGGTATTGCCCCACGCCAGGACGGTGCCGTCCTTCAGCAGAGCCAAGGAGTGGTCATAGCCCGCGGCCACATCCACCACGCCGGTGAGGTAGCGCGCTTCACCAAGCGTCACGCCCGCGGGCAGATTCGCCACGGTATTAATGTGAGTGCGGGTATGGTCCTCGTTGTCCACATAATATCCCTGGGCGCCGTCGGTGTAGTAGCGGCGCTCATCGCTGCCCATCACGTACCAGTAGGGGCTGTCCCCGGCCAGCACGCGGGTGGGATATTTATAGTAGTCGGTGTTGCCCGAACCGATCTGTCCATAAGAGTTGTAGCCCCAGGCGTACACGTTGCCGTAGGCGTCCACGGCCAGGGTATGACCGCCCGCGCCATTGCTCTCCTGATAGCTCTGGTTCACCGACATCTTCATGATGGCAGGGTTGTGATATGTGCCTGCACCCAAACGGCCCCGGCCTTCCACGCCGGCAACCTGAGTCGGAGTGATGATACGCACGGAGTCGCGCTCCTTGCTGTCGTCCACTTCAGCGGGCGGCTCTGCCCCCACCAACGTCACATTTGCGCCGGTGAAGATGCCGCTCTCGCGCAGCTTCTGCAGACGCTCGGAACTCAAGGTGTCGTTTCCGGCCTCGTCCTTCACCCGCTCCAGCGTAATATTTACCCGGCGCAGCGCGCTGGAAGCGTAAGGTGCAGTGGTATAGGCGTCAGCCGTGAAGGAGGACGCCAACATTGCATTGCTTGCCGGAATATCGGTGTTAAAGTTGATGGTCTGGAGCTTACTGTTCTGGAACGCACCCACACGAATCACCTTGTACCCCTCGGAGATCGTAAGAGTGGTGGCCTTTCCGTCCGCGAACTGATTGCCCGCGTTGTCCGCTTCATAGTCCACCAGGAACACAGGCAGGCTGGCTACGCCGCTCAACAGCGTGAGAGTATTGCTGCTAAAGACGGTGGTATAATCACTTTCGGTCAAGGTGGTGGGCAGGATCAGTTCAGAGGCGGCCCTACCCTGGGCAGTGAGGCCCGTAATGACTGCCACGCCGGGATAACGGTTGTCGTAAGCAGTGGAGTCGGTGGGATCGTTTTTGTCCCGCAGAGTATCGATCATCGCCTGATAGAACGCAATAGTGTTCTTGTAGGGCTCAAGATCAGCACGCGCTTTCAGGTACGCGCTCTGGGCAATATCCAGGTTCGCACGCAAAGTCTGGAAGCGTCCGGCATCCAAACCGCGCTGCTGGTCGGCGGCGGCCACTGCGGCGCTGAAATCGCTGGAACTGTTCAGCAGCTCATCCAATGCCTCCATGGCGGTGTTCGCGCTGCTCAACGTATCAAGGACGGTATTTCCCACGACCTTGCCGTTCATATCATAGCGCAGCGTATACTCAAACTGGGTGCGCAGTCTCATTCCGGCGGGGAATACAGGCTGGTCACCGGTAATGTCCACGCCGGTGATAGCCGTGTAATCGGTGATGCTGTCATCCTTGGTCAACTCACCACTCACTCCGGTCAAAGCATCAATACGACCTTGAATGGCGGTAAGGCTGCTGGCCAGGGTGGCCAAGTTACTCATCAAATCGCCAAACTCTTCCTTGGTGGGGTTGTCTCCCATTCCCTGAAGCTGGGTCCGGGTCAAACGGTAAGCCGCCACCCGGGCATCCAATTCAGCCTTCAGGCCGGTCTTGGAGTCGGTGAGCTTCTCAATCAGCATATCCACAACATCAATACCCGCATAGGCATTAAAGGTCGCCACGCTCTGGTCGATCACGTCCTTGGCCGTCTGCGTCTGGGTCTCCAAGGTACCAATGGCGGCAATCAGCGTGTCACGGCTGTTCACCCAATCCGCCTGATCCAGCGCGTTCTGGGCATTCTTCAAAACGATGGAGGCGGCGTTGGCGACAGATTCCAGACTGGCGGGATCGGAGGCGTCTCCAATAGCGGCCTGCGCGTCTTGAATCGCTTGATCCATAGCGCCTGTGGCACCGGGAACATAAGGATCTGCAGGGTAGAACTTCCAAGTAAAGAACCCAGCGGGAGACTTGGCCGCCTCCTGCGTCACATCCGAACTTTGCGTAGACAGACCCAGATTGCCGTTGCGGTTATCACCCCAAGCCCAAACCGTACCGTTGCGCTTGATGGCGTAAGACGTATTGTAACCGGTGTAGACGCGCTCCACCGAAACGATGGCGTCGCCGTCCTCGTTGGTACCCTCGCCCACAACAGTGACCTTAAAGGATCCCCAATAACCGTTGACCTTATCTACCACCACAATGGTGGCCGTACCGTAGCGGGCATAATGCTCCCCGGCGATCTGGCCGGTGGGGGTGATCTTCATGCCCACGTTCTTTCCGCCTTCCACCACGTTCTCCACCTGCACGATGGACTCGTCGGATGAGAAATAGGTGAAGCGGTCAGCATAGTCCGCCTCGTTGGCGGCCTCACCCTCTTCCACGGCAGTGTTCTTGTCGCGGATGGTGTGATCCCAGTGGAGGTTATAGCCCTTATAGGTCTCTTCCACAATGGACTTGGCGTCCACAGTAAGGATCTGACCGACGGTCATGTGGACGTCCACGGGCAGCTTGCCCATATAGATGGCAGGGTTGGCATCATCAGCGGCGGTCGCAAAGTACTGGGCACGGCCGCGGCTGTCATTTGCGGGATTCTTGACGGCATTTGCGTCCGTGCTGGTGGTGGCGGTCAGCTCGCCGGTGGTGATCTGCAGGAGGTTGCCCGCCTGTGCGCCCACCAGCGCGGGTTCGCCGATGGAGAGACCGTCAGAGTGCATCGTACCGCCGGTGGCCAGATTGCCCGTCTGGCCGCTGGAGTTGGAGCCAACGCCGTACACATAGCCGTCTTCGGTAAGGAAGAAGGCAGTGTTGTTTCCGGCAGTGACGGCAGTCACATGGTCAAGGTAACGCACCGCATCCACCGTGGTGTACGGACCTTCGCCACTGTGCACACGGGTAATGTCTCCTGTGCCGTCGGCAGGTACGGTATCTCTTGCCTCAGAGCTCCAACGGTCCACGACCGTGCCGCCGGAGCCATAGTTTCCGGCAGCATTAGCGCCGTCGGCGCGGCTGCCCAGGAACTTGCCGCCCCAAGTGTACACACCGGAGGTGCCGTTGGCCTCATCCACCACCAGCGCATAGCCGCTGTTGTTGCCTGCGGAGACGGAGACCACCTCGCCTACATCGCCCAACACCACCTCCACAGGGGTGGAATGGTTTTCGTAGTAGTAGTGCGGGAAGTACTCGTTGTTACCGTCCTTATCGGAGCAGTTGCTCCAATTCCGGCTGTCAGCATACACCGTGCCGCAGGGATAATCCTGATAGACGTAGGTCTGACCCCAAGCATATACCTTGCCCTCGTTGGTCAGGGCCAGCAGATGGCTGTGTCCGGCGGCCAGATCCACCACGCCGCTGAGCCCCGCCACCTTGGTGGGCACGTAGCGGTCAAGACGGTCGGACTTGGTGGTCTTGGCGTTGCCGGAGGCCACTGTGCCGCGGCCCAGCTGGGCCATGTCGTTCTTGCCCCAGACGTACACCGTGCCGTCGCTGCGCAGGGCCATGGTGTAGTAATCACCGGCCTCAATAGCAACGATGTGGTCCAGATACCTATAGCCCACGTTGGAGTTGATGCCCCGCACCGCCGCCTCGCCGCGCACCACGTGAGTGGGCACAGAGACAGTGTCCCGGGCGGAGAGTTTGTCTGCCTCGCTGATCATTAGGTTATAGAACAGGTCCTCTCGCAGACGGGTAAAGCTTTGATCCCATCCGTAATAAGACCGCCACAGGTCGTGGGTGGAAACAGCGGAGGAATAGTTGATGCCCCAGCTCCACTTGTCAATGTTGTCGCCGTTGGCGTCCTCGTAGCTGGCCGCGTCAATACCCAACTGGCCAAAGCCATCGTTGCCCCAAGCCCACAGCGTGCCGTTGGAGTCCAGCGCCACGGCGTGGTCCTTTCCGGCAGAGATATCCACGATGATGACATTCTCGCCCTCATCCCCGGCGGCGGGGGTGGAGGGAATGGCGTTGCCGTAATAATAGTCCTCGTCATAGCTCTTGGAGAAGTCCACCTTGGTGACAAAACCGCCGTTGGCCACTGGGGACGCGCCCCAAGCCCACACATTGCCCCACATATCCAGAGCCAGGGTGTAGGCATAGCCCGCAGACACCGCCACGATGTGGTGGAGGGTATCGCCGGTGTTCTCCAGCGTGTCGCGGTCCAGAACCGCGCCGCAGTCACAGGTGTAGGTGTACGGCGCGCCGTAGATCACGTTGCCGTCGGCATCGGCCACCGTGTTGCCCTCCGCGTCCTTCACGGGTGTGCCCTTGAAGGCGCTGTGGGGGATCAGCTCGCCACAGGTCAGATCCGGGCAGTAATAGTAGACCTCCTGCTCGCCGCGGAGCACGGGGATGGGATAGGAGAAGGAGTTGGACGTACCGTCGCCCAGCTGACCCATGCCGCCATAGCCCCAAGTCCAGACGGTGCCGTCGGCCTTGAGGGAGACCGTGTGGGCATAGCCCGCGTCGATGGCAGGGGTGGCCACGTCACGGCGCACACGCTGCTCGTCGGTCACGCTGGTCCGGCGGCTGACAAAGAGCTTCACCAGCATGGAATAGACCTTGCCGTCTGCGGCGGTATAACTGATCTCCACCATGGTAGAGCCCATGGTGGTGGTGCTGGGCGTAAAGACAATCGCGTTCTTGGCCGTATCCTTAGAAATCACGCCGAAACGCTTATCCGTCATCTTCCAAGTCAGCGCGCTCAGGGTCAGACCGGCGAACATATCCTCAGCCCCGTTACGCTTGAGTAGGTCAAAGCCGGACATATACTGCTTCTTGATGTCGTCCACATAGATCAGGGCGATCTGGTCGTCCCGCAGGCGAATGATCTCCGTTCCGGCGTTATAGACCACTGCCGCATCACCGATCACAGGATCGCGCTCCACGCCGTGTGTAGTGTTCGCATCATCGCTGATCATCATCAGCGTCTCTTCCACCTCGCCCACGCGGACGGGATATGTGTGGGTAGCATCCAGATTCACTGTCACGCCGTCGGGATCGCTGAAGGTGGGCAGATAACGTCTCTGCGCGTCGCCGATGCGGTGGACATGGTCGGGATCATAGGCGGTGGGATCAAGAGAGACATCCTCATAGCCGGTGTAGATATAGCTGCCGACGGGCACAGCGCGGTTGGTGAGGTTGTCGCCCAGCTTCCAGTCGTTGTTTTGACCCCAGCCCCAGACTGTGCCGTCGTCCTTCAGGGCGATGACGTGGTTGTAGCTGCCCGCGGCGGTGCGCAGGTTGGTCATGGCAACATCATAATTGTCATCGGTATAGGAGATGGATAAGCCCGCCAGCACCTGCGTGGGCAGAATGTTCTCGCTGTTGGCCGCCTTGGCGGTGTCGTCCACGGTAGTGATGCCCAACTGGCCATACTGGTTGCGGCCCCAGGCATACAGCTTACCGCTCTGGTCCAAAGCATAGCTCTGATACTCGCCTGCAAAGACCGCCACCAGGACAATGTTGTCACCGCCTACAGGCGCGTCATAGGTCGAACCAAACCAATCGTGAGAATTGGTGGTGGAGGGATCGGCCAGCACCCGGACAGGGGTGGTAGAGCTATAATCCACATATTCGTGGTTGTTGGTTACGGCAGTGCCGAAGTGGTCCATACTCCATGCGCCCAACTGACCATAGGTGTTGTCGCCCACGGTGTAGACCTCGCTGCGGACATAGCCGGGCAAGGTAGGATGATCCACCCGTACCAAAATCATGGTGTGGGTCAGACCCGCAGACACCATATAGGCGTTGCGGAGATAAGGATCGGTGGAGGCGGACATACCCGCCAGCATGAGAACGGGCATACCCCGGTCATCCTTGGTGCTGTCGCCCAACTGACCGTGGTCATTGCGGCCCCAAGCCAAGACGTAGCCGTCGCCACGGATGGCAAAGGAGTTGTAGTGGCCCGCAGCAATGGCGGTGATAGAGCCAAGGTAATCGGTATCCGACGCGCTCTGGCCCTTTACGACCTTCTGAGGCTCGCTGGAGTGCTCCGTACCCACGGAGGTACCACGGCCCAGCTGATAGTTGTTGTTCGCGCCCCAAGCCCAAACCTCGCCGCCGGTGTAGACAGTTTCTGTCCCGCCCGCAGTATAGCGTACGGTCTCCGCCCCGCGGGTCAGAGCCAAGGTATGGTTATATCCGGTGGCCACAGCGGTGAAGAAGGGCTGGTTCTCCAACACTTCGCCCGCCTCGTCCTTAAAGACGACCTTTGTGGCGTAGTCATTTTTATAAGGCACGGCGGTATCGATGTCCTCGGTGGCGTTGCCGTCGGCATCCTCGATGTAGGTAGGCTCACTGGCGTAGCCCAACTGGCCCTTACTGTTGTCACCGGTGGTGTAGACCTCGCCCTTGTCGGTGAGCATGACCAGATGGTTTGCTCCGGCGGCAATGGCTACCACATTCCCAATGTACTGCCGCCCGGTCTCGGACAGATTCTGAAGCTGTACCTGCGTGGGCATGGTGCGGGTAATATGGGTGCCGTCGCCCAACTGGCCGTAGTCGTTGTTGCCCCACGCCCAAACCGTACCGTCGCTCTTCAGAACGGCGGAGAAGTTCAAACCGGTTGCGATCATGGGCGCAACCCGGATATCGGTATGGATCTCCTGGGTGACGGTAAGGCGCAGAGAACCGGTGTGACCGGACACAGGGTTGGTCACACGGATCAGGGTCACGCCGGTGTGCCCCTCTACAGGGGTCATGGTAGCGACCTTGTTAGCCTCAGCCACAGTGGCCACGGTGTCGTCGCCGGAGGTCCACTGGACGCTGTCCGCATCAGCGGCGCGCATGGACAAGCTGCGGGAATTGACCAGCAGGTTGAAGCCGGAGAGGAACACCTCCACCAGCGCGGGATCGGTGTCCTGCTTGCTGTAGTCCACCTTGGCCACCTCGTTGGCGGCAATGGTGAGCTGAGCCACCGTGCCGTCAGCGGTCATTCCGGTGGTAGGATCAAAGATAACGGGGCGTGCAAAGGTCTCCGTACCGTCGTCGGCCACGGTATAGACGCTGGCCTTGTAAATGGCCATGCCCTTGGACTCCAGATCGCCTACCTGAACGGGAGTGCCGGTAATGAAGCCGTTGCTGGCGGAGACGGTGTTCTCGTAGACGGTGGCCGTGCCCAGCTTATAGCCCTCGTTGGAGCCGGTGGCAAACACGAAGCCGTCGGCTCGGATCATCAGGGAGTGGGTCGCGCCCGCCGCTACAGCCAAAACGCCTTGGAAGGTATTCTCGGCGTTGGCGTTGAAGCTGTCGCCCCGGGCCACAGGAGAGGCCGTGCGGATATAGTAGGCGTCGTTCTCCGGGTTGACGCTGCCCCACTGGCCCTCGTTATTATTGCCAGCACCGGTGTTGGTGTGAGTGGAGTCGTCCAGACCCACGCCGGTCTGACCCTTGTGGTTGAGACCCCAAGCGTACACCGCACCCTTGTCCTCCAGCACGGCCATACCGTGGCTGTCGCCCAGGACCACATAGCTCACGCCGGACAGCTCCGCGCCGTCAGCGGTCTTCATCAGGGTTGGCTGAATAATAGAGCCATAGGCCGTGCTGTTGAGGTTGGCACGGGCCAAAACGGGAGTGGCCTCGCCGTTGGCGTTCACCAGCGGGTTGTTACTAATATCGGCAGTGACGAAATAGTCACCCACGCCAGCCTGATAAGCGTTGTTCTTGCCCCATGTATACACCTTGCCGTCGGTAGTGACCGCCGCGGAGGTGTAGCCACCGGCGGCGATGGAACGGATACCGCTCAAAGGCTTGGAGGCGGAAGGCCCGGTGGGCAAACCGTGGACAGGCACAGTGCTCATGACCGGTTCAGCGGTATCGTCAACCTCCAGAACGATCTCACTGTCATCGGCGACCGCATAATACTGTCCGCTCTTCTGGTACGCTGCAACGCTGGAACCGTCCGCCTTCTGAATCGTGAAGAGAAGACGACCGTTGCCGTCGGTCTGCTGCACCTGCTGCGTGCCGGTCTGGACCTCAGTGACCAAATCCGTATAGGCAAACTGCGTGCCGTTCACGCTGACATAGGTCAGGGCCTTCTGGAAGCCGTCCCAAGTCTCCACCGCTGCCGGCGCGGGAGTGGTATAGCGGGCATCGTCCGCCGCCACGGCAGCCGGCACAAGATAGTCGCCGGCCATGGAACGGCGTGCACTGCTGTAAGAGGCTGCGGCATCTCCGGCAACCAGTCTGCCGGTGGAAGCGTCCACCACGTTGACAGTGGCACCAGCGGCGGCGTTGGAGCGGCGCGCGCCTGCACCCAATTGGCCCCAAGTGTTGCCGCCCCAAGTATAGACCGTGCCGCCGGCGGCCTCGGTATAGTCAGCCAAGGCCATAAAGTGCTCCGCACCCACGGCAACCTGATGGACGGCGGCGAGACCGGCCACCTCAGTGACCTCCTCGGCCTTGCCGTCGGTCCATGTAAGCACCTTGCCGCCCACAGTGAGGGCAATGGCCCGGTCGTTGTACACGGCGATTTGAGCGATCTTGTCGGTGATCCCCACCACAGGTGCGGGCGCGCCGTTTTCGTCGCCGTAGCCGCCGCCGAAGCCCCACAGAGTACCGTCGGCAGCAATGGCAAGGGTGTATGTGTCGCCCGCGGCCACGCCGGTAAACTTCACGGCGGCAGAGCCACTCTTGATGTCCAGATGGGCGGGATACTCGCGGTATTCAATGGTCTTATACGCGCCCTGCGCGTCGCTCAGGCCCAACTGACCCTCGCGGTTGTCGCCCCAGACCCACAGCGTGCCATCCTCCGCCAACGCTACGGAGTGGTTCACACCCGTGGCTACGGCGGAATTGGTGGCCTTGCTGTTCTCCATAAAGGTGATGCGGGTCACACCGGAGGCAACCTTGTTCCCCGCGCTGTCAAAGACGGTGATGGTGAGGTCCGTCGCGCCAAACTTGGTGGGGTCGGCGGAGGAAACGGTGATGGTCGCCCCGGCGGCGGTGCCGTCGGTATTCACCGTACTGTTAAAGGTACCGATGGTCAGGTCGCTGAGGGTATAGACCACCTTGCCGCCCGCAGGCACGTCGGTATAGTATGCGTCGCGGTAGAGGTTGAAGCCGTTGCTCTGCTGGAGCTTTGTTCCGGCGGCATTGGCACTGATGGTAAGGGTATCGGTCACGCCCATGGCAATGAAGTCGGGCAGAGCCTTGCCTTGCGTCAGGTCATAGGTCGCGGTGGTCGTGCCCTGGGTCAACGTACCGGTCACGGCCTTTACCGAGAGCTTGTTGCCCTGCCCCGTCTGGACAGGCAGGTTCTTGGAGGCCACGGTGGTGTCGCCCAGCTGGCCGTTGATGCCGCGGCCCACGGCGTACACCGTGCCGTCAGTCTGATAGAGGTAGGTGGTGTTGTCCCCGGTGGCCACAGCGGCGTTGCTGGTCATATAGACAGGATCGCGGCTGTCCACAGGCTGCTGGGCCTGTGGTGCTTGTAGCTTAACCGGCCCGACGGTGTCGTCGTGCTCCTTGGTGATGGTGTTCTGGGCGGTGGTGTACGCCTGTGCCAACTGGCCGTCGGTGTTCACGCCCATACCCCAGACAATACCATTGGGCTTCGGACCGGTCATCATCAGGACATTGTCGCCACCCGCCGCCACCTGATAGACATCGGCAATCGCGCCTGCCACGTTAGAGCGGTCGGCCTCCTTAGTCACCAAATCAGCAGTGACCACCGTGGGACGATCCCAGTGATACTCTTCAGCTGTGTAGTTATGGGGCTTGATCGAACCGGTCAACAGGGCGTAGCCCTTGACGTAGCCGCTTTGAGAGGTTTCTACGGTCTGGAACACGCTCACCTGCCGTCCGGCATCCACATCTGTTACCTGACGGATAAAGCGGGACTCGTTCACATGGTCCATATCCCGTCCGGCAGGGTTGTTGCCCCGCACCACGGGAAGCGCGATCATCGTGTTGTAATTGTACTCCGTGCCCAACTGCTGGCCATCGCCAGCGGTCTTTGTGACGTTGCGGCCCCAGGCCACCACAGAGCTGTTGTCCAACAGGGCCAGCATATATCCGTCACCGGCAGACAGGGCCACCACGTTGCGGAGATAACCGTCGTAGGCAAAGTTGGTCTGGGCCTTACCTGCCGCGCTTGCGCCCGCCAGAACGCGGACAGGGGTATTGCGGTTGGTGGTAGCTGCAAAACCCAACTGCCCGTAGGCATTAGAGCCCCAAGCATACACATAACCGTTCTCGTCCACTGCCCCGGCAAAATCACCGCCTTGTCCACCAACGTAATTTCCGCCGGCCGCAATGGCCTTTATGCCGCTGAGGTAACGCTCTTCGGCATCCGCGCTGGATTGCTCACCCTTGAGTACCCGCACCGCAAAAGTGTGGTTGGCGGAATCGCTGGCGCCGATGCCCAACTGGCCTACGTTGTTGTTCCCCCAAGTCCAGACATAGCCGTCCTTATCCACGGCCACCGCAAAGGTGTCTCCCGCGGCAATGGAAACGATGCCGGTCAACGGCGTACCATACACGTCGGTGACCACCTGAACGGGCACAGTGCGGTTGGTCGTAGAGCCGTCGCCCAACTGGCCATAGGTGTTCTGACCCCAAGTCCAGACCGTGCCGTCGGTGCGCAGAGAGACAGCGAAGGCAGAGCCCCCCACGATCTGGGGCGCAGCCACCCGGTCGCTGGCCTTCACGCCGCCGCCCAGCGTAGGCGTGGCAGCAGTGTCGGGCACGACAGTGAGGGCAATGATACCATACTCAGACGTACCGTTGTTTCCGGTGGCCTTGGCCGGGTCGATCTCGCCGGTCCACTTCACTAGAATGGTGGCCGTGCCGTAGGCGCGGTCGTTGGCCCGGTCGTTCTCGGTGGCGGAGGCGGTGCGGATGATGATCTTGCCGTCCTTCACCTCGGCGGTAGCCACGTTGTTGTTGGAAGAGGCCACGGTAAACGTACCTGTGAGATCGCCGGTTTCCCGCAGGGTACGGCCGGTGGTCTCAAAGCTCTCCAGCGGCTTATTGCCCGTGGATGCGTCGCCCACGGCGGCCTTCTTCAGGTCGGTGGTGGACAGCTCGTTCCACAGCAGGAAGCCGGAGTTATACTTGGTGGTGATCTTGCTGAGATCCAGCGTCAGCGTCTGATTCTCGTGAATGGTCACATGGGCGGTCTGGCTATTGTGGGTGGTGTAGATGTCGTCCGACGTGCCGTCATCGGTGTTGGGACGCACCTGCGTCAGCAGAGCGTTTGCCCCGGCCTCGGCGGGATCGTTGCCCGCGCCGGTATCAGCGGCATCGGTGAGCCAGAAGGTGCTGCCGTCCGTGTTGGTAATTCCCATGGCATTGTTGAGGAACAGGGCATGGTAATCGTCAGCGCCTACACGGAAGGGATAGGCACGCCAGGCAGGATCGGCGTTGCCACTCTTATTGGCGCGGTTAAGATCGGAGAGGGCGGTAGCATCGGTGATCTCGATGTCCTCCAGCTTGTTATTGTAGTAGCTGCCCAACTGCTGGTCAGAGTTGGAACCCCAGGCATAAACAGAACCGTCGTCCCGCAGGGCCAAGCCGTGCTTGTCACCCAAAACGATGGACAGCACGTTATCCAGCCGCTGGTCGTAGGGATGGGAATTATAGTAGAGCACATCGCTGACGCCCCGGTTTTCCTTAGCGTCAGTGTTGTATTTGTCGATGGTAACAAATTCAGGCTGCTTTTCTGCTCCCATGCTCAGGTTGCGCCCGGCAATGTAGCCGTAGCCTTCCTCGGTCATAACCGTGAGAGTGGAGCCACGGGCAAAGACTTGAGAGACGTGCTCCCCCGCCCAAAGATCGTTGTTCACCTTGATCGCCACAAGGGAATTGGCGTAATTGCCTTCGGTCTTGCCCGGGTCCGTATAACCCTGGACCAACTGGCCGCTCTCGTTGGCGCCCCAAGCGTAGACATTATCCTGCCATGTCGAATCTGCAGGAGCATCCTTCGCGTCGGAGGGATAGGTCGCACCAATCCCGATAGCGGCGGCGGCAAACTGATCGCCCATCCCCATGGCCACTGCACCGCGCAGATAGTTATCATAGGTAAACGCCTTCAGCTCGGCATCCGCGCCCGTCGCCATCACGGCCATGGGCACATCCTTGTTGTTCCAATTGCGCTCCACCGGCTCACTCCAAACGCCGGTGCTGTGAGACTTGCTCTTATTATCTGTGCCCATGCCGATCTGGCCCTCGTTATTGAGGCCCCAAGTGTAGATCTGACCGTTGGACAGCAGAGCCGCGGAGGACTTGCCGCCGGCAGCAATGGCAATGACGCTGTGGAGGTGGGGTTCCTTATTGGAGCCGCCCACCAAGCCGTCCACAGGCACGGGGTTGGCACGGTCCACGCCGGTGCCGTCGCCCAGCTTTCCGTGCTCGTTTCTGCCCCAAGCAAAGACGTGGCCGTCCTCGGTGAGGGCCAGATAGTGGTTGATACCGCCCGCCACACTGACCACCTTTTCGTTGTTGAAGAAGGTCTGGTCAATGGCGGTCATGGTGGTGATGATGCCGGAGGCAGCGGTCGTGGGCGCGGTATACACCTGCCCGTCGGCGGTGACGGCCAGCATAGCGTCGTCCGCAGCGGAAATGTCTACGATATTATCCACCGGTTCGGTGGTGGTAACGCCGTCACGGGTCACTTGTACACCGGTGATCCGGGCCGGACTGCGTCCGCCGGTCGTACCCCAAGCCCACACTGTGCCGTCTGCCTTCAGCGCCATGGAATAGTTGGCGGCCGCGGCGACCTTGGGCGCGGCGATCATCTGAACGGTCTCGTTCAACTCGCCCACGTTGCGCAGGACCTGCTTGATGGTAATGGTCATGATCCCCTGCGCCTTGGTCACAGTGTCGTAGACAGAGAGCGTTCCCTCTCCGTAATAGCCCTTCTTGTTGGCTTCAATGACCAAATCGCCGTCCTCCACCTTAACGGTAAAGAGACGCTCGTCAGACACGCGGTAAATGAAGCGGTCATCACCGGCGTGGGCAAGACCGGTCCAGCGCTTTGCGCCAACAGGCGCGTCCGCAACCTCATCCAGCGTGATCTCATTGTTGTGGGTATCGGCGTTGTTGATGGTGGTAGCCATCCCGCTGTGAGAGGCAAGGGGGTCTCTCTCCGTCCACTGGCTCAGATTCAGTCCGTAATACTTGGCCTTGATCAGCCCGGTGACCCTGGCTGTGTCGCCCTCGTTGAGAGAGAAGAAAGGATGGGCCTCGTCAAAGATGTTCTCAGTCGGGCCGTTGACCACCACGCCGTCCTCGTCCTCGCTGTCGGCGTATTGCGCCCCCACCATCGCCAACTTCTCCAGCCCCATGTCGCCGGTGCGGTGGGGAATGGCGGTGTTGAAGTCGGTACCGTAGTTTCCTTGTGCTCCAAAGAGATAGCTCTGGCTTCCGCTATCAGGCCGCCAGCCCTTGGGCCAAGCCCAGAAATTACCGTCAGCCTCGAAGTTGCCCTGCACGCCCAGTTGACCCATGGCCTGAGAGCCGGAGGTATAGATATCGCCGGTCTCGGTGAGGAAGATGCCCGTGGCGCCGAACTGTCCGTTGGATACGTCCATATCCACCACCTTGAGCAAGTTGGTCTTGCCGTCGGTGGCGTTCCAGTGGTTGGAAATTCGCATGGCAGTGCTGTTGAAGACGGAACTGACCGCGCCGTCGCCAAGGCCCAACTGGCCTTCGCCGTTCGTGCCCCAGACGTAGGTCACGCCACGCTCGGTGGCCTTGCCGTCGGCATCGTGGTAAGAACCGGAGACATGATAGGAATTGTTATGAGACTCCACGGAGGTAAGGTAGAACTCGCCATCGGCGGTGGCGTAGGTCTCGCCGGAGAAGGTCGCGCCGGTCGCGCCGGAGAACAGGTCCTGCCCGGACTTCATGCCGCTGGCGGCCACGGCGATCACGCCCCGCTGCTCCCTGGTGGTGAGAACGGGTACGGTCCCCATGTCCACGCCCGTAATGTTGCGCTGATAGAAGTCCTCCCCGGTGTAGTCCGGGGCGATTTCAATGGACAGGGCGTGGGCGTGGGCGGCTGTAGCTTGGTCCGCATCCTTGTAGATGTGCTTGTTGTCGTTGTAGATGTGCTGGGTGCGGTTGCCGCTGAAGGGATCGCTGCCCGCGCCAAGGTAGGTGGCCAGATAGCTGCTGCCGCTCTTGTTATTCGAGGCGCTCTGATAGTACACCGTGCCGTCTGCGGCCAGCGCCACCAGACCGTTGGAGGAGACGTTAAAGTCGATGATATGCTCCAGCGGGTTGCCGTCCTGATCGGTCATACGGCGGGTCACGGTGCTCCAGCTTGCGGAGATTCCGCTGTTTCCATAGATATAGTACTGATACAGCGCACCGTCTGCAGTCAGACCGTAGTAGACGGGCATATTGGTATAGACCCACGTGCCGTTCAGGAAGTGGTCGCTGGCAAATTGGACGGCACGGGCATAGTTGTAGTTCAACCCGGAAGTCGTTCCCACCTTCACCATGTTGGCGGGCCAGTTAGGCACCTTCACCGGGGCGACGGCATAACGCTGATGGTTATACATCCGCCACTCGTCATGGGTGTGGTAGTCCCAGTGGGACACATCCCAGTTTTCGTAGCTATACTTGCTGCCCTGCCAGCCCCACTGCCAAGCCTGACCGTCTTCATCCACGGCAATAGACGTACCAAACCCGGCGGCGGCGTTGATGATCTTCTTGCCGCCGAAGGCGGAAGCGGGGATCTGCTGCGGGGTATCCTGGGCCACAGTTCCCAAAATACGAGTCAGGCCCAGCTGATGCTCGGTGCGGAAAATGTTGGTCTGGACAATGTCCTCAGAGAGGTCTCCACCGATCTGGCAGTTGCTACGCCAGCCATAGTAGGTGGTGGTCACTACGCCGCCGCTGCTCGATCCGGTGTAGGTAACGGTCCACTTGTCTTCTCCACGCTCCGTGTAGGAAGAGTTTGCGGAGGCTGTACTGCCCGTACCCAGCTGGCCGCGAAGGTTGCCGCCCCAAGAGTAGATCGCGCCCTCGGAGCTGACCGCCAGCATATGATCGCCGCCGGCAACGACCTGAGGCACTGTCACCAGCGCCTGATTGTTGCCCGTGGGCGCAATGGTCTCGGTCTTCGTGGTCTCGTTGCCGCCCTCGTCAGTCTCCGTGGTGGTCGTGGTGACAGGCAGAAGGCCATTGAGCTGATAGTTCTGGGCGGTGGTATCCTCATCATAGGCGGGGATGACCCGCACAATGACCAAGCTCTGAGCCTTGTGCTCCAAGTCCTGGAACACCACTGTCACTTCTCCGCCTGCGCCAAGGGCCTCCAGGTCGCCATTAGCGTCCAGGTCATGGTTGGGGATAATGTCTACCTTGGTGGGATAGCAGGACTCGCCGGTGGACTTTACGGTATAAGTGCCGTCGCCGTTGTCGATGACTTCGCTCTGGTCGGCCAGCACCACAGGGGTCAGCGTCCCGCGCTCGTCCACGGCCTTCGCGCCGGTGAGTTCGGCGGTGGCGAAGGTGTGGAAGCGCAGGGTGACTACATCGGTGTTCATGCTCTTGACCCGCAGGGCGGTCCAGTCCGCGCCGATGTCGTCAAACTTATCTGTGCGAACGTTAAAGCCCCAATCCTCCCGAATGAACATCTCGGTGAGGTCCACGGTAACGAACTGCATGGGCTGAAGGTTGATGCGCTGCTGGGCAAAGGCCAGTGTCGCATCAATATCGTTATACCACTTCATGGGATTCTCCACAAAGGCAGTGGTCGTGCCGGTGACGTTGCCGTCCTTGTCAGTGATCTGCGTGGCTTTGGTCAACTTGGAGTGGCTGAACAGCGTGGACTGCTCCAGCTTCACAGTATGTACGGGGTATTTCTCGTAATCATTATCTGTACCGGGGATCTGATAGGTATTGAGGGTGGCGTCATCCACCTGGAGATCGTAGAAGTCCTCCTTGCCCACCTGGACAGGGACGGCGGAAGCAGGATCGGCGTAGTTGCCCATCTGCTGGTTGGCATCGTTGCCCCAGGCCCACACAGAGCCCTCCACCTGCACGCCCACGGAGGTACGTTCACTGAGAGAGAGCATGTAAGGACGGTTCCAATAGGCAAAATAGGCCGCATTGTCCTTCAGACTATCTACGTTGCGGCTGGTACCACGAATGGGCCGTGTACCGGAGATCACGTCTGCATCGGTCACATAGGTGTTACCCATGTTGTTTGTGGCGTTATTGCCCCAGAGGAAGGAGAAGTTGTTATCAGGCACAACTGTAGCATAGTCCTGATCGCCGTCATAGATCACGCCGGAGGTGTGGCCGCCGGCATAGATGCGCAGAACAGCCGTGTCACGGCCATTGGAGTTCACACCTGTGGACTTCACATTGGCGGTGCCGTCAGGATCACTCAAGGCGGTAACATAGCCGGGGGTGTGGCCCACATGCGTCGAGGTAACGCCGTTGCGGCCCAGCTGACCATCCTGATTGCGGCCCCAGCTGATGAGGTCGTGGCCCTGATGGCTGGTAGCCGTACCGGGTACGGTGTTGGTGTTGGCAGTTTGGCCCACACCGGCACAGGGAACAGTAGCTCCCTCTGCCGCGCCGTCGCTGGTGTCGGGCACAGTATGGGTATTCTTCACAAGACCGCCGTCCACATCCGCCGTGTCAAGCAACGCGCCGCACACCGGGCAGTAATACACGGTCACGTCGGGAGTGGTCGCGTCCACGACCGTATCGCTGACCAGCGCCAGCACATGGGTATGTCCAGCCGCCAAAGTCAGCACCCGCTCCAGCTGGCCGTGGGTGTTCACCGTGCCGGTATGATTGGTCCTGACCGCGCCGTTGCCGATAGGATAGGGGTTATACTCCTTAACGGTAAAGGCCAGACCGTCGCGGCCCGCGCCCAAATACTCATTATACTCCTTCATGGCCGCACTGCCACCGTTATCCATGCCATCGGTGGTCGTATCGTTGTTGCTTTGCCCCACCACGTAAACCTTGCCCTCCTGATTGAGTAGATAGAGGGAGTGGTAGCCGGCCTTCATCTCCACGATGTTGGTCATATAGAAGTTGTGTTCAAAGCCCACAGACCCGGCCACCACGCCGGTATGGCTGGGCGACATACCGGCCCGGAGCTTCACAGGCAGGCTGAGAGAACTGAGCATGGTGGTAAAGCCCGTCTTACGCAACTCGGTGAGGTAGTTATTACCCCAGACATATACCTCGCCGGTAGTCCCATCCAGCGCGGCGTAGAAACCATAACCGGCAGCCACCTGGGTGATATTTTCCAGATACGAAGTGGCGTTCCCCTGACTGTCCTTGGTAAGCGCCACGCGGGTGGCGGAGGCGCCGGATACGGAGTAGACCGTACCGTCCTGAGTCGCCACTAAACCAACGCTGTAACCGGCAGCCACATGCGCGCCAAGGATACCGCTCACCTGAACAGGCGCGCTGCTACTGTTGCCCCAGGTCCAAACCGTACCGTTGGCCTTGAGGGCAATAGAGTAGCTATACCCGCTGGCTACCATGGGCACAGCGGTGGCGGCCTTCATGCCGGTGAAGGCTGCGGGTTCACCGGTGCGGGTGTCTCGAACAGCCTGAGAAACCTCGGTCACACGCACCATTACTGTAGTGCGGTAGCCCGTGGCTGTGTTAAAGATCATGATGTTAGCCGTACCCACCCCGGTGGTCGTGATGCGGATACCGTCAGCCTCCACAGCGGTCACTGCCACACTGGGATCGCTGGTATCAACCACCATACTGCCCAGACTGGTCATATCCAGCGGCTCACGGAAAGCGGAGAATCGGGTGGACCAGGGGAAGTAATAGTCCTGATACAATTCATCAAAGGGAATGAGAGCGGTGTTATTGAGGGTGACCGGGATCAGGTCGTTGTCCTTACCGAGAAGGCCGCCCATGTCGGTGCGGTCCATCATTCCCTCCGTACGGCTGTCCGGCTGAACAGCGTACTGTAAATAGATGACGTTAGATTTCTTGGTATAAACACCCGCTTTGTCCTGAGTAGCCCAAACGTAGAGCTTGCTCTCGTCGTTGGCAAAACGGTTGGGCGTATTGCTGTCCGCACGGATCAGCGCGTCACCTGTGTCATAGTCAAACTTGCCCCAGTTATAGTCACCGGAGATGTAGAGCTTGCCGTCCTGCCGCATAATGACCATAAAGTCTTCGCCCGCATCAAACTCGGCGGCATTGCGGAAGGGATCGGCGTCGTCAATGGCAGGAATGCCGCTGACGGCGGTCTGGTCGTTATCTCCCCGCAGCGCCATCACAGGGGTCTTCTGCGCCGCGGTCTGAGTCGTGCCGTCACCCAGCTGGCCGTTGGCCAACTGACCATAGTGGTTACGTCCCCAGGCATACAACACATTCTGGCTCGCCAAGGCCATTGCGTTGTTTGGTCCGGCGCTGATGAGCCGCGCCTTTAGCGGTGTGCCGTCCTCTAACATCACCCGTACAGGCACGGGGGACTGCGTCAGAGTTGCGCCCTTCTGGTTGGTCACAACGCCCAACTGTCCCTGGCGGTTGTCCCCAAAGGTATACACACCGCCGTCACGCGTCATAATAACGCTGAAGTTGTCGCCGGCGGCAATGCGGGTAGCATTGCGTAGGAAATAGGCGTCCTCATCACTCTCGCCGGAGCGCACCAGCACGGGAATGGACTGAATATCATTGGCGGGCACGTGCGGCGTAGCGTCAGTAATGTCCTTACCCTCGCGGCCCCAGTTGTTGCCCACTTCACCCTGGACATTATCGCCCCAGGCGTACACCAGAGAGTCGGTGCGCAAAGCCAGCGCATGGTCATGACCGGCAGCCACGCGGGCCACGTGCTGCAACTTACCGATGTCCTGCATACCGGTGACCAGATCGGGAGTGGTCTCCAACACGGGATGGGCGGAGTAGAACTTCTGCGTGCCGATCCAGCCGTGTCTGGTGTGGTTCCACGCGCCATTGCACCAAGAGCGGGCCGGATGGCTCACGGCACTACCTGCGCTGTTGGTGGCAAGGTCGCTGTCTGTCACAAAGGGTACATACAGATTCGTACCGCAACCATCGCCGTTCCACCACTCGTAGCTCCAGCTGCCGGTATAGCCGCGGCCCAACTGACCACGGTCGTTAAGCCCCCAAGAATAGACCTTGCCGGAGTTGGAAGAGGCAAGGGCGAAGCCGTCGCCCATGGAAACGGAAAGAATGATCTCGCCACCGTTGGCCGGACCAATGTTCTTGACGCGGGTAGCCTTAGAACTGCCCACGCCCAAACGGTCAGTGCTTTGCTGGACATAGTTGACATAGTAGCTACCGTGAGAACCGCAGGTGGAATGGAGTTTGAAGCTGTTCCACGTGCCGTTACCCAACTGACCGTAATCGTTGTTGCCCCAAGTGTAGACATTGCCCTTGTTGGTCAGGGCGATAAAGGACTGGACGGAGTCCGCGCCGCGGTCAGTGGCACTGTCCCACTTGCTGCCGGTCAAGGGACTTGCGCCATACGCGTCGATATCTACGATGTACTCATCCGCGCCCAGGCCCTCAAATTCCACCTGCACGGGGTACTCATACGTTACATAATAGACCGGGTTGAGATAGATCCCGGTGTTGTTGAGCTGGTTCAACACAGAAGATGTGCTGGGCGTGGTGTTAACTTCCTTCCAGCCCAAGCTGGCGGTCGCGCTGCCAAAGGAATTGCTGTAGGCCAGCACTGTACCATCCTCATTGTAGAAGTTCTGACGTAGACCGATGCGCCCCCACATCCAAACAGTACCGTTGGCGTGGAGGGCAATGGCGGCATTTTCAGCCGCCTTGACGGTGACCGAGGCCACAGGCAGTCCGTCGCCCACGGTCTCGGTGGGCAGAACAATGACCTCATAATCTCCACGATAGTTGTCGTGGACATTGTTGACGGTGATGATGAGGCGGCCATACGCCTCGGTGGTGGGCTGGAGATAATACTGGCCCTTCTGTTCGTCGTAGTCGAAATATGCAATGGTCTCGTCGCTGGAACGATAAGTCACCACCGCGTCATCGGGCAGATGACGCTCAAAGTCATTCTGAATCAAGTTGAACTGGCTGTTAAAAATCTCCCAAAGGTCAGCTTCGTTAATGTAAAGCCGCTGATTTTCATAAATGGTAATAGAGCGCGGCATCCGCAGACTCTCCGTGGTCACCTGGGGCGGCCAGTTATAGCTGTTGCCGCTCTTGGTGGGCCAAACGGGGTTGGTCAAATCGTTCTCGTTGTAGACCTTAGCGTCGCCGATGGCCAAGGTGTAATAAGTCTCCGCGCCGGTCTGCGTGAGAGCCTGACGCTCTACGGCAGTGTAGTCCGCACCCTCCCGGTGGCTGTTTGTGCCGGAGAACCACACTGTACCGTCTTCTTGAACGGTCTGGACGGTGGTGTTGCCCTTGCTGACCAACAGAGTCTCGCGGACATACTTGGCCAACTCCTCGCCGCCCACCAACTCCACCTTGGACACTGTGCCGCCCTTAAGCATGGGCAACGGCAGGGTAGTGTCGGCGGGGACAATGATCTGCTCTGTGCCAATCTTTTCACCCAGGCCCAACTGCCCCTGATCGTTGCGGCCCCAAGCATACGTTAGGGAATCCACATATTCAAAGGTCTGCTGAGCCGGGTGGTCGGGATAGTGACCCTTGCCGGGGTCTCGATCGCTGTCGGTGGCATCCACCGGGTGATCCTTGTCTACCACGACCAAGGTGTCTGCCACCACAGCCATCGCATAATCAGTGGCCGCCGAGATCTGGCGCACCCGTTCCAGCGGCGTGGCCGTGCGGACAACGGTAGTGCTCATCGAACCAGGGGTAACTACGGTCATGCCGTCGTCACCCAGCACCGGCGGGATAATGGTGGTGACTTCTTTGTCCTCCAAAAGATCCACGCGGGTGGGCTGATAGGTGAAAGCCATCTGCTTATCAGACTTGCCCAAGCCTAACTTGCCATAGGCGTTAGAGCCCCAAGTATAGACGCGGGTGGTGGGGGTATAGACGCCGGTTTCGTCGGCAACGGGCACGATCTTGCCGTCCGCACCGATCTCTTCACCGTGCAGGCCCGCCACGATAGCCATGGCGTGATCGCGACCGGCAGAGATGGCGGTCACGTTCTTAAAGTAGTAGTCATCAGGATTCTGGTCGTTGGCAAAGCCCACCTCAGAGGGCACAGTAACATTGCCGCTGGAGACAATGCCCAACTGGCCTTTTTCGTTACCTCCCCAAGCAAAAACCACGCCATCAGCCCGGAGCGCCATGGAATAGTTTCCGCTGGCGGAAATCTGAACAATGCGGCTCAAATAGGCATCGTCACTGGCGGAAACGCCCTGCACCACCTTTACAGGGGTGTAACGCACATTGTCATGGTAAGTGCGCACATCACGAATGGTGATCTGCTTGTCGGTATATTGATTGCCCGTGTCACCCTGGCCCAACTGACCGTTGGCGTTATCGCCAAAGGCCCAGACATTTCCATGGTCGTCCAGCAACAGGGTATGACGGTCACCGGCTGCCACATCCACGATCTTTACTTTGTCTTCGCCCTCGTAGTTAGAAAGCCAGGGCAGGGAAATGGGTCCGTTGTCGGGATCGTAGTTTTCGGGATAAACACCGCCATCAGTCTTGTTGGCATGACCCAGGTCGTCACGGGAGTAGGCCTCCCACTGCTTGCGGGCCATGAGGTGCTCGTTGAGATTCTGGAAGCTGGAAAGCACGGTGGTGGCATAGTTGGAGCCTGTCTGGGTGAAGGGTGCGCCGGTGTATCCCTTGAGTACCTTGCGGCTTACGTCTGCCATAATGGGCATGTTTTCGGCGGCATCGTCGCCGGTGCCTTCCGTGATATCCTTGACAATGGTCTTGTAGTAAGCGTCTTCCGCCTCGTAGAAGCCAGTCTGACCATAGGTGTTATCGCCCCAGGTATACACATTACCGGAAGCGTCCAACGCCACTGCATGGTTCGGCCCTGCTGCAATGCGGACAATAGTCGCACCGCCGGGGATAAGCATCTTCTGGGGAGTGTTGTATGTCACACTGCGTGTGGCCAGCGTAGGTGCGCCGGTGTTGGGCTTTACAATGGAGGTAGTGTATCCCTGAGTGGTAAACGTACCCCAAATATAGACCTCGCCGTTAGCCTTCAACGCCACGGTGCCGGTCTGCGTGCCCACGATCATAGGGGTGGTGATCCGGTCACGGGTCACGCCGTTCTGGTCTGTGTAATTGCCACGAATCGTCACGCGGAACACCGCGATAACATTGCCGTTGGCATCCAGAGCGGAAACGGACGTGGTGCCGATCTTCTGGAAGCTGGAATAGGTGGTGGGGGCATTCTGAATGACCCAGGTGCCGTCATCCAGCTGACGCACCCGTACCATGCTTTCGTCGGTGGACAAGAAGGTATAACCGGGGTAAGCCGCGGCCAAGTCGATCTTCTCCGTCTCTACACCGGAAGTAATGAGGTTAAAGCCGCCGTACTGATAGCGGTTGGCGGTAGTGGTATTGATGGTGGCAAACTCGTTGGTGTTCAAGCTCCACCCAAGGGTCAGCTCGCCAAAGCTGCTTGCGCCGCCCTCCTTGATGTTTGCGCCGGTAAAGCTAAACTCCACCATGACCGCCTGATGCTCACCGGCAAAATAGGGCACATCGCGGACATCCGTGTCGCCGCTGCCCTCGGTGCCAATGGCGGCAAGGCCCAGCTGGCCCTTGCCGTTGTCGCCCCAGGTCATGACCCGGCCGTTTTCCATCATCACGGCGGAGAAGCTTCCTCCAGCGGTAATAATAGACACTTCGTCTAACCACTTCGCGTCCGCCTTTGTGCGCACCCATTCACCGGCCACAGCGGTCACATAACCGTTGGCATCCGGCGTACCGTTGGTAAGCTGTTTGAAATCGTTGCTACCAAAGGCAGTGAGTCTGACCTCACCAGCCTCATTAACTGAGCGCACCAGAGTGTGAGCGCCACCGGCAGCCACGGCAGTCACTCCGTCGATGCCGGACACCTTGCGGGCGGAGGGAGCGATATTCTTCGCTACTCCATCGATCGTAATCGCCGTCAAATCCTGCAGGTTGCCCAGCTGGCCCTGCGTACCGTCGCCCCAAGCAAATGCAGCGGGCTCGCGGACATAACCGCCCATGTCGCCGTTAATGGTCTCATTCCAATCGTTCTCCATCGCCACACTCACCACATGGTGACGCCCCGCAGAGACCATATACACCCCTGAAAGGACGCGGAATTGTGCATTGTGATCCACAGAATATTCGCCGGAGTTCACCTGAACAGGCGTGGTGGAATAATTGGCAATGGTCACGTTGCCGTCGGCGTCAGTGACAGGAGTGGTGGCGACCAACTCACTGCCCAGCTGTCCATAGCTGTTGTCGCCCCAGGTGTACACGCTGCCGTTGCCCAGCAGAGCCACGGAGAAGGCCTCGCCCGCCTCCATGTCCACCACATGCTCCAGATAGTCACGGCCCTTGAATCCCTTGACCTTCACAGCTGTACCGATCTGTTTTGTGGTATCCTGCCCCAACTCACCGCGGGTATTCGCACCGGCAGTATACAACTCGCCGTCAACCGTCAGGGCCAGCATATGATCTGCCCCCGCCGCTACGTCTACGATATTCGTGATAGGCTTCCCGTTTTCGTCGGTCAAAAGCTTTACCTCAGGGGTGGGCACATCCTCAGCTCCATCATAGGGAGCGATCCAAGTGTGACCGGCTTGGCAACGCCAGATCCGGTAGCTCTCTTCTGCTTCAGGCAGCTCGCGCCACTGGGAAGGAATGTTGTACTTGTCCCAAACATCGGCGGCGTCCTCGTAAATGAGGGTAAAGTAATCCTGACCCACCAACTGGCAGGCGTCGTTGCCGCAGACCACAGGGGTAATGGTATCGGCGGGATTGTAGCCCTGGAGAGCACAGCGTTCGCCGTCCTCGCTCTTGTAAGAGCAGTTCAACTCACCGGTAAAGTAGTCCACGTTGCGGGTGGTCCACCCCATTACGCTGGCAATATTCACCGTATCGCCGCTGTCCTCGGGGATCATCAGATAGGGCCAGTCAGAGTTGACCTTCTCAATTTCCTCTTGCGTCGGCAAATCGATCTGGAGCTGGCGCTCCCAAGCCGCGAACTGAGCACTGACCCAGTACTGCTTCCCTGTCCACTTGTCCGGGCCATCGGTGGGCCAGAGCTGGTCATAGACCACCGTCTCCGGCGTAGGTGTACCGTCGACGATCACCTGGTACGTCACCTCATAGCCCTTGGGGTTGCCGTTCTCGTCGGCATGGGGGCGCAGTTGGCTCAGCTTGGTGCGGTTGGTAATGTCGGTAACGCCAATATACCCGACCCCTGCTGTCTCCACATCGCGGGTCATAAACTCACTGCTGTGGGGATGGTGGGGGTTGGGGCAGTTTTTGGGGATGTCGACCCAGATGCCGCAGTCGTCACCCTCTTGATTCACATATTTATAGTAGGCCAGATAGTAGACCGTCCAGCCCTTGCTCGCAGCATAATCTACCGCCGCATCACTGTAGTCCATGGCGGTAAATTCTTTCCCCGGTCGCACACCGAAACGGATGTCCGCATCTTCGTTTTCGGGTACACGGTTATTCGCGTTTCTAAATTCAATGGCACGGGTCAGATCACCCACATCGTTCCAGCCGTCGGCCTCGTTGTTGGCCACCTGGTCATAGGTGAAGGGCTGATAGACGCCGTCGGCCTGGAACATTTTCATGAACTTCGGCCCGTTGAGACGGTCTACCTGGGTCAATTCTTCCTCGCTGGGAACATGGATAAGGTTGGTAGTAATGGAGCTTAAGCCGCCCACTACATAGACCTCTCGGTCGTCGGTGGTGGACAGATCCCCATCCACATCCTTAAGGACAATGCTGAAATTATCTCCCGCGGCCACAGAAACCACGTTGGTGAAGGGATCGCCGTCAGCATTCTTCACCTCCACAGGGTAAGCACGGTCAACAAACGTACCGTCACCCAACTGTCCCTGGGCATTATCACCCCAGGCCCATACTGTGCCGTCCGCCTTCAGCGCAATGATATGGTTTTTGCCCGCCACCAGCATCGGGGAGGTAGCAAAGCCCTCGTCCTTTTCGGGTACGACCTTTACCCGCAGCAACAATGTGCGGCCGGTTGTGGCTTCGTAGACCTGAATAAAGGTGTCGCCGTACTTGACATTGGCCGGATCGCGCGGCCCAAAGGTCACTGTCGAACCGTCGTTGCTCAGTTCCATCGTAATGCTCTCGTCCAAGGAAGTAAACTCCCATTGGGCATCCTTGATGTCCTCCAGAGGCTTGTGGCTCAACAGGTTAAAGCCGTAATCCACCAAGTAAGCCATCTTGGTCAGGTCAAACTTGGCCTCTTCTGCTCCCACCAAAGTGATCTGAGGAGTGAGGTCATGAGGTGCGGTATTATGATCGGTGCCCCAGGCAATCAGGCTTTCATAGCTGAGACGGCCCACTACCACCGGATATTCAGAGGTAATGTCGGTATAGTCGCCCAGCTGCCCCAAAGCGTTGGAGCCGGCGGCAAAAACTGTACCGGTGTCACGGGCAAAAACGATGAAGTCGCCACCCACGGCGGTTACCATCACCTTTTGCATCCAGTGATAATTATCGTCGATGACCTGGAGCTCATGAGCGATCTCACGGGCCACGGTGTTGTCATAGTCAACAGGAGAACCGCTGGGGATCGGTCCGCGGGTGAGATTGTAATTGCCCAGCTGACCGACAGCGTTGTCACCAAAAGCCAGAAGCTGAACAGGATCAAAACCGCTGCCATTGCCCTTGATCGTCTGGTTCTCCACCTGTGCCAGCGTTGCGGCGTAGCCTGCGCTCAACTGACGCACACCGGCAGTCAGGTTCTCGCCGACAGCATTTTTCATTACCATCGGCACGGCAAACGTCTGCTTGGCGTCGCTATTCAAACCGATGCCCAGCTGTTCCTTGGCGTTGTCACCCCAGCCATAGAGACCTGGGGTCACGTCAAAGTCCTTGCCATTGGCGTCGGGAGTTTTCATGGTTATGTTCAGGGCGATAGCAACCGTGTGGTTCGCACCCATGGCAATGGCCACGCCCTTGTTGAAGTTATAGTCGTTTTTGTCGTTAGGGTTCATCCCGGTGTTGCCGGTAAAACTGCCATCGCTCCAGGTATTACCCTGGCCGGCCTGCACCTTCACGGCAGAATAACGGCCACGGTCAGAGTTGTCGCCCAACTGGCCATAGCTGTTGTCGCCGAAGGTAAAGAATGTACCGTTGGAGAAAAGCACTCCGCCGGACTTGCTGCCCGCACCGATGCTGACAGCCTCCTGCATATGGTTGGTCTGACTGGGTGAATGACCCTTGCTCACCCACTTGGCATAGCTGCTGGTGGCCAAGCTGCGGTTATTGATGCCCATCTGACCGTTGGCATTATCACCCCAGGAATACACAAAGCCGCTCGAGGACAAAGCCATTCCGAAGCCCTCGCCGGCCGCAATGGCAATGATGCGGTCACGCTCCACATAGGTATCGGTAACGTAGCCATGCAATTCTTCATTAAAGTAACGGTATTCTTTGGTGACCTTTTCCTCACCCAATGTGCCAATGCGGCTCACGCGCATACGCACCCGCATGGGCTGGTATCCCTGATATGCGCTGTCTGCGCCGCGGCCAAGCTGATTTAGCTTGGTCATGCCCGTAGCGTCATAATTGTTGCCCCAGGCCCAAACGTAGCCGTCAATGTCCAGGGCATAGGTAAAGTCCTTGCCCGCTGCCACCGCGGTAAAGGTCAGCGGTCCACCGTCCAACGCCAGCTGCGCGTCGGTGTTGTCAGGACGTACTGCGCTGTACTGATAGAAATTAGTTACCTGAACAGGGTGGTCCACATAGGCGACCTTCTCCGGGTCAAGGCCAAGCTGTCCCTTAGCGTTGTCGCCCCACACCCACACGCGGCCGGAGGAATCCAAAGCCACGGCATGCTTCGCGCCCGCGGCCACCATGGGGGACGCGGACACGGACACATTATGATCATCGGCAGGCTCACCCGAGTCATAAGTCTGACGGTGGCGCGCCCAAACCGGCAGCACCATCATGTTGCTGGTCTGAGGATCGCCCTCCACGCCCTTAGAGAACTCGTAGTCGATGTAAACGCTGGTAAGGCCCAGCTTGCCGGTGTTGCGCACCTTCACCTTTGTGCCTCCGGCGTTCTCCGCGGCAAAGATGGAAGGATCGGTGACGCCCACTTCTACTAAGTTGAGCCTGTCAGCTATAGAGGTATTTTCACCATCGGAGATCAGGTTAAAGCCGGTGCGGTGGCTGTAAAGGATATCGGCCATATCCAGCAGCAGATAATCTCCCTCGTCCATGATCACGATATTGGGGTTTTCCTCGCCCATCGGGCGAAGCTGATTGTAGGTATGGAGAAGGGCGTCTCCCTCATTATAATGCTCATAGTGATCCAGGATCAGGCTCTTGGATTCGCCGTCGCCCGCTTGAACAGCCCGGAAGCTGTCATCACAAGTGCCGTTGCCCAACTGACCGTGGGCGTTGCTGCCCCAGTTCCACACATAGCCGTCGGCACGTACCGCTGCCATATGCTTGCCTCCCACGGCGATCGCAATGGCACGGGTAAAATACTTGTATTCCTCGTTAGAGTTAGCGCTGTCACCCTGAGCAACCTGCACAGCATGACCCACAAAAGCGGTGCGTGGCCCCTCAAAATCGTCTTCGTCGCGCTCATCCAGGCCCAACTGGCCCTCCATGTTGGAGCCCCAGGCATACACGACGCCGCCTGCTTCGCCCAACATCGTGCCGTCGCGGACGATGGCTTCGCTGGACTGGCCGCCGGCTGCCACAGCCAGCACGTTTTGCAGTTCCCCGGTCGCGGTCCTCACCCGGACCGCCCCGGCCTCTTGCCGCTTGACAATGGAGTCGCCCATCAAATCGTAGGCGTCTATACCCTCAATACCGGGCTGACCACCCACACCCGGAACTTCCTCCACCAGATCTTTGATGTCATAGGTCGCCTGTTCCACAACCGCATTGCCGATCTGACCATAGGTGTTCTCGCCAAACGCAGCCACCGTGCCATCGGACAACAATGCCAGAGAGTGGTTGCCGCCAGCGGACATGCTCATCACGTTGACCAGATAGCCGCGCATCTCACCCGCAACTTGGTTAGCAGGATCGCCATCCACTGCGCCCAACTTCACCCGCACCGGCACGCGATAAGTAAAGGTCGCACCCAAAGCGGAATTATCGCTGCGCACCAGTGTGCTGTCAAGACCCACGCCCAACTGGCCATAGGTATTATCGCCCCAACCGAAGAGCGAGCCGTCACTGCGCAGGGCCAACACATGGCCGCTACCGGCGGAAATGGACATGACCTCACTCAGGTAGTAGCCCTTGCTCGCAGCCTCGCCCTCCATGACCTGAACAGGCTTCCATGTAAACTCATTAAAGGTGGGCTCGCTCTCCATGACCTTGTTACCGGTCTCGTCATCAACGGACGCGCCATACTCGCCGCCCGTGGTCACAAGCTTCCCGTTCTTTTCCCGTTCCAGATATTGCTCCAGTGCGATCTGGTAATCCTCATAGCTCCACTTTACACCGCTGTATGTGGGCCGCGCCAACACCCAATCTGTGCGGTAGGTCGGCTCACCGTCCTTCTTGTCACCCAGGGGCACAAAGTGATCATATGCCTCGCCGTAGGCGGGGTTGTCCATGGCAATGGTCTCATAGGCGGACTCCAGATAGCTGACCGCCGCATCATAAAGCTGCAGGGCGAGAACAAACTCATCCATGGTGGCCACCTCGTTGCCGCGGTAGTCGCCCAGGGGCCGGATCAGTTTGCTGTTCTCACTTTCGTCTTCATAGTAGTTACCCAAATTCGCCAGATCGCGCAGGGCTTCCTTCTGCAACTCTACAAACTCTACCAAATCATAAAGATACTTAGCATAGAGATAATAACTGTCCAGATAATAGGGATCGGCCTCAACCCGCTCATTGTGGCCAGTGTTCATCACCTCACGGGTAAAGCGGCTACCCATACCGCTCAAGCCAAGCTTGGCACACAGCTCATCGTAGATGCTGGGATAGGCGGAGTAATCGCTGGTGCGGTAGGTCAACTCACGCAGGTACTGTTCGCGCACCTGGTCGTGGCCGAACACATCATCCACATAACCCACGCCCAACTGGCCCTTGTCGTTGCGGCCCCAGCTCCAGACCGTGTTACGCTCGGTGCGCACAACGGTAAAGCCATCCCCGGCAGCGATCTCCACGATCTTGCCAAGCACGCTGCTGATATCCGCCTCCACTGCGGAGAAGCTGCTGTAACCAATCACGTCGCCCGCATCATTGGTGCGCACATAATCGGCAGGATCAAGGGCAAACTGACCAAACGTGTTGTCGCCCCAAACGTACACAGTTCCCTCCCGGGTCAGAGCGGCGGCGTGACGCCGACCGGCGGCCACCGCCACCACATGACGGATCATAGGAGCAAGACCGCTCTCCGCATCCGTGACCGTACGCACAGCCATAGGCGCGTCGGAGAAGGTCTCTTCTTGGTTGTTGATGCCCAATTGGCCGTAGGTGTTGTCACCCCAAGTCCATACCGTTCCGTCCGCTTTCAGCGCAACGGAAAAGTCCTCGCCCAGAGCGATCATAGGCGTGGCCTTATAGGCATATTCCCGCTCCATATTTTCGCCGACAGCATCCTCTACGTTGAGGACATGCACCACGATCATGGCGGAGCGGTGTGTTTCCTTATTATAAATCCGCACGGTGGCCTTGCCGTTCTGCTTGCCTGCAATGAGCGTATAACCCTTTACATCCACCACGTCGGGGTTGGAGGTAGTGATTTCAAACTGTGCGTTAACCCAGAGGTCCTCGTAAACAGGGATCTCGTTGCCCTCTTCATCTTCCTGTACGCCCACTTGCTCATAGCGCTCAGGATTTTTTTCGGTGATATCGCGGCCCGACTCATCCTTCCCCACTACGATCTCTTCCGCAGGCAAATCGATATAGGGCTGGACCTTGCCGTCCGCATCAGTGGTGACGTTACGGTAGTACTTCTCCCCACCCTTGGTATAGGCCAAACGGTAATCGGGAATATAACGCTCGCTCGTCCCCACGATATCTACCGTATCGCCGGTGACCAGCTCCAGATAGTTGCCCAGCGCCAGATCAGGCAGCTTCACTTCTTTACCCGACCAGTTGGCAAGCTCACGATCGGGCACAACGACCTCCGCATCCAGCACACCGCCCTCGGGGAGAGTTGTGCTGCCGCCGGACGCTTCCATCAACTCCACCCCAGCCTCAGTATGGGGCCGCTGCATAGTGTACACAACATTATAGCCGGTCAGCAAAGCATCGTCCGTCACCGTCAGCTCATCGTCCAGAGAGCTGAGGGTAGCGTCACCATAGCTTCCGCCGCCGGTGATCACACTCTCGCCGGAACCGACCACACGGATGGTAATAGCCTTGGCGGTAGCAAGATCCCAGGGCTTATTGTCGGCGTCGTCAATGTTCTCGTTGATGGTGTCGTCTGTACTGAAGGTCAAGGGCTTTCCCAGCGGGATGCCGCCCACGTCAAGCTCCACCTCGTCATCGGGATCCTCAAAGGTTTGCAGAACACGCACGACAAACTCGTCGGCATGGCTGCCAATGACCTGCACGGAAATGGTGTTATTCACCGGGATGACCAGCTTCCCCGAAACATTTCCGGCCGCGCCCTTCTTCGCCGCCACATCAATGGTCCGAAGCACAGTGACGTTATAGGCGGGAGCTTGCTCGTCAGGCATAGCCACGATAAGGCCATCACTGGTCTTACCGCTATAGATATCAGCCTCGGTATCATTGATAGCGCCATTGAAGCCGCTGATGATCTGGACATGGCCCTGCGTCAAGGTACTGGTCATCGCCGCGCCGTCATCATTGGCAGCCATGAGGGTATACTCGATCTCCCGCACCGGCACGGATAACGGCTGCTCGGCGGGATCGATCGCCCCCTGGAGCGTGTCCTTCACATAGCCACGGTAGGTGAGGTTGAACTGGCTGCCCATCACAGGGAGCTTCGTCCCATCGGGATAGCGCAGATAGACCATGTAATCGTCTCTAGGAATGCCGCCGCGCTCCGTTCCGCCCAATTCGCTGGTGTCGAACAGACCACCGCCGCGATGGGTAAGCTTATAGCTGGCCCAGACACGCTGAGGCGCACCCACCATCGTGGTGCGGCCACGCAAGCTCTCCAAATACAGCTCATAGCCCTGGGCCGTAGCATCTGTCCAGTTCACATTGTTCTTGGTGAGACGAATCGCCATGGGGATCATGTAGTTCTCATCCCCGGCCACATTACCGTCCATAGTCACTACCAAATCAGTCTCGCCCACCACCTTCATGATCTGCAGGGGGGTAGTGCCGTCAGTAGTGGAGTACTGGTACTCGATCTTCTCCAACCCGATATTCACCGTACCGCCGTTGGAGTTGCGCCAAGCACTACGGACACGGGAGCCTACCACGCCGCTGGTCAGGGCGGTGGTGACCGTGGTGATGATCAACGGCGCGTCTGCCATGACCTTGTCCCCATCAATAAGCTTCCATGTGGCATTTCCGGTACTGCCACCAGTGTAAACGCTGTACCGGTCCTCGCCATCCACCTGAGAGTACTGTGCGTAGTGAATAGAGAGTTCCGCCATGGCAACGCCATTCACCGGCACAATGGACGCATTTAAGGTAAAGTAGTCCAATGTGTCGGTCTTATTGCTATTCTTGACGGTAATGGTCTTCGGCCCCTCAAAGGCAAACTCAGGATGGGTCAGCAATCCGCCTTCAAATGCGCCGTCCACATACTCCCACACCTTGTAAGTGCCCTCGGGCACATCCTTCGCGGTGTAGGTGTTCTTCCCGTCCTGCTTCTCCAGCAGGATGGTCTTATAATTGCTCTTAATAAATAGCTTGCGGTCACTGTCCGTCCACGGACTGTGGTCCAGGTTCACCCGCACATCCAAATCAAAGAGCCGCGGATGCTCCACGGTACATTCTACATTCACCTGATCGCTCAGGGAGTCCACCGTAAAGTAGCCATCTACTGTAGCGGCCTCAGACTGGGTCAATTCGTCTTTGAAGTTCTCGCCATCGGTGTAGCCGCCGGTGTGCTCCACACCCTCGCTGTCGGTCCACTTTCCGTCGTAAACAGTCCAGCGGTCTTTGCGCTCGGTGGTATAAACTGTGGCGGCAGGATCGACCACCCACTCATAATTATAGTCAGAGACATAGCCGCCGCGGCCGGTCACGTGTAACACCAACTTGCCGCCGCCCCAGACGCTGTCACCGGATGTAACAACGCTAGTCTCTCCGCCCACTGTGTATTCACCGGTAATAGAAGAACTTGTGCTGCTGTTGCCGCCCGTCTCAGCAAGGCTAAAGGTAATGGTAAAGAAGTCAATAACGGCAGGCGTCTTCGTAAAGTCAACGCCCTTGCCTACCTTTACTTCCGCACCGGTGTCCTTCCACATCGCACCGGGCTTCTGTTCTCTGGACCAAATGTTGTAGCTGCCGCCCACAACATCCGCCGCATCGTAGTGTGTATAATAAGGTACAGCCTCACCAGCCTCGTTCACATAGGCCGCACCCTCCACAGTCCGAACCAGCGGATACTCCCGCTTCACGGGTGTGTTTTGCACCAGCTTATAGTCACAGTCGTTATATGCCGCATCGGGCACCCGATTCCACAGTGCTCCGTTCTGGTGGGTCTCCATGCGCACAGGGTAAGTAAAGTTTCCGCCGTAATTCACTACGCCGGACACAACAGGAATATAAGCGTCGTCAAAACCGGACTGGCCCGCGCTATCCCTGTCCACCAGAGACATCTCTCCCAGCTGGCCCGACTCGTTCTTGCCCCAAGCAAACACCTCGCCACGATCGGTCAAAGCCACGGTGTGTTTGCCTCCGGCCGCAAGTGAGGTCACCACCCCCGCCACATTGCCGGGTTTGGTCACAATTCGGTAATTTTCATCTACAGTCTGGTCTTGATAGTAGCCATTGCTATCCGTGGCAGGAAGCGCCAACTGACCGTCGGTATTCGTACCAAAGGTATAAATCGTGCTCTCAATAATCGGTCCAAGGATGGTAGGATCAGGCAAAACCGCCCGCTTTCCCCGCAGGATGGCAGTGTGATACTGGCCCGCAGCCACGCCCACTGCATCTGTAATGTCAATTCCCTTGTCATCTACTAAAGCGGTGGCATACTGGACATACCCCAAGCCCGTCTGATCTGCCGAAGCGGCGTGACCCAACTGGCCATAACGATAATCACCCGCTAGCATCACACGTCCACCCGTGCCGCGGGTGGAGTCACCCTCGGTAAGCACAGCGGTGTGATAGAAGCCCGCGCCGATCTGGATGACGCTGTCCACCAGAATGCCCGCGCCCTCGCCGGTGTTGCTGTACTGGCGCATATAATCTACCGCCACCCCGTAGCGGGTGCCGTCTTCGTCGGTCTCATGGGGGCCAATGCCTAACTGACCATATGTATTGTCGCCCCAAGCGGCAACATAAGTGCTGTCGCTGCCGCTCGTGCCGCCCACGTTAGCGTAGGGGAACGGGCCAATTGCCAGCGAGTGCCAGCCGCCACCCGCGACCTCAGTAACCGCCGTCAGATACTTCATCTCGGGAGTCTCGCCATTGACGTCACGCACCACTCGGTCAGGATAAGTACGGATATCACCGATGGCATTGACTTTATATCCTGTACCAAGCTGTGCCTTGGAGTTGTCACCCCAGGTATATACCCAGCCGGTTTCGCCTACGGAAGCCATGGAATGATAGCCACCGGCAGCAATGCTGGTCGCGCCCATCAAATAGCTGCTGCCGCTCTCGTCGCCGCTTGCACCGGCGGTCACCTGAATGGGATAGCAGCTCCAGGTGTCCTTCAGCTTCTCCACCGCAGCCTTGTCCACCTCTACCTTAATGGTGTCACCGTGGACCTCATAGGTGGAATACACATTTTCGTTCTGACCCAATTGGCCTCTGGAGTTGTCACCCCACGCGTACACTGAGCCGTCTGCCGTCCGGGCCAGTGCATGGTTAAAGCCGGCAGAAATCTCTTTGATCAAGGTAAGCCGGCTCATCACGGGCTTGCTCTCCCGCGTGCCGAGGCCAGTCACTCGCATGGGATAGGGAGCATAGGGCAGCTCATCATAGCTCTTGCCCGTACCCAATTGGCCATATGTATTATCGCCCCAGGCCCAAACCGTACCGTCCGACTTCAGCGCCACGGTAAAGTTCTCGCCAGTGCGGATCATCGGCGTGGCAAAGTTATTGGCATCTTCAATGATCACCTTCAGCTTACCTGCATAAACGCCGTTGATATCCACATCCGCCGCATCCTCTACAATGCCCACGATGGTGAACACATCCTTAAGGTCGGTGGGTTCCAGCACAGCGTTGTTGCGGCTCAACTTCTCCCAAGGTTCTTGATGATCCTTGGTGTCCGTAATGTCCAGGTTGGGGATCTCTTCGGTATGGGTATAGCCGTAGATCATCTCACTGTCTTTCGCGCTGGGCACAGCCCGGTCACGCTCAGAGATGTTAAAGCCAACGCTGTAATAACGCTTCATTCCATCCTTAAACACTACCGCGTACTGCTGGTCGGTGAGTGTGATGGAATATTGGAGGCTGACTGCCTTCAGAGCATTGAACTGCTCTTCATTCAGGTCCATCAGGTTCTCGTCATTTTCGGTAGGATCCATCTGAGTCAACTTGGACACAGGGATCGACGCCACGTTGGGCGCGATGTCTGCATCGCCCTCTTCTCCCTGAACAGGCACCGTCTCCGGCTGGACCGCATAGCGGGCGGTAAGCTGCGTAGTTGTTTCACCGGTGTCCTCATCCGTCATGGTTGTAAAGACCCAAACCTTGTCATAAATCAGGTTTTGGCTCACGCCGTAACCTACTCGCACCGGAACCGCCACAGAGGCATTGTCCGCCATGGGGTTTCCCTTGCTGTCCACCATCGTCCGAAGGGTGGGCGCGGCGCCCAGCTGATAGACGAAGTTATAGCCCGTACCGAAGACCTCGCCCGCTTCATCCCACAAAATGGAGAAGTTGTCTCCGGCAGATACACCCACCGAGCCGGTGACATACTTTAACTCACCGCTGTTGATGTTGCCGTCCTCGTCGCGAGTAAAGTTCTCCGACAGCATTTTGGTGGGGGTGCGCTTCTGGCTACTGGTGTTGGTCCCCGAGCCATCCGAACTGACCTGACCGGAATCGCTGCTCTGACCCAACTGTCCGCGGGTGTCGTAGCCCCAGCCGTAGGTGTAGTAGACATCGTCCCGGCTATCATCACTGCCCTTGGGGCGCTCACGAACCACCGACAGGGTGTGGTCAACACCGGCCGAAACGGTCACCGTGCGAATGTCATATTCATTAGAATCGCGGTAGGTCACTTCCGTGGGCAGGATCGCATAGGTGTTTTCCTCATCCTTGGAGTCCGGTTGCGGAGAGTTGTCGCCCACTTGGCCGCGGTCGTTCTGGCCCCAGCCAAACACCGTGGTGGTGTCGGTGCGCACGCCGTCGACCATGTTCAATTCGGCGGCAATGGCCATCATGTGGCCATAGCCGTGCTCGTCGTTGCTGGCCGCGCCGCCTGCATCCACTGCAACTACCCCGCCAAAACCGGTGTTCTCGTTCCACTCGCTGCCATTGCGGGTCTTGTACGCGTTCACCTCGCCGGCAGCGGACTGTTGGAACCACTCATTGTCCTTTCCGTCGCTGGGGTTGTGGTTGAGACCCAATTGGCCGCGGCGGTTGTCGCCCCAGGTGTAGACCTTCCCCGCCGCACTCAGCGCCACTGAAATGGAGCCGCCCGCCGCGATGGACACGATCCCCGTCAGAGCATCACCGTTCCCGTCCTTGACCACTACAGGGTAACCACTATAATAGAACTTACCGGCCTCGCTGTACGTCAAGTCCTCTGCCTTTACACCTAGCTGCCCATAGCTGCCGTCGCCCCAGGCGTACACTGTGCCGTCTGCCGCCAGCGCCATCGCATGGTTGCCTCCGGCGGCAATGGCCACGATATTGCACAGGTGGCCGTTTGCATCCGTATTGGGATCGGCAGGCACTCCCTCCGCCGTCACAGGGCCGCGCACCATAGTGGGATCCTGCACGGTGTCCCGACCGCTGATATCGCCCGTGCCCGTCTGTCCGCGGGTGTTGGAACCCCAAGCGTACACATTGCCGTTGGCCGTCAAGGCTAGCGAAAAGTTAAGCCCGGCCGACACCATCACCACACCGGTCAGCGGGGTGTAGATACCGTTGGAGCTGCGCAGATAAATGGGCGCGGGAGAACGCAGGACACCGCCGTTGGCACTGCCCAGAGCATTGGTGTTGCTCGCGCTGCCCCAGCCCCACACGCTTCCGTCCGCCTTCAGCGCCAGAGAGTGGAGGTTGCCTGCGGAGACCATGGGCACAGCCAACTTAGCGGAGTAGCCGTCCCCGGCATTGCCGGTAATGGCCTCGCCGCTGCTCAACGTAAAGCGACCATGGACCTCCAGCTGAAGCACGGCGTAGACCTTACCACTATAATCGTCATACCCCATGGCATACACCGCCGTGCGCCCTTCGCGCTTGGTGGTAACGATACCGGTCCCATTGATTTCCGCCACTCGGGGGTCCAGCACCGAGTACAACACCGTGCTGGTGTCGCCATCCCAATTTGAATCTTCCAAAACAGTCTTCAGATAGCCGCTCACGTCATAGGTCGTGGACTGCCCCTGCGCCCCCAGGAAGGTGCGCACATGATAGACCTTGTCCGCCGGCCCTTGATCGCGCAGATTGAAATATGCCGCCAACTCGCTGTCGGTAGGATCGGTATCCTTCACCGACGCATAGCTGCCCTGGACGTCATTGTTGTTGGGGTCATCGGCAGGAGTCTCCCCGTCGTCGGGCTTCTCCTCCCCCGGCTTATCAGCAGGATCTTCCTTCTGCTCGCCGTCGTCATCCTTCTTGGGATCGTCCACGTCAGTCTGGGTGTTGTCGTCGCCGGGCAACTCAGGCACGGTAGCCGTGCCGAAGAAGTAGGCCGTTCCGTCCACGCTCATCTCCATGCTGGGCACGCTCACGGCAAACTTCACTTCATACATCACGCTACCGCTGCTGTCGATGGAAGGCTCCACCACCGCGGTCTGCACCACGCTGTCCTCGCCGTAGAGCTTTTCCTCGTCCTTGGTCAGCTTCCACTCAAAGTTGTTGAAGCTGCTGGTCACCCCGCCCGTCTGGGTAACGATCTCCTGCTTGCTGGCGGCGGTGCCGGACCCGGCGCCCAGCTGGGCCAGGATCTCCTCCATGGTCAGCTCGCCCTTGCTCTGGTCGCCGGTCTCCTCGTTCTTGGACTCTTCCTTCTCCGTCTCCTCGGAAGAGATCTTCTCGTCGTCAGGCGTCTTCGTGTCCGAAATAGCCTGATCGCCAGCCTGGTCATCCCCAGCCTGACTGTCGTTCTCCTTATTCTGTTCGCCGCCCTCGGGCAGCTCCTCCGCCAGCTCCGCGTCGCCGGGTGCGTCCAGCGGCACCGCGGTCTCCTCCAGCGGCGGCTCCACCTTCTCGTCCAGCACAGGGTCCGGCTCGGGGACGGTGTCGTTCAGCTCCAGTCCCGTGTTCTCCACCGTCTCCTTACTCTCCTCATCGGCGGCGGGCTCCGCGGGCTCGGCCGCGTCGTCCTCCGGCTGCTTCGGCGTGGAGTCCTCCGCCTCAGCGCCGGCCTCCTCCTTCTCGGTCTCGGCCGTCTTGCCGTCTACCTTATTATTAATAGTATCATCAGAAGATGTGATCAGAGAGAAGCCCGTATCCTGCACCTGAGCCCCATCGGTCTGCTGGCCGTTCAGCAACGCATCCAGGTCCACATCGGTGGTGTTGGACATGCTCCCGCTGCCCGGGGTAACACCCTCAGCCTTCAATCTCTCATCAAAGTAACTCAAATCATAGCCGCCGGCGTTCTCCTGAGTCAGCCCGCCGCTCTTATACATTTCATAAAGGAAGTCTTGAATGGCCTGAGGCTCATCCGCCACGTTCTTGGTCGTGCTAGAGCCGGCATTGGAACCGGCAGCGCCGATCAAGTCCTGAATGTCGCTACTGCCGGGGTCCAGTGTCGTCATGCCGCCGCCCTGGCCCCCTGTGGGCCGGACCGCCGCCACCGTCTCGGTGGGGCCGACCCAGGTGATGTTCACATTGCAGCTAATGCTGGGCGCCATGCTCTCGCTGGCGTCGCGCACGCTGTAGTCAACGACTTCGATCTCGATGTAATCCTTATAATCGTATCCTTCAAAGATGGTGCTCCAAACAAACTGCTTGGTGACCCTCAGCTTGCCGATGGCCTCGCCCCGGTAACTGCGGCGGGTATCCTCATCCATCTGGGCGATCCCCTGGCGCAGATCCTCGGTCAAGTACTCGCAGGCGTCCAGGTCCAGGTCCGCCGGGAAGAAGGAAGCAAACTCCTCCAAGGACTCCAGCGCCCCCAGATAGCGCACGTCGGTCACCGTCGCCTGCACTCGTACTGTCGTCTGCTCCGGCGTAAAGCCGATCGAATACCGGTCCAGCACCAACGGGTAGGAATACTTCGGTTCCTCCTCCGGCGTCTGGTCACCTTCATAATCGGTATTGCTGTTGTCGATATTCCCCTTGTTGGGGTCTTCCTCGACCACAGAGTCAGGGGCCGTAGACGCGCCGATGCCCGCGGCCACGGCAGTGGTCACGGTAGAAAGGAGCATCGAGGCAGTCAGGACACCGGCGATCAGCCGTGTTCCCAGTAGCTTGAGCTTACTTATGTTAGCGTCCATGACCCCTCACCCCTTTCTCTTCTGGTTTCAGGTCATTTCATCGTGGTCAGGCGCTTCATTTTCTGCGTTTTTCTGTAACTTTGGGCAGAAATGAACGCAATGATGCCAGAGTGGCATTTTTACGGAGATATTATGCCACAAGCTTTTGGGAAATGCAAGCCTTTTTTTGGTTTTTCCGCAAATTTTCCACATAGCAATTGTGGAAAACTTCTCGGAACTCCCAATAAAGTTCCGCTTGCATTTCCTTTGACGGGTATATTTCAAAAAAGTTCCGTGTGGTTTTTGAAAAAAGCGCCTCCGTTTTGCAACGGAGACGCCTTTTTGTTTGTCTTGCACATATGTGGACCGCACTTGTGGAGCCGCTGTGGAAAAGCATCTTATTTTAAAACGCTTTCTGCCGCGGAATAGTCCGCCGCCACCAAAAACAGCAGGGTATTTCCTCTGCGCTCCACCACAGCTTTCTCCAGCTTGGGCATCTCCTGGGGGCGATAGTCCTCGTTGGACTCGATCTGGTAGTCCAGGTGGGCCTTCAGCGCGCCCTCCGCCTCCTTGGCGGCCGCCTCGTCGGTCATTTCAAACACCGCCGCTTCCTCGGCGGTCAGCCCTGTGGAGCCGAACCCCACCGCCGCAGTCACCTCGCTCTCATCCAACTCGTAGAGCCGCAGGAGGATGTCCGTGTCCAGCCGCTCCAGCTCCTCAGAAAACGCCCCGGCCTCGATCAGCGCCCCGGCGGTTTTTTCCGCCTCAAAGGGCTGGGGGCCCTTTTCGCCGCAGGCGGTCAGCCCCAGCGCCAGCAGCAGGGCCAGCGCCGCCGCCCAAACGCCTTTTTCGTTCTTTCTCATGCGTCCCACTCTCCTTTATATATGGTGTGCCGCTTCAAATAGTCCAGCCATTGCTTATAAGGAGCCCGCTGGAAGTGCACACCGTCTGCTACGCTGTCATAGGGCGGCTCACCGGTCTCGTCGGTCAGGTCCTCCGCCGGGTCCACCAAAAATACGTGCTTTTCCTGGGCAATCTCCCGCAAAATATCGTTATAGACCTGTAAATGCTCGTTTTCAATGTAGCTGGCGATCCCCTTCTCCCGGCATTTCTTTTCGTTTACCGGGATCAAAAGCTGAATGTAAATGGTGGCCTCCGGCTGCTGGGCACGAATCTCGTCAATAAATCTGGCATAGCAGTCGCGGTATCCCTCGTCGTTGTTCATCCCCAGCTCATTGACGCCCAGGCTCACATATACCTTCTTATACTCGCCCTTGCCCAGCGCGTCGATCACCTTCATTTTTTTGCCCTTATAGGTGATGTTTTTCTTTTCCACCTGGAAGATGCTCAGCCCGGTGTGGACGATAAACTCGCCGTTTTTGATGCCGCTGTAGAGACGAAAGCCGTCGATACGGGAATCACCGACAAAGGCGGCGTCGTCAAAGTAGCTCTCCTCCACCGTCTCGGTCTCGGGGACTGGCGCGGAAAAATCATAGTCCTCGCCTGCCGCCAGACCCGCGCCATAGGTCTCCGGCGCGGGAGTGGGCGAGGGGGTCGGCGTCGGCGTGGGCGTCGGCGTGGGCGTCGGCGTGGGCGTTGCCGTAGCTGACGCGGTGGGCGTCGGCGTGGGGGCCTCCGACCGCTCCGCCACCTTGCACCCAGGCAGCGCCATCACCAGGCACAGCCCCACCAAGACCAATCGTTTCATGCTCTATCTCTCCTCTAAGATGATCTCCGCCGCCTGCTCCAACCGCCCGATTTGATACGTAGGCAGGGGGTTTCTCTCTTTCGCGCGCGAATACCAGATGGAATCAAGTCCGGCGTTGACAGCTCCTTGTATATCGGAGTTCAAATCGTCCCCTAACATCACCGTCTGGGCGGGGTCGGCGCCCAGCGCCGCGAGGACCTGTTCAAAATAGCCCTTCTCCGGCTTGCCGATCCCCATTTCCTCGGAAATAAAAATGGCGTCCAGATAGGGGGCGATGGGGTTGTCGCGCAGCCGCCGGCGCTGAATATCCGCCAAACCGTTGGTTGCCAGCACCAGCGTGCATTGGGGCTTCAACGCCGCCAGCAGCTCCACCGCGCCGGGGAGCACATTGCCGCAATCCCCCAGCAGCCGCAGATACTCCCGGTTCCAGTCCTCCGGATCGGCGGTAACGCCCATAGCCTTTCCAAAATCCTCAAAGCGCTTTACCATCAGCGTCTCCCGGCTGATCTCTCCCCGGTAGTGGGCCGCCCATAAGGGCACGTTGATGTCCAAATAAGCCTGCATGATCCCATCATCAAAGGGAATGCCCCGCGTTTCCATGCTGCGCCGTAGCGCCTGCCGCTCGGTGGCCTCAAAGTCCAGGAGGGTGCCGTCGGCATCCAGCAAAACCGTCTTATACCGCGCCATACCGCCGCGCCCGCCTCCTTTCCGCCACCGTCCGGCGCATCCGCACCGCCGACGACACCAGCAGCACCCCCAGGGCCAGCGCCCCGGCAAATTCCACCGTGTGCATCAGGGTGTTTCCAAAGTTTCTGGTCTGTCCCGCAATGGCAAACTCCATGGCGTAATAGATCCCGCCGCCGGGGACCAGCGGGAAAAAGGCCACCAGCAGATACCCCGTCACCGGGCATTTACGCAACCGCGCCATGGCCTCGCTCCAGGCGGAAATAGACACCCCCGCCAGCAGTGCGGCCATCATATCTTCCAGCTTCAGCGGCCCGCTACACAGCAAATACACCAGCCAGCCCAATGCTCCCCCGGCTCCGCAGATGAGCATCCCGGTCCCGTGGATATTGAAGATCACCGAAAAGGCCAGGCAGGCCCCAAAGGCCCACAGGCAGGGCAGAAGGAACTCCCCCACGAGCTCTGTCCATTCCATTTCCCCGCCCCCTTAAAACAGCCGGGCAATGCCCAGCGCCAGCCCTGTCCCCAGGGCAATGGCTACGCCGATAAGCACCGCCTCCGCCAGCTTGGAAAGCCCGGAGACCATGTCCCCCACCATCACGTCCCGCACCGCGTTGGTCAACGCCACGCCGGGCACCAGGATCATCAGCGCCCCGATGGTGACCAGGTCCACGCTCTGCCCCAGGCCGAGACTGCAAAGCCCCAGGGCCAACAGGGCGGACACGCCACCCCCCGCCATGGTGCGGATCAGGAGATTCGCCCCCAGGGCGTCCATCAGCCGCAGCGTCAGCCCAATGGCCGCGCCGCAGGCCCCGGCGCACAGAGCGTCCTGGCAGGCCGCCCCAAAAAACAGAGCGAACAGCCCCGCCGCCGCGAAATGGGCCAGAAGAAGGGCCGGAAAGGAGTAACGTTTCTCTCCATCCACCAGGGCTTGCAGCTCTTTACGGGCCTCCTTCACAGGCAGCGGCACGGCGCACAGCCGGCGGCACAGGCCGTTCATGGCCTCCAGCTTCCAGATGTCGGTGCCGTGGTCGGGAATACGGCGCATACGGGTGGCTTCCCGGCCGTTTTCGTGAACAGAGGCAATGAGACAGTTGGGGATGGCGAATACCTCCCCCGTCTCCACGCCATAGGCCCGCAGGATGCGGCTCACCGATTCCTCCACGCGGTAGATTTCTCCCCCCGCGACCTGGATCTGGTAGCCCAGCTCCATCGCAAGCTCTAATACCGCCTCAACGTCCATCATTCTACCCTCCCGACGCGCCGGATTCAAGTTACAATCCGTCAACAAACCTTTACAATGTCGAAACCGGCCGCTCAGCGGTAATAGGCCGCGCCACCCTCAAAGAGCGGTTGGAGCTTGTCCCCCACGATGTTGACTCCTACATAGGGACCCTTGCGCTCGGTGTGGCCCATCTTGCCAAACACCCTTCCGTCAGGAGAGAACAGGCCCTCTACCGCCCCTACGGAGCCGTTGGGGTTGGCGGAAATGTCCATGCTTACTCTCCCCTCGGCGTCCACATACTGGGTGGCAATCTGCCCCCGGGCCGCAAGGGTCTTCAGCACCTCGGGGGTGCACACGAACCGCCCCTCCCCGTGGGAAATGGGGATGGCATGGACATCCCCTACGTTGCAGAGACTCAGCCAGGGAGAACGCACCGAGGCTACACGGGTGTACACATACTTGCTCTGGTGCCGCCCGATGGCGTTGAAGGTCAGGGTGGGGCAGGTCTCGTCAGTGGGCCGAATTTCCCCGTATTGAATGAGCCCCAGCTTGATAAGGGCCTGGAAGCCATTGCAGATGCCCACCATCAGCCCGTCCCGGCGTTTGAGCAGGTCATGCACCGCGTCGGTAACGGCGGCGTTTCGGAAGAGGGAGCAAATGAATTTCGCCGAGCCGTCAGGCTCGTCGCCCCCGGAGAAACCGCCGGGCAGGGCAATGATCTGGGCCTTGCCAATGGCGGCGGCCAGGGCGTTCACCGACTCCGCCAGGGCAGCGGCGGAGCCGTTGCGGATAACCAGAATCTCCGGGTCAATGTCCGCCTTCAGGCAGGCCGCCGCAGTGTCCAGCTCGCAGTTGGTGCCGGGAAAAACAGGAATGACCGCCTTGGGCCGGGCGATCTTATGCTTGGCTACGATGGGAGCCCGCTCGGTGCAGGAGTAGGTCTCCGCCTTCCCCTCCACAGCGGCGTGGGTAGGATAAACGTCCTCCAAGACCCCCTCGTTGAGGGCCAAAAGCTCGTCAATAGGTGCCTCATCGCCGTCGATGGAGATTACGGCCGCCTCGATGGTCTTGCCAATCTTTTGGGCGTATTCACAGTCAATTTCTTCCGTCAATTCCGCCACGATATCCCCACTGTGGCGGTATCCCCGAAGGAGCACATCATCACCAGAAAAGCCGATCTTGTTGCCGAAGGACATCTTCATCACAGCTTCGTCGATCCCGTTTTCTACCGCCCAAGCCGCCTTAATTTTGCCCTCCCTCGCCAAAGCATGGAATGTCTCCCAAGCCTCTTTTCTATGCAAAGGACTGGCACCGAAGTAATACACCGGGTGCCCCGGCTCCTTGAACTCGGGGGAAATGACCTCCCCAGCCTGGATGGGCGCGATGGCGAAGGAAATCAGGGTGGGAGGCACGTCCAGGTCCAGGAAGGACCCAGACATGGAGTCCTTCCCACCAATGGCGGCACAGCCATATTGCAGCTGGGCCTCCATAGCCCCCAGCAGGGCGGCAAAGGGCTTCCCCCAGCGGCCCGGCTCGTCCCGGAGCTTTTCAAAGAACTCCTGGAGGGTCAGGTAGGCTTTCTTGTAATCCGCCCCCGCCGCCACCAGCTTGGCCAGCGACGTAGTCACCGCCTCATACGCCCCCCAATAGGGGTCACGGGACAGTGTGTCCGGGTCACAGCCCCAGGCCATAACGCTGGCCTGGGCGGTCTCCTGCCCCGGCTCCACAGGAAGGAGGGCGGCCATGGCCTGCGCCGGAGTGGTCTGGTGCTTGCCGCCGAAGGGTATAAGGACGCTCCCCGCGCCGATGGAGCCGTCAAACCGCTCCACCAGCCCCCGCTGGGAGGCGCACTTCAAGCTCCCTGCCATCTCCCGCAGAGTTGGGCCGCAATAAGTGGCGCAAATGGTTTCATCGTCTATGCGTTCGCATTCAAAGCTTCTATTTTCCTTCTTCCCAGGTGCGTCAGGCACATAGACCTTGGCGGTCTTCACCGCCCCATTGGTGTTCAAAAAGTCCCGGCTGAGGTTGGCGATGACCTCTCCCCGCCACTTCATCACCATGCGGGGCTCCTCGGTGACCTCCGCCACAACATAGGCCTCTAAATTCTCCCGCTCGGCGGCAGCGATGAACTTGTCCGCGTCCGACCGGGCGACCACCACTGCCATGCGCTCCTGGCTTTCGGAAATTGCAAGCTCCGTGCCGTCCAGCCCGTCATACTTTTTGCGCACTGCGTCCAGGTCGATGGCAAGGCCGTCGGCCAGCTCACCGATGGCCACGCTCACGCCTCCCGCGCCAAAGTCGTTGCACCGTTTGATGAGACGGGTCACGTTCCCGTCCCGGAACAGCCTTTGGATCTTCCGCTCCTCCGGGGCGTTGCCCTTCTGCACCTCGCTGGCCATAGTGTCCAGGGACTTCAAGTCGTGGCTCTTGGACGAGCCTGTGGCCCCCCCGATGCCGTCCCGCCCGGTACGTCCGCCCAGCAGGATGACCACGTCCCCGGGGGCGGGCCGCTCTCGGCGGACATGACTGGCCGGGGCCGCCCCCACCACGGCCCCGCACTCCAGATGCTTTGCCACATAGCCGGGGTGATAGAGCTCAGAGACCTGCCCGGTGGCCAGGCCGATCTGGTTGCCGTAGCTGGAATACCCCGCCGCCGCCGTCTGGCAGAGCTTACGCTGGGGCAGCTTGCCCTCCAGGGTCTCAGAAAGGGGCGTCCGGGGGTCGCCGCAGCCGGTGACACGCATGGCCTGGTGGACGTACACCCGCCCTGACAGAGGATCGCGGATGCACCCGCCGATGCAGGTGGCCGCGCCGCCGAAAGGCTCGATCTCGGTGGGGTGGTTGTGGGTCTCGTTTTTGAACATGAGAAGCCAATCCTGTGCCTCCCCGTCCACCACAGCGGGCACGTGGATGGAGCAGGCGTTGATCTCCTCGCTCTCGTCCAGCTCGGGGAGCAGACCCCGCTTTTTCAGCACCTTTGTGGCAATGGTAGCCATATCCATCAGGGTCTCCGGCCGGGTCTTGGCCTTCTCGCCGTAGACCTCCTCCCGGGCCGCCAGATAGTCCTCGTAGGCCGACCGCACCACCAGGTCGTCGATCTCCACCTCTTCCAAATGGGTGGAGAAGGTGGTGTGGCGGCAATGGTCCGACCAATAGGTGTCCACCACGCGCACCTCGGTGACGGTGGGATCGCGGCGTTCATCGTCCCGGAAATACGTTTGCAGGAACTTCAGATCCTCCAGATCCATGGCAAGACCCATTCCTCCCCGTAGTACCTCCAATGCAGAGGCGTCCATGTCGGCAAACCCTTCCACCAGCGCTACAGGCTTGGCCTCCGGGTACTGCTGGGCCAGGGTACCCGGCTTGTCCAGCGACGCCTCCCGGCTCTCCACGGGGTTGATGAGGTATTTCTTCACCTTTCTCAACTCTTCATCAGAGACCTGTCCCAAAAGAATGTAAACCGTGGCAGAACGCACCGTGGGCCGCTCCCCGCCCGCCAGCATTTGCAGGCACTGGGCCGCGGAGTCGGAGCACTGGTCAAACTGGCCGGGCAGGGCCTCCACCGCAAAAATGGCCCAGGGGCCTTGGGACGTGGGAAGGTCCTCGTCGTAGACCTCGTCCACCTGGGGTTCGGAAAAGACGATGGTCCTGGCCCGTTGATAGGTGTCGGCATCGATCCCCTCCACGTCATACCGCCGCAGGGTGCGCACCCCTGTCAGACCCTTGAGGCCCAACAACTCCCGCAGCTCCCGCTCCAGACCCTTCCCCGCCACGTCGTGGGCGGGGCGCTTTTCCGCGAAACAGCGAAATACCATCTTTCTCTCTCCCTTTCTCCGTGGTTAGTCCGCAAACGTCCAGTGCTCAAACTGATAGAACAAATTCCCCTGGGTAGGCCGCAGGCCGCTCACCTGCCCCCACTGGGTCAGCACCGCCCCCGTCTTAAAGCACAGGGTCATAAAGGGCGGGCGCTGGGTATAGAGGGTATAAAACTCGTCCCACTCTCCTGTTGCCCTGGCGGCGCTCAAGGCGGCGGCCAGCTCCCGGTCCGCCGCGCCGCCGTAGCAAAGACCGCTTCCGGCGGTGAAAAAGGCCGTCAGGTCCAAATCCCCTGTCAGGCGGCATTCCCCCAAGTAGAGGTCAAATTTCCCGCTGTTCAGCGCTTTTTTATACTCCTCCCAAGGTAGGGCCGTCACCGTCACCTGAAATCCGGCCTTCTCCAGGTCCTTGGCGATGGCCGCCCCCAGCTTTTCTTTGAATTGATTGTCCGAATTGACCAACAGCGTCAGCTCCAAGGGCCGCTTCCCCGAGCGCCGCACACCGTCCTCCCCCACGCTGTAGCCCAACGCGTCCAGCTCCTCTGTGGCGGCTGTCAGGTCATAGCTCACTTCCCTGGCCAAGGCGCTGTCATAGCGGCGTGAGGAGGGAGGCACGGGCAGGGCGGCGATGGAGGCGTGCCCCCCCAGCACCTCGGAGACCAGGCCGCCCCGGTCCACCGCCCGGCTGAGGGCGGCGCGGACCTGGGGGTTCTGACAGATCCCCGAGCCGCAGTGAAACCCCAGATAGAGCATGGTAGAGGTGGGATATTCCCAGGTCTGATAGGACCCGGAAAAGCCCAGGGCATCCGCTCCGGTGGGATCGGAGGCCGCCAGTCCAAGCATCTCGCTGTCAAAGGCGGCGATCAGCTCATCGGCCGCGCCAATGGACTTTAGCGGGATCTCCCTTGGAATATCAGCGCTCTCCCGCCAGCTATTTTCTCTGGCCACCAGCCGTTCGCCGTCCACCACATAGCGTCCGGTGCCATAGACCCCGTCCTTTTCCACTCTGGCAACGGGAATATCCAGCAGGGCCAAAAAGTCCCGGTTGGGCTCCTTGAGCTGGAACACCACTGTGCTTTCCCCCTCGGCGGTCACGCGCTGTACGTTGGCCAGCCGGGAGGCGTAGAGACTCTTCTCCCCTCGGGCGGCGTTGAGCGCGGCGCACACCGATGCCGCGTCCAGCGCAGCTCCGTTGGAAAATGTAACGCCGCTTTTCAGGGTCACACGCCAGCTCAGGCCGTCCTCCCCCTGCCACCCGCCCTGGGCCAGAAGGGGTTGGGGCTCAAAGGAAGCGTCCATCTCATAGAGGCTGTCAAAGACCAGCGGGGCCACCGTCATATTGGTGGAGCGGCTGCCTACGTAGGGGTCCCAGGTCCCCTGAGGATCCAGGGGCAGGGTGAAGGGCCGTCTCTCATCAGGGGCTGGACCGGGGCTGGGAAAGGTCGGGCTAGGGGATGGGGGCGGCTCGGGCATTTGGGTCCGCGTTGGCTGGCAGGCGGTCAAGCTCACCGCCAGGACCACCCCCAGGGTGGCGGACAGCCACCGCCGTATCTCGCCCTTCATCTTCACCCCTCCCTTCCCCCTGTTCTTTATCCGTCTGTCAGCATGATCACCGCCGCCTGACTCCCCCGCTCTCCCTTGGTAAAGCGGTGGGACCAGAAGCGCTGGTGCTGACAGCAGGTACACGCCTCGCTTACGTCAATGCGCTCCGGCGACAGCCCGGCGCGCGCTAAAATGGCGGCGTTGATGGCCTTCAGGTCCAACTGCCACTTCTCCCCCGCCCGAGCCATAAAGGGCAAGGCCAGGCCACCCAGGGCGGCCTCCATAGCGGCGGGCACATCACTGTCGGTCTCAAAGCAGCACTTCCCGATGGCAGGCCCGACCGCGGCGCGAAGGTCCGCCGGGCAGCTTCCGAATTCCCGCTCCAGAGTCTCTACCGCCACGGCGGCAATCACGGCGGCGGTGCCCCGCCAGCCCGCGTGGACCGCGGCGGCCGCCCGCTTCACCGGATCAAACAGCAGAACGGGCACACAGTCGGCGGAGAAGATACACAAGGCCACCCCGGGCACATTGGTGGCCAACCCGTCTGCCTCAAAGGGCGTGGGGGCCAGCAGGTCGGTCTTCACGTCCGCCGCTGTCACTACCTTCACCGCGTTTCCGTGGACCTGGTTGGTCATCACGATGCTATGATCGTCCGTCCCGGTGGCGGCACAGAAGCGGCGGTAGTTCTCCCGCACCCTCTCGGGGTCGTCCCCGCGACGGTGGCCCAGGTTTAGGCTTTTAAAAATGCCTGCGGACACCCCGCCGACTCTGGTAGAAAACCCATGCGGCGTCTCCAGCAAGGGCGAGGCCAGATATTCCACACCATGAACACTTTTCGTAATCAAGGCAGTCTCCTATCGCAAGATGTCATTGTTCGTCGGGGTGATACTCTTTGCAGGTGCATTTCTTCCATTTCAGCCCACTGCCACAGGGACAGGGGTCGTTGCGGCCAATCTTGGTCTCGGCGGTGCGCTTGGGCTGTTTCTTCACAGTGCCGTCACCGCCCCCGGACTCACCGGTGACCTTGGCCACCCGCTCCCGCTTGACCTCCTCATTCTGGCGCAGCTGGACCAGGAAAAGACGGCGCACCGTCTCATCCTGGATGGCGGCGATCATGCTGTCAAACATCTCATAGCCTTCCCGCTTGTATTCCACCACCGGGTCAGACTGTCCGTAGGCCCGCAGACCGATCCCCTGGCGAAGCTCGGTCATGGCGTCGATCTCATCCATCCAGTATTCGTCCACCACCCGAAGCATGACCACCCGCTCGATCTCCCGCATCAGCGGCTCGCCAAAGCCCGCCTCCCGGAAGGCATAGCGGGCACGGGCGGCCTCCGCCAGCTTTTCGGTAAGGCTGTCGGCGGTGAGGCTGTCCAGATCGTCCTCGCCGGGCCCCGGCTTGGCGGGGTCCAGGAACACGCCCTTAAAGGGGGCCACCGCGGCGGCATAATCCTCCGCCGTCAGCCCCTGCTGGTCCACGAAGTGGCTGTGGACCTGGCGGGAGATAACGTTCTCCACCATGTTTTGGATCACGTTCTTCAGGTCCTTGCCATCCAGCACCTCCCGGCGCTGCTTGTAGATGACCTCCCGCTGGGTATTCATCACGTCGTCATACTCCAGCACCGTCTTACGGGCCTGGAAGTTCTTGCTCTCCACCCGCTTCTGGGCGGATTCAATGGCGTTGGTAAGCATTTTCTGCTCAATAGGAGTATCCTCGTCAATACCAAGACCCTCCATCATGTTCTGAATGCGCTCCGAGCCAAAAAGACGTAGCACATCGTCCTCCAGCGAGAGGAAAAACCGGGTCTCGCCGGGGTCCCCCTGACGGCCTGCACGGCCGCGCAGCTGGTTGTCGATGCGGCGGGATTCATGGCGCTCGGTGCCCAGAATAAAGAGTCCTCCGGCGGCCTTGACCTGCTCCGCCTCCTGGGCGATCTCCGCTTTATACTTGCTCTCTGCCTCGGAAAAGGCCTTTCGGGCATTCAGAATATCCTCATCATCGGTCTCGGCAAACCCGGTGGCCTCGGCGATCAGTTCATCGGTGAGTCCTTGCTTGCGAAGCTCCGCCTTGGCCAAAAACTCCGCGTTGCCCCCCAGCATGATGTCGGTGCCGCGGCCCGCCATGTTGGTGGCCACAGTGACCGCCCCCAGCTTGCCCGCCTGGGCTACGATCTCCGCTTCCTTCTCATGGTTCTTGGCGTTCAGCACGTTGTGGGGAATGCCCTTCTTTTTCAGCAGGGCGGACACCAGCTCGGATTTCTCGATGGACACCGTACCCACCAGCACGGGCTGGCCCTTGGCGTAGCACTGGGCCACCTGCTCCACAATGGCCCGGAACTTGCCCGCCTCGTTTTTGTAGACCACGTCGTGGTTGTCGATGCGGGCCAGGGGACGGTTGGTGGGCACCTCCACGATGTCCAGCTCGTAAATCTGCCCGAATTCCTCCGCCTCGGTAAGGGCGGTGCCCGTCATACCGGACAGCTTGTCGTAGAGGCGGAAATAGTTTTGGAAGGTGATGGTGGCCAGGGTCTTGGACTCCCGCGCCACATTCACGTGCTCCTTGGCCTCGATCGCCTGGTGAAGCCCCTCGGAGTACCGCCGGCCAAACATGAGCCGCCCGGTAAATTCGTCTACGATAATGACCTCCCCGTCTTTCACCACATAGTCGATGTCCCGCTTCATCAAACCGTGGGCGCGGATGGCCTGATTGATATGGTGGGAAAGGGTGGCGTTTTCCGGGTCAGCCAAGTTTTCCACGTTGAACTGCTGCTCGGCCTTGGCGATACCCCGGGCAGTGAGGGTGACCGTCCGCGCCTTCTCATCGGTAATATAGTCCGCGTCCTCGTTCGGGTCCTCTTCCGCCTTTTCGTCCACGCTAGCAACCCTCTTCCCCTTCAGCCGGGCCACAAAGGAGTCCACCACCGTGTAGAGCTGGGTGGACTTGTCCCCCTGGCCGGAGATAATAAGCGGGGTGCGGGCCTCATCGATGAGGATGGAGTCCACCTCGTCCACAATGGCAAAGGCGTGGCCCCGTTGGACCAGCTCCGCTTTGTAGATCGCCATGTTGTCCCGGAGGTAGTCAAAGCCAAACTCGTTGTTGGTACCGTAAGTGATGTCGGCGGCGTAGGAGGCCTTGCGGTCCTGGGGCTCCACCGCGTGGATCACCAGGCCCACCGTCAGACCCAAAAAGCGGTAGACCTTTCCCATCCACTCGCTGTCGCGCTTGGCCAGGTAGTCGTTCACCGTGACGATGTGAACACCCTCTCCCGTCAAAGCGTTCAGATAGGCGGGCAGGGTCGCCACCAGCGTCTTGCCCTCGCCGGTCTTCATCTCGGCAATACGCCCCTGGTGCAAAATAATGCCGCCGATGAGCTGGACCCGGTAGGGCCGCATCCCCAGCACCCGCCAGGCCGCCTCCCGGACGGTGGCAAAGGCCTCGGGCAAAATGTCGTCGGTGGTCTCGCCGTTTGCCAGCCGCTCCTTCAGCTTGGGCGTCATAGACTTCAGCTCCTCGTCGGAGAGGGCCTTGTATTCCTCCTCCAGCGCCTCGATCCTGTCCGCCAGCTTTTCCACCTTTTTGACCTCCCGCTGGGAGTGGGAGCCAAAGAGCGCGTTGAAAATTCCCATGGTGTCACCTGTCTTTCCACGTAATGGTATAGGCGATAGCCCATTCGTATCCATATTAACGCTTTATTGTATCACATATCCGCCCGCTAAAAAAGTCTAAATTGTAAAATTCCTACATCTATGTTAGAATCAACAAAAAAGGAGGGGACGCAGGTGGTCAAAGAGGGAAATCGCTACACCGCCACGGTGGAAAACTGGGCCTCCGACGGCGGCGGCGTGGCCCGCGTCGGCGGCATGGCGGTGTTCGTCAAGGGCGGCATTGTGGGAGAGCGGTGCGTCATCGAGATCGAGCACGTTGGCCACCGGGCGGCCTGGGCGCATATTGTCGAGCTTTTGGAGCCCTCCCCCGCCCGGATCGAGCCCTCCTGTTCCCACTACGGGGCCTGCGGCGGCTGCCAGCTGCAGCACATGGACTATGCCGCCGAGCTGGACTTTAAGCGGCAGAGGGTGGCCGACGCTCTCCAGCGCATCGGCGGGCTGGACATGGACATGCCTCCCGTTTTGGGCGCGGCAGACACTGCAAGCTACCGCAACAAGGCCCAGTTTCCCGTGGGTCCGGGGCCGCGGGTGGGCTTTTACCGGGAGCGGAGCCACCGGGTGGTAGATGTGGACGGCTGCGCCCTCCAGTCCCCTGCCGCAAATGCCCTGGCAAACGCCCTGAGGACCTGGATGAAGGAATACAACATTCCGGCTTACGACGAAAAGAGCCGCAAGGGGCTTGTCCGCCACCTTTTTGTCCGCGCAAACGCAGCCAGGGAGTGTTTGGCGGCGGTGGTGGTCAACGGCTCGGCCCTGCCCCACGAGGGCGCGTTGGTGGAGGCTTTTCGCGCCGCCGCGCCCGGGCTGATAGGGATCGTTCTCAACGAAAACTGCCGGGACACCAACGTCATCCTGGGGAATGGCTGGCGCACCTTGTGGGGAATGTCCACTCTTTTGGACTCCCTGCGTGGCGTGACCTTCCGCTTGAGCGTCCCCGCCTTTTATCAGGTCAACCACGCCCAGACCGAGGTCCTGTACGCCCTGGCGGAGGAATTTGCCGCCCTCACCGGGACAGAGGCCCTTCTGGACCTTTACTGCGGCACAGGCACCATCGGCCTGACCATGGCACGGAAATGCAAACGCCTGCTAGGGGCGGAGATCGTCCCCCAGGCGGTGGAAGACGCCCGGGAAAACGCCGCGCGAAACGGCGTGCAGAACGCCCGCTTTGTCTGCGCCGACGCATCAGCGGTAGCGGCGGAGCTGGCGAAAACCGGTGAAATGATCGATGTCGCCATTGTGGACCCGCCCCGGAAGGGCCTGTCGCCCCAGGTAGTGGAAAGCTTACTCCAAATTTCTCCGGCGCGCATCGTCTACGTCTCCTGCGACCCCGCCACCCTAGCCCGGGACCTGAAGCTCCTGTCGGCACAGTACGAGGTCAAAAAGGTCCAGCCGGTGGACCTCTTCCCTCGCACCTTCCATGTGGAGACAGTGGTCAAGCTGGAACGAAGCTAAAAATTTTCAAAAACCTCTTGACCTTGGAGCGGCTTCAAGGTGTACGCTGACAGCATCTTTCCTGAAAGGAGCGTTCCCCATGAACATCAAGCAAGCCCAGGAGCTGTCCGGCGTAAACGCCGAAAACATCCGCTTTTACGAAAAGCAGGGCCTCCTTACCCCGGCGCGCAACAAGCAAAACGACTACCGAAAGTATACTCCCGAGGACATCGCCGTCCTCAAGCGCATCCGCGCCCTGCGGATGCTGGATATGCCCCTGCCTCAGATCAAGGCCGTGCTGGAGGGAAAGGAGCCTGTGGGCGTCGCCGCCGAGCGCCAGAAGGAGCGGTTGGAGGCGCGTTCCAGGGAGCTGGACGCGGCCATTGCCCTGTGCCGGGAGGTGGCAGAAGCCCCGTCGCTGGAATCGCTGGACGTGGACACACTGCTGGCGAAAATGGACGACCCCGCCCACTCGGCGGGTCTCTTCCGGGGTTGGGTCGACGACTACCGCCGGGTGGCGTTGGCCGAGCACGAAAAACGCTTCACCTTCCTCCCCGACGAGGCGGTGACCACTCCCCAGGAGTTCACCGCCGCCCTGCTGGCCTACGCCGACCAGGAGGGAAAGGATATCGTCATTACAAAAGAGAGTATGTACCCCGAGTTTACCCTGGACGGCATCGAATACACCGCCATGCGGAATTACACCGCCGTGCGGGGCTGTCCGGTGGCCTCTATCGCCTGTGAGGTCGCCCACCCCGAGGACTTCGTTCCTGCCGACATTCCACGCGGGAAGCGGCGGCTCATGCGGCTGCTCCACTACCTCTGGGTGCCTGCGGCGTTGCTGCTTCTCATCCTCCTGCCCCGGCTAGAGCTGTTCGCCACGTGGGAGGGCTGGGTACTGCTGGTGGGCTTGGTCACCGCCGTCGGTGTCAGCTCCTTCCGCTCCTGGCTGCTGTTTTACAACGAAAAGCACAAATAGAGGGTTGACAACCACTTTTTGCACTGATATAATGCTAGAGCCGCATGGAATGGGGCCAAAAGTAAGCGCCCTGCGCTTCTCCCACAACAGCGAGCCCGTAATGAAGGAGTGAAAAAGAGTATGCACGCGATCATTGTCACCGGCGGTAAGCAGTATAAGGTCGCCGAGGGCGACGTTCTCTACATTGAGAAGCTGCCCGTGGAGGCTGGCGAGACCGTCAAGTTCGACGAGGTCCTGGCCGTCATTGACGGCGACAAGGCCACCTTCGGCACCCCCGTTGTGGAGGGCGCCAGTGTAGAGGCCAAGGTTGCTAAGAACGGCAAGGGCAAGAAGATCATCGTCTTCAAGTACAAGCCCAAGAAGAACTACAAGCGCAAGCAGGGCCACCGTCAGCCCTACACCAAGATCGAGATCACCAAGGTGAAGGCCTAACACATGACCACCGTCACCTTTACCACCCGGGACGAGCGCATTGAGCGGGTCGAGCTGAGCGGCCACGCGGGCCTTGTCCCCCCCGGAGAGCCGGACATCCTCTGCGCCGCCCTCACCAGCGCCATCCGCCTGGTGGAGACCACCGTCAACGACGTGCTGGCCGTAGGCACAGCGGTGAAGACCCGTGAGGCAGACGCTTACGTCTCCCTCAAGCTCCCCGGTGACATGGGGCAGGAGAACGAAGCCCTGTGTCAAGCCCTTCTGGCCGGGCTGATGGTGCATTGCGCCACCCTGGCGGAGGAATATCCTGACAATCTATCTGTCATAGACATGGAGGTGTAATACCATGCTGAACATTGGTTTGCAGTTTTTTGCCCACAAGAAAGGCGTTGGCTCCACCCGCAATGGCCGCGACAGCGAGTCCAAGCGGCTGGGCGTGAAGCGCGCCGACGGGCAGTTCGTCCTGGCGGGCAACATTTTGGTCCGTCAGCGCGGCACCCACATCCACCCCGGCGTCAATGTGGGCAAAGGCAGCGACGACACCCTCTTCGCCCTCAAGTCCGGCCGCGTGCGGTTCATCCGCCTGGGCAAGGACAGGAAACAGGCCATCATTGAGGAAGTTGCTGAATAAACCTGTTTGAAAAGGCTGCCGCAGAAGCGGCGGCCTTTTATATTGCAATTCCCCTCTCTCCCTTGGTATAATAGCCCTATCAACTCTGCAAAGGATGTGAGGCTATGCCCGCGGCGTGGCTGGATAAGGCAAAAATTTTGGTCAAAGCCGGAGACGGCGGCAACGGTGCGGTGGCCTTCCACCGGGAGAAATACGTGGCCGCCGGCGGCCCGGACGGCGGCGACGGCGGCCGGGGCGGCGACATCATTGTGGTGGTGGACGACCACATGACCACCCTGATGGACTTTCGCTACAAACGCAAATACGTGGCGGGCAACGGCATGGACGGCACAGGCAAGCGGTGCTCGGGCAAGGACGGCGCATCCCTCACCATCAGGGTCCCCCGGGGCACGGTCATCCGGGACGCCGAGAGCGGCGAGGTCATTCGGGACATGGCCCAGGACGAGCCCTTTGTCCTCTGCCGCGGCGGTAACGGCGGTTGGGGCAACCACCACTTTGCCACCCCTACCCGGCAAGCCCCCCGTTTCGCAAAGGCGGGCTTGCCCGGTCAGTCCATGGAGGTCATTTTGGAGCTGAAGCTTCTGGCCGATGTGGGCCTGGTGGGATTCCCCAACGTGGGCAAGTCCACCCTCTTGAGCGTGGTCACCCGTGCCCAACCTAAGATCGCCAACTACCACTTCACCACCCTCTCCCCCAATCTGGGTGTAGTGGCGCGGGGCGAGGGCAGTTCTTTCGTCCTGGCCGACATCCCCGGTATCATTGAGGGTGCCGCCCAGGGGGCAGGTCTCGGTCACGACTTTCTGCGCCACATTGACCGCTGCCGGGTGCTCATCCACGTGGTGGACGTGTCCGGCTCCGAGGGCCGGGATCCGGTGGAGGATTTTGAGGCCATTACCGCCGAGCTGGCCCAGTGGTCCCCCGACCTGCCCTCCCGGCCCACGGTGGTGGCGGGGAACAAGGCAGACATTGCCCAGGACCGGACCGGGCTGGAGGCGCTGAAGGCCCATGTGGAGGCCAAGGGTCTCCCCTTCTTCGAGCTCTCCGCCGCTGCCCACCAGGGAGTGGAGCCCCTGATGGACGCCGTGTGGGAGACCCTTTCCCAACTCCCGCCTCCCAAGCCCTTTGAGGCCACCTATGTGCCCAAGCCCCCCGCGGTGGACACCTCACAGCCTCTGGAGATCACCCGGGCCGACGATGGCACCTGGCTGGTGGAGGGACCCTGGCTCCAGCGGCTCATGGCCAACGTCAACTTCGGGGACTTTGAGTCCCGCAGCTGGTTCGACCGCATGCTCCGCCAGTCCGGCCTCTTTGACCGGCTGGAGGAAATGGGCATCCAGGACGGAGACACCGTTTCCCTCTACAACCTGGAGTTTGATTACCAGCGATGAGCGGCGCCAAAGGCTATTCCCCATTAGCCTACAAGGGGACGGTGCTGATCACCGGGGCCTCCGCCGGGCTGGGCAAGGCGTTGGCAGAGGAATTTCACTCTCGTGGCTATCAGGTGTTAGCTGCAGGACGCGGTGCAGAAGCCCTGAAAAAGCTACCGGCCATTAGCCGTTATTCTCTCGACCTCGCTCAACCCAGGGCAGGGAAGGAATTGGCCCGGCAGGTGCTGGACGACGGCCATGCGGTGGACATTTTGGTATGCAACGCGGGCCTTGGGCTGTCCGGGGCCTTTGGCGACCAGTCCCCCGACGACCTGGACTCCCTTATCCAGGTGAATATTGCCGCCCTCACCGCCCTTGACCGGGCCTTTTTGCCTCTTATGGCGGCCCAAGGTGGTGGATACGTCCTCAACGTGGCCTCCACGGGGGCCTGGCAGCCGGGGCCGTACATGGCCGCCTATTACGCCTCCAAGGCATATGTTCTCTCCCTCACCCGCGCCCTGCGGGAGGAATACAAGGGCTCGGGGGTCACCGTCTCCGCCCTGTGCCCTGGCTCCATCGCCACGGAATTCTCCCGCCGCTCAGGACGGGCAGACCCCGGCCGGGCCATGACCCCCGAGAAGGTGGCAAAAATAGCCGTAGACGGTCTTTTAAAGGGCAATGGGGTCATTACCCCCGGTTGGGAAAACAAGGCCCTCCATGCCGTTTCTAAGGTTCTTCCCGCGCCGCTGATGGCAAAATTTGTGTCCGGCTATCAAAAGAAACTTCTCTGACAAAAGGAAGCGACCGTTCGTGAACAAGGATCTGACCGTAGGAAAAACCTCCACGGTGCTGTGGAAATTCTGTCTGCCCCTGTTTGGCAGCATTATCTTTCAGCAGCTCTATAACATCGCCGACAGCTTTGTGGCGGGGAAGTTCATCGGGGAGGACGCCCTGGCGGCGGTGGGTAACAGCTACGAGGTCACCCTCATCTTTCTGGCCTTTGCCTTTGGGTGCAACATCGGCTGCTCGGTGGTGGTGTCCCGCCTCTTTGGAAGCAGGCAATACAGTGAACTGAAGACCACCGTTTACACCACCCTCATCGCCGGCGGCGTCTTATGCGTGGTCTTGATGGTCACGGGGGCGCTGGGCTGTGACGCGCTCCTACGGCTCATCCGTACCCCGGGCAACGTCATGGCCGACTCCAAGCTGTACTTAGACATCTACATCCTGGGCCTGCCCTTTGTCTTTTACTACAACATCGCCACCGGCATCTTCTCCGCCCTGGGAGACTCCAAAACCCCCTTTCTCTTTTTGGCCTGCTCCTCGGTGAGCAATATCGGCATGGACATCTTGTTTGTGGCGGGCCTGGGCATGGGGGTGGACGGCGTGGCCTGGGCCACCTTTCTGTGCCAGGGGGTAAGCTGTATTCTGGCGATGACGGTGGTGTTCCTCCGTTTTCGCAGGATCGAGACCGAGACCCGACCCAAGCTCTTCTCCTGGCACTTCCTGGGCGAGCTTTCCAAGGTAGCGGTGCCCAGTATTTTGCAGCAGAGCTTTATCTCGGTGGGCAACATTATGGTCCAGGGGGTCATCAACGGCTTTGGCTCGGCGGTAATGGCGGGCTACTCCGCCGCCATCAAGCTCAACAGCCTGGTCATCACCTCCCTCAACACTCTGGGCAACGGCGTATCGAATTTTGCCGCCCAAAACCTGGGAGCAGGCAAGCCGGAGCGGGTCAAGGAGGGCTTCGGCGCGGGGACGCGGCTGGTGTGGCTGCTCAGCGTCCCCCTCTCCCTGCTGTATGTGTTTGCCGGGCGGTGGCTGGTCTGTCTGTTTTTGAAGGACCCGGTGGGCCTGGCGGTGGCGCTTTACAAGCAGGGCGCGTGGCAAAAGCGCGCCCTGCCCCGGACATAGGGGCGGGTCCCGCACCCGCCCGGACCGCGCAAAAAAGGAGCCTCTTTCGAGGCTCCTTTTTTGCTGTCAGAATTGAAAATATATGAAGGATGCCGCGTCAAATTCCGGGCCGTATATTCCAAAAATCAGGACGGTGAAGATAATCACATAGTAGACCGCATAGCGCACCACGATGTTCCGGCGGTCCAGCACGGCTTTCAGGTCCACACGCTGGCGCAGGGTATCCACCGCCGCCAGGACCACCAGGGCGAGCAACAGCACCGCAAAATCCTTGCGTCCCATCCCCAGGTTCTCCACCGTGATCATCGCCAGCGGGTCTCGCAGGGCTGACAAACCGGGGTTTACTGCCGCCTGGCGGAGCATCCCCACCCCCGTGAGAAAGCTGTTGGCCCGGAAAAAGAGCCAGGCAAAGTCCACCAGGGCAAAGGTGACCAGCCGCTTCCACCAGCGGCGCAGCCAGCCGTCCGGGTCCAGCCCCAAACAGGTCTCCAGCCTTCCCCGGAAAGGTGCGGTGAGGCTGCCCACCACCTGATAGAGGCCGTTCAGCGCGCCCCACACCACAAAGCTCCACTCCGCGCCGTGCCACAGGCCGCTCAAGGAAAAGGTGATAAGGATATTGCGGAAATGCTTCCACTTGGCGCACCGGCTGCCTCCCAGGGGAATGTAAATATAGTCCCGAAACCAGGTGGTCAGGGAAATGTGCCACCGCCGCCAGAAATCGCTCACCGTCACGGCGGAGTAGGGGTGCTTGAAGTTCTTCATCAAGGTAAAGCCCATCACCCGTGCCGCGCCAATGGCAATGTCGGAATACCCGGCAAAGTCGCAGTAGATCTGAAACGCGAAAAGTACCGTCGCCAGCACGATCTCCACTCCCGTGTGGGCGGCGGGGTTGTCATAGACCGCGGTGACCAACAGGGCGATACGGTCGGCCAGCACCAGCTTCTCAAAAAATCCCCAGCCCATGAGCAGCAGTCCGTCCCGCACCCGTTTGGGGTCAAAAAAGTGCGGCTCGTGGAGTTGGTGCATGAGGTTTTTACTCCGCTCAATAGGTCCCGCCACCAGCTGGGGGAAGAAGGAGATGAACAGGGCGTAGCGCAGGAGGTTTCGCTCCGCCGGAAGCTCTCCCCGGTACACGTCGATCACGTAGCCCAGGGCCTGGAAGGTGTAGAAGGAGATGCCCACAGGCAGGAGCACATCAAAGGCGGGGACATGGAGCTCCAGCCCCGCAAGCCGCCCCAGCGCCTCAATATTTTCGGCGGCAAAGGCGTAGTACTTGAAGAAAAACAGAATGGCCAGGTTGAAGACGATACAGCTCCACAGCGCCCATTGCCGCTTTTTCCCTTCCCCCGTGCCCAGTCGCTCCATTATCAGAGCGGACAACCAAGTCGCCACGGTGGAGGCGGCGATCAGCAGCGCGTACTGGGGATTCCAGCTCATGTAGAAGTAGTAGCTGGCTACCAGAAGCCACAGCCACCGCCCCTTCTGGGGCAGGAGGAAGTAGACCAGCACCACGATAGGGAAGAAGATCAGAAACTCCAGGGAGTTAAACAGCATACGCCCTCACCTCCCTTCCCCGGTCCACAACGCCGGGTCACAGTCGGTTTTCAGGTAGTCCAGCAGGCAGGCGGTGACCTTGTCCGCCCCGGCGGCATTGACGTGGCCCTCGTCAAACAGGTCGGAATAGTCAAAGTCCAGCTCGTCCCACATCCGGTTCATGTCCAGGAACTTGACGGTATCGCCGTTGACATAGTTTTCCCGCAAGTAGTTGTTGATCTTAACGATCTCCACACTGTCCAGGTCCATCTGTCGTTTAAAGGGCAAACTCACCAGCACCAGGGGAATATCCTTTTCCGCCAGCAGGGCCAGCAGCGCCTCAAAACACTCGGCCTCGTCGGGGGTCACGGCCCGGAGTGCTTCAGACGGTGTCTGTTCAAACCAGCCGTCGCCGGGATCCTCCAGAGAGGTCTCCTGGACGATCCCGTTGCTGCCCCGCTCAGGCCACAGCGCAGAGTCCACCAATAGCCGGAAGTCCTTTCCCTCCAACTCCTTCCAGCGGGTGTGATACTTGATGAAGGGGATATAGTAGCTGGAGCGGTCCTCCAGAACACAGTAATTGATCCCTTCTAGCTTATTCGCGCTCAGGGGAAATACGTCAAAGGCCATCCGGGCCAGAACCTCCCGGTGCCGGTCCTCCAGCGGGCAAAAGGCGTAGGTCTCCAGAACAACGAGGTCGGGGGTCCGGGTCTTGAGCAGCTCCTTGGCGAAAAAGTACATCTGCTCCATGCGCATCCCTGCCACGGCATAATTAAACACGTCTACCGTACCCCCTGCCGCCTCGCTCAGAGCCTCAGTCATATCCACTGCCCGCAGACCGTTGGCGGCGTGAGAGTTGCCCAAGATAAGGATGTCTACATTCTTTTGGCTGCGCCAGCTTCGGTATTGCGGATAGGCGCTCTTTTCCATCAGCACCCGGCCGCACAGGTGAAAGAGCAGCGCGCCAATAAGCAGGAAGGTCATCGTTTTCACGATGACCTTCCCCCATTCTCTCTTTGTCATACGCTCCGAACGCTTAGCCGTTGGCAATGGCGGCTTGGGCAGCCGCCAATCTGGCAATGGGCACCCGGAAGGGGGAGCAGGAGACGTAGTCCAGCCCCACCTTGTGGCAGAACTCCACGGAGACAGGGTCGCCGCCGTGCTCGCCGCAGATCCCCAGGTGAATGTCCGGGTTGGCCTCCCGGCCCAGCTTGGCGGCCATGCCCACCAGACGGCCCACGCCGGTCTGGTCCAGATGGGCAAAGGGGTCCTGCTCGTAGATCTTCTTGTCGTAGTAGGCGTCCAGGAACTTGCCCGCGTCGTCCCGGCTGAAGCCGAAGGTCATCTGGGTCAGGTCGTTGGTGCCGAAGGAGAAGAAATCCGCCTCCTTGGCGATCTCGTCGGCGGTGAGGGCGGCGCGGGGAATCTCGATCATGGTGCCCACGTGATACTTCATATTGGAACCGGCAGCCTTGATGGTCTCGTCGGCGGTGGCTACCACCACGCTCTTGACGTACTTCAGCTCCTTGACCTCGCCCACCAGGGGGATCATGATCTCCGGCACGATCTTCCAGTCGGGGTGCTTGGCCTGAACGTTGAGCGCAGCCTTGATGACGGCGCGGGTCTGCATGGCGGCGATCTCGGGGTAGGTGACCGCCAGACGGCAGCCGCGGTGGCCCATCATGGGGTTAAACTCGTGGAGAGAGGCAATGATGTTCTTGATCTCCGTGACGCTCTTGCCCATGTCGGAGGCCAGCTTGGCAATGTCGGCCTCTTCGGTGGGGACAAACTCGTGGAGGGGGGGATCCAGGAAGCGGACGGTCATGGGCAGGCCACCCAGGGCCTCGTACATCCCCTCAAAGTCGGACTGCTGCATGGGCTCCAGCTTAGCAAGCGCGGCCTCCCGCTGCTCCACAGTGTCCGAGCAGATCATTTGCCGGATGGCGGGGATGCGGTCCTCCTGGAAGAACATATGCTCCGTGCGGCAAAGGCCGATGCCCCTGGCGCCGAACTTCACGGCCTGGGCGGTGTCGTGGGGATTATCGGCGTTAGTGCGCACCTGGAGCCGGGCGTACTTGTCCGCCCAGGCCATGACCCGGCCGAACTCGCCGCCGATGGAGGCGTCCACGGTGGGGATGGCCTGGCCGTAGATGTTGCCGGTAGAGCCGTCCAGAGAGAGCCAGTCGCCTTCCTTGTAGATCTTGCCGTCCAGCTCAAACTTCTTATTGGCCTCGTCCATCTTTATCGCGCCGCAGCCGGACACGCAGCACTTGCCCATGCCCCGGGCAACGACGGCGGCGTGAGAGGTCATGCCGCCGCGGACAGTCAGAATGCCCTGGGCGGCCTTCATGCCCTCGATATCCTCGGGAGAGGTCTCCAGACGGACCAGGACCACCTTTTCGCCGCGGGCGGCCCACTCCTTGGCGTCCTCGGCGGAGAAGACGATCTTGCCGCAGGCCGCGCCGGGAGACGCGCCCAGGGCCCGGCCGATGACAGGGGTCTCCTTCAGGGCCTTCTGGTCAAACTGGGGATGGAGCAGGGTGTCGAGGTTGCGGGGGTCGATCATGGCCACGGCCTTCTTCTCGTCGATCATGCCCTCGTCCACCAGGTCGCAGGCGATCTTGAGCGCGGCGGCGGCAGTGCGCTTTCCGTTGCGGGTCTGGAGCATGAAGAGCTTGCCGTCCTCTACGGTAAACTCCATATCCTGCATGTCGCGGTAGTGGTCCTCCAGGGTCTTGCACACCTGCTCGAACTGGGCAAATGCCTCGGGGAACTTCTCCGCCATCTCCGCGATGGGCATGGGGGTGCGCACACCGGCCACCACGTCCTCGCCCTGGGCATTGGTGAGGAATTCACCAAACAGCTTTTTCTCGCCTGTGGCAGGGTCGCGGGTAAAGGCCACGCCGGTGCCGCAGTTGTCGCCCATGTTGCCGAAGGCCATGGACTGGACGTTGACGGCAGTGCCCCAGGAATAGGGAATATCGTTGTCCCGGCGGTAGACGTTGGCCCGGGGGTTGTCCCAGGAGCGGAACACAGCCTGGATGGCGCCCATGAGCTGCTCCTTGGGGTCGCTGGGGAAGTCGGCGCCGATCTTGGACTTATACTCGGCCTTAAACTGGCCCGCCAGCTCCTTGAGGTCATCGGCGGTGAGGTCCACGTCCAGGGTAATGCCCTTCTTCTCCTTCATGGCGTCGATAAGCTGCTCAAAGTACTTTTTGCCCACCTCCATGACCACGTCGGAGTACATCTGGATGAAGCGGCGGTAGCAGTCCCAGGCCCAGCGGGGGTTGCCCGACTTGCGGGCCATGACCTCCACCACCTCCTCGTTGAGGCCGAGGTTGAGGATGGTGTCCATCATGCCGGGCATAGAGGCCCGGGCGCCGGAGCGGACGGAAACCAGCAGAGGGTTCTCATGGTCACCGAACTTCTTGCCGGTGAGCTCCTCAAGCATATCGATGTTCTTCATGATCTCCGCCTGGATCTCGGCGTTGATCTGCCGGCCATCCTCGTAATACTGGGTGCAGGCCTCGGTGGTGATGGTAAAGCCCTGAGGCACGGGCAGACCGATAGAGGTCATCTCCGCCAGGTTCGCGCCCTTGCCGCCCAGCAGCTCGCGCATATCCTTGTTTCCCTCGGAGAATTTGTACACATACTTTTTAGCCATGTGCTTCATCCTTCCTCTCAATAGATAAATTTGCCGGGGATTGCTGTAATAGGCTTATTCTACCATCCTCCCAAGGAAATGACAAGGGCGTTTCAGCAATTTCTTCAAGATTTTCTTACCCCTCGCCCAAGGGTCTTGGTGATTTCGCACACCGCTACCGGCGTCAGCGCCAGGGCCAGCACCGTCATCCACTGCAAAGAGGTCATAGACACGGTGGAAAACACCGCCTGGAGCGGAGGCAGAAGGAGCACCGCCAGCTGCATCCCCATTCCCACCACAAATGCCTTGTTCATAGCCTTGTTGCTGAACAGTCCCAGAGAAAACAGGGACTCCGTCTCACTGCGGACGTTGAAGGCGTGGAAGAGCTGGGTCATGGTGAGGGTGGCAAAGGCCATGGTGTTGGCGGCATTCGGGTCGCCAAAGCGAAACAGGCCCAAAAAGTACGCCGCCAGAGTCAAGCCCCCCACCATCAGCCCCTGCCACAAAAGGCGAAGCGTAAATTTCCCGTCAAAGAGCTTTTCCCGGCCGCCCCGGGGTGGCTCCTCCATCATCCCCTTTTCCACCGGCTCCACTCCCAACGCCAGTGCGGGTAGGGAGTCGGTGACCAGGTTGAGCCAAAGGAGCTGCACGGGGACCAGGGGCATGCGGGCAAAGTCCAACAGTGTGGCCGCAAAGAGGGTCAGGATCTCCCCAATATTGCACGAGAGCAGATAGTGGATGGCCTTTTTGATGTTGGCGTAAATCCCCCGCCCCTCGGCCACGGCAGAGACGATGGTGGCAAAGTTGTCGTCGGTCAAGATGAGGTGAGAGGCGGATCTGGCTACCTGGGTCCCCGTCCTGCCCATGGCGCAGCCGATGTCCGCCTCGCTGAGGGCCGGGGCGTCGTTGACTCCGTCCCCCGTCATAGCCACCACATGACCGTGGGCCTGGAGGGCTTGGACAATGCGCATTTTATGCTCCGGCGTGACCCGGGCAAAGACCGTAATGCGCTCCACCTCTTCCTCCAGCTGACCCTGGGACATGAAGTCCAGGTCCGCTCCGGTGACCGCGCCGCCGCCCTCCTCCAGAATGCCCAGCTCCCGGGCCACCGCCACAGCGGTTGCCCGGTGGTCTCCGGTGATCATCACCACCCGGATCCCCGCCCGGCGGCACCGTTCCACCGCCTTGGCCGCCTCTGGCCGCGGCGGGTCCATCAGGCCGGCCAGGCCAAGAAAGATCAGCCCCCGCTCGACCCGCCGGGGGTCCGGCTGCTTGGGCAGGGCGGACAGCTCTCCCCTGGCCGCCGCCAGCACCCGCAGAGCCTCCCTGCCCATCCGGGCGTTGGCCCGCTCCACCTCCCGGCGCAGAGACGGCGTTAGGGGCACCGGCCCCGCCGCGGTCATGATCCGGTCGCACCGGTCCAGCAGCAGGTCAGGTGCGCCCTTTACCATCACCTCCACCCCGCCGTTTTCTCCGGGATGAAAGGTGGACATGCGCTTGCGGGCGGAGTCAAAGGGGATGTCCCCCAGGCGGGGGTGCTTGGCCCGCAGAGCCTCGGGGCTCAGCCCAGCCCGACGGGCGGCCTCCAGCAGAGCGGCCTCGGTGGGCTCCCCCAGCACCGTTCCGTCGGCGGCCACCGCCGCGTCACTGCACAGGGCAAATGCGGTGAGGGCTGCGGTCTCCCCCACCTTTGCCAGACTCCAAAGCTCCTTGACCTCCATCCGGTTTTGGGTGAGGGTCCCCGTCTTGTCCGAGCAGATCACCCCGGCACAGCCCAGGGTCTCCACCGCTGGGAGCTTGGTGACGATGGCCCCCTCCTTGGCCAGCCGCTGGACCCCCAGAGCCAGCACGATGGTGACAATGGCGGGCAGACCCTCGGGGATAGCCGCCACCGCCAGGGAGACCGCCGTCAAAAACATTCCCAGCAGGTCTTTCCCCTGCAGCAGCCCCACCCCAAACATCAGCGCGCACACGCAAAGGCACAGAAAGGACAGGGTCTTGGAGATTTCCCCCATCTTTCGTTGAAGCGGGGTAGTGCGGGCTTCCCTGGCGCCCAGCATCCCCGCAATACGTCCCATCTCGGTGTCCATTCCCGTGGCGGTGACCACCATGGACCCCCGCCCCGCCACCGCCAGTGTCCCGGAAAGGACCATGTTGGACCGCTCGGCCAGGGGGGTATTGGCTCCCAATCCCTCTCCCGGGTTCTTGTCCACGGGCACGCTCTCCCCGGTCATGGCACTCTCGTCCATCCGCAGGCCGGAGGCGGACAGCAGCCGCCCGTCCGCCGGGGTCTGGTCGCCCCCCTCTATGTACACCAGGTCGCCGGGGACCAGATCCCTGGCCTCCACCCGGCACAGCGCCCCGTCCCGGCGGACCAGCGCTGTGGGCGCGGCCATGTCCCGCAGGGCGTCCAGCGCCTTTTGGGCGTGGTCCTCCTGGGTGATGGACAGCACGGCGTTTACCACTACAATGAGCAAAATGATCCCGCTGTCCAGCCAGTCCCTGCCGCCCCCGGCCCACCACGAAAGACCGGCCGCTGCCAACAGCACCAGGATCATGGGGTCCTTCAGCTGCCCAAAAACCCGCCGCAGAAGCGAGGGCCGCTTCCCGGCGTCTAAGCTATTGGGGCCATGCCGCTCCAGGCGGCGGGCCGCTTCGGCGCCGTCCAACCCCCGGCGGGGGTCGCACCCCAGGTCCTCCAGCACCTCTTGGGCGGTCTCACAATAACCGGTCACCTACCGTCACCTTCCTTTCGGAAGGGCAGTCTACCATAGTCTTGTCCAAAAAAGAACGGGAATTTTGCCCTGGGGCAAAATTCCCGTTGTGCCTTGTGTCGACTTTTTCATTGATAGGCTCCGTAGTACCACCCGGTCACCCCGCCCTTTTTGCACAGGATGCCCCGCCCTGTGGTCCGCACCACGCCCAGCGTGTCCCCTGGCTCCACCGGAAGACGGTAGTCGGTGGAGTCCTCGCAGGTCACTCCCTCGGGGCGAAAGCGCAAATAGCTGTTCAGGATGTCCAACTCCCGCCCCGTCTCCACATGGCGGCAACGAGAAAACTCCTCCCCACCCTCCAGGAGCTCCAGGGCGCTTCTCCCCCAACGGATGTTCACCGAACACTCCGAGCCCTCCTGCCACTCCAGGGCGGTGACCTTAGGAAAGCCGTCAAAGGAGACGAAGGAAAATTCCGCAGCGCACGTGGGCCTTGCGGGCAACAGCAGGGCGTTTAGCTGGCCGTCCACCTTCAGGGTACAGCCTCCGTCGATGCTGATGATATGGCTTGCCTCGTCGATGATGGGATCCGCATCGGGAATGTCTCCCCGGTAGAGGGTCACAGGGGTGTGTCCGGCGATGACCCAGCGTTGAAATACATGCCCCTGCTCCCAAAAGTGGTCATTTTTCATGCAGTCAAAGGCGATCAGGCTTTCCAGGCCGTCCTCCCGGGACACCCCGCCGTGGACAAGCAGATAGTCGTCGTTCAGGAGAATATGGGGCATGGCCCGCATAAAATCAAGCTCGGCGGAAAACCGCTCCCGGAAGGTCCTCCGGGCCAGCGGGTAGTCCGCCCGGCTCTCGATGGAGGCCCCTGCCTCCCGGGCCATCTGGACCAGGACGCTCCTGTCTCCCAGGTTGCCGATCCACCGCTCAAAAAAGCTGTCCAGCAGCTCGCCGCCCTCGTCCACAAAGTCCAGGACCAGGTTGTCGCAGTTGCCCAGAATAAACCGCAGGTCATACCCCCGGCTCAGCTCCATCAGATAGCGCAGGGTGGCCAGACTGCCGGTGTTGCGCTCCACAATATCCCCCATCACGATGAGGGTGTCCGCTTCCGAAAAGCCGAGCTTCTCCAAAAGCCCCTTCAGCAGGGGCAGGTTGCCGTGAACATCGCTGACGCAAAAGGTCCTGCGCCCCGGCTCCAGCACCAGGGGCGCCACCTTGGCGGTCTTCCGGCTCATGCCTTCCCCTCCCAACGGCACTGATAGGCGCACCAGCCTTTGCGCGCGGGGGCCTCCTCGATCACAAAGCCGTTTTGTTCCAGCTCGGCGCGGACTTCGGCCGCCCTGGTGTCGATGATCCCCGCGCAGAGGAATGTTCCCCCGGGGGCCAGCCACGGCCCCACCACAGCGGACAGGGGAATGATCACGTCGGCCACGATGTTGGCCAGGATCAGGTCCCAGCGCTCCCCTGCCAGCTCCGTTTGCAAGGACTTGTCCCCCAGCACATCTCCGGCTAATAGCCGATAGCTCTCCCGGCAAATATCATTTAGCTCCGCGTTTTCCCGGGCCACGTCAGGAGCCTTGGGATCGATGTCCACCCCCAAGGCATAGTCCGCCCCCAGCCTGAGGGCGGCAATGGACAAGATCCCGCTGCCACAGCCCAAGTCCAACACCCGCTGGCCGGGCCGGGCGCACCGTTCCACCCCCTCCAGGCAGAGCTGGGTAGTGGGGTGGGCGCCGGTACCAAAGGTGAGGCCGGGATCCAAAACAAGACTCACCCGCCCCTCCGGGGCCTCCCGGGGGAGCCATTCAGGCACCACATAGAGCCGCTGGCCAATGGCCAGCGGCTGATAGTATTTCTTCCACCCGTTGGCCCAGTCCTCTTCCTCCAAGGGTTCAACGGCGATATCAACGTCGGTCACTCCCGCCAGATACCCCTCCGCCTCCGCCCTTCCGGCGTCGGTAGCGGGGACGTAGAACTTCACCTGGGCCACGCCGGACATCCGCTTCTCCAGCGCCTCGTCCACGTAGTCCCAGTATTGGCGGTTCTCTTCCAAAAAGCGGCGAAAATCTCCCTCATCCTCAATGACCAGCCCCTCCGCCCCGTTGGCAGTAAGCCGGGCCGCCAGAGCATCCAGTTTTTCCGGCGCGGTGGTAACGCGATATTCCAGCCAGGTCATCAGCGGTGCTCGCCCAGGAAGAACAGCGCCACACAACCGGGCCCGGTGTGGGCGCCGATAACGGGGCCGATATAGTTGAAGCGAAAATCGGTGGTGCCATACTTTTCCCGGATGAGCTCGGCCACATACTTTGCATCCTCCAGGCAGTCGCTGTGGCTGATAAACATGGTCTGGTTGGCGGGGTCGATGGCCATCTCCCCCACCTTCTCCGCCAGGGCGGCTAAAGAGGCCTTGCGTCCCCGGGCCTTGGAGACATTGATCAGGTGGCCCTCGTCGTCCACGTGAAGTACGGGCTTGATGGAGAGCATAGTGCCCAGCACGGCTGTGGCGGCGGACACCCGTCCACCCCGCTTAAGGTACATAAGGTCATCCACGGTAAACCAGTGGTCCAGATGGAGCTTGTTGTCCTCGGCAAAATCCCGTGCCTCCTCAATGGTGGCCCCCGCCTTCTGCTTCATGGCGGTGTGGTAGACCAGCAGCCCCTGCCCCATGGACGCGGCCAGGGTGTCCACCACAAAGAGCTTGCGCTCCGGGTACTCCTCCCGCAGTTCCTCCGCCGCCAGCTTAAAGGCCTGGCAGGTGGCGGACAAGCCGGAGGAAAACGCCAGCACCAGTACGTCCTTACCCTCCCGCAAAAACGGCTCTATCCCCTCCTTGGCGTCGGCCAAATTGATGGCGGCAGTGGTAGCCACCTCCTGCGCCCGGAGGCGGTCATAGAAGGCCACCGGCTCCATCTCCCGGTTGTCCGGGTAGTTGGAATAGGTCTCGCCGTTGATAATAAATTTCAGGGGGACGACCTCCACCCCCAGCGCCTTGACCAGGGCGTCGTCCAGGTCGGCGGAGGAATCCGTCAGGATCACATATTCGCTCATGCTTCAGACCTCTTTTCTTCCTTTTTCTTCTTTTTCTTTTCCCCGGCCGGCGACGGCGCGGGGTCGACTTTTTCCCCTTGCTTTTCCATCAGGGTCAGCACCCGCTGGCAGGCAAGCTTGTTCGCGTAGCTGTCCAGGGCCAATCGCAGAGCCAGGGCGGGCAGCTCCGACTCCTTGGCGTTTTCGTCCAGGCTGTCGGCCACCGTTCCCATAGACTCGTCCAGCTTGCCCAAGAAAAAGCCGTACCAGTCCTCGGCCACCACATGCTGTGCGTCCACCGCGCCCAGCAGCTGGGCCAGCTCCTTCATAGACAGCACCGGCTTCAGCGCACAGATGGCGGTGAGATAGGCCAGATGCCTGCGGTCATAGCGCTTCCCCTCCGCCCTGGGCAGCAGCCCCGCCTTGATGTAGTTGTTCACCATGGCGGCGGTGAGAGGGTCACCCTCCGTCTCGGTGGGGATCAGCTGCCGGGGCATGTAGGAGATGAGCTGGTCCATGTAGAGGGACAGATCGGGCAGCTCCTCCCAGCCGCCGGGCCGCTGGGCCTCCAAATGCTCCTTGAGGCGTTGTATCTCTTTCATGGCGTCACCGACCTTTTCTCTCGTCTGGCAAGTAATTCGGCTAATTATATCACGGCATATATTGAATTGCAAGAACAAACTCCGTCGAAACGTCCCTCTTGACAGGCCTTTTGGGGTGGAATATAATGTGGCTATCAGCTAATAGCCTCTTCCTATTTTCTCATAGCCAACGCACTAGCAGCAAATAGCCCTTAGATACCGCGAAAACGACCAAAGGAGGAACGGAATATGCCAGGCTCCGCCACCCGCGAAAAAGCGCTGCAAGCCGCCCTGGAGCTGTTTGGCCGCAAGGGCTACGATAGGGTCAGCATGAACGACATTGCCGAGGCCGTGGGCATCCGCGCCCCTTCCCTCTACAAGCACTTTGCCGGTAAGGAGGCGTTGTTTGCCGCCACCGCCCCCTATGTCCGGGAGCGCTATCAAGCCCTGTGGCAGGACGCCGCGAACGCCCAGGCCGTCCTGGAGCGGGAGGTCCGAGGCCCCGGCGCCCTGAGCGCAGAACGGCTGGAGCTGGCTACGATGCCCTGGGTCATGGCAGAGCTGGAGGACGGCGCGGGCTTTCGTGCCTTTGCCGGACAAGTCGCGGAGGGTTTAGACTGGCTGTGGGATCGTCCCCTGACTCTCTACGAGAGGTTTTTCTCCCGTCTGATGGAGCGGCAGGCCGTCAAGCGGGCGGACGCCCACACCATGGCTCTGGAGTATCTGGCGCCCATCCTCCACTTGATCGACCTGGCCGACCGGGACAGCTCCCGCCGGGCAACCGCGGAAGAAGATATCCGCAAGCACGTGCGGCAATTTTGCCGCGCCTTCGCCGTCAAGGAGCGCAGTCCGGCCTCCGGCGGCGTACGTAGCCTCTTTCGGCGGTAACCTATCAGGAAAAACAGTGTGTGCGCGATGCGCCCACGCTGTTTCTTTTTAGTCCACCTGCCGCATATTGGGCCAACGGCGGGTCATAAATTCGTCCGGGTACTGCTTATCCAAAAAGACCTCCAGCTGGTTGGCGGGCCGGGGCTGGATGGGCCGTGCCTGATGGCGCAGCATGGCCAGGCCGGTGAGCACGCCGTTGCACAGCATCAATGCCACCACCACCCAGGTGAGCACCTTGCCCAGCAGCACCGGGACGGCCTCGATGCCCTTGCAGAGCAAGGGATAAAAAAACTTTACCCACACCAGGGCCAGCACGCCCCAGAAGAAGCAGAACAGCACGTTGGTCCGTCCGCCAATGTTAAGCGGCATGTGGCTGTAATCCCAAAACACCGTGCCAAACACCAGCTCGGTAAACACACTGCACATATACTCATAAACGCCGCCAATGACGAACCCCGCCAAAAACACGTAGCGGTCTGCCTTCTGGGCCAAGGGCTGGAGGGTCACCGTCAGCAGCATCGCCCCCAGCCCCCAGACAAAGCTGAAGGGGCCGTAGAGAACGCTGGAGCGGGACATCCAGATGTGGCTCACCAGCCGCACCCAGCACATCTCAATGAGGTCTCCTCCCAGGGCCGTGAGAAAAAACACCCAGATAAGCTTGTCCCAGCAAAGCCCCTTGGCAAACACCAGCTTGTGCTCCTGGTCATCCTCCGCCGTCTCCTGTTCAATGCCGGGATAGGCTTTACTGAGCCGCCGCCACACAAAGTTAGACACGCCTGCGGCCAGCTTGCTCCGCCCGGAGCGCTGCTTGCGCTCATTGGCCGCGCGTCCGCCGGTGCGCAGTGCGTAGACCGACACCGCGAAGTCCACCGCCAGCAGCCCACAGATGACCCATACGGCGATCATCTTCACCAGCGCGGGGATCATCAACTCCACCACCAACAGCAACGGATGGACCAGCAGATAGCAGAGATAGCAGACGCCCCCCACCGCCAGGGACGCCAGAAGGCCCCATTTCCCGCCCGTGATCGCCCGTTTGCGTTCCGCCGCGCTCCACTGGACCGTGGGGGTGAGCAGCCGGGCCAGAGCAGCGGCTACCGCCTCCACCACCGTGGCAATAACGGTGCAGAACGCGAACTGAAGCACCGGGAGGCCGTCCAGGGTAGGCAGGACCAGGATCAACAGCAGGGCGGTCACGCCGTAGGAGACCACCAGAGGCGCGGAGAGAAAGCCCCGGTCATAGAAGCCCCTGCGCTTCACGGCAAAATATGCCGCCTCCGCCAGCCAGCCCAGGAAGGAATAGACCAGCCCAAATAAAGCAAGGTCATAGAGGGTGTAATTCATGGGAGATATCCTTTCCGTTTGCTGCCCTCTATTGTATCTCTACTCGTACTTTTTTGCAACCACCATCGTCGGGACCAGCAGGCCCAGGCAGGCAAACAGCGTGAGCCCTCGCTCCCAAGCAGGCCCCCATTGGGGTATGCTGGCCCGCAAAAGGCCATAGACGGTTGGAAAGACCACCGGGACGGTCACCAGCCACCACCGCAGGGCAGAGAGGATGTGGGGCCAGTTGCCATTGTGAAAGCGAAGTCCCGCCAAATTGAGCCGCACAGGGCCCTGGCTAAATGAGGACACCTTGTTCTCGTCATAATATTTAGGCAGCCGCGCGGGGGCAAAAAACACCGCCCAGAAGCCGAAGATCAGGCACAGCAGTTGCGTGAGGAAGACAGTGTTGACCAACTCCTCCCGGCTGACCCCGTTCCAGAACAGGGTGCATAGCCCCCCAAACCCCAAAACCGTCGAGACGGCCCAGCCCCCCTGCCAGCGGCGGCGGTGCTTGTCCCGTTGTGACCCCTCATCGGCAAATTGGATGGCCTTGTCCACCAGTGTCTCCGTCTCTTCCGGCTCCAGCGGCCGTTCCACCACGCGCTCCCCGCGCAAAAGCTCGGCCACGGACACCTTCAAGCAGCCCGCCAGCGGCTCCAGAAGGGTAATATCAGGCAGGCTCTGCCCCGTCTCCCATTTGGACACCGCCTTGTTGGACAGAAACAGCCTGTCAGCCAGCTCCTGCTGGGTCATGCCCAACTCCTTGCGGCGTTTGGCAACAAACGTGCCGAATCTTTTCCTGTCAATAGTCTCCATACGGCTCACCTCCCCGCCATGCTACCATGCCCTGGCCCCACCGTCAATCTCCCAGCGGTAGAATTGCTCCTGGCCGGGGCGCGCCCGCTATTTGGTCAAGTACACGCCGTCGTTGAACGCCAAACGGTACTGCTTGGGCGTCTCCCCGTATTCCCTGCGAAACGCTGTGGAAAAGTGACCGGAGTTGGCAAAGCCCATATGGGCGGCGATGACCGACACCGGCAGGGTGGTGGTCTCCAAATACCGCTTCGATTCCTCCAGGCGCAAATACTCAAAATACTTTTTGGGGGAGGTATTCAGCTTGCGCATAAAAATATTGCGCAGGGTCCGCTCCTCCACGTTTAAATAGCGGCACAGCTCCGCCACCGAGAAATTGCGGAGGTTTTCCTGCATATACGCCAGCGCCGCATTCAGCAGCCGCCGGGTCTGCTTCCCCTGCCGCTCCTCCGCCAGCCGGGCGGAGGCGTAATAGATAAACTGAAACAGCGCGGCCGCGCTTTGTATGTGCTCCTGCTTAAATTCCTGCAGAGCGACGGCAAACTGGCTCAGGACAGTCTTGCCCAAGGCAAGTGGGTAGACCTTGTTGGGGATCAACCGGGGGTGTGCCGTCTTAAATTCCACCAGCCAAAAGTTCCATTTCGGCCCTGAGCAATGGTAGTGAAGCCCTCGCTTGGCGTTGACCACCACCAGACTGTTGGCGCTCACCACCAGCTGGTCGTCATCCACTACAAAGGTCCCGACCCCCTCCATGGTGTAAATATAGAAGTACTTGTCGGGAACGATGATCCTGTGGTTGACGGCATAGTCCCCCTCGGTAAAGAGCTTGTAGATGGCCTTTACCGCCATGGGTTCTGTAAATTCCCAGCTGTTGGTCACATGCATGTCCTGATACACGGTGCGCACCCCCGTTTTTTGTAATTCATTGCTTTTATTATAATTCCGTCGGCCGACAATGTCAAGAAACCGCTAAACCAAGGGGCTCTCAAAAAATAAATCTTCTATTTTTTTCCGTTTTTTATGACTTTTTCCCTTTCTTGGGTTTACGTTGCTTCCCCCCTCGTGATACGCTAATATCATAGAAGCCAATACTTTACGCTCATAGAGGGAGGCTATGCGCCGCGCATTGCAGCCAACGCTTACACAACTTTAAACCAAGAGAGGATGAAAAACATGAAAAGACAATGGGTTCGACTGATCACACTTCTCTTATCGGCTGTCATGCTCGTAGCCTGTGTACCGCCGGTCGCGCTGGCACGAGAGCGCGGGGACGAGCTGCCTGCCCTTCCCTGCGACTCGCCGTTGACCGAGCTGCCTGCCCTCCCTGCGGATGCGGCGGCCCGGGAAGAGCCCGCTCAGCTTGCTGAGGCAGTTGCCGCCCCCTCCGGTCAGCCTACAGGCGACTACGCCACCCCCCATGACAAGCTCAGCGGCACCAGCAGCGACGGCCCCATGAGCGACGCGGAGGTCAGCAGCTACTTCCGCATTCCCGCCCTTGTCACCCTGGACAACGGCTGGATCGTGGCGGCCAGCGACGCCCGCTGGCCCAACACCAACGACTCCCCCAACAACCTGGACACCATCGTCTCCGTCTCCAAGGACGGCGGCGCGACCTGGGAGTGGGAGATCATCAACTACTTTTCCGACTTCGCGCCCATTCAGGGTGCTACGTACTATCCCGGCACAAGCAAGGAGAACAGCGCGTCCTTCATCGATCCCGCCATGGTGGTGGACGGCAGCGGCAAGCTCTGGATGGCAGTGGACCTCCAGCCCTGTCACGTCAACCTGGGCCAAAACGCCCAGAAGGTGGGCTCGGGCTTTGACACGGACGGCCTGCTGATGGTCGGGCCGATCTCCGAGGCGGAGTGGGACACCAAGGTCAACACCACCACCGGGCGCACCGAGGACACCCGCGCGGCGTATGAGGCCTACTACGAATACCGGGTGGACATTAACGGCACGCCCGGCGGCGCCGTCCAAAAGGACGGCAAAGCGGTGAGCCTGTATTCCGTTTTCCACAAGGACGACGCCGCCAAGACCCCCGTGGGCTATTATGTGGACGCCTTCTTCGACCTCTGGTATGACTACGGCGGCACGGAGGGCATTCAGCCCGTGCTCTGCCTCCAGAAGGACCGGACGGACACCTGGGTGCAAGCCAACCTGTTCTACAAGGCGTCCCCCTGGAAGGCGTACTCTACCACCTACCTGATGCTTCGCTCCGCCACCGTCAGCAGGAGCACCGGCAAGCTGGACTGGGGCGAGCCTAGGCTCATCAGCGGCGTCAAGAACCCGGGCGAGACCTTCCTGGCCTTCTGCCCCGGCCGGGGCGTAACGGTCACCCTGGAAAACGGCACGGAGCGGCTTGTTTTCCCGGTCTATGATAACCTTACCGGCGAAAAGGCCAGTGTGGTCTACTCTGACGACGGCGGCGTGACCTGGACCCGCGGGGCGCGCACTGAGCAGCTCGCCAACACAGGCAAGTCCAGCGAGTCCCAGATCGTCCACCTACCCAACGGCGACCTGCGGATGTATTCCCGCAATGATCAGAGCAAGATCAGCTACGCCGACAGCTCCGACAATAGCGCGACCTGGGGCCCGTCTGTGCTTGACGCCGACCTGACCTACGGCTCGAACTGCATGGTCTCCTTTATCAATGTGACGGGCCGTCTGGTCTCCCCGGACCATGAGACCATTCACGAAAACCTGATCCTTGCCTCCTATCCCTGGGGTAGAAACGAGGCGTTTAACAGCCATAACCGCAGCAACGGCGTCATCCGCATCGGCTCGATCGATCCCGAAACCAACGAAGTCACTTGGCTCAACGGCGATACCGTCCGCTTCCCCCAGCGTTACAACTACTCCTGCCTGACCCAGCTCACAGACTGCGACAGTAATGCGGACTTTGCCGTTCTATACGAGCAGGACGACACCTCCCAGACCAAGGGCGTAATGGCCATGCACTTTGTCAAGCTCACCGCCGCCGACCTCATGGGCGAGGGCTGGACGCTGGAGACCCCTGTCACCCTCACCGTGGACACCTCCCTCATCGACCTGGACCACGACGGCAGCAAAACCATAGCATCCACCTACTCCCCCGCGGACGCGACGGTCACCTGGGCCTCCTACAACGAGTCCGTGGTCACCGCGCAGGGCGGCGTGATCACCGCCGTGGGCGAGGGCAACACCCTCGTCACCGTGTCCGTCAGCAAGGATGGCTTTACCCGCTCGGCGACCATCCCCGTAATGGTCCAGCCGGAGGACGACGTGACCCTGCCCGAGGAATACCGCAGTCAACTTACGACAACGGTCACGCCGGGGGTGAAGGGCTATCAGGTCAGCTCCGCCGGCGCCCCCGAGAACGGTCTCTACATGATCTACAACCCGACCAACAACCGCATTATGCACCATTTTGATGACGGCCGCACTGACCAGTGCACCCCCACCGTCATTTCTGAGGGCATCTACACCTCTACGTGCGCCAAGGACGTGTGGACGCTCACCCGGCAGGACGACGGGACCTACGCCCTCCAGCCCAATGACCGGGACGGGGTCTATCTGAACATCAGCGGCACATCGCTGGTCATCAACTCCACCCAGGGCAGCTTTACCATTACCCACACGGGCAACGGCGGCTATACCCTTGCCCAGGGCGGCAGCTATCTTTCCACCTGTAAGGCCGCCGCCGACACCCCCGGCACATTCCAGCTCCTTCAGAAGTATACCGTCCCTGACGTTACCACCTACACCGTCACCGCCGACGGCCTACGTGCCCTGATCCGCTCCCTGAACCAATACGAGGGGAACTATACCCAGGTGCTGGCCAAGGCCGACCAAGTCTATGACAGCGAGGAGGCGGCCCGCGCCGCGCAAGTCGCCATTGACGAGGCCGCCAAGCCTCTCTACGCCCAGCTCCGCACCGGCGACACCACGCAGTACACCGTCACCTACATGGTCAACGGCGTGCTTTGGGGCGTTCAGCGCTACTTTACAGGCCAGACCATCGTCCCCATGACCCGTCCCACCGCCCCTGCCGGACAGGTATTCGCCGGTTGGACTGGCCTGCCCACCGACAAGCGCATGCCGGACCATGACCTGACCCTTACCGCCTCCTTCAAATCCGCCGGAGGCAGTTCCTCGGGAAGCGGCTCGTCCGGCTCCTCCAGGCCGACCACCACCCCTTCGGAGGATCCCAAGGACCCAGTGATCCCTCCCACCAACCAGACCTTTACCGATGTGGCGGAAAACGCCTGGTACTCCGCCGCTGTCGCCGCCGTGGTGGACAAGGGCATCATGGAGGCCGTAGCGGACAAGACCTTTGCCCCCGCCCGGGCCATGACCCGCGGCATGACCGCCCGCGCTCTCTACTGTCTGGCCGCAAAGCCGGAGGTGGCTGCCACTTCCTCGTTCCTGGATCTGGCGGAGGATGTAAACTACGCCGACGCGGTGGCCTGGGGCTCCGCCACCGGCGTGATCAACGGTTATGACCAAACCCGCTTTGGCGGCGAGGACACCCTCTCCCGCGAGCAGCTGGCCACCCTGCTCTACCGCTATGCCAAGCTCATCGACAAGAGGGACATGACCGCCGCGGGCGACGCCTTGACCCCCTTCCCCGACGGTGGCAGGGTTTCCGGCTGGGCTACGGAGGCCATGGCCTGGGCGGTCTCCAAGAGGCTGATCCTCGGCCGTGCGGACGGCGCGCTGGCGCCCCAAGCCAACATCACCCGCGCCGAGGCCGCGGTCATTCTGGAACGCTACCTTGACCTGCTTTCCGACTCCGGCAAATCTTAAAAGGAGGCACATTATGAAGAAACGGATCCTATCCCTTCTGCTGGCGTTCTGCATGGCGTTGACGCTGCTGCCCATGGCGGCGTTGGCAACGGAGGATGCGCCTGCAGACGGCCCCACCATTAATGTCAATACCGAGCTTTATCAGGTGGAAGTCAAATGTGATGAAAACGGCGCACACTACTGGAGTTACCCCTCCAAGCATAACTGGTCTACCACCGCCGACCAGTTTACCGTGGGCGAAGTGAGGGAAAACGACCTTGCTAACGGCACCGCCGCGGATTACCCCTACATCTGCCCGGTGATCCCCTCCTATTCGTTGGACACGTGCTTGGCTAATGTCAACGCCGACTTTTCCGGCCACCGTATGGTCACCACGGAGGGCAACATCCCCATAGCCTACTATTACTGGAACAGCACCGACGGCTGGACTCTTCTGCGGAACCATCAGCCCGACGCAAACGTAACCTTTAATCAGAATAACAACGTACACGAGGGCACCTTGCACGTCCATGTCACCTGCGCCGCCGAAGAGACCCCAGACCCCGACCCCGACGACACGGACCGGCCCACCGTTAAACCCGCCGTGGGCAACGCCGCCCTCTATCAGGTGGAGGTCCTGTGTCAAAAGCACGTGGACGGCGACCCGGACTGCACCGACCACTGGTGGAGTCTGTATGAAAACGCTTCCGCCTTCACCGTGGGCGACATTCAGGCCAACAACACCGGGTACGAGGAGGAGACCTACCACTGGGTCTGCCCGGTGACCCCGGCGCAGACCCTGGAGTATTACACGGCCCAGCTCAACAATAAGGTCGGCGGCAACCACACAATGACCTCCGAGGCCCTGCCTACCGCGTGGTTCTACTGGAACGGTACGGCCTGGACCCTGCCCCAGGACGCCAACGATGAGGTGAGCTTTGCCGCCAACGGCGTGGGCTCTCTGTCCCTCCGGGCCACCTGCGACTCGGGCGAGACCCCCGGTCCCGGCCCGGATGAGCCCGATCCCGACCAGCCCGATCCGTCCACCGGGGAGGTCACCTGGGTCACTGGGCTGGACATCCCCGACTATGACCTCTTTACCGCCACCCCTGCCCAGCTGACTGAAAACGCAAGCCGCAAGTATCTGATGGTAGCCAAGAGCGGCATGCAGGGCGACACCGACGTGTACGCGCTCTACCTCAATCCCACCACCTGCCCCTCCAACAATGGCGTTTTGTCGGGCGGCATCCTTGCCGCCAAGCTGGGCTTTGAAGACGGCACGCTGGCGGGCTATCTTGCCGGGAGCGATACCAAGGTGACCCTTGACCAACTGCTGATGACGGTCTCCGTCTCCGGCGGCGGCTACACGGTCTCCAATGGCGGCCAGTATCTGCGCATGGACACCGGCCTGATGGCCGGGACGGACCCCGTTGCCCTGACGATCGCTTCGGCCGGGGAACAGACCAACGCCTATCAGGTCCGCGGGCAGCGTTTCCTGTCACTTTATGTCGAGGGTATGAACTCAGGCAACACCACCTGGCACACCAACTTTTGGGGCCCCAGCAGCGCGCCCGGTCTTTCGGGTTCCAACGGCTCCAGCTATATTTACTTCCTCTACGCCCATGAGGACGACGGCACTGAAGTACGGGCCTTTGACGAGGACGGCACGGAGCTCGAGGCCACGGACCGCTCCTTTACCATTCCCTCCGGCGGCTACATCACCGTGGACGGCGAGCGGACCTTTACCGTCCCTGACTTTGTGCAGTCCATCCAACTGCTGACGACCCGCGCCGGCAGCCTGACCATGGACGCTAACGGCGGCTTCGGCGTGATGGGCTGCACCATCACCATGCTGGACGGCACCACCACAGACGGCATCTCCCGCTCCGGCGCGGCGGGCAGCGGCGTGACCTTTGCCCGCACCGCCGATAACCGCCTCTACTTTGCCGGGGAGGGCGAGATCGCTAACTACTCCGCCCGAAACACCGACACCCCGCCCTGGCTTAACAGCATTGGCGACCGCCATCTTGCATCGGTCTCCATCGGCCCGGGGGTCACCTTCATCGGCTCTAACGCCTTTAAGGCCACCTCCCTGTCCTCCGTCACCCTGAGCGAGGGCTTGGAAAGCATTGGAGACGGCGCCTTTGAAAGCTGCCGCATCCAGTCCATTGCGCTTCCCGACACACTGACCGACATTGGCGACAACGCCTTCCGGGGCTGTCTGGCCCTGCAAAGCGTCCATCTGCCAGAGGGTGTGACCTCCATTGGCTCCAACGCTTTTGGCAGCTGCCCCCGCCTGCGTCAGGTCACCGTCGCCGGCGCGCTGGCCTCCCTCCCCAGCGGCGCGTTCCGGGGCATCAGCAGCCACGCGCCCCTGACGGTGGTCTTTGAGGACACGCTTCCCGTCACCGCCTACGGCGATTACGAGGGGATGCTTCCCTTCGCGCACCAAAAGGGCGCCGTTGTCTACGCCCAGTCCACACCCGGCGCGGCTTTGGTGCGCGCCGCCGGCTCGGACGCCTACTTTGCCGTGCTGGACGGCGCAAGCCTGTCCGGGACCGATCTTTGTCCCGGCGTTTTGCCCGAGCTGCCCGCTAAGGACGGCCAGAACTTCACCGGCTGGCAGGTGGGCGATACCAGCGCGGCTCTTCCCGGCAACAGCCCCGTCTCTGAACAGCCCGGTGGCACTGTGTTCACCGCCCGCTGGGGAGGCGAGTTCTCCGTGGCCTGCACCGTCACCATCGACGGCGTGGCGTACACCGTGGCCCAGGGCGAGACCATGGGCGGCCAAATGCCCGCCGATCCCACCCGCGACGGCTACCGTTTTGCCGGCTGGGTCGATGGAAGCGGCCAGCTCTTCACCGCCGAGACCGTAGTGACCGGAAGCATGACCGTCACCGCCACCTGGACGGAGATCCCCACCTACACCGTCACCCTGGACGCCAACGGCGGCGTACTGGCGGGACCAAGCACCCTCACCGTCCGGGAGGGTGACCAGATCACCCTGTTCCAGCTCCCCGGCATCACCCGCCAGGGCTATTCCTTTGACGGCTGGTTTACCGCTGACAGCGCGCGCTTCCTGGGCGCAACCATTACTGCTGACACCACCTTGACTGCCCGCTGGACCGTCGAGGGCAGCGATCCGGTCACTCCCCCCAGCGGCAGCGGAGGCGGCGGCTCGTCCCGGCCCACGCCTCCCCAGGAGACATTGGACGACCCCGATGTCCCCCTGGCCTCCTCTGTCTTTGTGGACGTGGACAGCTCTGCCTGGTACGCCGGGTCTGTGAGCTTTGTCTGCACCAATAAGCTGATGCAGGGGACCAGCGCCACTACCTTTGCTCCCAACCTCCTTCTGGACCGCGGCATGATGGCGCAGATCATGTATAACATGGCTGGCAAGCCCACCGGCGCGCCCGCCGCTACCTTCTCCGACCTGACCTCCAGCGTGTACTACGCCGACGCGGTGGCCTGGGGCGTAGAAAATGAACTGCTTTTGGGCTACAGCAACGGGATGTTTGGCGGCGGCGACGCGCTCACCCGGGAACAGATGGTGGTGGTCCTCTACCGCTACGCCCGGCAGCAAAACGCCGACCTCTCCGCAAGCCCGGCCGCACTGGATGCATTCAGCGACCGCGCCGCCCTCTCCGACTGGGCCGCGCCCGCCATGGCCTGGGCCGTGAAGCACGGCCTGATCCAGGGCCGCGGCGGGAACGCCCTGGCGCCCTTGGCCACCATCACCCGCTCTGAGGCCGCCGCTATTCTGGAGCGGTACGCCCAGAAGTTCCCCGCCTGAGCGCAGGCCGGACGAAAGGAGAAACGCTATGAAAAACAACAGGCTTAGCCGAATTATTTCGCTGGCGCTCACCGTGGCCATGCTCTGTGCCCTGGTCCTCCCGGGCACAGCGGTAGCCTCGGCGGCGGGCGAGACCTACCAAAAGACAAACCTGATCGCCGATCCAAACTTCGATCTGTCCGAGGGCTTTGTGACCGACCACACCCTGGGGCGCTGGAACAACTACAACCTTGATAAAACTACCGACGGCCGCAGCGGAAGCGGCGCAAAATTCACAGGCACGCGGGAGGCCTCCCTGGAGCACGACATTGACGGAGCCTCCTTCGCTCCCGGTGCGACCTATATCTTCTCCGTTTGGGTCAAGGCCCCTGCCGGGACCCTGCAGGTGGGCGCGAAAAATTTCGGTGGTTCCCAGACAACGACCGCTGTGACCAACGGCAGCGACTGGACCCGGTACTCGGTGGAGTTTACTTACACCAGCGGAAATCCCCGTGTTTTCATCTATCATCCCCAGGGCACGAACGCGGAGGCCTATGTGGATGACGCCTCCCTTACCGTCAAGAGCGACGTGGAGACCGCCCAGATCGAGAACGGCTCTATTTCCGTGACGGGCACCGCCCTGGACATGACCGCCTTTACCGCCGTCTACACCTCCAGTCTGAACCCCACGGTCTCCAACACGCTGGACCTCATCGCCGGGGACGGCGTCCTGAAATTTGAGCCCATCGCCGCCGCGCCGCTGGAGCAGACCATCACCGTGGTCCTCACCTACAAGGGCCAGAATATCACCCTTTCCTATGATATTGACGCCGACCCCAACGCCGCCGCGATCCCTGTCCAGCTGGCGACGGTCACCGTGACCAACGGCACTGTCACCATCACCCTGGTCGAGCCGCCCACCCTCGCCCCCACCGCTGCGGACTTTCAGTTTGCGCTGACCGTGGACGGCGGCAAGGCCCCTTTCCGCTCCAGCCGCTTTGCCTACGACAACGATGCGACCGTGACGGTGGAGTTTGAGCCTGTGTCCTCCAGCCTCACCGCCGACCAGGAGGTCACCCTCACCGTGACCTGTGGGGAAGACAGCGTCAGCCGTTCCTTTACCGTGGCTCAGGGCACCAGCCACACCTACTATGTCTCCAATGCCGGCAGCGACAGCAACGACGGGCTCTCCCCCGAAGCGCCCTTCCAGACCGTTGCCAAGCTGAACACCCTGACCTTTGTCCCCGGTGACCGCATCCTCTTCCAGAAGGGCGGCACCTTCACCGGAATGTTCAAGCCCCTGGGCTCCGGTGCGGAGGGCGCGCCTATCTGTGTTGGTAGCTACGGCGATCAGGACGCGCCCAAGCCCATCCTCACCCCCGACTACACTCAGAGCTTCCAGCACCGCCTCACCTCTCAGGTCGACACCGTCAACGGGGCCATTTGGCTTCAGAACGTGGAGTATTGGGAGGTGCGTGATCTGGAGCTGGCAGGCGGGACCTACAGCCACACCAACCACGCGGTCAACGACCTTACCGTGTTTGACGCGGGCATCCGTCTGATCAACGAAGACAAGGGCGACTTGAGCCACTTTGTCTTTGACAACCTGACCATTCATGGCTTCCGTGGCCCCGGCAGCAATCACGGCAAGACCAGCGGCGGCATTCAGTTCAACGTCAACGCCGACTCCGCCGATCCCGTCCCCTCCTGCTTTGTGGATGTAAGCGTTACCAACTGCGAGATCTATGAGTGCGGACGCAGCGGTATCAACTCCCTCACCCCCTGGGCCTACCGCAAGAACACGGAAGAGCTGTGGTCCGGACTGAGCGGCAGCGAATACAGCCCCAACCGCCCCTACTATCCCAGCCGTAACTTCTACATGGCCAACTGCTCCATCCACGATATTGACGGCGACGGCCTCATCGTGGATACCTGGTCCAACGCGGTGGTGGAAAACAACATCGCCCACCACTGCGCCATGCACCTGGGCGCGATGAAGGCCGCTGTGGGTCTCTTTAACTGGAACTCAGACAACGTAGTGTTCCAGTATAACGAGTGCTATGCCAACGGCATCGGCGGAACATGGCACACCGGAAACACCGTCCAAACCGGCGTGATCGCCCAGGACGCCCAGGGCATTGAGGTGGACGCGCTGAATCACAACACCTGGGTACAGTTCAACTACCTCCACGACAATTCCTGCTTCATGATGCTGTGCTGCTTCAGCAACCAGTATATTTCCTATGACACCTGCATTCGTTATAACGTCAGCGAAAACGAGGGCTGCGGCAAGGGGACCCACATGACCATGGGTTACTTCTACAACGGAAGCCACGGCATCCGCACCGAGGTCTACAACAACACCCTTATCATGAGTCCCAACGTCTTGGACGGCGGGACGATCAAACTGCTGACCTTCAACAACAGCACCGAGTATAAATTCTACAACAACATCTTCTGCTATACCGGTGAGACTCCCGCCCAGGTGGGCAACTGGAGCCCCAACGGAACGGACTTTACGAACAACATCTTCATTGGCATTACCAATGCCCCCACCAACAAGGGCAACGTCACCCTGGATTCCGCCGACGGTCTCTTTGTTGGCGGCGAGGGCGCAGAAGCTTACCGTCTGGCTGTGGACACCTACAACGGCCAGGGCGCAACTCTGCCCAGCATGGAGGACGGCATGTTTGTTCATACGGACCGGGCGGGCGTTGTCATCGATCCTACAGCTCCCGGCATCGGCGCGTACGTCTATGCCGGCTGACCCCATGAAAATGCCGAGGAAAGCACGCCTGTGGCTTGCGGCGGCGGCTATTGCCGCCGTCGCGGTCATGGCCGCCGTCCTGGTGTGGAACAGCCGCCCCCAGAACGAAAAAGCCGGGCTGATCGCCCGGCTCTCGGCCTATCAGGCCCCTATCCGCACCGTCGGGCGGGAGGAATATGATTTCTTCTCCGATTTTGTGCGGCAAAACCGCTCCGCCCCCACCGAAGCCGCCGCCCTGGAGCAGTTCGCCAAGGACTACATCAATGCGGTCAACGCCAAGTTTGCTCTGGGCAGTTCTCTCGGGTTGTGTGAAAACTATGACTATTCCGCTATGCTCTTCCGCATGGAGCAGGAAAACACCATTCGCCAAGCCAAGTCAGCCAATGGCGAAGCGGTTTACGGCCCAGTCCGGTTTACACCCCGCTCCTATTTCGACTATCTTGAGAGCAATTTGGAGACCGACCTAGTCAATTACCTGGTGGAACACGCCGACTCCACTATGGAAGCCGAAGCTAAGGCCTATTACGACGCCTCTCCCGCCCTTTTCGAGCAGTTGGTGTCCATCACCTACGAGTTGGAGGAAAACGGTGTGAGCCGCTTGGAAACGCTGACTAGCGAGGACATGCGCACCCTGGAACGGGCGGACAGCCCTCTGGCAGAGTTTCTCTATGCCGCGCAACCCAACGAGACACTGGAATACCAGTCGCCGGAGGGTCTCCCCTGCCGCGCCACCTTGATTGAGGTGTTGTACGAAATCCCCTCCTATGACGACGCAGCCTCCGTTGTGATGCGCTCCTGGCTCAACGCGCAAGTTATGGACAGCCTCTATGCCTCTGTGGCGCAAAGGGCCCCCGCCGTTTTCGCCTTGGACAGCTGACTTCTATCCCCTTTTGTAGACACAAAAAAGCACCTGCTTTAAAAGCAGGTGCTTTTTTGGAGCTGCTGGGCAGATTCGAACTGCCGACCTCATCCTTGCCAAAGGCGACAAACCCTTGCAATTCCAGCACTTTAGACGCCTGCGCCAACTAGATTTTATACTCTATTCATCATCCATTTGCAACACATCAAAAATTCAAAGAGGACGGGCGGAACACCTGGCTGGCTGTGTGGTTAGCATTGCATCACTTTTTCTGCTCTTTATGGCGCTATTCTATCCCTCTTATTAATTCTTTGGCAATCGTATTGACAATTGTTTTCTTCCGCTTGTCATTTACTTCGCCAATAGGTTTAAAGAAAATATGGAAAAAGTTTGATTTCCGTTCTGCTGTCGGGCTTAATGTTGTTACTACTTTTCCCAGGGGTACAACTCCGCCTTCTACATTTGGAAAATAGATCGGAATGTCCCCTACCGTAGCCTTAAAACTACTGCTAAACTTCTTTTGAAAGATAATCATAAAGTCATGTTCAAGGTTTAATTTTTCTGCAAGGCCAATCAAAATTTTGGCCCAGTGTCTTTTTGTCCCATCACCGCTTATAATGTCATCGTAATCATCTTTGTCAATTTCACCGTCATCTAATGCTTTTTTCGCGTCAGCATCTTCCTGGTCAAGAATCTCAAAAACGACATCATTTACAATGGGAGTTCCTGTTTTATCCTGACAATACTTTGCCAGCTCCTCAAAATCTTTCTCCAGTCCTACAATGCTGTCTGTCGTGTCTCCTATGCGCTTTTGAAAGAGAGCTCTAAACTCTGCCTCCGATTTCCAGACCGCCGATCTTCTTTTGTCTCGTGCAAAATATTCATACCCAAGGCTATCCTTGCAAAACAGTTTCATCAAATGCAGGAAGTCTTCATCAGCCAGTAAAGCTATAGGGTATTCGCGCTCAATCTCTAAATTAGCATTTACTCCACTTCTATCTGCGAAAAGTTGATTCTTCTTGTCCAGTGCTTTAGCCTGTACGCTCCACAACTTATCGCTTGCTTCTAATTTCTTCCCTTTGCCCGAAAACAAGGGCGTTGAAAGCTTAAGAGTTTTCCCCTCCTCTGTTATCGCCTCATAGCAAAATAGCGGGTTTAGATCAGTATCTGTCGTAAATTTGTTAGTCAACTCCGACATGGCACTTTTTATAGTTTCCATTTCGTAAAGGATAGCGGGATGGCTTTGCACCCACTTCTTTTCAGCATCGTGGGCATAAACCGTGCTTTCAATTACACTAAGGGCGCTTTTGTGATAGCCAATGCAAAAGTGTCCATCGCTTTCCACTATACGCATCCCGTTTAGCAACCGCATATAATCAATTTGGGCATTCTTAAACCCTATTGTCGTGGCATCTCTAATAACATAATCAAGCCGATCTACATCTATAATCGAAGAATTGAGAAGGCTAATAACACAGTTATAAAGTTCTACCTCTCTCCTTCTCGCTTTAAACTCCTTCCGTTTCTTATTTAAGGCCTTCTTTTCCTCCTGGCTCATTTTATTGTTGGGTTTTGGCTCTTTTTCCTGCAGGCGAATGGACATCCCTACAATACAGCGAGCAAAAAGTGCTCGCTCTTGCGCGTCTTTAAATAAGTAGAAAAAGGTCTTGATCCCCACTACGCAACTCATGCATTCATGTGGTGCTGGTTTGTTTGTTCCTAAAGTATCAAAGTCTGCCGAAAAAGAATCTTCTTCTACACAATCTTTCAAGCTTTGATACAATGTTCCCGTTTCATCTATATAAAACGCCTCTCCAGTATGGGAAAATGGTGCATGCCCCACATCATGCAAAAGGCATGCCAGTTCAAATAGTTGCTGAATTCGATCTAAGTTATGCCTTCATACATAACCGAGTGATACAGGCTTTCTAATGCGTTTCCTCCCAGCAACAGTTTCATTTCTCTGTCTCCTTTCTCTAATCTCCGATTTCACTTTTATTCTTTTCCGTTAAGGGGTTACCGATAGTTGCTCTCGTATTTCGTCTGTGATGGCTCTTGTGTGTATGATCTTATATCCAACGCTTTTAACTACTTCATCCACAAAAGCGTCTCGTGCTCTTCTGGATTCTGTGTCATGACTACTGTCGTCTAGTTCAATGATATATCGGGCAACTAATTTAGAATCACACAACACAAAGTCAACGTGTTTTGCTTGTACCTTGTAGAAGTAAGTTTTGTACTTTTTATTA